>NZ_JBVJHT010000023.1:108277-121389 GCF_055586685.1 Micromonospora sp. NPDC049529
CGTCACCCAGCCCGTCGCGAGCTTCCCGGGGCTCGCGCAGACCGGTGGGGCGAAGCTGCTCGCCGGCACCGTCGACGCCGGCCCGCGGGCCGACCTGGTGGTCGCCGGTGCGTCGGGCTGGACGTCCACACCGGTCGCCTTCTCCGACGGCGCGGGCGGATTCTCGGTGGTCAGCACCTCGTACCCCACCTTCCCCGGCTACGCCGCCACATCGGGGGCCCGGGTCGTCGCCGGGGACTTCGACGGCGACGACCTCAGCGACCTCGCCGCGATGGGTGGCGTCGGCTGGGCCCGGGTGCCGCTGGCCTACTCCAACGGCGACGGCAGCTTCACCCCGAGCCTGCTCAACATCCCCTGACCGGTCCACTCTCGGCGTTCCGCCTCCGGGCGCCGTCCAGGCTGCCGGGGCCGGCAAGCGTCCGGGAACGCTCAACGTGGTGTCGGGACGGCACCGCCCTCGGCCCAGGCGACCTCGGCACCGGGTAGGCCCCTGCACCACGCCCCGGTGACCGTGGCGAGTTCGTCGGCGTCCGGTGGGGTGCGGCCGAGTCCGATCGCGTACCGGGCCGTGGCCGGACCGGACTCGAACGGACGGGGCCACGCCCGTACGTCGACCACCCCGTTCTCCTCCAACGCGGTGAGCAGCGCCCGGACCCGGCCCCGTACCCGTCCGACGGTCGTGGCGAACTCCTCGCCCCCGACCGGCAGCACGCTCAGCACCGCCCAGGCGGCGTGCCGACGGTGCAACGCCGGCGGTGACAGCAACTCCGGCCAGAATTCCCCGCCGTCGCGCGACGCCGTGTCGAGCAGCTCCCAGGCGCGGTACAACTCCTCGGTGAGCAGGTCCCGGAAACCGGGACCCACCTGCTCGGTGCAGAGACGGACCGGTGCGGTGGGGGTCAGCACGGAGACCGCCGCCGCCCGTACGCGCGCCCCGGTCGGGGTGAGTTCCACCGGTTCCCGCCAGTCCCAAGCCGCCCAGGTCTCGAAGAACCGCCGGAGCAGGGCGTCGGCGATTGGTCCGTCAGCGGTGGCGGGGGAGGTGCCGGGGATCGTCGGCGCTACCCGGGACAGGTCCGGTTCGGCCAGTGCCGTACGGGCCGCCAGCACCGTCCAGGCCAGGCCGGGAAGCCCGCCGAACGGCGCCGAGTCCAGCCCCCGCGCCCGCGCCCACGCCTTGACCCGGCGGGCCAACCGGGTGAACCCGGGACGCACCTCCTCCGTTGCCGCGCGCACCGCCGCCGCGTCACTGACGGCGCTCATCGCCACGGCGGCCGCCTCGCCCAGTTCGGCCCGCCGGTCGACCGCGTCACCGGGGGCGAGTGCGCCGGTACCCACCACGCTCAGGTCGACGTCCAGTTCGCCCACGCGCAACCGCAGCCCCGGCACCCTGGCACCGGTCACCAGGCGTACCCCGGTGAGGTTCGCGACGGCGGCGGTCAGCCGGGCCCGTACGTCCGCGATGTCGACGGTGCCGGGCAGTGCCGCCACCAGGTCGAGGTCGGCTCCGGCCAGCGCGCCGCCCATCGCGCGCGAGCCGACGACGTGCACGACGCCCGCGTACCGTTCCCGGAGCGTCGCCGAGACGCGGGCGACGACCGCCCCCACCGGCGTCGGATCGTCCTCGGCCGGCGCATCGGGCCCCGGCTCGGGCAGCCACCGGACCTCGCCCGTGCCCAGGGCGATGGTGGCTCGGGGCCGCATCGGTTCGTCGCCCCGGCGGGAGAGCAGGACCAGTTCCCCGACCCGGGCCGTCCGGCCCGCCAGCCGGGCCGCCCGGCCCGCGATGAGCCGGGTCACCGCGTCGCCGGTCGGTGACCCACCGCCGTCGGCGATCCGCCCCGCCCTCGGTGATGCCCCGCCGTCGGTGATCCGCCTCGCGCTCGCTGATCCGCCGCCGTCGGCGACCCGGCCGGTGACGGGGGAGCGTCCCAGGGTCAGGTGCGGGGTGAAGCCGTCGAGGCGACCCCGGCAGCGGGGAAACCGGCGTTCCAGCGCGTGGCGCAGGGTCCGCCAGGGTGCCGGGTCGTCCGCCGCCGGGTCGAGACAGACCGTCGTACCCGTCTGGTGGGCGAAGGTGCGTACCCCGGCCAGCCGGGCGGTGAACACCGGCGTCTGCGCAGCGGCCGAGGCGAGCAGGGGGATCGCCTGTTCGAACGCGGACTCGGGTACGAACCCGAAGAGCAGGTTGACGTGCGGCGGCCAACGGTCGAACTGCGGATCGTGCTCGCGGCGGATGTCCTCGATGACGGGCCGGAGTTCCCGGGGAGGCAGCCACGCCACGGCGGTACGGGCCGTCGGTGGGAGGTCGACGACGCCGACGGGTCCGGTTGCGGTCCCGCCCGGCCTCAGGTCCACCTGCACGGCGTAGTGGTCGGAGGCGTACCGGCCGTCCGGGTCGGGTCGGTCGCCCCGCAGTCGGGCCCCGGTGACGGCGGGGCCGGGGCTCAGCAGGACCCGGTCCAGTCGGGCGGCGCGGCCGGAGAGTGCGGAGACCGCCGCCAGCGGGTTGCCGACCGGGTCGAACGTGGGTGTCGCGTCGTCGGGTCCGTGCGCCTCCGTCCAGGCGTCGCGCAGCCCGAGTACGCCCGCCGGCCCCTCCCGACCGGACCGGCCGTCGTTGAAGTCGCCGAGCAGGACCAGGTCGCCCGGTACGCCGGCCAACCCCTCGCCGAGCCGGCCCAGTTCGGCCCGCCGCCGCGCGGGGCCGTTGTCCGAGCGATCGCTGCTCAGGTGGGTGGCGGCCACCACCAGCGGACCGGCCGCGGTCTGCACCGTGATGGCGGCGACCGCCTTGTGCGGCCCGAGGACGTGGTGTCCCGCCTCCCGCACGGTGAGCCGGCTGAGCAGCAGCAGTCCACTGTCGACGAGGTCGGTCCCGGCCGGGTCGGTGCTCAGGGTGTAACGGGCCCGGACCCAGTCGGCCCGGGACAGCAGGGCCGCCAGTTCGGCCTCGACCTCCTGGAGCGCGATGACGTCCGCGTCGGCCTCGCGCAGGGCGGCGAGCAGCAGCGGCCGGCGTCGGGCAGTGTCGATCCGATCACTGTCGAACCGGTCCCACAGCGTGTTCCAGGTCAGCACCCGCAGGGTTGCCGGCGGGGCCGGGACCGGGTTGGCCGCACCGGACACCGGGCGCCATCGGTCGGCCACGGCGTCCCAGGCGTACGGCTGCCGCGCGGCGAAGAACGGTGCCCGGAGGTGACGCGGTTCGCGTACCCGACCGGCGCCCGAGGCGTCGACCCGATCCAGACCCGTGGCACGGTCCCAGACCACCTCGCCGTCGGCCTCGACGAACAGCACCCGGTGCCAGGGAATGTCGCCACCGGGTACGAAGGCCGACAGCGGTACGCGTTTCGGTGCGGTGCCGTGCTGGTTGACCCCGAACACGAAGCGGGCCGGGTCGAACCGTGGATCCCACCGGACCCGGTGATAGATCTGCTCGCTGGTGCGCATCTTCCCTCCAGCGACCGGACGGAGACGTCGACGCTGGTCATCGCCCTCGACTGTCCGCTCACCCTACCGAGGGGGGCGGACACCGCAAGCCGGTTACGTATCGGGGGCGGAGCGATAATCGATCTCGTCCCGGTGTCCTCGGGGGCACAATGATCGCCGTGCTCGCCGCCACTCGTACTCTGCTGACCTCGCTCGATCCGCTGCCGTACCGCGACCGGATGAACCGCCTCGCGCAATGGGCGCGCACCGCGCCCGACCGGGCCCGGGTCTGCGCCGACCTGCGCGAGCAGGGGCCCTACGAGCGCCATCTCGCCCTGGTCGCCGCGTTGGTGACAAGGGACAGTGACGCCGTCGCCGTCGCCGCACACGACCCACAGCCGTCGATCAGGGGCGCCGCGCTCACCGGCGCGCTCCGTGCCGGCATCCCGGTCGGCGACGTCGCCGACCGGCCGGCGGTCGAACGGCGCATTGTCTACCGGACGCTGCGTCGTAGGTGTGCGCCGGCTGTCGCCGACGCGCTGATCACCGATGTCCGTCTCCGGCTCGGCGACGAGGAGGCCGCCGCGCTGCTGCCGGCCTGCGGCACCGAGACGGTACGGGCACTGCTGCCCGAACTGGAGCACGCGCTCAACCTTGAGCGGCTGGTCCGGCGGCACCCCGGTCCACTGATGGACCGGGTCCGCGAGCGGCTTGCCACGGCCCCGCCCGAGCTGCGCCCGAGGATCTGGGGCGGTGCCGCCGGTGCGGTGCTGCGGTGTGACCCGGCACAGGCACTCGACCTGCTCGAACGGTACGCGTCCGAGGAGTCGCTGCCCGGCCCGCTCGTCGCGTACGGAATGCTCGCGGCACACGACCCGAGTCGCGTCGCCCGCCTGCTCACCACGCCGGGCCGCGCGACCTGGCTGCACCGGACCACGGTGCCACCGGCCCTGCTGCGCCGCCTCGCGGCGCTGCCCACCGACGAGCTGGCGCCGCTGGCCGGCCGGTTCCGTGAACGGAGCCGGGCGCTGGCGGCGCTGCTCGCCGCCGTCGCGCCGTCCCGACGCGGGGAGCTGTACCAGCGGGCGCTGGCCGAGGCCGACACGACGATGCTGATTCCGGCTGCCGAGATCATGGAGGCGCTGCCGGCCGCGGCCCGGATCCGCGAGGCGACCCGGGTGCTCGGCCTGGCGCGGACCCGCGAGCGGGAGTCCGAGGTATGCACCTGGAGTGCGTACCTGGCCTGGCCGGACGCGTCCGCCGCGCTGGACGTCGCGCTGCGCTCGGGCGACGCCGACGAGCGGGCGCGGGGCTACGCGTTGTTGGTGGGCGCCGCCCGTCGCTCCCGCGACCCGCGCGCGGTGGCCGAGGTGATCCACCGGCTGGGCCGGCTGCGCAACGAGCAGGATCCGGTACGCGCAGCCGCGCTCACCGCGTTGGCGAGGGTGGCACCACTGCTCACCGTGGACACGGCGACCGGGCTCACCCAGCTGACCACCGACGCCGTCGACGCCCGTGACGCGTCCGCCGCCACCACGTCGGCGTTGAGCACCCTCGCCGCCGACGTCCTCCAGCACCACGTCGCCGTGCCGGAACTGCGCGAGTGGGCGCTGCTCACGATCGACCTGGTCAGTACCGGTGCGAGCGTGCCGGTTCTGCGCCGCTTCGACACGACGCTGCGCCGGGGACAGGAGACCATGGTCTTCGAGCGGCTGCGCGGCTGGGTGGAGGCCGGCATCGCCCGGGGCCGGTACGGTCCGCTCTTCGCGCTCACCCACGCGCTGGGCCAGCGCGCCCGGCGGCTGCCGCAGCTCCAGGACCTGCTGCGTCGGGCGATCGGCCCGCGTACGCTGCCCTCGGTCGGCCGGACGGCGATCCGGCTCTGGCTCGACGACCCGCGTACGCGTTCGGACCGGGTCGCCGAGGTGCTCGAAACCGACGCGTCGGCGGTGACGATCCACGAGGTGTGGGCGACGATCTGCTCCTCCCGCACCGACCTGCTCGACCGGGCCCTGGACCGCCGCCCGCGCGGCCGGTTCGTGGAGGCGGGGACGGGGTGGGTGCCCGGCTGGGCGCTGCACGCCGAGCGCTGGCTGCCCCGCCAGCAGGCCCGCTTCGTGGACCTACAGGAGCTGATCGTCACCGACACCCGGCAGCCGGTCTGGCAGCGCGCGAGTGCGATCCGGACCGCCGCCCGTGTCCCCGGCGCCGGCCGCGAACTGGTGCTGCGTCACCTCGACTCCCCGGAAGTGGTGATCGCCGAGACGGCGCTGGGCGCCCTGGTCCGGACCGACCGGCCGGACGAGGCGTTGCCGGTGCTGCTCCGGTACGCCGACAGCGACCGCGCGCGGGTCGCCCTGTACGCGGCCGCCCGGGCCGCCCGGTACGTCCCGCCGTCCCGGCTGGTCGACGCGCTCGGCGAGGTGGTGACCGGTGCCGCGAAGATCACGAGTCGGAAGGAGGCGGCCCGACTGCTGGCACGGTACGGGCCGCCCCGGGTGATGGCGACGCTGCTCGACGCGTACACGAACACCGACGCGCACCGCGACGTGCGCGCGGCGATCGTCTCCGCCGCCCGGCAGCGGCTGCGAACCGAGGCGAGCTGGACGATCCTGCGTAGGGCGGTCGACGGCAGCCGGGAGGAGCGACGTGCGGTGCTGAGCGTGTACCCGTACACGATTCCGGAACGGCACCGTCCGCGCTACGGCGCGCTGATCGTGCAGGCCTGCCGTGCCGACGACCGGGAGGTCCGGCGTTCGGCGTTCGGCCAGCTCGGGCAGTGGTGGCCGTGGCTGGACGGGGTCACCGAGCTGGTGGTGGACCGGCTGACCGACCTCGGTGAGACGATGGTGCAGATCGAGGTCGCCGACCTGCTGAGGGCCGGCGGAGACCCGGTGTTCGGTGCCGCGCTGGCCCGGCTGGTGGCCCACGACGCGCAAGACGATCATCCGGGCGATCCGGTCGCGGACCGTCCGGCCCGACGTCGCGTCGACCTTCTCGCCCGCGGTGCGGTCGTCCGCTCCCAGAGCCGGCCGGCCAGTGCCGACCGCACCGCACTGGTCGATTCGGCACGGTGGCTCGCCGGCCGTCCCGCCTTCGTCGGCACGGCCACCGGACTGCTGCTCGACCTCGGCCGGTTGGACAATCTGGACGAGATCGCCGGACTGTGCGCGGGCCGGCCCGTCCTCGCCAGCCGCACGGCCGCGCACGTCGACGCCCAGCTGCGGGGCCTCCACGAGCGGCCCGACCCGGCAGTCCTCACCGGCACCGTCGCCCGACTGGCGCAGCGCGGCGACCTCGCCGGTGGGCTGTTCGCGGTGGCACTGGTCCGGCACGGCGCCGGCTTCGGGTGGAAGGCACCGTGGCGGGATCTGCTGATCGGGCTACGCCGTCACCCTGACGCCGACGTACGCGAAGAGGCGTACGCCGTCGACATGAGCTGACCGCCGGGAACCTGGTCGTCGGTGTCCTCGCCGACCAGTGTTCATACCGCTGTTCACTGCTGATCGCCGGTCCGGACCTGTGCGTTTCCTCGTGTTCGGCAGAGTCGGGGATGATCCACTTTTGCTGTTGAGATATCCGGAGCACCTCCTTGTCCTCACCCGGACGTTGTCGCCGCCGTGCGGCGGCGCGAGCCCTCGCGCTGACGGCGTTGGCGATCGCCGCGTTCGTCACCGCCGTACCGGTCCCGGCGCAGGCGCACCCGTTCGGCGATCCGCAGATCGTGGCCATCACGCTCGACGAGCACCGACCCGAGGTCGTGCACGTACGCTGGCGCGTCGGCGGCCCCGACGACCTGACCCTGCTCGGGATCTCGCTCGGCCTGCTGCCGGCCGACCGCGTCCTGCTCGACGGCGCGGTGGACTACCGCAGCACCGACCCGGCGCTGATCGCGTCATCCGCACAACTCGTGGCCTACCTGCTCAAGCGGATGACGGTCGCGGACGGCGGACGACAGTGCGCCGGCACTGTCGAACCGCCGAGAGCCCTGGCCAGGACCGGCGCGACCGTCGACTACACGTGCCCGGGACCGGTCGGCACGGCTACGGTCACGGTACGCATGCTGACCGACCTCAATCCCGCGTACCGCGCGGTGGCCAGCGGCCCCGGCGGCCAGCACGCGGTGTACGACTCGGCAACGGACTCCCACGACTGGGTCCTCAGCGGCGCGGTGGCCCCGGACGGAGCCCGCCGTGGGCGCGCCGCCGCCGCCGTCCGGGTCGTCGGCGTCGCGGGCGGTGCGCTGGTCGTCGTGGTCGCGGCGCTGCTGCTGTGGCGGCGCTCGCGCCGGTCCGGTCGGTCCGGCGGAACAGGGGCGCGGGAAACGGGATGACCGCGGCCGGTACGTGTCGCACCGGCCGCGGTCGGGGCACTAGCTCTGCTCGGCCAGGTCGGCGCAGCCGGTCTCCTCGGGCAGCAGCGGCCGGAAGACGATCCTCCACTGTTTGCCGGCCGACTCCCACGGGGTGTCGGCGTTGGCCTTCTGGGCCGCGTCGACCACCTTGCTCGCCTCGTCGCCGGTGGCCACCACGCAGCCGAGGTCGACGGTGGGGCTGAGCTTGTCGCCCGGAACGGCCGGCCCCGGCCAGGCCACGGCGGGCTGGGTCGGCAGCGACGGGTCGGGCTGCGCCACGTGCGGCCTCGTGATCGCCGCGATCGTCACCGGCGAGTAGGGCTCCGGCTCCGCGACCCTGTCGGCACCGAGCGTGGTACGCACGTCGCTCAACTCGCTGACCAGGTCGGAGAGCTTCTTGCGGGCCGCCTTCTGCGCGTCGCTCAGGCCGCCGACGTCCTCCATCCCGAGCGCCAGGACCTCCAGCGTCCTGGTGCCCTCGGGGGTGACCAGCGTGAACCGGGTGTTCTGTACGTCGGCGACCGGCGGCTGGCCGAGGTCCGTCGCGGTGCCGACCCCCGCGTCCTGTGCCTTCTTGAGCAGCGTCTGCACGGCGTCGGCCGGGATCACCGTCTGGAGCAGGTTGGGTAGCGCGGGGCCCGGATAGACGAGCGTCGTCGGCCCCTGGGTGATCACCCGACCGTCGCCGTAGATCGACACCACCGGTAGACGGCTCGGGATCGTCTCGACCGGCACGAAGCCGCCGGTGTGGTCGATCCGCAGCAGGAGGGTGTCGGCGTCGGGGGACCCGGCATCCGCCGGAGGCGGGCTTCCGACGCTCGACTGGGGGCCGCAGGCGGTCAGCAGGAGCAGCGCGGGTGCGGCTACCGCCAGGCCCAAACGGGATGTCCGTGTCGTCATGCCGGTCAGACGACGAGAACGACGATGCGGTTCCCGCCGGCCGCGGCCGAGGCCCGCTTGACCTTGACACAGTGACAAGGTCTTCACTGTGTCAGGGAGGTGGTCCCGATGGCCATGCCGGAACAGGACCCGGATACGGTTCGAGCTCTGCGGGGGCTGGCGAGCGACAGTTCGTCGGTGCGGCTGCGTACGGCGCTGGCTGTCGGCACCACCCCCGACCCGAGGTTCGTCGACGCGCTCGTCGAACGATGCGCGATCGAGCCCGAGTTCTACGTACGCGAAATGCTCACCTGGGCACTCACCCGCCAGCCAGCGGCACTGACGGTTCCCAAGCTGTTGGACGAACTCCGCTCGGACCGGGCGCAGGCACGGAGCCAGGCGTTGCACACGCTGTCCAAGATCGGGGACCGGCGGGCGTGGCCGGCGATCACCCGGGCACTGCTGACCGACGCCGACGACGAGGTGGCGCGCAGCGCGTGGCGGGCGGCGGTCGTCCTGGTGCCCGAGGGTGAGGAGCCTGAGCTGGCCGCGGTGTTGGCGACACAGCTCGGGCGTGGCGAGCGTCAGACGCGGTTGAGCCTCAGCCGGGCGATGATCGCGCTCGGTGAGGTGATCATGCCGCACCTGCGCGCCGCGATGACGGATCCCGACCCCGGGGTACGTCAGCACGGGATCGCCACGGAACGGCTGTTGCGCGACCCGGATGCCGGATTCGAGTTCGCGATCGAGGAGGCGAAGCGCGTCGTGGCTCTCGGCAGGACCGACGAGGAGGGGTGACCGGCAGTGTTGATCGGTGATGTGGCACGACGCTCCGGGGTCAGCGCCCGCATGCTCCGGCACTACGACTCGCTCGGCCTGGTACGGCCGACGGGTCGTACCGACGCCGGCTATCGGGAGTACTCCGGTGAGGACATCCGTCGGATCTTCCACATCGAGAGCCTGCGGTCACTGGGGCTGTCGCTGCGTGACGTCGGGCGTGCGCTCGATGATCCCGGCTTCACGCCCGCACAGCTCGTCGACGACCTTATCCGTCAGACGCGGGAACGCATCGCGGCCGAGACCGAGCTGCTCACCCGGCTCCGTCGGATCGATGCCGCCGAACCCGTCGGCTGGGAGGACGTCCTCCAGATCGTCGCGCTGCTCCACGCGCTGGGGTCGGAGAGCGCCGGGAAGCGCCAGCGCGCCGCCCTGTCCTCGGTCGAGGAGGTCTCGGTGCCGGTGGAGGCGCTGGTCGAGGCGGCGTTGAACGAGGCGGACCCGCACGTCGCCGGAGCCCTGCGATGGGCTCTGGCGCAGTCGGGCGATGCGGGATCGGCGCTGCTCGCGCAGGGCCTCGGCGCACCAGCGGCCGAGGTGCGCAAACGTGCCGTCCAGTCCATCGCCGAGATCCCCACCGGTACGGCGACCGCACTGTTGCGGGCCGCTCTCGGGAACCCCGACATCGTGGTCCGCCGGTACGCGGCCCTGGCGCTCGGGGCACGTGGGGTGGCCGACGCGGTCCCGACCCTCGTGGACATGGTCGTCGGGGAGGTCAACGACGTCGACGCGGCCGATGCGCTGAGCGCGCTGGCGAGCGATCCCGCGTTGGCGGACCGGATCGCCGCCGGGCTCGTCGACCGCCTCGGCGACGACAGCGTCGAGTCGGCCGCACGTCGACGGCTGACCCAGGCGCTCGCGGACATCCCGGGGGTTACGGCGTCACGTGCCCTCGCCGACCTGTCACACGACGACGACCGGGTCGTCGCGCTGACCGCGACATACATACTCCAGCTGCGCGACGCGCGTTAGCGGATGCCTCCCCGAATGGGACGGGGTCGGTGGCGGGACGTGCTCACGTGTCAGGAGCGCCCCGGTCGGGCGCCGGGCACCCGCGATGCGACGGCGGCACCGGCAACGAGAACCTCGCCTGCGGCACGACCGCGTCCGCGTCGAGCGTCTACCCCAACTACTCGCCGTCGCGGGTGACCGACTGCAACCGGGACACCCGGATGGGTGCCCCGTACAGCTGGGCCAACACCGCGGGCACCTGGCCACCGGGAATCCCGGAGTGGGTCCAGGCGGATCTCGGTGTCGAGAAGACGATCCGGCGGGTGGTCGTCCTGACCAGCGAGGGCTACCCGATCCGGGACTTCGACGTGCAGGTGTGGAACGGCGTCGGCTTCGTGACGGTCGGCTCGGTGACGGGTAACACGCAGCTCGCGGTCACCGTGAACTTCTCGGCCAGGACGACGCGGCTCGTTCGGGTTCTCGGTCGGAGCGGCCCGAGCCACCAGACGGGCTTCGTACGGGTGAACGAACTTGAGGTGTACGCGGTGTAGGGCCTGCGCCCCGCGCCCGTGCGGCGGATGGGTCCCGAGAGGGTCCACCCGCCGCACGCGCGTTCGTACGACGGCGGGACGCCTTGGTTCCCGGGCCGTTCGGGTCGACGGCACCGGCGGGAACGTACCAGGTCGCGCGGCACCGGTATCCGCTCTGCGGCGCAACCGAAGCGTCAACGTCACCCAACCGGGTTTCTGGACAAAGTCTCATGTCCCGGAAGAAGGCCCCCGTATTACCTTGAGTCGGGCGCCAGTCGGAGGGCAAGAGCTCGCCGAGTCGGATGGTGGCGTAACCCGGTCGAGAGGATTTGGAACCATGCACGACCTGTCTCGGCGCGAACTACTCAAGGCGACGGCGGCCGTTGGCGCCGGCGCGGTCGTGTTCCCCGGCATTGTCGCCGGCGGCACCCCGGCCATGGCGGACGACGGCCCGGGTTGGTCCTCCGGCGGGGGAAGCTCGCCGGCGACGCTGACCGGCCGCATCGTCCGTCCCCAGGACCCGGGGTACGCGAGTGCCAGCCTCGGCTGGGACGAACTCTTCGTTCGTTATCCGCTGGTCATCGTCTTCGCCCAGGAAACCCGGGACGTGGTCAACGCCCTCGCGTGGGCGCGGCAGAACGACGTCGCGCTGCGGGTGCGCAGTGGCCGCCACAGCCTTGAGGGCTGGTCGAACGTGGACAACGGCATCGTGATCGACGTCAGCGAGCTGAAGTCCGCGCGGATCGACACCGCCACGCGCACCGCGACGGTCGGCGCCGGGCTCAACCAGTTGGAGGCGGTGACCACGCTCGGGGAGCAGGACCTCGCGGTGACGACCGGAACGGAGGGAAGCGTGGGGCTGTCCGGCGCGACCCTCGGCGGTGGCTTCGGCTTCCTCACCCGCTATCTCGGCATGGCCTGCGACAACCTGATCGGGGCGGAGATCGTCGTCGCGTCGGGTGCCGACGGTGCGAGGGCGATCGAGGTGGACCTGAACAGTCACCCGGACCTGCTCTGGGCGCTGCGCGGGGCGGGAAACGGCAACTTCGGGATCGTCACCTCGCTCACCTACCGGGTGACACCACTGAGGAGCGTCGCGTACCTGCAGGCGAGCTGGGAGGGACTCGACGACCTGCACGGGGTCTTCGACAGCTGGCAGCGCAGCGCGCCGTTCGCCGACCACCGGCTCGGGACCCAACTCGAGATCCACAAGTCGCAGATCCTGCTGTTCGGGGTTCTCGTGGACGGCTCGGAGGCGGAGGCGAGGGAACTGCTGGGATCGGTCCTCTCGGTCGGCGACCCGCAGGTCACGGTGCAGACCGGGGGCTGGGGCGACACCTACGCCGGATTCCAGGTACCGACCGAGGACGAGCCCGCGAACTGGAAGTTCTTCTCGCAGTTCACCAGCGAGCCGTTCCCGAGCGAGGCGATCAGCCTGATCCGGACGTTCATGGAGAACGCCCCCTCGGAGGACAGCAACTTCTTCACCCAGGCGTTCGGCACAGGGGCCCAGACGAGCCAGCCCCCCGGTGGCTCGGCGTTCCCGCATCGCGACGCGCTCTTCTACTCCGAGCCGGGCGCCGGATGGGGCACTCGTGGGGAGCCGGACACCGGCGACGCCACCACCCCGATCGCCCAGGCCTGGATCGCCGAGTTCAGCCAGGCGCTGCGGCCCTACGTGAACGGCGCCTACGTCAACGTGCCGAACATCGGCATGGCCGACTGGGAGACCGCCTACTGGGGGTCCAACGTCGACCGGCTGCGCCGGATCAAGGCGAAGTACGACCCGCACAACGTCTTCCAGTACGAGCAGAGCATCCCGCCCGCATCATGCTGACGCGGTGTCGACCTCGACGGGCGACCGTACCTGCTCGACGGACCACTGCTGTGGCGACCTCGGCGATCGCCCGATCGACGTGCGGCCGGACCCCGGACAACCGGTGCACGAGGAGATCGGGGCCACGTCCGTCCCGGTCGCCACGGCCAGCTGACCGCTGTTCCCGTACCCGATGACGCGGGGGGGGGGGGGGGGGGGGAGGGGGGGGGGGGTGTCTCCCGCGCGGGGCCCCCCCGGGAGAGCATGTCCCCGAGGGGGGGAGCCACAGGAGGGAAGGGGGGGGGGGGGGGAC
>NZ_JBVJHT010000024.1:0-59886 GCF_055586685.1 Micromonospora sp. NPDC049529
AATACCGCCGCAACCGCACCACCGGCGGCTTCATCCTCATCGACGAAACCACCAACCGCACCATCGCCGCCGGCATGATCGTCGACACCCACTGAGGCGTCAACGGAAGATGGCCCCCTCCCGTCACCGGGAGGGGGCCATCTTCGCCGTCGGTCAGAGGGTGAGGGTCCAGGTGTTGATGTAGCCGGTGTCACCGGCGAAGACGTCCCGGACCCGGAGCGACCAGGTGCCGTTCGCCGCCTCGCTGGAGAGGTTCGTGGTGTAGGTGGTGTCGACGTTGTCGGCGCCGTCGAAGAAGCTCTGGCTCTTCAGCCGGTACGCCGTACCGTCCGGGGCCACCAGGTCGATGATCAGGTCGCCCCGGAAGGTGTGCACGATGTTGACCGCCACCGTCGACGCCGAGGAGGCGTTCCGGTCACAGCCGGCGATGACGATGCTGCTGCTCACCGCCGTGTTGCTGTCCGGGATCGCCACATCGGTGCCGTTGGTGCCCGAACAGCCGCCGCCACCCGAGCCGGTCACCGTCAGCGAGTACGTGGCGCTGCGCGTACCGGCGGTGCCGGTGCCGATGACACTGACGCTGTAGGTGCCGGACGGCGTGCTCGCCGAGGTGGCGATGGTCAGCGCGGACGAGCCGCCCGAGGTGACCGTGGCCGGGCTGAACGACGCGGTGGCGCCCGCCGGCAGGCCGCTCGCCGAGAGGCTCACCGACTGGGCCGAGCCGCTGGTGGTCGCGGTGCTGACGGTGGCGCTGACCGAGCCGCCCGGCGCGGTCGAGCCGGCCGTCGGCGAGACCCCGACCGAGAAGTCGTTCGCCGGCGGGGTGCCGTCGTTGACCACGTAGAGCAGCTTGTTCGGGGACCCGGTGCCCGGGTTGGTCACCACGTTGTTGGTGGCGTTGTTGACCAGGTAGTCCCGGACCTGCTGCGGGGTCCAGGTGGGGTTGGCGGAGGCGACCAGGGCGGCGGCGCCGACCACGTGCGGGGTGGCCATCGACGTGCCGCTGATGGTGTTGGTCGCGGTGTTGCTGGTGTACCAGGCCGACGTGATCGACGAGCCCGGGGCGAAGATGTCCAGGCAGGTGCCGATGTTGGAGAAGGATGACCGGGCGTCGGTGTTCGTGGTCGAGCCGACCGTGATCGCCTCCGCGGTCCGGGCCGGCGAGGTGTTGCAGGCGTTGCCGCCGTTGTCGTTGCCCGCGGCGAGACCGTAGGTCACACCCGAGTTGATCGAGTTGCGGACCGCCGTGTCGAGCGAGGCGTTGGCGCCGCCACCGAGGCTCATGTTCGCCACGGCCGGCTTGACCGCGTTCGCGGTCACCCAGTCGACGCCACCGATCACACCGGCGTTGGTGCCGCTGCCGGAGCAGTTCAGCACTCGTACGCCGACCAGCCGGACGCCCTTGGCGATGCCGTACGCGGTGCCGCCGACGGTGCCGGCGACGTGCGTACCGTGGCCGTTGCAGTCGTCGGCCGACCCGCCGTCGACGGCGTCGTAGCCGGTGACGGCCCGGCCACCGAAGTCGTTGTGACCGAACAGGATGCCCGTGTCGATGATGTACGCGTGCACGTTTGTCGCGGTGTTCGGGTAGGTGTACGAGCTGTCCAGCGGCAGATTGCGCTGGTCGACCCGGTCCAGGCCCCAGGACGGTGGGTTCGGTTGGGTGCCGGAGATCCGTACGGTGTGGTTCTGCTCGACGTACGCGACGTCGGGGTGTGCCGCGATCCGGGCCGCGGCCTTGGCACCGACGGTGATCTCGAAGCCGCGCAGCGCGGCGGAGTAGGTCCGGGCGACCGTCCCGCCGTGCTTACCCGCCAGCGCTCCGGCGGTGGCGCCGACCTGGGTCCGGCTCACCGAACTGTCCTTGAACACCACGATGTAGCTGTCGGCGACAGCCGTGGCACCACCCGCACTGCGAATCGTGCCTTCCGGCTGTGCCGCCACGGCCGGCGCGGCGGCTGTCAGTAGCAGCATCGCGGCGGCGCCCACTAGAAGTGATCTTTTCGGGAGATTCATTCTCCCCTCCCCTCCGATCGTCACCCGTCGTCCACTCGCCCACGACGATGGATCGATGATGACCAATCACGATGAGATTACTCAGGGTCGGGAGAAAATCACAGATGCAATTTTGTCCATACCATTCGACGGATGATCGTCAGGGTATGGCGATTCGTCGTGACAACTGATGGCAGAGATGGAAATTACCGGCCACGGCCGCCTATCCGCGACGGCCCGGTATCGGCATGAGCGGGTTATGCCAGCCGGGAAACGTAAACGGTGTTGGTGGACAGTCGTCCCTGCAACGGATTGGGAAAACTGACCACGTGCGCCTTCGTCGTGGCGAACACCTCGTCGAGCACGGCGGTGAAATCCTCGTCGGGCGGATCGTTCGACCAGAGCCCGAACACACCCCCCGGCCGCAGCCGCCCGGCAAGCCGCCGCAGCCCGTCGGCGGTGTAGAAGGCGGCGTTGCCGGGGTGCAGGACCTGACGTGGCGAATGGTCGATGTCCAGCAGGACGGCGTCGAACCGGCGACCGGGCGCGTCGACGTCGAACCCGCCGTCACTCGCGGCCAGGGCGAAGAAGTCCCCGTGCACCATTCGGGTCCGGGGATCCGAGGTCAGCTCGGCGGCGTACGGCAGCAGGGCGTCCCGGTGCCAGCCGATGACCGCGCCGAGCGCCTCCACCACGGTCAGCGAGCGCACCCGTCGATCCTCCAGCGCCGCCCGCGCGGTGTAGCCGAGCCCGAGGCCACCGACGATCACGTCGAGGTCGTCGCCGGACAGTTCGGCCAGGCCGAGCCGGGCGAGTTCGACCTCGGCCACGGTGAACAGGCTGGACATGAGGAACTCGTCGTCGAGCTTGACCTCGTACACCTCCACCCGCAGCGACGGGTCGAACCGGCGCCGCAGACTGATCGCGCCGATCTCCGTCTCGCGCCAGTCGAGTTCCTCGAAACGCGCACCCACCCGCAGCACTCTCCTCTGGTCGGCACTGCCAGCGGCCCGCAAGTTCCCAGGTCACCGGACCGGGACGAATTGCTGCACCATACAGGGCCCGCCCTGTCGCCGGTCGGACCGGCACGGTGACGAAGCCGGGACCCGACCCGGCCGATACCATCTGGATCATGGCATTGCTGCACCGAGCCGTCCTGCACCCCACGAAACTCGAACTCCTGGCGACGTGGCTGCCCGGTCGCCGGTGGTACCGGGGGTCGGCGGGTGCCGAGATCGTCCGGGTGGCGGCCTACCGCTTCGACGATCCCGCGGGCGAGGTCGGGGTGGAGACGTTCCTCGTCCGCGCCGGTGACTCGCCCGTACACCAGGTTCCGCTCACCTACCGCGGCGCGCCGCTGGACGGCGGCGAGCGCTGGTTGATCGGTACCGCCGAGCATTCGGTCCTCGGCCGGCGCTGGGTGTACGACGGGTGCGGGGATCCGGTCTACGTCGCGACGCTGGCGAGCGCGCTGCGCACCGGAGGCGGGCAGGCGGAGGAGTTCATGGAGATCGACGGCCGGCTCGAACGGCGCGATCCCAGCATGGTCGTCGCGGGCAGCGGCACCCGGAGTGCCGACGTCCCCACCGCAGCCGGTGGGACCCGCACCGAGGTGACGGACGGAGACGACGTCACCCTGATCGGGTCGGGTCAGGTGCGGCTCATCGTCGTCCGTCGCCCCGATGGCGGCGACCGGCCGGCCGGTCCGGCCCTGACCGGTACGTGGGACGGCCAACCGGACCCGCTGACCCTGGCCTACGCCGGCATCACCGCCTGACCGGCGCGGACGTCGGCCGGGTACGGCCGGGGGATCCTGCCGCCGGCTGACCGACGGACGCGGGATGCTGCCGCGATCCCACCCTGCCGGCCCTGTACCGACCCGGAGAAACCGTCAGGGCGTCAACAACTCGGTCCGGTACTCGGCCGCCAACTGGCCGGCACGCGCCCTCCGCTCGTCCTGCCCCGCGGCGTCGAGCTCCGGCGCCGGTGCCGTCGGGCCGTCCACCCGGTCTCCGATTCGCAGGAAGAACTCGTCCTGCCCGGCCGGGGTGCACATGCAGAGCATGTGCGCTGGCCGGTCGGACGAGTTGCGGAAGAAGTGCGGCGCGTTCGCCGGGATGTTCACGGTCTCTCCGGCTCTCGCCACGGTCTTCTCGCCCCGGAAGGTGAACTCGACGGCGCCGTCGAGCACGGTGAACATCTCCTCGAAGTCGTGCCGGTGGGGAGCTGGCCCGCCACCGGGAGGGATCCGCATGTCGATCAGGCAGTACCGTCCGGCGGTCTGCTCGCCGGCTACGAGGATCGTGTAGGTGTCGCCGGCGATGGCGACGTGCGGCAGGGCGGGGTCGTCGGGGCGGGCGCGCACGAGGGTACGGGTGGGGTTGTCGGGCGGGATGGCGGAACCGTTCATGCCCTGTCTCCCATCACGGCGAAGCAACTGGCGGACCTCATCATCCGCTTCCTGGCCTACTTACCCGTCTTGCGGAACCGAAACGCGACGCCGCCCGGTCCCGGCCTACTGTTGACCTAGGAGGCAGGCCCGTCGGTTCGCCCGACGACGCCCCGGGTCCGCATTCAACCCGATGTCGGGCATTCCTTACGTTGTCAGTACGCAGCACAGCGAATCGCCTCGATCAATCGAAAGACACAGACGCTGTCACATAGTCGACAGGAAATGGCACTTCACCCACATGTTTCATTCTGCCAGGCTGTTTTCCGGAAAACGTCTGTCGAGATTGGACGAATGTGGTCATGACAAAGCGTTGGCTCATCACGGGGTGTTCGAGTGGTCTCGGCAGAGCGCTCGCGGCCCGGCTCGCGGCCGAAGGGGACCAGGTGGTGGCCACCGCCCGCCGCCCCGCAACCCTGGCCGACCTGGTCGAGAAATACCCGGACAACGTGGTCGCCACCGGGTTGGACGTGGGTGACGAGGCGCAGTGCCGGGCGGCGGTCGATCTGGCGGTGGCGACCTTCGGCGGCATCGACATACTGGTCAACAACGCCGCGTACGGACAGTTCGGCACGGTGGAGGAGGTTTCAGACGCAGAACTGGCGGCACAGTTCGACACCAACGTCTTCGGGCCCTGGCGACTGACCCGGGCGGTATTGCCGCTGTGGCGGGCACAGCAGTCCGGACACGCCATGTTCGTGGGCTCGGTCGCCGGTACGGTGGTGTTTCCCGGCCTGTCCGCGTACAACGCGAGCAAGTTCGCGCTCGAAGGGGTGGCCGAGTCGCTGGCGAGCGAGGCCGCCCATCTCGGCGTGAAGGTGACCATTCTCCAGCCGGGAGGCTTCGCCACCGGGTACGGCAGTGCCCTGGTCCTGCCGAACCGGCGCGTCGAGGACTACACGCCGGTCACCGAGGGAACCCTCGGCGGGGTGCGCAACATGAACCAGGCCGAGGCGATCAACTCCCCCGAACTGTTCGCCACCGTCGTCTGGCGTCTGAGCAGGATGGAGAAGCCACCGCTGCGGCTACCGGTGGGCCCCGACGCGGAGTCCTTCCTGAGCCCGGCGTACGCCGCACGCCTCAAGGAGTACGACGACGTCATCGGGGCCGGCCACCACACGGCTGCCTGACCGTACGCGAACCGCTTCGCAGCCACGCCCCCCACCTCCTCCGGTTCCTCCGCCCGGCAACGGGTATGCACGCAGGGCAGTCACGGGAATCGGTAACCGGGTTGCCTAGCGGACGAACCGGAGGAGTTGTCGATGCTGGTCTTGACCGATAACGCGGTGATGGCGATCCGAGACCTGACCGCGCAGCAGGGCGTACCGCAGACCGGCGGACTGCGCATCAGCCACGATCCGTCGGACGACTCCCTGCTGGTCGCCATCACGGAGCAGCCGGACCAGGACGACCAGGTGGTCGACAACCTGGGCGCCCGGCTGTTCCTCGACCAGCAGGCGGCGCGGCTGCTCGCCGACAAGGCGCTCGACGTCAGCGTCGACGAGCAGGACATGGTGCAGTTCGCGTTCACGAACCGGGATACCGACGGCGCGGTGTGGCCATCGGGCCCGAACCCGGCCCCGTGACGGTCATCGCCGCGACCCGCAGAACGCCGCCCCTGCCCGGCCCGGGACCGAGTGGAAGCCGCCGGGTCGGGCCCGACCCATGCCATGATCGGGTACGGATTGGTGCACGACGGCGGCGGTGGGTCGTCGGGTAGCGACGGTGCGGGAGGCGGGAATGACGGTTCGGGTGGCGGTGCTCGACGACTACCAGGACGTGGCGCGCGAGTTCGGCGACTGGGACCGGCTCGGCGACGGGATCGAACTGGAGGTCTTCACCGACCACGTGGACGACGTCGACGAACTCGTACGGCGGCTCGCGGACGTCGAGATCGTGGTCGCGATGCGGGAGCGCACCGCCTTCCCCGCGGCCGTCCTCGACCGGCTCCCCCGGCTGCGGCTGCTGGTCACGACCGGCATGTCGAACGTCGCCATCGACCTGGCGGCGGCAGCGCGGCGGGGCGTCACCGTGACCGGGACCCGGGGCGTGGCCACCGGCACCGCCGAACTCACCTGGGGTCTCATCCTGGCCCTGGTACGCCGGATCCCGGCCGAACACGAACGGGTGCGTACCGGCGGCTGGCAGCGCACGGTCGGCGGTGACCTGGCCGGTCACACCCTCGGCGTGGTCGGCCTGGGCCGGATGGGCGCCCAGGTGGCCGCCGTCGGCCGGGCGTTCGGGATGGACGTGGTGGCCTGGAGCCAGCATCTGCGGGCCGAGCGGGCGGCGGAGCTGGGCGTACGCGCGGTGTCGAAGGAAGAGCTGCTCACCGGGTCGGAGATCGTGACCGTGC
This sequence comes from Micromonospora sp. NPDC049529, assembly GCF_055586685.1. Lineage (NCBI taxonomy): Bacteria > Bacillati > Actinomycetota > Actinomycetes > Micromonosporales > Micromonosporaceae > Micromonospora > Micromonospora sp. NPDC049529. Next base: position 6,801 of record NZ_JBVJHT010000024.1, read on the forward strand.
ACCTCCAGCTCGGCGAGCGGACCCGTGGTCTGTTCGGCGCGGCCGAACTGCGGTCGATGCGCCGGGACGCGTACCTGGTCAACACCTCCCGTGGGCCGATCGTCGACGAGGCCGCCCTGGTCACCGCGCTGCGGGAGGGCTGGATCGCCGGGGCCGGACTGGACGTCTTCGACGTCGAACCGCTGCCGGTCGACCATCCGCTGCGTACGGCGCCGAACACCGTCCTGACGCCGCACCTCGGTTACGTCACCCGGGAGACCTACCGGGTGTTCTTCGGCGACGCCGTCCAGGACATCGAGGCGTTCCTGTCCGGGCAGCCGGTACGGGTGCTCTGACCACGCTCAACGTCGCATCCACCCGTCCAACCAGGCGAATGCCTCGTTCTGCATCTCCGGGCTGAAGACGTGGCCCAGCCCCGGCCAGAGCGTGGTACGCAGCCGCGCGTCGGCGTGCTGCGAGCGACAGACCGCGCGCATCTTCGCGTACGCCCCGGTGGTGCCGGCGGGGGTGAACAGCGGATCGAGTTCGCCGTTGCGGAAGAACGCCGGGCGGGGTGCGGCGACGCTCGCCACGTCGGGGATGTCGAGGTGCTCGTACAGGCCCGGGTGCAGCATGAAGTAGGCGGACTGACCCCGCAGGGTGTTGTTGCCGACCACCATCATCTCCCGCAGGGTGGTCATCCAGCAGACCGAGACCGTGGCGGAGACGTGCGGCGAGACCGCCGCCGTCTGCCAGGCCCGGTAGCCGCCCATCGAGAAGCCGAGCGTGGCGATCCGGGAACGTCGCCGGGGACGGCGACGCCGGGTGGCCTTGTCGGGGGAACAATCGATGGGTAACGTAACGGAGCGATGTAAATACGGTGCGCAATCACCGGGAGGTGTCGATGACCGGCTCCACGACCACCGACCTGCCGTTGTTCCCCTTCGTCAACACCGCAAGCCCGTTCGTTCCACTGACCGAGGCCGACCGCGCGACGATCGGCACCCCGCTCACCCCCGTCCTGCTACCCACCGGCCAGCAGGCGTGGCTGGTCACCCGGCACGCGGACGTCCGCCAGGTGCTCCGCCACCCGGGGTTCAGCGCCGACTTCAGTCGACCCAACTTCCCGCTGCTGCGGGCGGTGCCGCCGGAGACCGACGAGGACCGGCAGGGCGGCTTCATCCGGATGGACGGCGAGGAGCACAGCCGCCTGCGCCGCATGCTCACCGCCGAATTCATGATCAAGAACATTCGCCGGATCGAACCGCTCATCCAGCAGACCGTGGACCGGGCCCTCGACGACATGCGCGACGCCGGTCCCCCGGCCGACCTGGTGCGGTCGTTCGCCCTGCCGGTGCCGTCGATCGTGATCTGCCACCTGCTCGGGGTGCCGTACCAGGACCACGCGTTCTTCCAGACACGCAGCAACATCCTGCTGGACCAGAGCGCCTCGGCGGAGGACCTCGCGACCGCCGTCCAGGAACTCCGCGACTACCTGCGGTCCCTGATCGAGGCGAAGCAGAAGTCCTCGGAGCGCTCGGAGGACCTGCTGAGCCGCCTGATCGACGAGCGGGTGAACACCGGCGAGCTGGCCGTCGGCGAGTTGGTGGGGATGGCCCTGCTCCTGCTCATCGCCGGCCACGAGACCACCGCGAACATGATCGGCCTGAGTACGCTGCTGCTCCTGCAACACCCCGGTCACCTGGCCGCGTTGCGTGACGATCCGACGCGCGCGCCCGGACTGGTCGAGGAACTGCTGCGATACCTCACCATCGTGCGCACCGGCCTGCCCCGGCTGGCCACCGAGGACGTCGAGATCGGCGGTCACCTCGTCCGGGCCGGCGAGGGCGTGATCGCCATGCTCTCCCTCGCCAACCGGGACGACGCCGTGTTCGGGGACCCCGAGGACTTCGTCCTCGACCGGCAGGCGCACCAGCACATCGCGTTCGGCTTCGGCGTACACCAGTGCATCGGCCAGCCGCTCGCCCGCGCCGAACTGCGGATCGCGCTGGTCGAGCTGGCCCGGCGCTTCCCCGACCTGCGGGCCACCGCCACCCCGGCCGACATACCGAGCCGGACCACCTCGGTCGTGTACGGGCTGACCGAACTGCCGGTCACCTGGTGACCGCCGCCCACCGGGTGCTCGTCACGGTCGACCGGGAACGCTGCTGCGGCTCGGGCAACTGCGTGATGACACTGCCCGAGGTCTTCGACCAGGACGACGCGGACGGGCTGGTGGTCCTGCACCAGCCCGCACCCGCGCCCGAGTACGCCGTACGGCTGCGGCGGGCGGCGGACCTCTGCCCGGCCGGTGCGATCCGACTGGAGGAGTAGGCCGCGCCGGGCGGACTCAGCCGACCGGCACCGGGGACCGCTCGTCGGCGTGGGCGATCCGGGTCAGTTCGCGCCACAGCAGGACCACGAAGAGCGCCGAGCCGACGAACGCGAACCAGAAGGGTGCGGTCACGCCGTAGTGGCTGGCCAGCGTGCCGCCGATGGCGGAGCCGACGACCAGACCGCCGAAGACGCTGATGGTGTTGATGCCGTTCACCCGACCCTGCAACTGGGTGGGAACCGCCCGCTGTCGCACCGTGACCGAGGTGGTGTGCCAGACGAACGCGTGGGCGCCGAAGACGAAGAAGATCAGCGAGGCCAGCCACCACACGGTGGTGAGGGCGAGGGCGAGGTGGGTGACGGTCTCGATGACCAGTCCGACCCGCATCACGTTGCCCAGGCTCACCCGCCGGGTGATCCACCCGTACAGCGCCGTGCCCAGCAGGCCGCCGACCGCCGAGACGGTGGTGAGTAGGCCGAACCCGATGGCCCCCAGACCCAGGCGCTGCTCGGCGTAGAGCACCAGCACCGACCAGGCCGCACCGAAGGTGACGTTGAAGATCAAAATCGTCAGGCACAGGGTACGGACCGCCGGGTGCCGTACGGTCCACCGGAAACCCTCGACCATCTCCCGCCACACGCCCGCCCGCGCGCCCGCCGCCCCGTCTCCCGCCGCCGGCAGCACCACTCTGGACACCAGCAGCGCACCGGCGGCCGCCAACACCGCCTCGGTCACGAACGGCCAGGCCGCACCGGCGGCGAACAGGGCCGCACCGATCGGCGGTCCGGCGAGCTGGTTGAGCGTGATGAAGCCGGTCTGCAACCGGGAGTTGGCCAGCGCCAGATCGTCGCGGTGCACCAGCATCGGCGTCAGTGTGGTGGTCGTGTTGTCGGCGAAGACCTCGGCGGTGGAGAGCAGCCCCAGCGCCACCAGCGCCACCACCACCGAGACCCGGTCCGTCACCATCGCGACGACCAGGACGGCGAGCACCAGGACCCGGGCCGCGTCGGCGACGATGACGATCCGGCGCCGGTCGAGCCGGTCGGAGAGCACGCCCGCGTAGAGGCCGAACAGCAGCGGCGGCGCCCACCGCAGCAGCGCGGCCAGCGACACCAGGAACGCGTTGTCGGTCAGCGACGCCACCAGCAGCGGCCCGGCCGCGGCCGCGACGCCGTCACCGAGGTTCGTCGCCCAGGACGAGGCCAGCAGCCAGCGGTAGCCGCGGGTGAGCCGCACCGGTACGACCGTCTCGAGCACCTTGTTCACAAGGTGAGCACCCTACGTCCGGACCTGCCCGATCACATACTCATATTCGCCCGAACGTGGCGGCCGGAGGCGAGGCGCCGGTGCGGGAGGCCGGGGCGCGGTCAGGCGCGCTGGTCGCCGATGACCGACAGCAACTGGAGTTTCCGGTAGCTCTCGGTCCCCGGTGCGGCGGTGTAGACCACCAGGAGCTGGGACTGGTCCGGGTCGACCAGGGTCTGGCAGTGCAGCTCGATCAGGCCGAGTTGCGGGTGCTGGAGCCGCTTGGGCGAGCAGTACGGTCCGGCCACCGGATGCGCCCGCCACAGCTGCGCGAACTCGGGGCTGACCGGGAGCAGCGCGTCGACGATCGCCGCCGCGCGCGAGTCCGCCCCGTCACGGGTGTACGCGGTGTGAAGGTTCGCCACCATGAGGCGGCTCTGTTCCGTGTGGTCTTCTTCTGGGTGGATCGACCGTGATGACGGATCGGTGAACCAGCGGTAGTGCTTGCTGCGGGCGAGGCCCGTGAAGGCGGCCTCGTCGCCGAGCAGGGCCACCGACAGGCGGGTCTGCCGCAGCGTCTCACCGAGGTGGCTGACCACCTGGGCAGCGGCGTCCTCCAGACCGTCGAAGATGCGCATCATGCCGGGATTGATGTGTTCCGCGCGTACGGTTCGCCGTGGGGTGGCGTAACCGGCCAGTTGGAACAGGTGGTCCCGCTCCTCCAGCGAGAGCCGCAGTCCACGGGCGAGGGCGGCCAGCATCTGCTCGGACGGGTGGGGACCGCGCCGCTGTTCCAACCGGCTGTAGTAGTCGACCGACATGTCGGAGAGCACCGCGACCTCCTCGCGGCGCAGCCCGCCGGTACGTCGGCGCTGCCCGCGTGGCAGTCCCACGTCCTCCGGCGCAAGCGCCTCCCGCCGCGTACGGAGGAAGTCGGCGAGTCGGGTACGGTCCACGGTCCTCGGTCTCCTCGTCGTGTCTGCCCTGGTCAACGGCACCGGATGCCCCCGGTGTTCCCCAGGCTCGCACCACCCGCCGACCGGGTCCAGGTACTACGGATACCCGGATAGGGAGCACATGGTCGCCGCCGGGTGACGGTGCCACGGTCGGTGCATGGACACAGCAACCTTCCCCGTACCCGCCCACTGGATCGGCGGCGAGACCGTCGCCGGATCCGCCGGGACCACCCCGGTGGTGAACCCGGCGACCGGCAGGATCGTCACCGAGGTGCCGGCCGGCACCGCCGCCGACGTCGACCGGGCGGTGACCGCCGCGCGGGCCGCCTTCGCCGGCTGGGCGGCGACCGCCCCGGCCGAGCGGGCCGCCGTGCTGCGGCGCATCGCCGCCGGCCTGCGGTCCCGCGCGGAGGAGATCGCCACCGCGATCACCGCCGAGATGGGCTCACCGATCACCATGTCCCGCACCGCCCAGGTCGGTTTCCCGGTCGCGGTCGCGGAGTCCTTCGCCGCGCTCGCCGCCGACTTCGGGTGGACCGAACAGGTCGGGAACTCCCTGATCGTCCGCGAGCCGATCGGCGTCGTCGGGGCGATCACGCCGTGGAACTTCCCGCTCCAGCAGATCGTGTCGAAGCTGGCGCCCGCGCTGGTCGCGGGGAACACGATGGTGTTCAAGCCGTCCGAGGTCGCGCCGCTGACCGCGCGGATCCTCGCCGAGGTCAGCCGGGACGCGGGACTGCCGCCGGGGGTCTTCAACGTCGTGTACGGCACCGGCCCGGTGGTCGGCGAGGCGATCTCGGCCCACCCGGACATCGACATGGTGTCGTTCACCGGCTCCACCCGGGCCGGCCGGCGGATCTCCGCGGTCGCGTCGGAAACGGTCAAACGGGTCGCGTTGGAACTCGGCGGCAAGGGGGCGAACATCATCCTGGACGGCGCCGACCTGGGCCCGGCGGTCGAGTTGGGCGTGCGGATGGCCTTCTCCAACGGCGGCCAGGTCTGCGGCGCCTGGCCGAGGATGCTGGTCCCGGCATCCCGGCTCGACGAGATCGTCGAGCTGGCGGTGGCCGCCGCCGCGACATACCGGGTCGGCGATCCGCTGGACGAGACGACCGTGATCGGGCCGATGTCCTCCGAGGCCCACCGGCAGAAGGTCGACGGCTACATCGAGCGGGGCATCGCCGACGGCGCGACCGTCGTCTTCGGCGGGCCGGGTCGGCCGGAGGGGCTGACCGAGGGCGCGTACGTCCGACCGACGATCTTCGCGAACGTCGACCCGGACTCCGCGATCGCCCAGGAGGAGATCTTCGGCCCGGTGCTGACGATCATCGCGTACCCGGACGAGGATCGGGCCGTGGAGATCGCCAACAGCACGGTGTACGGCCTCACCTCGGGGGTGTTCGGCGAGAGCGAGCACGCCCTGGCGATCGCCCGGCGGCTGCGTACGGGCCAGGTCGACATCAACGGCGCCCAGTGGAACCCGTTCGCCCCGTTCGGAGGTTACAAGCAGTCGGGCAACGGCCGGGAGTTCGGCCGGCAGGGTCTGGAGGAGTTCCTGGAGACCAAGTCCATCCAGCGCTGATCCGCCACCGGGGAGCCACCGCACCGCCGCGCGGTCGCTCCCCGGTACGGGCGTCCGGGCCACGCGGCGTCGATCTTGGGTGATCTTGTGAAGATCGGTAACGCGCCCGTTAACCGAACAGAGATCATTTGGAACAGGCGGTCCATAGTGTCCGCTCGCGCTGACCCCCCACAGCGCGAGGAGGAGATCGAACATGGCCCGATTCGTCCCACCGCGCGGCCGAACCCGAGCGGTGGCCGCACTGTCCGCCGCCGTACTCGCCGGCTGTCTCGCCGTACCCGGACTGGTCACCGGTCCCGCCGCCGCGGCACCGAACGAGGGACCGGCCGGCTCGAACGGCTTCACCGTCGAGAGCCTGCCGGACGGCGGATGGCGGGTCGAGCTGCGACTCGACGAACCGCTACCGGTCCGGGACGCCGTACCGGAGCTGGCCGTGGACGGTCGCATCATCGGTACGGCGCGGGAGTCCGCCGACGGACTCACCCTGACCACGGAGACCACCGACGCGGGCGTCGCCGACGCCGAACGCGTCGACGTCGGGTGGAACGGCGTCGTGCCCGACCTGCTGCCGTCGGCACAGCGGCACGCACCGGCGCCGCCCACCCGCAAGAGCCCGCACAAGCGCAAACCGGTCTACACCGACCCGGCCACGCCGGGACGCTACGCCGTCGAACGGCTCGACTACGACCTCGGCGACACCGCCACCACCCTGTCCGGTCTCGACAACCTCCCGGTCGAGATGCGCGCCGCCGTGTACGCCCCGGCCCGCGCGAAGGGCGAGCGTCCGGTGGTGGTCCTCCTGCACGGTCGCCACTCGGCGTGCTACAACCCCGTCACCCGGCAGACCAACAACAGCAACTGGCCGTGCCTGGACGGGTTCATCCCGATCGACAGCTACCTCGGCTACACCGAGACCGCCGAGTCCCTGGCCACCCACGGTTACGTGGTGGTGTCGATCAGCGCCAACGGCATCAACGCCAAGGACGCGACCAACACCGACGACAACGGTGCGCTGGCTCGCGGACAGTTGGTGCTGCGACACCTGGACCAGCTGGCCCGGTGGAACGACTCGAAGGGCGCGCCCCGGTCCCGCCACCCGCTCGCCGACCGGCTGGACCTGAGCAACGTCGGCCTGATGGGACACTCGCGCGGTGGCGAGGGTGTGGTGGAGGCCGCGCTGCTCAACGCCGAGGAACGGCACCCGTACGGCATCCGCGCCGTACTGCCGCTCGCACCCGTCGACTTCGGGCGGCCGACCCTGCCGGACGTACCGATGGCGGTGCTGCTGCCGTACTGCGACGGTGATGTCTCCAACCAGCAGGGTCAGCACTTCTTCGACGACACCCGCTACTCGGTGGACGACAACGTGCTGCGCTCCTCGCTCATGATCATGGGCGCCAACCACAACTTCTTCAACACCGAGTGGACCCCGGGTGTCTCCGTCTCGCCGTCCAACGACGACTGGTCCCCGGCGAACGACGAGGTGTGCGGCAGCGCCAGCCCGAGCCGGTTGACCAGCGCCGAGCAGCGTGCCGTCGGTACGGCGTACATGGCCGGGTTCTTCCGGCTCGTACAGGGTGGGGAGACCGCGTTCCTGCCGCTGTTCGACGGCACCGACGGAACCGTACCGTCGGCCGGTCGGGCGGAGGTCTACACCCAGGCTCAGGCACCCGGTTCGCGCCGCCTGGATGTCGCACCGCTGGAGCGCCCGGCGGGCAACGTCTCGGTGTCGGGCTTCGACCTGGGCGCGTACTGCTACAGCGTGGCCAGCCGGGTCCTCACCGGCGACACACCGTGCTCGTCGACGACCGCGACGTCCAAGATCCCGCACTGGACGCCGGCCACCTTCGCCACCTCGGTTCCGACCAGCCCGGTGCTCCGGCTGGGCTGGAGTCCGACCTCGGTGTCCCCGCAGGTACGGGTGGCCGTACCGACGGACGAACGGGACGTCCGCAAGTACGACGCGCTCACCTTCCGGCTCGCCCGGGACGAGGCTGCGGTGGGAGACGTCGACCTCGACGTCGCGGTGGTCGACTGGGCGGGCCGCTCGGCGACGGTACGGGTGGGAACCGTCAGTCCCGCCCTCGACCCCTTCCCGGCCTCGACGAACACGCCGAACGGGATCAGCCGGCTGGGCAAGACCTGGCTGCGTACGGTCCGCCTGCCGGTCGACGCGATGCGCGGGGTGGACCTACGTAACGTCCGCTTCGTCACCGTACGCCCGGCATCGCCCACGGGTGGCGCCTACCTGTCCGACATCACCTTCGACAGCCCCGGCGTCGGCAACGGTGGCGCCACCTCGGCGGCACAGATCAGCATCGCCGACGTGACCGTGAACGAGGGCGCCGGGCCGGGCGTCGCGACGATGCGGCTCACCCTCGACGAGCGGCTCCGGAGCGCGGCGACGGTCCAGGTCCAGACGGCGGCGAGCGGGTCCGCCTCGGCGGGGCAGGTGCCACTGTCCTCGTTCCCGGTCACCATCCCCAAGGGAGCGACCGGGGCCAGGGTCGAGATCCCGCTGGTCGGCAACACGGCGGTCAACACGGCGTCGCTGCGATACAAGATCACCATCTCGGCGCCGACCGGGGCCGTGATCGGTGACGGCTTCGCCTGGCTCACCGTGCTCGACGACGACACCCCCTGACGGGTGGACCGCGTCGTGGGGTCGGGCCCGTCCGCCGGCCCCACGACGGGTCACTCCGCCGGGCGGCGTACACGGCGGGCCGGTCCGGCTAACCGGCTTCGGCTTCCAGTGCCCGTTCGAACTCGGCCCGCCGCAGCGAGGCACCGAAGACGGGGCCGCCCGGTTCGAGGAGGCGGCCGGCGTCGACGCGATCCTGCCGGCCACCAGGTCCGGGTCGAAGCTCGCGAACCTGTGCAGCGGGATCGCCAGCACCACGATGTCGGCGTCGGTGATGGCGTCGGCGGCCCAGCGCGGCTCGGCTCCCGGCGTCAGCACCCGGCTGATGAGGGCGATCCGCGCGGGGTCGCCGGAGGCCGCGATCGTCACGGGATAACCGGTGGCGATGGCGACCCGCGCGATCACCGGGCCGGTGTGTCCCGCGCCGAGCACCGCGATCCGCGGCAGCGGTGCCACGGTGGACGCGCCATCGGTCATGATCGTCCCCCGTCGGACCGGGTGATGGTCGGTTCCGGGTGCAGGTGCTGCCGCAACGCCCGCAGGATGTCGGCGAGCGCCGCCATCTGCTCGGGCGTCAGGGCCTCGCCGAAGTGCCGCTTGAGGGCCCTGGAATGCGGGGCGGTCGAGGCCCGGAAGATCCGCGCGCCGTCGTCGGTGAGCGAGACGTTCGAGCAGGCTCGCGACGCCGCCGGCCGACTCCGGATCGACTACGCGGTCGAGACCCCGAAGTCCACCTTCGCCGACGACGACTTCGTGGCCGCCGAGCAGCCCGGCGGGGGCGGCTCCGAGCAAGGGTCGGGTACGGCCGACCCGGCCGAGACCGACGGCGTGGGCGACCCGGACGGCGCGCAGGCCGACGCCCGGGTGACCGTCGACGCGTGGTACCGGACCCCGACCCAGCACCACAACCCGATCGAGCTGTTCACCACGACGTGTACCTGGACCGGTTCCCGGCTGACGGTCTGGGAGTCGTCCCGGAACGTGACCGGGTTCCGCAACGGGCTGGCCACGCAACTCGACATCGACCCCGGCGACGTACGCGTCGTCTCGCCGTACGTCGGGGGCGCGTTCGGGTCCCGAGGCTTCCTCAACCAGCGGACCGCGATCGTGGCGCTCGCCGCCCGGCGGCTCAAACGCCCGGTCCGGCTCGCGGTCACCCGGGCGCAGGGGTTCACCGTCACCACGTACCGGGCCGAGACCCGCCAGCACGTCCGGCTCGGCGCGGACCGCGACGGTCGACTGCTGGCCCTGAGCCACAAGGGCTGGGAGATCAGCAGCCGACCGGACACCTTCAAGGTCGCCGGTACGGAATCCTCGACCCGGCTGTACGACTGCGCGAACGTGGGCTCGGCGGTCAGCGTGGTGCACGCGGACCGCAACACACCGGGCTTCATGCGCTGCCCGCCCGAGGTGGTGTACCTGTTCGCGATCGAGTCCGCGAGGGACGAGCTGAGTTACGCCCTCGGCATGGACCCGGTCGAGCTGCGCCGGGTCAACGACACCATGGTCGAGCCGGTCAACGGCCGCCGCTACACCTCGCGGAACCTGGTCGCGTGCCTCGACGCCGCCGCCGACGCCTTCGGCTGGGCCGACCGGGACCCGAGGCCGACCAGCATGGTCGACGGGGACTGGCAGGTCGGGTACGGCTGCGCCGCGATGTCGCACACCACGTTCGCCGCACCGGCCGGCGCCCGGATCACGGTGACACCGCAGGGCTGGGTGCGGGTGCAGACCGGCGGACACGACGTCGGCGGCGGCCTCGGCACCGCGATCGCGATCACCGTCTCGGACCTGCTGGAGGTGCCGCTGGACCGGATCACGGTCGACCTCGGCGACAGTGACCTGCCGCCGGCGCCAATCGCCGGCGGCTCGATGTCCACCGCGAGTGTGTGCAGCGCCGTGGCGAAGGCGTGCCAGCAGGTCCGGGCACGTCAGGCCGAGGTGGCACCCGGCGACGGCGGCGGTGCCATCGAGGAGTACGCGGAGTTCCTGCCCCGGGGAGTGCCGCACAACGGGATGCAGCTGCTGTACTCGGGCACGCTGGTGCCCAGCGGCGGATACCGGTTGCCGGACCGCGCCGAGTGCTCGTTCGGGGCGGTGTTCGTGGAGGTCCGGGTCCACCGGCAGACCTGTGAGGTGCGCCTGCCCCGGATCGTCGGGGCGTACTCGGCCGGACGGATCATCAACCCGAAGGCGGCCGAAAGCCAGCTGATGGGTGCGCAGATCTTCGGCGCGTCCCTGGCCCTGTACGAGGCCACCGACATCGACGACCGGTACGCCCGTTACACGAACACCAACCTCGCCGACTACCACCTCCCGGTGAACGCCGACATCACCGACCACAAGATCATCATCTTTCCGGAGACCGACGATTCACTCAACGAACTCGGGGTCAAGGGCGTCGGCGAACTCGCCACGAGCGGAGTGAACGCCGCCGTCGCGAACGCCGTACACCACGCCACCGGGATCAGGATCAGGGAATTGCCCATCCGGCTGGAGAAGCTGCTGCCCGCACCAGCCTGACTGCGGGACACGAACCCGCCGGACGGGGCATGGCCGGGTTCAACACCGGCCGCTACCTGCTCCGTCACCGATCGAGCGGTGTCACCCCGGTCGCCGGACCGGCCACCCGGGACGAGCCCGCAGCCGTCAGCAGGTGAGACAGAACGGGTGTCCGGCCGGATCGGCGAACACCCGGAACCGCTCGCCGCCGCCGTCCAACCGCGACGCGCCCAGCTCCAGTGCCCACGCCTCGCCGGTGTCGAGGTCGTCAACGAGGACGTCCAGGTGCGCCTGCTGCGGGTGGGCCGGGTCGGGCCACCGCGGCGCCCGGTAGTCGCTCACCTGCTGGAACATCACACTGCGGCCGTCGCCGGCGATGAGCGCGCCCTCGGGGCCCTCGTAGGTGACCTCCATGCCGAGCAGGGCAGCGTAGAACCGGGCCAGTGCCGGCGCGTCGGGCGCGTCGATCGTCGCCGCGAACAGCCCCATCGCCGGACCGACGCCGTCACGCTGGCACAGGTCGAACGGGTGCCCGGCCGGGTCGGCGAGGGTGACCCAGGTCGGGCCGTCGGCCAGCCGGGTCGCGCCCAGCTCGACCGCCCGAAGCGCCGCCGCCTCGTAGCCGTCGACCAGCAGGTCGAGGTGGAACTGCTGCGGCTGCTCCTGGCTGGGCCAGCGGGGCGGGACATGGTCCGGGGCGAGTTGGAAGCCGACCTCCTGACCGTCGGCGGTCCGCACCGTGATCCAGCCGGATTCCTTCCGGATGATCTCCCAACCGGCGAGTTCGGCGTAGAACGAGGCGAGCTTTTCGATGTCCGGCGCGTCGAGTGCGACGGCCTCCAGGCGTCCTGTCACAGTCATGCCCGCCATCCTGCCCCCGCCCTCCGACAAGTTCGGGCAGGTCGGCGACGTATTCAAGGGTGGATCCGGACGGGAGCGGACATCACGGGCTCAGACGGTGGTACGCCGCGCTCGTACCAGCAGCACGCCCGCGACCACGACGGCCGCGAGTCCGCCTCCGGCGGTCGCCGCACCCGCCCACACCGGCGTGACCGCGACCGCGGTGCCACCGTTGACCCGCAGTTCCACGGTCAGACCCGGGACGGCGTCGGCCGCACCGAGTTCGATCGACGTGCTCCGCGTCGCGCCGTCGGCCTGCCAGGTGACCGCACATGTCCGTACGCTTCTGCTGCTCGAACCCGTGCCGGTGCGCTCGACCCGGGTCGTGCACTCCCCCACCGTGCCGGTGGTCCGCGACCAGGTCTGGCTGACCAGCAGCCCGGCTCCGACCACCACGAAGATCAGGCCCACCAGGCCGAGCAGCACCGGACCCGCCCGGCGGACCAGCCTGATGCGCCGAGCGGTTGTCGTGATGTCGCGCGCCATACCGGCACGGTACGGACGCCGCCGCGACCACGGACCCGACCATCCAGCCATCCGTCCTCACCGGTCACCCGAATCGTCCCCGTCCGGGTGGGCGGCGGCGGCCGGACGTGGGCGTCGGTCGGCGGGGTTCTGTGCGACCACCGCATCCGCGCGACGAGCCTGGGGCAGGCATAGTGAGCCTTTTCCATCGTGATGGCGCTGGTCACCGCGGATGCGGAAGGGCCGGAGTCGAGGTGAGGTGAGGCTTCCGGTAAGACAGCAGTCGACCAAGATCCGATGCCCACGCGACATGTGGCGAGCCGACCAGGATCAGGAATCCACCCTTGACGCATGCCCGTCGCATTCCCTGCTCCCCCCGGCCATCGGTCGCGGGTCACGAACTGTCAACAGCGGCAGTTCCGGCTTCGACCCACCACAGCTGTGGTGGTGGCGCAGCCCCCGTGGACGCCGCGGTCGCGAGCCGGCCGGGGTGCTTCCGGTATCGATGGCCCGGTGCACCAGCTCGGCTCGCGCCCTGCGTAGTTGCACGCCTGTTGCACGAGGGGCACCCATTTTCGCCACCACGACGGGGACTGTGCGGCGTCCGGTCAACCTGACGCAGCCCGACCACGTGGCGTCCCGGGGCGCAGCCTGCCGGTCGACCGGGGCCGGTCGTGCCAAGCCTGCCCCCGAGGCGCCACGTGGTAGCCCTCCTTGGGTAGTGGGATGCCGCACCCTGACCTGCCTAACCTGCTCGCAGATCCGCGTTTGGTCGGCCATCCCGGAGACCTGTCCACCCGGTGAGGGCCCCTCTCCAACCCCAAGGCGGGAGCGGTTCAGTCGACGGGCGCGACGCGAATGAGGTTGCCGTCTGGGTCGGCGACCACGAAGGTCCGCCCGAACGACTCGTCTCGCGGCTCAGACACGACATGGACTCCTTTGCCCTTCCAGGTTGCGAACTGAGCCTCGATCGCCTCTGGCGCCCCGGGCAGGGCCAGGCAGATCTCACTGGTGCGCATGGTCCCCCGGTGAAAGTCTTCCTTCGCCGAGTTCCACAGGGCGAGTTGGATCCCCGGGGCGAGGTCGAACGCGATGAAGCCGGGGGTCTCGAAGCTCGGCGTGATGTCGAACAGGTCGCTGTAGAAGCGGGCGGCGGACGGGGCGTCGCTGACGTAGACGATGAACATGTTCGGTGCAGGCATGGGCACGCCTTCCTTCCTGGGATTCTGACGGGGACGACCGTAGGGGGAAAACATGCCGGGATCCGTCATGTTCTTGAGAAAGATCGACCTATGACACCCGATCGGTTCTTCTCGCTGCTGGTGGCGCTACAGGCTCGGCCAACGACGACCGTCACCGCCCTGGCGGGCGAGGTCGGCGTCTCGGTGAGAACGATCATCAGGGACCTGCACTGGCTTCAGGAGGCGGGATTTCCGCTTGTGCTGCGGCGCGGTCGGCACGGCGGCGTCACGTTGCTCCCCGGAGGCGCGCTGGACGCCTCGCGTCTGACACCAGACGAACGGGAGCATCTCGCGCTCACCGGTCTCGACGACACTCAGCGCCGACGGCTGGGTGTCGATGACGTCACCGGACGCGCGTTGCGCAAGGTCGCCGGCACATCACCGCAAGGAGACCTGCTGGCAATCGGAGACCTTGTGACGAGCGACAACCGACCGTGGTTTGGCCGCGACCCTGAGGGCGTGTCGCCAGCTGCGATCATCGGAGACCTCCGCCGGGGAGTACGCCTGAAGCTCGAATACCAACGGTCAGCCGAGACGACGGCCCGCTGGCGGACGGTCGACCCGTACGGGCTCCTGGCAAAGGGGGGACGCTGGTACCTCGTCGCGGACGAGCGGGGCAAGCCACACCTGTTCGCCCTACAGCACCTCACCCAGTGGCAGCCCCTCCGCAGCCCCAGCCGACTCCGCTCCGGAGCGGACCTCACAACCGTCGCAGCTGATCTGACGTCGGGCTGGGAAACCGCAAGCGACGGGCTGATCCGGATCCGCCTCGACGTCGGCCAGGTCGAACGCGCCAAACGCATCCTCGGCTCGCGCCTGACCATCGGTCAGTCCGACGGAGACGGCAGCGTGGCAGCCACACTGCGTATCCGCAGCCTCGAAGACGTGCGCCAGCTCCTGCCTTTCGGGGACGCGGTGACCGTGCTTGACCCGCCCGAAGCACGTGAGCGTGTCAAGCAGTTGGCACAGCAGATCTGTCGGCACTACGAGTGAGACGGCCAGCAAGGGGCATTTCGGAAGATACTAGCTACTCCTCGACTTGACTCGCCCCACCTGTAGACGCTCGACGAAGGCTGGGACGGCCGTCGGATCCTATTCCCGCTCCGGCGTGAGCCAGGTGCTCCGGGAATGCTCCGAGTACGGGGAGGATCGCGCGGAACGGGCCTGGCCGACAGCTCTTCGCGGAGCGTCTGACCAGGCCGTTCGCCGGTGGCGATACTGGGATCGAACACAGTCCTTCTCGTCACGAGTAGCGGTCGGTTTCGGTGGCTTGGAGAAAGAGGATGGCGTGCAGGATCGCGGTGGCGCGGCGTGGGCAGCAGCAGAGCTTGACCAGTGATATCCAGGCCTTCAGGGTGGCGGCAGCGTTCGCCGCTCGCGCGGATTCGGGCATGGGTACGGTTCACGGCCCTCTGCCGCCGTGACAGCGATGGCCGGTGCCGGTGGCGCTTGAACGGAGTCCGGACCGGGCCGCCGGCGCCTTGATATGCCTTGTCCGCGAACGTCATCACGTTTCGGCAGGTCAACGCGTCGATTAGACCGGTGGTTCGCGCAGCGTTCAGGTCGTGCACGGCACCGGGTAGAGCGGGTGAGGCCCAGACGAGCCGGCCGGCGGGATCGGTAAGACCTGTACGTTCACGCCATGTCGTTTGTGCTTGCCCGACTAGTACGGCCGCTGGTCCGCGACCCGGTCGATCGGGACGAGCGTGCCATCGAGGATCGCGTACGCCAGCCGGGCAACTCGTGCAGCGCAGGCGTTGAGATCGTCGGTGAGGGCGGTGAGTAGGTCGACCGCCTCACGCACGTACCGCCAGGCAGTGCCCGTTCCTACGGCGAATACGGCAGCGAGGCAGGCGTAGGTGTCGCCGTTACCCAGGTGGGCGAGGACCAGCAACGCCTGTTGCCCGGGATGCAGGCGTCGCCATCGGCACCGACGCTGGATGCGGTGGGCGCGAATCAGGTCGGCCAGACGGTTAAGAGTGCGAGTGGAGAACGGAATCGCGGCAGGGTAGGACAGCAACGAGGCTCCCGATTGGGACATCGGATCTTGGTCGACTGCTGTCTTACCGGGAGTCTCACCTCACGCCGACTCCGGCCCTTCCACGCCCGCCGTGACCAGCGCGATCGCGATGGAAAAGGCTCAGTCATATGTTCAGCAGGCCGCCGTTGCGCAGGGTGTCGTCCTTGATCGCGATAAGATTCGCGGAGACGTACGGGATATTGTGCGTCTGGTGCCATTCGCTCGGGAAGTACGTGACCAACCGCGACACCTGGAAACGGCACTTGACTTCAGGCACGAACCGAGAATAGTTCGCGTCCGTGAAATACCAGAACGAGTTTTCGTTGTAGAACGCCACATGCGTCGGATCCTGGTAGGCACCCCGACCGTCGGTGCTGGGGGTCAGCGACAGCAGCATCCCGTTCGGCGCGAGCAGCCGGTACAACTCGTTGAACAGCGCGATTTTGTCCGGAATGTGTTCCAGGAAATCCACCGCCCGAATGACTCCGACACTGTTGTCCGGCAGGTCGACCCCCTTCGTTATGTCGCAGACCATGTCGACGCCTGCCCCGTCGTGGTAGTCCAGACCGAGATATCCTTCCGGCTTGCCGTGGGCGGCCCCCAGGTCGAGCGCCAGGAGTCCCTGCCGCCGCGACCAGGTCAGCACATTCTGCTGGATGTTCCGGTCGTAGATCTCCACCGTACGCTGCTGGATACGGGCGTTGAGATCCGGAACGCGCTGCGTGTTCTTGGCATGCATGCGCTGCAGGTACAGACATTTCCGAATATGATGAAACTCGCTCACCTGGTAGATCCGAGCCATGAGATCAGCGTCGTCCGCGACGTCCAACGACTCGTCGTATCCGCCGACCTTCTCGTAGATGTCCCGACGGAAGGCCCGCACGTGGTTCGGTGCGTACCAGATGTAGCTCACATTGTGCGGCGTCGGCGGCAACGCCCGACAGACCAACACCTCGCGTCCGTCCACCTTCTCGTCGTAGTGCCGCCAGCCGAACGAAGTCGCGAAACGGTCTTCACAGCGGCTACCGTCCTCCTGGATCTGCGCGGTGTCGCTGTAGACGAACCCCACCTCCGGATTGGAGTCGAAGGCGTCGACGATTTCCCGCAGACAGTCGCTGCTGAGCAGATCGTCGTCGTCAAGCTCGACCAGGATGTCCCCGGCAGCCTCGGCGCAGGCGTACGCCTTCACGGCGCCAACGCCGTTCAGGTTGTCCTGGACAATGAGCCGGATTCGATCGTCATGGACCTCGGGCCGCCAACGAGACCCCTGATTGAGAATGACCACCCATTCCCAGTCGGCGAAGGTCTGCGCGACCAGTGATCGGAAACATTCGTCAATGAAACGTGTACGGTTGCTCCCCGTGAAGACCGTTACGCGCGGTGTGTGCATTGAGCCGATCACCTGTCCGCCGGAGCCGAGGACGAAGCGGTCGGGTCGGCGCGGTACTTCTCCGGAACGGCTGAGGCGAGCCCGCTGTCCAGCCGGATCGCCGCGTCGAAGGCGTCCCGCGCTTCCGCGTCGTCACCCGCTTGAGACAGCAGTATCCCCAGTCGAAGGTAGGCGGTCGACGATTTGTCGTCGATCGACACGACCTTGCGGTAGATTTCCATCGACGTCGCCGGGTCCTTACTTTCCAGTGCAATCGCCTTGTTGTAAAGGGCCGGCTTGTAGCTGGCGTCGGCCTCCAGCGCCTTGTCGTAGTTGCTGACGGCTTCGTCGGCCTGGTTGCGCGACTGGGCGATGAAGCCCAGGTTGAACCAGGCAAATTTGTTGTTGGCCTCGGCGGCCAGCACCTTCTCGAAGGTGGCCTTCGCCTCGTCGAAGTTACCGGCTTGGCCCTGCTCGACGCCGAGATTCAACAGATCCGACGGCGCGGTACCGGTATTGGTGCCACCATTCGCCTTGTCGCTGTTGCTGGAGGTGCTCGCCTGCGGCTTGCCGGCAGGCTCCTCGCTGCATGCCGCGACTCCGGTCAGCAGGACCGCACCACAGGCGAGTGACCCGAATATCTGACGCATGCTCATTTCTCCTCCTTGACGGTAACGGGCCGGTCCGACTTGCTGTTCGGTCGACTGGGCTTGCCACTGTTGGCCGTCGCCCGGCCCGATGTGTTGGCCGGAGCCCCGAACGCCACCGGCGTGGTGGGCGAGATGCAGGACACCCAGATGTCGGCACCTCCGCCGGTGAAGGTGAACTGGTAGCCACTGATCGAGAGCGGCTGAATCAGCACCGGGTTGACGCCCGCCCCCGCGAGCTGATATCCGGTTCCGACAGCGATGTCTCCGGCCTCGCACCCGAAATTGACGGGGGTGTCCGCGATTACGGTCAGCGGGCCCTGAATGTAGGCGGACTGGATTCCGTTGCCCGCCAATCCCTGCGCGCCCTGGGCACCCTGCGGTCCCTGTGCGCCCTGGGGCCCCTGCACGCCCTGCGGTCCCGGTACGCCTTGCAAGCCCTGCGCACCTTGGGCGCCCTGGGTCCCTTGAGCACCCACATCGCCCTGAGCGCCCTGGAAGCCTTGGGCTCCTTGAACTCCCTGGGTCCCTTGAGCACCCACATCGCCCTGAGCACCCTGGAAACCTTGAGCACCCTGCACCCCCGCAACGCCCTGAGCACCCTGAGCGCCCTGAGCACCCACGTCGCCCTGGGCACCCTGAGTACCTTGAGGACCCTGAACTCCCTGGGCTCCTTGAGCACCCACGTCGCCCTGAGCACCCTGGAGACCTTGAGGACCCTGCACCCCCGCAACGCCCTGAGCACCCTGTGCGCCCTGCGCACCCGCATCACCCTGAGCGCCCTGGGAACCTTGAGCACCCGCAGCGCCCTGGGCGCCCTGGGCACCCACGTCGCCCTGAGCACCCTGAGGACCTTGAACACCCGCAACACCCTGAGCACCCTGCGCACCCACGTCGCCCTGGGCACCTTGAGCGCCTTGAGTACCCGCATCGCCCTGGGCACCTTGAAGACCTTGAGGACCCTGAACACCCGCCACACCCTGAGCACCTTGAGCACCTTGAGTACCCTGAATACCCGCATCGCCCTGAGCACCCTGAGGACCTTGAACACCCGCAGCGCCCTGGGCACCCTGGGCACCCACGTCGCCCTGGGCACCCTGAAGACCTTGAGGGCCCTGAACACCCGCCACACCCTGAGCACCTTGAGCACCCGCATCGCCCTGCGGACCTTGAGGACCTTGAACACCGGCAACGCCCTGAGCACCCTGTGCACCCTGCGCACCCACGTCGCCCTGGGCACCCTGAAGACCTTGAGGGCCCTGAACACCCGCCACACCCTGAGCGCCTTGGACACCCGCGTCGCCCTGAGCACCCTGAGCACCCTGAGCACCTTGAGGACCCTGAACACCCGCCACACCCTGAGCACCTTGCACACCCACATCGCCCTGAGCACCCTGAGGACCCTGAACACCCGCCACACCCTGAGCACCTTGCACACCTACATCGCCCTGAGCACCCTGAGCACCTTGCGGACCCTGAACACCCGCCACACCCTGTGCACCTTGCACACCCACATCACCCTGAGCACCTTGAGGACCTTGCGGACCCTGAACACCCGCCACACCCTGAGCACCTTGCACACCTACATCGCCCTGAGGGCCCTGAAGACCTTGAGGTCCTTGAGCACCCGCTACGCCTTGCGCACCTTGAGCACCCACATCGCCCTGAGCGCCCTGGGCACCCAAATCGCCCTGCGGACCCTGAGGACCTTGAACACCCGCCACACCCTGGGCACCTTGAGGACCCTGACCACCCGCGTCGCCCTGAGCGCCCGCATCACCCTGAGCACCCTGAAGACCTTGAGGACCCTGGACACCCGCCACGCCCTGAGCACCCTGATCGCCCTGGTTGCCATGAGTTCCCTGGGCGCCTTGAGCGCCCTGAGGGCCCTTAGCGCCCTGGGGACCATGCGGATAGCCCCCCTTCGGCCGCCCGCCCTTGTCGTGCCCACCCGACGGCCCCTGCCAGCCCTGTGGCCCGTAGTCCGGTGTCCCTCCTGGGTGGTCCCTCGAATCGTCAGGTCCACCGTCGTCGTCGCGGCCAGTCGACCAGGACGACGGCCACCCGCCGTACTCGCTGAACAGACCGGGCGTACCGATGTGCACACCCTCGGCAGACGATTTCGCTTCCACCGGTTGTGCTGCGGCGGCTGCGGGCCCACCCGTCATCCCGACTGCCAGCAGGACAGAACTCAGCCCTGAAGCGGCACGACCATGCTTCGGCCCCCGCCGCAGCCGTTGGTTGTTGCTCATGACCCCTCCAGAGAGCCGCGCCAGATATACCCAGAGCCACCTACCAATGACACACAGTCACTCGCCAGGCGATTTGCAGCGTATCCGACCGATTCATCGGGAGAGAGGGGTTTTAGCTCCAGTTAGACTGTTCTGGAACAAAAGCGGATCTTCTTCGTGATCAGCTTGCACAAGCCCGCCAACCAGTCCCAGACCCGGCGATGCGGGCCGGTCATCCCAAGGGCTCACCAGTACGGCTCCAGGTCCCGAACGGAGCACGATCACGAGCGCCACGGGGCCGGTTCGGGCACGCAGCAGCGCAGCCTGGTGTGGCGAGGCAACGACGCCGTGGGTGCCCGCACCCTGCACCAGGAGCGCAGCTGCGGAACATCGGCGGCAGCCTGCGACCAGGCTAGTGATCAACTGCGGACCCGCGACTGTCGACAGGTCCAAAACGATCTCGTACCACTGGACAGCGCCCGTACCGTTCGGGCGGTCGCGCCGCTGCGACCCGGCCCGGTTCATCCGATCGATCGCATTGGTGATGCGACCAGCGAGGATCCCGCTACCGAAACCACGAAGAGGCTGCGTCGGCCGTAACGGCGCCCGACACAGCCCACCCGTGACTACTCAGATCCCCTTGCGTCACCAAGGGTTCGACGATCGAGATCCCTGATCCGTCAGAGAGAACCTAGCGACCGGCCGCCGCCCGGTCCCGCTCGCGACGTTGCATGGCCTCGTGCAGCAGGGCGATCAGAACCTCCTTGCCGGACTGCCGCTGCCGGGCGTCACAGAGCATCACCGGTACGTCCGGGTCGAGGTCGAGCGCGAGCTTGACCTCTTCGAGCGCGTACTGGCGGGCGCCCTCGAAGCAGTTCACCGCCACGATGAACGGCGTGCCCTGCCGCTCGAAGTAGTCGATCGAGGGGAAGCAGTCGGCGAGCCTGCGGGTGTCGGCGAGGACAACCGCGCCGAGCGCGCCGAGCGCCAACTCGTCCCAGACGAACCAGAACCGGTCCTGTCCCGGTGTGCCGAAGAGGTAGAGGACCAGGTCGTCGTTGATCGTGATCCGACCGAAGTCCATCGCCACGGTCGTGGTGGTCTTCGCCTCGACGCCGGAGATGTCGTCGATTCCGATGCCCTGCTCGGAGAGGACCTCCTCGGTACGCAGCGGTCCGGTCTCGCTGACCGCCCCGACCATGGTGGTCTTACCGACCCCGAACCCGCCGGCGATCAGGATCTTGAAGGCCGTCGGTAGCGAGTGGCTACCGACGGGGGCGTCAGAGTGCTCGTAGTCCATTGATCACTGCCTCGAATACGCTGTCGTCCGGTAGGGCGGTCGCCGGCCGGGGTTCCCGCACCTCTACGAAGTGCCGCTCAAGCAGGTCGCCGAGCAGGACGCGGATGGTGCCCAGGGGCAAGTTGAGGTGCGCCGCGACCTCCGCGACCGACTGTGTCCGCTGGCAGAGGCCGACGATGGCAAGGTGCTCGGGCCCGAGGCCGATCTCCAACGGAGTGTCGGCCCGGGTGGTCAGCACCAGTGAGATCAGGTCGAACCTGCCTCGGACGGGCCGGGTCCGTCCACGGGTCATCGCGTACGGACGGACCACCGGCCCGGCGTGGTCGTCAACCCACTGGTCCTCCGTGGATCCTCCCTCGGGAGCGGTCATGGCGGCCTACTTCTCTCCACCGGGTGACGGCGCCGGACCCGACTCCCGCGCCGGTGAGGCGAGGAACTTCCCGGCCCGGGTCACCAGCATCGCCATCTCGTACGCGATCAGCCCGACGTCCGCGTCCTCGTCGGCGAGTACGGCCAGGCACGCGCCCCGACCCGCCGCGGTGACGAACATGAACTGGGACTGCATCTCGATGATGGTCTGCTGCACGGTGCCACCGCCGAACCGCTTTCCGGCGCCCCTGGCGAGGCTCTGGATCCCGGCCGCGACCGCCGCCAGGTGCTCGCCGTCGTCGCGGCCGAGTCCCTTCGAGCGAGCCACCAGCAGGCCATCCACGGAGAGGACGATGGCATGCTCAGCCTGCTTGACCCGGCCGACCAGATCATCCAACAGCCAGGCCAGGTCGGCGCTCGACGCTGTCTTGTGCACCACTCGTTGTCCTCTGTCTCCTGTCGGCGAGGGGTCGCCGAGTCGATCTCCTGATTCGGTCACGTACGCGGCTGGTCCGGGGGCGTGTTGTCGTCCCCGTCCGCCGCAGCGGCCTGTGCCTGCGCCTCCTCGTGCGTCAGCCGAGCGGCCTCGGACCGGCCGCGCCTGGTGCCGATCTGGTACGAGCTCATCATCGAACGGATCTGCTCCGGCGGCCGGGGAGCGTCGTCGCCGTCGATCTCGATCGACGCCCCCTGATCCTCCTGCTGCAACGGCTTGGCCAGGTTGGCCTGCCGGACCCGCACCGGCAGGCCGGACGGGGTCTGCACGGCCCCGGTGTCCGGCGCCGCCGGCGGCGACTGAACCACCGGCGGGACGACGGGCGGCGCGGCGCCTCCGGACGGCGGCTGTGCCGGGCCCGACCCGGTGCGCTGCCGCGGGATCAGGCTCTCCACCCGTTGGGTGGTCAGTGGTGGCCGCGCCGACCGCGCCGGCAGGGGCGGGGCCTCGGTCCGGTCCGCCCCGGCCGCCGGGCCCGGCGCCCACGACGCCGCAGCCGGCTCCGGTCCCCCGGCCACGGTCGTCGCGGCGACCCGGACGTTCGACGGGACGCCGTCGGCCGCGGGCCGGGCCGGCGCCGGGATCTGCTGGTCCTGTTCGGGGCCGCCGTCGGTCACCAGGGCGAGCGGAATGAGGACCACGGCGGTGGTGCCGCCGTACGGCGACTCCTTGAGGTGGGCCCGTACGCCGTGCCGCTCGATGAGCCGGCTGACCACGTACAGCCCCAGACGGGTGGCGTTGGCGAGGTTGAACTCCTGCTGGCTGACGATCTGCTCGTTGGCCTGGGCGAGGTCCTCCTCGCTCATGCCGAGCCCGCGGTCCTCGATCTCGACGACGAAGCCGTTCGCCACCATCTGCCCCTTCACCTCGACCCCGGTGTTCGGGGGTGAGAAGGAGAGGCCGTTCTCGATCAGCTCGGCCAGCAGGTGGATGACGTCACCGACGGCCCGGCCGGCGAGTGCCACCGAGCCCATGGGCAGCACGGTGACCCGGGTGTAGTCCTCCACCTCGGCGACCGCGCCGCGTACCACGTCGACCATCGGCACGTTGCGACGCCAGGCACGACCCGGCTTCGATCCGGAGAGCACGATCAGGTTCTCGGCGTTGCGCCGCATCCGGGTGGCCAGGTGGTCGACCCGGAACAGGTCCTCCAGTTCCTCGGCGTCGTTCTCCCGCCGCTCCATCGCGTCGAGCAGGATGAGCTGGCGGTGCACCAGGGCCTGGGTACGCCGGGCGAGGCTGAGGAAGATGTCCCGTACGCTGCGCCGCAGTTCGGCCTGTTCCACCGCGGTGCGGATGGCGGTCTCCTGGACCACGTTGAACGCCTGACCCACCTGGCCGATCTCGTCGCCGCCGAAGTCCAGCGGCGGCGCCTCGGTGGAGACGTTCACCTCCTCGCCTCGGCCGAGGCGCTCGACAACGCCGGGCAGCCGCTCGTTGGCCAGGGTGTGGGCCGCCTCGCGCAGCCGTTCGAGCTGGGCGACCAGGGCTCGGGCCGTGGTCACCGAGACGATGACCGAGGCGATGACCGCGAACGCGCCGAGGACGGCGGCGAGGAAGATCCGGACGATGACCCAGATGGCGCCCGGTGTGCTGCGCTCGACGATGCCGTCGCCGCCGGTGATCACCACGTCGTGGAGCTGCTGTAGCGCCGGCTCGACCACGCCCTGCCAGTCCGTCGGCTTGATCGGCAACGCGGTGCCGTTGCGATTCGCCAGCAGCAGTCGGTCTTCGGCGCTGCGCAGGCGGAGGAACGCGTCACCGGCGAGCATGTCGTCGTACCGGGCCCGGTCGCGGGTTTCCAGGTCGCTGACGGTCTTGCTGCCCATGAAGCGCTGTGCCCCGACGAGCTTCGCGACCTCGGCGTACTCGGCGGGGGTGATCCTACCGGCGGAGAGGATTCCGGTGACGAGCGCGTCCTCTTGGGAGATCAGCTCGTACTGCCGGTTCAGGTCGATCAGGGCGGCGGCCTGGGTGGCGATCGTCTCGTCGTCGAGGCTGCCCAGCGCGTCGTAGACGCGGAAGATGCCGTCGATGACACCGGTGTAGGCGGCGGCCGCCGCGCCCCGGTCGATGGTCCGGGCGTCGATCTGGGCCCGGATGGTGTTCAGTTCGTCGAGCTGGGCGACGGTCGCGCCGACCCGACGCTCGAGTTCGGAGGTGCCGGCGATGTCGGCCTGTCGGCTCTGTGCGGCCCGGCTGAACTCGGCCGCGAACCCCTGGGTGCCCGCCCGCGCCGCGTCCAGGTCCGTCCGGGGGGCCTTGGCCGAGCCCAGGTACGCCAGGGACAGCCGCCGCTCGGCCTGAAGTCCCTGCAGCAGGGGCTCGCTCGGCTCGTACACGTAGCTGTTGAGCGCCTGGGCGAAGAGGAGGTTGGTCCCCTCGCGCAGCGTCACCCATGCGGCGAACACCCACAGGGCGGTGAGCGATACCAGGAGTGCGACCACTTTGGTACGTAGATTCGCGCTGCTGCCGCGAGGAATGCGGGGAGCCATTACACCGTCCCAGGCCGGATCGGGGGTGTCGTCATATGTCGGTGATACGCCGTACCGAATACTTTTGCGGGTTGTTCGGGGAGTGCGGTCACGCTAGCAGTATCGGACAAGTCATCTCAAGTCCAGACAATGGGACGACGGTTATCAGTGCAGCGCCGGTCGCGTCACCAGATCCGCCCTGTTGGCGACGAGGTGAACGGCCGCCAGGATGACGGAGTGCACGATCGTTGTCGGCGCGTAGAGGTCCTTACCGTGCCACAGCGCCGGGTGCGCCCGACGCCCGACGGTGCGCCGAAGATAGGAGTATCCACTAAGGATGGAAGCGCGGAGCGCGCCGGGCAGGGGTGCGCCGACTCCCAGCAGAACGTGCAGCGCGTACGCCGTCTCCTCGGCCGTTCCCGCCCACCGTCCCCACGAGCCGTCCGGCCGCTGACCGGCGACGACCCAGTCCACCGCCCGGCCGAGCGTCTCGGCGATCGCCGGCCCGCGACCGTGTTCGCGCAGCGCGAGCACGGCGCAGGCGGTGGCGTAGTACGGGGAGGCGTGCCAACGGTCGCACCACGCCCCGTCGGGGTGCTGCTGCTCCCGGAGCCAGCCCGACAACCGGCGCACGGCCCGCGAGTATCGCTGGTCGGCGTCCGGTCGGGCGGTCAGGTGCTGGCCGAACGCGTCCAGGACGTGGGCGTTGGTGGTGACGGACGCCCCGTCTTCGCCGGGCCAGGTGGAGAAGTGGTCTCCGGTGTCGTAACCCCACAGACTGTCCGGCTCGGTCGGCACCCCGAGGTGGCCGAGCGCGTAGAGGGTCACGGCGGTGGTGTCGGCGTCGGCCGGCAGGCCCGGTCCGGTCGGTGTCCCGGTCGGTCCGAGTGCCCCGGCCAGACTGTCGACCAGTTCCCGGGGTGCGATGAAGCGGACCCCGGAGCGGGCCAGTCCACTGAGGACCCAGGCGCGCTCGAAGACGGTGATCGGGGTCGGGCAGGGCACCGGGCCGCCCCGACCCCGGGCCAGTGTTTCGAGGTACGTCCGGGCGGCGCCGGCACCGGGCGGCCGCCGGTCACCGACCCCGTCGGCCCCTTCGGCCAACCCGTCGGCCCCCGCGGCCGAGCCGGCTTCGCCACCGCCCGCCGCACCGTCCTGCTCGGCTACGGCGTGGTCCGTCCGCGACGCGACGGCGAGCCAGGCCGCGGTGGCCGCCGGTGACGCGCCGACCGTGCCGTACCGGCCGGGACCGATTCCGGACGGGAGCCCGGCCTCGGGGCCGACCACCTCGAACGAGTGCGCCAACTTCGCCGGTACCTGCGCGCCGGCGGCGATCAGCCGGCGGACCGCGACCAGCCGGCCGGCGCTCATGCCCGGCGGCAGGCCGAGGCGCGGTCCCGGTCGCCAGCCGGGCGGCCACCCGGACGGATCGTCGAGGTGCCGGTTGATCGCCTCGACCAGTGCCGGCACGATCAGGTCGACCGCCGGTGTGTCGGGCAGGCGCAGCGCCTCGTCGCCGAGCCAGCCGACGAGCATTGCCATCCCCCGCTCCGCCGCACCCGCCAGTTCCCACCCGGCCACCGCGGACCTGCGGCCGGTCGAGCCCCGGCGCAGTACGGTCAGCAGCGCCTCGACCGCACTCAACGTCGGTACGAGACCGTAGCCGTCCGGTGCGCCCCAGCCGCCGTCCGGGCGTTGCGCCGACAGCACGAACCGCAGCCGCTCGTCGTGTCCGGCCAGCCAGGGGGCAAGCGTGAGCAGGCGGGCCGTCTCGTAGACCGACGCGGCGACCCGGCCCCACGGTTGCCCGACCAGGTCGGCGAGCAGCCGTTCGACCTCCCCGGCGAGGTCGTCCGGGACGGCTTCCTGCGGGGCCGGGGCGTCACAGCCCGGCTCGGTCGCGGGACCGGGGGCGACGGACGTGGTCACAGCCGGCCCCAGAAATCGGCACCGCCACCGTAGAAGCGGGTGACGAAGCCCAGCTGCCGGGCCAGGTAGGACGCCTGGCGCGGGCATTGCGTCCGCAGCGGCGCGAGCAGGTCCAGGCAACGGTCGACCAGCTCGGCGATGCGCCCGGCCACCCAGTCCCGGTCGACCCCGAGCATCAGGACGTTCAGGTCGCCCGCCCCCCAGCTCACGTCACGGTCGTAGGTGGCCAGGTCGTTCACCAGCCGCAACACCTGCTGCACCTGCCGGCCGGCGGCCCGCAACCCGTCGAGCACGTCCAGGCACTCCGGCTCGCCCGCACGCAGCCAGTGCGAGAGGTTCACCCAGGCGAGCCCGGTGTTGTCGGCCGCCTCCAGGTAGCCGGCGACGTCGGGCAGGACCGACTCGTCACCGGCCGCGCGGGCCGACTTCCAGCCCCACTCGCGGGTCATCGCGGCCAGGGTCCGGCCCAGTTCCGCCCGCCACAGCGACGCGTACGTCGAATACGCCGGCATGGTGACGAGTTCGTCCCGGATGTCGGCGAGGAAACCGGCCAGCGGTGCCCCCTCGGCGGGTGCGGCGCCCTCGGCGACGGCGAGGCAGTCCGCCGTGAGTTCGTCGACCCGGTCGGCGGTGACCGCGAGGGTGTCGACCTGCCAGTCGAGTGCGAATATCCACAGTGCCGCCCGGTTCGCCACCCGCAGGTCGGCCGGGGTTGCCCAGGTCGCGTTGCAGGCGGTGGCGTACGCGACGCCGCCGATCAACGCCGCGTCGAACGGCTTCCCGGTGAACAGCTCCGGGTAGGTCTCGACCCGTTCGGTCAGGTCGCGCTGGCCGGCGATCGTGAGCGCGCCGAGCGCGGCCAGCTCGGTGCCGTACGAGAAGTCCCGCCGGGCGTCGGCCCGCGACGCTACCGCCGTCACGCCGCCACGGCCCGGACCGGACGCAGCACCAGCTTCGCTGCGGTGGCGGGGCGCAACGAGGCGCCCATCCGGGGGGTGAAGTCGGCCGCGCCGACCAGCTCGGGCCGGAATCGACTCAGCAGCGTGGCGATGATCAGCGGCGCCTCGACCGCGAACAGGTACTGCCCCAGGCACCGGTGCTGACCCCCGCCGAACGGGAAGTAGCTGTAGTGCGGCTCGGGTTTCGGCCCGTCCGGATCGAACCGCTCGGGATCGAAGTGCGCCGGCCGCGACCAGAACGCCGTCATCCGGTGGGTCACGTACGGGCTGACGAGGATGGTCGCGCCGGCCTCGATCCGGGTGCCGCCGAGCACCTCGTCGCCGACCGCCATCCGGGGGATGAACCAGCCGGCCGGCCAGAGCCGCAGCAACTCGTCCAGCACCATCCGGGTGTAGCGCAGCTCCGGCACGTGGCTGCGGCGTACCGGCGTACCGCCGACGACCCGGTCGATCTCGGCCTGGAGTGTGCCGGCGACCTCGGGATGCGCCGCCAGTACCGGCCAGAGCCAGGAGAGCACCGCGATCGTCGTCTCGGTGGAGGTCGACACCATCGCGACCACGTCGTCGCGGATCTGCTTCTCGGTGACCGGGCGGCCGTCGACCTCCCGAGGGGCGCAGAGCACGGAGATGACGTCGTCGCCGCCGTCGGGATTGCGCCGCACCCGCCTGATGATCGGGAGCACGATCTCGTCGAGCGTCGCGACGGCGGCCGCGAAGGCCCGGTCGCCGGGGAGTGGCATCCAGTTCGGCGCCCACGGGACCATGATCCGGGGGATCATCTCGGTCGCGATCACCCCGAACGCGTCGACCATCCGGACCGCGTCGGGGACGCTGATCCGGTCGCCGAACAGCACCCGCATGGTCGCCTGGCACACGATCCGGGCCAGCTCGCTCGCGGCGTCGACGGTTGCGCCCGCCTGGGCGGGCTCGGCCAGACCGGCAACCGCGTCCTCGATCGCCTCGGCCATCCGGTCGGTCATGGTGTTGACCCGACCGGGGGTGAACAGCGGGCGCAGCACGTCGCGACTCGACTTCCAGATCGGGCCCTCGGTGACCAGGACCGCCTCGCCCACGGCCCGGCGTACGCCGTCCCAGAGCAGCCCTTCCCGGACGTACCGGTCCGGGTTGTGCAGCACGGTCTCCAGGTGGTCCGGGGAGGTCACCAGGTAGGGGCCGACCGAGCCGACGCCGAGCCGGACGATCTCGCCGTTCGCCGCGTTGCCGGCCTCCACCAACGCGTCCAGTGGATGCCGGACCAGTCCCGGCAGCTTGCGCAGGGCAAGCCGTCGGGCCGGTGTCCCGGACGCCGTCTGCGTCATCGGATCCCTCCCGGACGTCGCCGCCGTTGCGCCTCGTCCGTCAACCGGCGGCTGCGGTACCGGCTCGTGACCGGGCCCGCTGGTGACACAACTTGATCGAGCTGATCCGGGCCACTGTAGATCTCGGTATCCGTCCGGTCCATCGATGAACCGATGGTCTGTCAGAGATCGACCGGGCCGGCTCGGGTGCTGCCACGGCCCTCGACGGTGACCCTCGGCGACCGAGCGTCGACAGGAGTCGTCACCGTGAGATGTTGGCTCTCATCACCAATCTTCTGATTCGCTACTTTCTGTCCGTGAGGGTGGCCGACCGGTCCGACGGAGGTACGCGAGAGGCCAGGTCAGAACCGCCGGCACGGCACCCCATCCGCCAGCCATGCCATGGATCGTGGCAACCCTTGGTAATCATGGGTTTTTCACTCGGTTTGGGTTGGTCGTTACCTCCGGTAGGGAGGGAAACGGGCTCGCGCCGGAAACACCGGCCGACACGGGAGCCGAAATTGCATAGTGACCCCGGTCACATTCATCGGGGCGAACGATCCGGCTACACGTCGGACACGTGGCCGTAACCGAATTCCTACCTTCCCGAGCTGACATCCGGCCGCTACCGACCATCCCGCCGGCCATCCCGCCGGCCATCCCGCCGACCGGCGCGCCGGCACATTGCCCACCTGCCACAATCGGGACGGTGTTGATGTTCGGCGGGGTCTGCCGGGTCGGCGGAGCTGCCGTGAACGATGGAGGACCTGTGCCGCTGCCCTCGGAGCCCCTGCGGAAACTCGGTTTCCTGACCATCGGGTTGTTCGAGGAGGCCGATCCCCGCCGGGGTCACGAGTCGACGCTCGACATCATCGAGCTGGGCGAGAGGTTGGGCTTCGACAGTGCCTGGCTCCGCCACCGGCACCTGCAGTACGGCATCTCCTCCCCCGTCGCCGTACTGGCCGCCGCCACCCAGCGCACCCGACGGATCGAGCTGGGCACCGCGGTCATCCCGCTGGGCTGGGAGAACCCGTTGCGCCTGGCCGAGGATCTGGCAACGGTCGACATCCTGTCCGGTGGGCGGCTCAATCCCGGCGTCAGCGTCGGCCCGCCCATGCACTACGACCGGGTCGGCAAGGCGCTGTACCCGGACACCGCCGACGCCGAGGACTTCAGCTACGAACGGGTACGGCGACTGCTGGGCTTCGTACGCGGCGAGCCGGCCACCGACTTCAGCGGGGTCGAGGGCTTCGAGGTGTTCTCCGACCGGGTCCAGCCGCACGCGCCGGGTCTCGGCGGCCGGATGTGGTACGGCGGGGCGAGCCTGAGGTCGGCTCGATGGGCCGGTGAGCAGGGGATGAACTTCCTGACCAGCAGCGTGGTGAAGGCCGAGGAGTCGGAGGACTTCGCCGAGATCCAGCTGGCCCACGTACGGACGTTCCGCGCCCACCATCCCGACGGCGACCGCGCCCGTGTCTCCCAGGGACTCGTGGTCATCCCGACCGACAGCGCCTCCCCCGCGCAACGCGCCAAGTACGCGGAGTACGCGCGGGCGCGCCTGCCGCGTACCGCCACGCCGCAGGGGCCGGCGCGGCTGATGTTCGCCCCCGATCTCGTCGGCAGCTCGGCCGAGATCGCCGAACGGCTGCACGCCCACGTCGCCTTCCGGGAGATCGACGAGGTGGCGTTCGCCCTGCCCTTCACCTTCGACCACGACGACTACGTCCAGATCCTCACCGACATGGCCACCCGGCTCGGCCCGGCTCTCGGCTGGCGTCCCGCCGGCTGAACGCTGGTCGGCGCCGCTAGCGCAACAGGTGCTCCAGCGGCAGGGTGGCACCGAGGACCACCATCGCCGCGCCGGAGAGGCGGCTGACCGTACGGGCGACCACCGGCCGGGCCCGCAGCACGGTTCGCGCGACGGAGCCGAGAACGAGGTAGAACACGGCGCAGGAGGCCATGAAGGCCAGCCCGAGCACCCCGATCTGGCCGGCCACCGGCCACCGTGCGTGCGGGTCGGTGAACTGCGGCAGCAGGGCGAGGAAGATCAGCAGCCCCTTCGGGTTGAGTCCGCTCACCCCGACACCGCGTACGAAGATGCCCCAGTCGGTGCCACCGACGGCCGCCGGTACGGCACCCGCAACGGCGGGCCGGGCGAACGTCACCGCTCCGTGCCACATCAGGTAGAGGCCACCGAGGATGGTCAGTCCGGTCAGGACGGCCGGCGAGCCGGCGACCAGCGCGCCGACCCCGGCGGCGACGACAACGGTGACGGCGGCGTAACCGGCGACCAGGCCACCGACCGCGGGCAGGACCGAGTGCCCGCGCAGACCGGCGCTGATGGTGAAGGCCCAGTCCGCGCCGGGCACGACGATCAGCAGCAGGGCGACCACCCAGAAGGCGAGGACGGGACCGGCAGCCACGAAGGCCTCCTCTGATCGGCGACGGTTGCCGAAACGGTATCGACGAACTGCCCGAAAGTGCTTCCAACTTTCACCACTGCGCGGCGTCTGCGTGGAAGGATCTGCCTCGATGGACCGCATCGACCGCAAAATTCTTGCGTTGCTCCAGGAGGACGGTCGGCTGACCGTCACGGAGTTGGCGTCCCGGATCGGGCTGAGCGTTTCGCCGTGTCACCGGCGGCTGCGGGAGCTCGAACGCAACGGGACGATCCGGGGTTACCGCGCGATCGTCGACGCCACGGCGGTGGGCCTCACGTTCCAGGCGCTCGTGTTCGTGACCATGCGTCAGGAGGACCGCGACACCCTGCTGGGCTTCGAGGCTGCCGTCGCCCGCATTCCCAACGTCGTACAGGCTCAGCGACTCTTCGGCGATCCCGACTATCTGCTCCGGATCGTCACCGCCGACCTTGCCGCGTACCAGCAACTGGAGGACGACGTGCTCGCCGTGCTCCCGGGCATCCAGCGGCTGAACTCGACGCTCGTCATGAAGCAGGTGGTGAACGACCGTCCCCTGCCGGCGTAGGCCTCCCGGAGCCTTCCGGGTGGTCCGGTGGCAGCCCGGTCGGCAGCGGTTCCACCTCGAACCGCCGGAGCAGGTTGGGCAGGATGGTCCGCAACGCGGTGACCGTCTGCTGGCGGTTGCCGCCGGCATCGTGCATCAGGACGATGGAACCCGCGACCACGCCGGCCGTCACGTTCGACGCGATGCTGCCGGCGCCCGGCCGTTCGTAGTCCTCCGCGTCCACGTC
Source organism: Micromonospora sp. NPDC049529 (assembly GCF_055586685.1). NCBI lineage: Bacteria > Bacillati > Actinomycetota > Actinomycetes > Micromonosporales > Micromonosporaceae > Micromonospora > Micromonospora sp. NPDC049529. The sequence goes on from NZ_JBVJHT010000024.1 coordinate 38,950, forward strand.
CCAGTGCACCGAGGTCATGCCGAGTTCCCAGGCGACGGCCACCGCCTGGGCGGTCCATTTTCCGTACGGCTGGCGGTAGTAGAGGATCCGGGCGCCCGGCACCGCGGCCCGGATCGCCGTGTTGGTGCGGGTCAGGTCGGTCCGGATCGCCGCCTTCGACCGGACGCCGAGGGTGGCGTCGTGGGACCAGGAGTGGTTGCACAGGGTGTGTCCGGCGGCGGCGATCGCCCGGACCAGCTCCGGGTACGCCGCCGCCAGTTCGCCGACCAGGCAGAAGGTCGCCCGGACCCGGTGCCGGTCGAGTTCGGCGAGGACCTGCGGGGTGTAGACGGGATTCGGCCCGTCGTCGAAGGTGAGCGCCACACCGCGCGAGCCGGTGCTGATCCGGCTGCCGTACGGGCCGTCGGTGCCCATCGGCAGCCGGAGGCGGCCCTCGGCGAGGGGCACCTCCGAGGCGGGTCCGGTGGAGGGTCCGGCCGGGCGGGGCGTGATCGACGGGGTGGATCGTGGTGGCGGGCTGGGTTGCGGGCTGGGCGTGGCGGGGCCGGACGGGCTCTGCGGGACCGGGATGGCAAGCGGCTCGCGGGTCGGGTCGGACGTGCCGAGAACGCCCCCGAGGAGGTAGCCGCCGCCGAGCACCGAGCCGACCACCAGCCCGAGAACCATGATCAGGCGCAGGTTGACCGGGCCGGACGGACTGCCCCGACGGTGCCCGTACCGGTCGGCCGGAGACCGACCACCACGCGTCGACCACACACCCGCCTCCTCGCCCGTGCCGCACCCGAACACCAGGGTACGTACGATTTGAGGGGTTAAGTGGGGTTATTTCATCTTGACCACTACTTTGTGCCGAGAGCCGCCTCGACGACCCGTAGCACCGCGAGGCTGTCACGCGGATCGACCGCTTCGACCGGCGTACCGCTCGAACGGTTCGCCGGATTCGACCGGGGGCGGCCTTAGCCGCTTCCTGGTCGACGTCCACCGCAAGCAACCCACCGAGTAGCGGACGGCCGAGAGTTCTGTCGCTTCAGGAGGACACCAAGGGCGTCGCCGCACCGGAAGGCACGGGGACGTCGTACGCGTGGTCAGTGCTGCTTTGCCAGGCCGACGAATGCGCGCCACGCATCCGGGCCGAAGCTGAGGGTGCCGCCGTCGCGGTCCTTGGTGTCGCGAACGAGTACGCGGCCCGGCAGGTCGTCGGCGACCTCGACGCACTGCCCGCCCGCTCCGTTACTGCGGCTCGACTTCCGCCACACGGCACCGGCTAGGTGCCTCATTGCCGCATCTCCCTGGCGACCATGGCTGGTAGATCGGTCGACCGGTCCGCGTCAAGCGCCAGACCTTCAAACGCCTTCCAGGTCACAGAGTACGACGCAACTTCCGTCGGCCTGTCGAGATTGAGAGCACCTGTCAGTGACTCTCGGTAGGCAGTAGTGGGTTCGGGGGTGCGGATTCCGGTCGTGGGGAACTCCAGAATGTCACCGCCGCCGGCTGACCGCGCCGGACCTCGGACGTCGGGCGGTCCCGGTCCCGGTCCCGGGGCGTCGTACCGGCAACCGCCCGCGAACAAACACCAGATGCATTCACGTTTTTCAATGTAGTATCCGCGGGGTGCCCCGGTGTCGTTGGGCGCCCTCTCCGCCGTGTCCCACACGCGTCGGGTGATACCCGGACCCCCCCGAGGAGGAATGCACGATGACGAAGAAGGTGTCGGCGCGTCGAAGCCGCGCGTTCACCGCCCTGGGTCTGGCCCTCGGCCTAGCCCTCATCAACGTGGCCCCGGCGCACGGCGCGCCGACGGAGGGCCGCGGCGTCGCCCTGGCGTCGACCTCGTACAGCGTGACGATCGTCAACAACTCCGCGATCGACGACGAGAACGCGATCGTGTTCCAGCAGCAGCCGCAGCAGCCGTCGGACGTCCACTCACTGGCCTGGCTGTCGAAGATGTGCCACGCGGGGACCAGTGTCACCTTCACCTGGGAGGTCGACTACAACTTCGTCTGGGGTCAGACGGGCACACTGAAGCCCGGGGTCAACTACGAGGCGGGCCAGATCATCCCGGCCGATCTGCAGAAGCAGAACATGGTTCCGCTGTCGTACGTCGACGGTGGCTTCGAGTTCGGCACGCCGACCTCGGGGGCGTCCAGCGGTTCGCTGGTCGTCAACCAGGACGACTCGGTTCCCGGGCCGGACTCCTCCGACCAGGGCAACGTCGGCATCGGCATGTCGGGGGCGGGCACGTTCGTGGTCGCCACCCAGCCCGACACCGGGGTCGAGTTCGAGATCACCCCGACCTACTGGCTGGCGTTCGGCAGCTACCAGCCTGGCACGGTCGTCAGTGAGGACATCCTGACCAGCCCGTACGAGCTGAAGTTCCCGGACGGTGAGACCAGCGCCACAGCGAAGTTCGACGGCAAGAGCTGGACGGTCAGCTACGGCGGGTAGCCGGCACGGGCGGCAGGACGGGTGTCCGGCGGTTGCCGGACACCCTCGTGGTTCCAGCCGCCGACACAGGTCCACCCCTACGCCTCATCGCGACGCCGTTCGAGCTCTTCGACAAAGACCGGGGACCTGTGCTGGTCCCTGGGATCACGACTGACCAGCGTGGGCAGCCGATGTGAGAGCGACAGCCCGATGTGAGGATGTCCTGGCTGGTTGGCTCGGCGGCGTTCCGACACGAGCGGTAGGACTCAGGCTTTGGGTGCCACCCGGACGACGCTCGCTCCCGTCACGCTTCCCCCGCCCTGACGTACGGAAGTGATCAGATTGTAGTAACCAGGTACGTATACACAATTCGGGACTTGGTCGTTGGTCAGATGCGCAAGCATGTTCCACGGTGGGGTGACCGAAGTAGTCAGACGAAGCGTCCCTGCCTGCTGACGATGACACCTCCCACGGCTGCCGGCTGACAACGCGGGCCGCTGCACGGCCACGGAACACCAGGAACAGCCGGCAGGCGGGTGCCTACCGTTGCACCAGACAACACGCCGGCTCACTCGCCTCACTCGACCGCACTCGGTCGAGCGCAATTGGCCGCCAATAGGCATATCATGCTGCGACCGCCGCCTGTTCGATCAGATGCGATTACGCGTTGGTTGTGTCACGTCCGCCCGAAGCTTGCGGAGTCCGGATCTACTTTGCGGGCCGGTGTGAGGGCGGCTTCAGCGGCGGCGTCGGACCGCCGGTGACGCAACTCGGTCGGCAGCACCGCCAGCGCGATCAGCGCGCCGAGCAGGCCCGTCGCGGCGAAGCCCCAGGCCGGTGCGGAGGCATCGATCACCGCCCCGGCCAGCGGGGCGCCGAGCGCCAGCCCCACCACCATCGCCGAGCCGTGCAGGCCCATCGCCTCACCCCGTACGCTCGCCGGCACCAGCCGGCTCACCGCGTCGGAGGTGGCGGCTACGGTCGGCGCGGTGAGCACCCCGGACGGCAGCAGCACCAGGGCCAGCAGCCACCACTCGCCGCTGCCCAGACCGACTGGAATGGTGACCAGACCAAGCGCCACGGCAAGGCTCACTGACGGCACCGGGCGGGACAGCGCGCCGTAGGTGAAGCCGCCGGCCAACGAGTACGAGGCCCAGAGCGCCAGCACCACACCGGTCCAGTCGACCTGACCGGCGTCACGCAGCACCGCGACCACCGCCACATCGGTGCCGGCGATCACCAGCGTGCTGGCCGCGCCGCCGGCAAGCAGGCCGATCAGCCGTGGGGTCAGCCACTGCCGGCGGGGCAACGGCTGCGCGGGCGTCGTCTCCTCGTCCCGGGCCCGGGTTGGTGGGTTGAGCACCAGCAGGGTGAGTCCGGCCAGCACGATGCCGCCGCCGACGGCGTACATGGTCAGGGTGGGCGAGGCGCTGGTGGCCAGGGCCACCGCTGCCGCAGGGCCGATCATGAAGCTGAGTTCGACCGACATCGAGTCCAGCGCGTACGCCTGCCTGCGTTGGGTCGGCGAGACCAGCGCGGCGATCGACTGCCGGACCACGGAGAAGACCGGGAGGGTGAGCAGCCCGCCGACGAACGCGGCGCCGAGCAGCACCGGATACGGCAGGACCGGCGCGGTACCCCAGAACAGCGCCTCGACCACGGTGGTCAGCAGCAGCATTGGCCGCAGGCCACGCCGATCGACCAGCCGGCCGAGCAGTGGTGCGCCGAGCGCCGAACCGACCGTCAGCGCGGCCCCGACCAGTCCAGCGGCGAAATAGCCGTGGCCAAGGTCGAGTACGTGCAGCGTCATCACCACCGCGGTGGCCGCCACCGGCACCCGGGCCAGGATTGCGACCAGCAGCAGGGGCCGCACCCCCGGCAGCGCGAGCGCGTCCCGGTAGGGCTTCAGATCCAACACGAGCCGTACCTCCCGGGGCGTCCAAGGCCGGAGCCGTCCTCGTGCACGCCGGGGCCCCAGTCGTCCTGGCACTTCAGAGATGTAGCGGGCAAACCGGTGGTCGGCAGTATCAGTTCGGGCATGCGGCCGACCGTATTACCGGCCCCGGCGGTCAGGCCAGCGATCCAATCGCAACATCAACAGCGCTCAGAGGTCGATCCCGCCATGACAATCACCGCCCCCTAGGCGAAGTAGAGGGGGGCGCCATACCGCGCTCCAGAGCCGCACCGGGAACCTCGATGAAGACTTTCAGCAAGAGAAAGGCGTCAGTCAGACTCGGTTCCAGGTCTGCTACCTGTGATGTGCACAACAGATGATCCGGGCGAAGGCTTGGGCCGCGATCCGTGTTCACCCGTCCGCGATGCGGTGACCGAGCGTAGTCGAACGGAAGGCCCTGCCTGCGCGACGATGGGTGCCTCGGGTCGGCCATCCTGGGCCGCGTGGTCATGCCGGCCGGTTGCCGAGAAAGGGCATCGATGAGCCAGCCCGGCTGTCCGCCAAACGACCCCGGTTGAGTCAGGCAGCGGCGGGCCGGGCGCGCCGGGCGCCGGGCCACCGCCGGCGGCTCACCAGGACCAGGACGATCAGGATGACGGAAAGCAGCGGCAAGGGATGGCCGAGCACGAGCGCGATGCTCAGCTCGGCCACACCGCCCAGCACCGTGGCGGCGAAGATCCACCCTGGTCCGGTCGGGGCGGTGCCCCGCTGGGTGCGGCGCACCCGGCCCCACGGCTTGCGGATGGACACCCAACCTTGGAACGCGATCGCGCCCGCCATCAGCGCGGTGCCGACGACCAGCCCGAGCGAGGGGCCGTCGGTCAGCGAGCCCGTCAGCGCGGGTGACAGCACGAAGATGCCGGCGTACACCTGGATCATGCTGATCGTGAACTTGGTCAGCACCCACCAATGCAGGAAGAACCCCCACGGGGTCGCCGCTGCGAGCACGATGCCGGTGCACACGGACACGCCGGCCATCGGCGCGAGCAGCCGACCGTCGATCCGGTGCGCCATCGCGGTCGCGGCGTCCCGCACGACGACGTCGTCGGTGGCCAGGCCGACGGCGAGCAGCACGCACAGCGCCATGGCCTGCGCCATCCACCCGACCGACGTCAGGATGTGCAACCACACGGTGAGCTGACGCCAGCGTCTGTTCATTCCCCGATCGTGACGGTTGCGGGTTGTCAGGAACAATCGGAGGAAACCCGGACTCGGTCCCCAGGGTTCTCCCGGGCGGGAGCGTCAGCGCGAGTTACCGGGAGATCCGCAGACACCGCCGAGGCAATCGCCCGCCAAATCGGTGACCACGCGTACCCGTAACGGCGCGGCGTACACCGGGCGACCGCCACTCGCCCGTACCCGTGTGCTCTGGTCGTTTGGGCGGGCCTCGCCGGGGAAGGCCGTGATGCCGGCCGGGCGTACCGCCGCCAGCGCACAGAGGAGGCTCCGAAGTGACGTACGACGACTTCATCGCCACCGTCGCCCAGCGGACAGGGCTGTCGAGCGAGCAGGCCACCGACCTCACCTTCGCCACTCTCCAGACCCTGGCCGACCGGATCAGTGCGGGTGAGGCGCAGGACCTGGCCGACAAGGTCCCCACCCGGCTGGCCGATCCGCTGCGAAAGCCACCGAGCAGCGAGTTCGCCGAACCCTTCGACCTGGCAGAGTTTCTGGACCGGGTACGCGACCGCGCCGGGCTGGACGATCCGCAGTCCGCGCCCGGAGTAGCCGCGGTGTTCAGCGTCCTACGCGAGGCGGTGCCCGACTACGAGTTCGACGACATGCGGTCGCAGCTGCCGACCGGGATCCGGCAGATGACCGAGCCGGTGAACGCGCCCGGTCCACGCCGGTAAATCACGCCGGGTACGGAAGGTTGGGCTGCCAGCCGTACAGCCGGGCGCCGAGATCGGCCGGAAGCGTCCAGTGCTGGTACGGCAGCACCGCGCTGCTGCCGGTGTGGACCAGGCACAGGAGCGGGCCGTCGCCGTCGTTGTCGAGTGCGACCTTGGGCTTCATCACGGCGCCGACCCCGCCGAGTCCGAACAGGACGACCGGATCCCGCGCCGGCAGTCCCAGCGCCTGTCGTCCGTCCCGCCAGCTCTGATGGGCGGCGGCCAGCCGCCAGGGTGCGAGGTCGGCGAGCCCTCGGTACAGGTTCGCCACCCAGGTCGGGGTGAGCTCGGCGTCGGCGAGTTGGTACGGCACCCCGTTCAGCAGCGTCGCGAGCTGCGGGTCGGTCCGTACCCCGGCGGCGTTCAGTGCCTCGGGCAGCGCGCCCCGGCGCACCGCCTCGACCACCGGTGCGGCCTGCTCGGCCCGGTCGACCTGCCAACGCAGCGGCGCCGGAGTGTCGGCGTGCCGGCGGTCCCACAGCCAGCGGGCGGTGTCCCAGCGGTGCCGCTGGTTGGCCGGGATCAGTTCCTCGGTGCCGACGACCAGCCCGTCACCGTCGACCCGGGCGCTGAGCCAGCGCCCGCGCAGGTGCGGCCGGTGGTTGTCGTAGCCGGCGAGCGCGACCACGGCGGACCGCTGGTAGCCACCGGTGTTGCCGCGCGGAAAGTGCCAGCTCAATGCCGAGTGGTCGAGCGCGACGAGGTCGGCTGCGGCCTCGTCCGCCACGGTGCCGGTGCGGATGTTCGGTGACGCCGCCGCAGCCTGGCGGTGGTCGAACTGCCGCCGCTCCCGGCGCTGGCGCACCTCGATCCGTTCGACCGGCGGGCTGACCGAGTACGCCGCCTTCTTCCCGGCCCACCGCAGCACCTCCGCCCCGGCGCTGTCCGGGTCGCCGAAGAGCCGGAAGGCTCGCAACTCGTGCTCGTCGAACCCGTCGTCCTCGGTGACCTGCACCTCGTAGACCAGCTCGCCGGGCGAATCCAGATCGTAGCCGGTGTGCGGGTCACGGCCGAACTCGTTGCCGACCAGCGAGTTCTCCGGCCGCACCCGGTGGCCCCGGACGACCGTGACCAGGGCGGCCCAGGTGTTGTCCGCGTCGGTGCACCGCAGCGTGCGCACGGGGGTGTCGCGCCACTTCGACGGGAGGTCCTCGAAGCTGACGGTCAGGGCGTCCCGGCCGCACCGCTGCGCGACCCGGGTGAGCAGTTCCGTGCGCCACGTCTCGTGGCGGTCCTTCGCGTCGGGCATGCCCGGCATTCTGTCGGACACCACCGACACCACCGCCCCTGCCCGTCAACGGCACCACCAATTTGGCTTCTCGGCAGGTGGAACGGCAGCGTCAGCACGGTACCCGCCCGCTGAGCTGTTCCGCACTACCCGTCGACGACCTCGCGGCCGGCCCGTAGAACGTTGGCGGCGACGGCCCGGCAGCCACCCGCGAGCAGCAGGCCCAGACCGCCGGCCAGCAGCGGCAGCCCGATGTTCAGGGGAAGGTCGGTGATGTAGTTGGTGTTCGTCTGCTCCGGAATGGAGGCGAAGCTGGCGGCGACGACGGCCAGGGCGAACACCGCCGCCCCGATGGCGCCGACGATGCCGATCATCGCGGCGGTGACACTTCGACCGGCCCAGAGACTCGCCACGACGGCGAGGAGCAACCAGGCGAACGTCAGCAGCGTCCACCCACCGCCGTTGCTCAGGCTGGCGTAGCCCCAGCCGGAGTAGGACCAGTCGTAGGAAACACTCTGCTTGAACCAGGGGGCCAGGTAGCCGACCAACGCGGTCAGCGAGCCGCCGAGCATGGCGGCGTCGGGGGTCGGGCGTAGGCCCGCACTCTCGTCCACCGCCCGCACGATAGCCGGCTCGGGCTCGCCCCGGCACCCTCGACGGTGGCGACCACCGGGGCCGACCGGCGGAGCAATACCTAGTATTCCGCCCGGTTATATAGGAGACTGGCACCCTCCCGGTGGTGCATGGCCGGGCCGGACGACGCCGACGAACCCGGAGATCCCGATGTCCATTCGCGAAGAGGTCCTCCACGCCAACAAGCAGTACGCCGACTCGTTCGGCGCCAAGGCCGGGCTCGCCCTGCCCCCGGCCCGTGGCTTCGCCATCCTGACCTGCATGGACGCCCGCCTCGACCCGGCCGGGTACGCGGGACTGAGCGAGGGCGACGCGCACGTGATCCGCAACGCGGGCGGACGGGCCAGCGACGACGCGATCCGCTCGCTGGTCATCTCGTACAAGCTGCTGGGCACGAAGGAATGGTTCGTCATCCACCACACCGACTGCGGCATGGAGTTCTTCACCGACGAGGTGATCCGCGGCCTGCTCGCCAACAGCCTGGAGACCGCCGCACTCGGCCCCGACGGCTTCTACGACGTGGGCACCGGGCCGGGCTCGGCCGAGGCCAGGTACATCGACTGGCTCACCATCGGCGACAACGCCCAGAGCGTCGTCGAGGACGTCACCCGGATCCGCCGGCACCCGCTCGTGCCGGCGAACATCCCGATCTACGGCTACATCTACGACGTGACGACCGGGCGTCTGGTCGAGGTGGACGAGGCGAGCAGGGCCGGCGAGGCGGCCTGACCACTCGGCAGCGGACTACTCGTGGTCGCGGCGGGGTGCGTACGGCAGCACCCAGACGGCGGCGACGACCAGGACCACGGCGACGACCACAAGGGACGCCGACAGGCCCGCCATGAACGCGTGGCGTACGGCGGCAGCGATCGGTGCGCCCGCCGGCCCGGCCTGGTCGCGGCCGGTGAACTCGTCACGCGGGTGGCCCACGACACCCTGCGGCCCTGGCTGGCGGTCCCCGACCGGAACCGGTGAACGGAAAGGGTCGGCGTACACGCGACGGCCCGGAACCGGTCGGTTCCGGGCCGTCGAGGGCCGTACGTCAGCTGATCAACTTCCACGGACCGTTGGCGTCACCCGGTGTCTGGTTGCGGGTGTACCACTTCGCCTCGTACACGTGGCTCCGGTACGTCACCCGGTTGCCGGCGTTGTACACGGTCGTGGGCGTCCACGCCGCCGGGCTGTTGTCCGGCGGCGTCGACGCGATCTCCTCCCACGGACCGAACGGGTCACCGGGCGCCTGGTTGCGGGTGTACCAGCGGGCCTTGAACCTCTTCCCGTTGTGGATCGCGACGTCACCGGCGTTGAAGACGCGCGACGCCGTCCAGGTGGCGACGCCGTCCTCGGTCATGGCCAGCTCCTGCCACGGACCGTTCGGGTCGCCCGGCTTCTGGTTCTGCGAGTACCAGGAGGCCAGGTAGACCCGGCCCTGGTAGCCGACCCGGTCGCCGTTGTTGTACACCTTCGACGCGCTCCAGGCCGCCGGCAGGTTCACCGTCACGGTGACGGTGGTCTGCGCCGGCTTGAGGTACTCGTTGCCGGTGTACGACACGGTGAGCGGGTGGGTGCCGGCGGCCAGGCCCACCGGAAGGGTGAACGTCACGGTGTCGCCGGTCAGCGCCGCCGAGCCGCGAACCGTACCGCCCTCGCGCAGTTCCACGGTGCCGGAGACGGGTGCCGTGCCGGCCGCGACCCGGACCGTGACCTTCGCCGCCGTACCCCAGTCGGTCGGGGACGCGGTGGCGGTCACTGTCGGCTCGCCCAGGGCGGTACGGAACACCGCCGGCTGGGCCACCGCCACACCGCCGTCGGCGCTGCGGGCGGAGACGACCCAGGCGTACGACGTGGCCGGTTGCAGCCCGCCCCAGGTCACCGTGGCGGTGCCGTTCGCGTCCACCTCGTCGGTCCCGATCCCGCCGGTCGGCACGTACGCGGCCAGCGAGTCGGTGGAGAACGACGTCTTGCGGGTGGTGAGGTCGACCGGCAGGGTCAGGTTGTCCTCCGAGCCGTTGTACCTCGGCTTGGTCTGGCTGCCGTCCTGGCGGATGTCGTACTCGGTCGCCCCGAAGTTGTCGAGGAACGGCGAGTACGTGTCGATGTGCATCTCGGCGCGGTCGACGTCGAACTGGAGCAGGCGCAGGAAGCTCGCACCGAACTGGAGGCGGTCGGTGGACTTGTGGTCCGGCCGGCCGTCGCCGTTGACGTCGATGTTGCCGCTGGAGTCGACCAGGTTCGGCCAGAGCTCACCGGCGGGAACGGTGTAGAACTGGTAGTCCGCCAGCAGCTCCACCACGTCGTGCGCCACGGTCACGCCGACGTTCGACTTCAGGTTGGTGCCGACGCCGTGCTCGTGACCGGCGAGGACCAGGAAGACGTTCGGGTTGTTCTCGACGACCTGCTTGTAGAGCGGCGAACCGTCCGGGGCGGAGAACTCCGCCCCCCGGCCGTCAGGGTTGGTCGACGGCTTCAGGTAGTCGTGTGACAGCAGGATCCCGTTGCGGTCCTTGTACCGCTTGAAGATCGAGTCGGCCCACTTGGCCTCCTGCGGCGTCACCCCGTACGAGAGACCCACGGCGACGAAGTCCAGCCCGCCGGAGGAGAAGAGGGTGTAGTTGTTCTGGTTGTCCTTGCCGGGCGTGACACTGCCGTCGGCGTTGGTCACCTCGTCCCACGCGTGGTACGCGCTGCCGACCGGCCAGGACTTCGCCACCTCGTAGTAGCGCCCCGGGCCGAAGGTCTTGCTGAACCGGGACTCGGGTCCCGTCTCGGCACCGAGTTGGTTGTCGTGGTTGCCGGCGATGACCTGGTTCACCACGCCGTTGTCGTCGAGGATCTTCTGGTAGCCGGAGGCGAGCGCGAGTTCCTTGTCGACCTCGGCGTTCAGGCCGGGCCGTTGCAGCGAGCCGTCCGGGTTCCTGGCCAGCGGGTCGTAGTAGTCGCTCTCGATGATGTCACCGGTGTGCGCGGCGTACCCGATCTTGCGTCCGGCCGCGTTGTCGGCGATCCACTGCATCTCGTCGCGGTACCCCGCCGCCCAGATCGCCTGCTCCTCCGCCGTCGACACGTCCGAGGGCTCGGCCTTGCCGTCCCAGTCGTCGTACGTGCCACCGGCCGCGCCCTCGGTCAGGTACTGGGTGTCGGTGAAGTGTGCGATCGAGAAGTCGTACGAGTTGGGGTCCTCGAAGCGGTCCTTGTCGTTCTGTGCCGTCGAGTCGCGCGGGGACAGGTCATCGGCGAACGGGTCCTCGCCGGTGACCAGTACCGGAACGATGGCACCGGTCCGGTACCGGGGGTCCAGCGGCGCGGTCAGGACCGTGCTGCGGCCGGTCTGACCACGGGAGCTGGTCAGCACGACCCACTTCTTGGCGGCCGGGTCCCAGCCGCGCAGCGCCACCACCCGGGCCGGGTCGATGGTGCCCTCCCAGCGCAGGGTCGGTGTCTCGGTCGTGACGCCGAGCGGCACGTCGTAGCGCTGGAAGACCACGTCCCGACCGGACGGGCTGTCGATCGTCCGGCCGTCGAGCGGGCGCAGCGAGCCGACGTCGACGTTCCCGTCGTGCTGGACGTCGAGCGTGGTCGGCACCGCGCTCGCCTCGCCCTGGTAGCCCGAGGACGGGATGGCGACGTCCGCCCTGGTGAAGGTCGCGGTCAGCGGGACGCCCGCCTCGCCCGGGATCCGGGCCGAGAGTACGGCCGACGGCGAGTTGGTGCCGGTGACCTTCGCGCCGAGTTCGGTCGGTACGTCCGGGATGCTCGCGCTGGTGAAGCGCACCTCGCGGGTGGCGGTGTTGCCGAGCGTGTCGGTGGCCGTCAGCGCGATGGTGTGGGCACCGGCGGGCAGGCCGTGGCCGATCTGGTCACCCTGCCCGACGGGCTTGCCGTCGAGGGTGATGGTGGGCGTGCCGGCGACCCCGGTGGCGTCGGTGACCTTCATGGTCAGCGCGACGGTCGAGGTCAACCGCTGGCCCTCGGCCGGCACGCTGTCCCCGATCACCGGTGCGGTGTTGTCGACCGTGAACCGTCGGGTCGAGGTCTTGTCGCCGACGACGGCCTCGATCGTGTGTGCGCCGTCCGTGATCGACGTGGTGTCGACGTCCGCCCGCTTGCCCAGCGCCCGGAGTGCGCCGCCGTCGGCCGCCGTGACGTCGAACAGGATCGTCTTGTCCAGGGCGGCGTTGTGGCTGCTGCCGCAGGTGCCGTCACCGATGTAGACGGTGACCGGCGATCCGGCCGGGTAGCTCGCCGAGCCGATCGTGACGGTGCTTCCGGCGATCTGCCTGGTCAGCTGGGTGGCCTTCGCGTCGACCGGGAGGAGCTGGAAGTTGTTCAGGGTGAAGTCGTCGTAGTTGTCGCAGCCGCCCGGCTTGGCGGCGCCCCGGTCGTTGCCGGCGACGAACTCCAGCACGTTGACCCCGGGGACGAGCCACTCGTTCGGGAAGGCGAGGTCGACGGCCTCCTTCTCCCAGACCCCGATCGGCAGCGCGATGCCGTTGACGAGCACCGTGTTGTCGTAGCCGTTGTCGGTGCCGTTGCCGCCGACGAAGACCTTCAGGTGGGCGTCGCCGCCGCTGCCGAGGGTGTCGATGGTGCGCGTGGTCGGCGCGTCGGCGACGGTGAAGTGGAACTCGGCGTCCTTGTTGGCGCCGCACGTCCCGTCGCCGAGCGCGAGCGAGGCGTCCGTGGTCGCCGTCTTCGTCACGGTCCCGCCGCTGGCGGTGGTGACGAGGTACGTGGTGCCGGCCGTCACCGTCCCCGCCGTGCTCAGCGTCAGAGCCGTCGCGGTACGGGTGAGCTTGAAGTCGTCGTGGTTCGGGCAGGTCGCACCGTTGACGGTGCCGTTGTAGTCACCGGTCCTGACCTCGACGACGTTGTCCCCCAGGCGCAGGAACCGGGCCGGGAACCGGAGGCTGACGTTCTCCGCGCCGCTGATGCCGTAGTCGCCGCCGAGGTCCACCCGGTTGCCGTTGACCAGTACGAAGTTGTGGTACCGCGCCTCGACCGAGTTGCCCGCCTCGACTGTCAGGCCGAGCGTCGCGGTCGCACCGGCGAGGGTCTGGGCGTTCTCCGCCGGCTTGTCGTCGATGGCGAGCGACTCGACGGTGTCCGCGCTGCCGTTGGGCAGGGCGGCGATGACCGGACGCGTACCCCGGATGAGGGCACCGTCGGCGGGTGTCACCTTTGCCGCGCCGGGCGAGGCGTTGTTGACCTCGACGGTGACGCTCTGCGTCGCACCCGACCTGGTGGTCGCGGTAACGGTGTGCCGGCCGTTGCCGAGCTTGGTGGTGTCGAGCGCGGCGCTGCGACCGGCGGTGCTGCCCGGCTCGCCGGAGATGACGAACGTCAGGTCCTGGGTCAGCGGGTGCTTCGCGCTGCCGCAGGTGCCGTCGCCGAAGCTGTAGCTGAACAGGTTCTGCTCGCCGTCGGCCACCACGCCGAGCAGGCTGAGGCTGAGGCTGCTCAACGGGAAGTCGTCGTAGTTGGGGCAGCGACCACCCTCGCCGTACGGCAGCGTCTCGTAGCCGACCGCGCTGGTGTTGGTCGAGTCGACCCAGTTCGCACCGGCGTGGACGGTGACGGTGTTCACCCCGGAGTGCAGCCACTCGCCCGGGAAGTCGAGGCTGCCGTTGCGTCCACCGGGGATGTCCGGGAAGTAGACGCGGTCCGCCTCGGCGGTGTGGTCGTTGACGGTGAGGTAGTTGTGGTACCGCGCCTCGGTGCCGTTTCCGCCCATGTCAAAACTGAAGCGGGCGACGCCGGCCGTCGGGTCGGCGTCGATCGGGGTGCCGTCGACCGCGAGCGCCGCCACGGAGTCGTTCTCGCTGGTGGGCTGGGCGGTGACGGTGACCGTGCCTTCGAGGGTCTGCCCGGCCTCCAGGTTCAGCGTGGGCGCGGTGCCGACGACCGGTGGCGGGGCCTCCTCGGCTCCCGCGACCGGCCCGAACGCCGTTGCGGACCCGGCGACGAGCACGAGGGCGAGCGCGGGCCAGAGCACGCGCCCGCGTCTCCTACCCGCGCGCAGTTGGTAGGTCATGGCGAGTTTTCTCCTTAACTGACTGCGGTGAGGGGGTTCGCCGCGGCCGCGGTGATGCCGACGCGGCGTGACTGGGCAGCCGGTGTCATCCCCGGCGTCGGGCGTCGACCGACGACGGTCCACCGGAGGTGCGCCACGTCCGGGCGGGCCGGGTCGGCGGCGATGGCCGACCGGGGGTTGCGGGTCGCCGAACGGGGACGCCCCCGCCGTGGCGGGGGCGTCGAGGAACGGTTACGGCGAGTGCCACCAGCGCGAAGGCGAGCGCTGGGCCGCGACGCGGCCGACGGCCGGATATGGGCAAGGACGACGCTCCGGGTCTCTGGACACTCGGACGCGCCGAAGACGCGACCGGGCTGAGACTCTGCCGAGCCTGCGCGAACCCACGGGCTTGGCTCAGTGATCAACAGGGGTTGGCAACGTGAACAGTCAGTTGATCAAGATTGCGTCCACCGGCACCCGGACGAGTACGGCCGCGCGTGTTCGGGCGGCCGCCGAATCGTGGTCCCGATCAGCGTGATCAGGCCGGCACGACGTAGGGGAAGGTGCCGGAGCGGGCGTCCTTGGTGACGTCGGCGGTCAGCCCGGAGGTCATGCCCGTGTTCAGGACCAGGGAGAACATCACCTCTGGGGCGTTGTCGAACATGGTCCGCCCGTTGTGCGCCGCGAAACCGTAGTTGGCCGGGGAGCCCACCCGGTACCAGAGGAGGTCGGGGTAGAGCTGGTCGGCCACACCGCGCCCGTAGCCCTGCGGGTCCGGGGCGGTCCCGTTCGCCTCGACGACGCGGGCCACGGCGGCGGCGATCTCCTCGCCCGCGGCCTTCTTGTCGTCGTACGGGTGCCGGAAGTTGGCCGGGTCCGAGAAGTCGGTGTCGGTGGGCCAGAAGATGGGCCACATCATGGGGTGGCCGGCCCGGTTGATCTGCCGCCATCCGCCCGCGTCGGTCGCCAGCATGGTCCGGCACCAGACCCCGATCTGGGCGCCCTCGCCCATCGACGCGTCTCCGGTGACCTCCAGGACGATGGACTCGACGGTGTTGCCGGCGAAGGTGTTCTTCGCCTTCTCCGGCCGCCAGGCCGACCGGTCCAGCTTGGCGCCGTCCTTGAACGCGGCGTTGACGGTCGCGAGTTGGTCGAGGTCGATGAAGAACGGGTCGCGGATACGGCCCGCCCACAGCCGCACGTTGTCGCTGGCCACGGTGTCGCCGGTCCGGCCTTCGAGCAGGAGCGTGCCGGTCGCGGCGTCGTCAGCCGCCTGCTCACCGGTGAGGGCGTGCAGGGTCACGGGCTGACGTCCGTCGGAGTCCGGGTCGCCGAAGGCCACCCGGTAGGTCAGCTCCTCGGTCTCCCGATCTCCGGAGTGGACCTTGATCTCGTAGCGCGCCTCGGTCTGGAAGCCACGCTTGATGTCGGCCCCGGTGATCGAACTGTTGACGTCCATGACGAGGACGGTGCCGCGCTCGCCGTTGAAGACGTACAGGTCGTCGATATACAGCTGGCCGCTCTGTGCGGCGAGGGGCGTATCGAGGTGATGCGACATCGGTCTGCTCCCGACCCGGCGAAAAGATTGGACTATTCGCACTATAATGAGCGAAAGCAGCCCTATTCCGAAATTACGAAAGGTGCCCCGATCCCACGGCCGACGGCGGACGCCGTCGCGCCGCGCCACCGCCGGCCGGCCGTGGGGTCGGGCTCGTCTCAGTACCGGGCGGTGTCCTGCAACAGCGGCGGGTAGACGACCGAGGACACGCCGTCGACGGTGGTGCCGGCGAACTGGAGCATCGCGCCGGTCTGCCGGTTGACGTCGTGCGGATAGTTCAGTCGCGGGGTCGAGACGTCGTCCAGCACGGCGAGCTGCTCGTCGCTGAGCCGCACGTCCAGGGCGGCGAGGTTCGCGTCGAGGTGCTCGATCCGACGGGGGCCGAGGATCGGCGCGGTGACCCCGGCACGGGTACGCAACCAGGCGAGCGCCACCGCGGCGGGGCTCGCCCCGACCTCGGTCGCAACGGTGGTGAGCGCGTCGATGACCACGTACTGCGCCTCGCTCGGACCGCCGGTGATCAACCCGCGCCGGGTGTCCCGGGCCTCGGCGCCACGGCTGTACTTGCCGGACAGGAAGCCGCCCGCCAGCGGGCTCCACGGGGTCAGCCCCATCCCGGCGTGCAACGCGAGCGGGGCCAACTCCCCCTCGACGGTACGGGCGAGCAGCGAGTACTCGACCTGTAGGGCGATCACCGGCGTCCAGGCGCGCAGCAGCGCCATGGTGTGCGCCTGCGCGGTGTACCAGGCGGGGGTGTTGGAGAAGCCGACATAGCGGATCTTGCCCGCGCCGACCAGCTCGTCGAGGGTGCGCATGGTCTCCTCGACCGGGGTGTGCGCGTCCCAGTTGTGCAGCCAGTACACGTCGAGATAGTCGGTCTTCAGCCGACGCAGCGACTGCTCCAGCTGACTGATGATCGCCTTGCGCCCGGCACCGCCGCCGTTCGGGTCGCCGGGGTACATGTTGCCGAAGAACTTGCTGGCCAACACGACCCGGTCGCGCAGGCCCGGCCGGGCGGCGAAGAAGTCGCCGAGGATCGCCTCGGAGTGACCGTTGGTGTAGAAGTTCGCGGTGTCGACGAAGTTGCCGCCACGGTCGAGGTACGACTGAAGAATCTTCTCGGACTCCTCGACGCCACAGCCCCAGCCGCCCTCCTCACCGAAGTTCATCGCGCCGAGGGCGAAGGGGCTGACCCGCAGCCCGGAGCGCCCCAGGGTGAGGTATGAATCGAGTGCCATGTTCTTACTCCCGAGGGTGTTCGATGAAGAGGTGGACCACTTCAGTACAACAGCTTCACCTGCTCGAACAGTAGAACTATCCTCCCGACCTCTTGCACGATTCTACTTCACCGGGCCGGATCGGGTGAGCACTGCACCGTCAGTGGATCCGGCGGCCGTACGCGTCCGGCACCCCGGACTTACGGAAGAAGTAGCTGTTGACCTGGTCCCGCCACTCGGTGGCGCTGCGTAGCTGCTCGTCGAGTCGCTCGACCACCCGCTCGTACACGGCCGGGTCGATCAGCCCGGCGAGCAGCCGCCACCGCCGCCGCATCGCGTCGACCTGCTCCACCCCCGCGAAGTGGGTGTCGTAGATGTGTTGGATGACGGTCG
Organism: Micromonospora sp. NPDC049529; assembly: GCF_055586685.1. Classification (NCBI taxonomy): domain Bacteria; kingdom Bacillati; phylum Actinomycetota; class Actinomycetes; order Micromonosporales; family Micromonosporaceae; genus Micromonospora; species Micromonospora sp. NPDC049529. Next base: position 56,259 of record NZ_JBVJHT010000024.1, read on the forward strand.
ACCCACCGTGCAGGACGTGCCCGTACGGGACGTGGTGGAAGAAGAGCAGCAGTTCGTCGGGGCACCGCTCGCGCAGCTCGTACACCTGCGACCACGGTCGCGGGTACTGGCCGGTGAACCCGGTCCCGGTGGCACGGGTCCGGTCCACCCCCACCCCGTCCCGGTCGGCGAAGTGGTACGTGCCCCAGGACGTGTACTCGTACCCGTCGACGTCGGGGCCGTAGTGGTGGCCGGGGCGCACCATGAACCCGACGCCCAGCGGCGCGGTGTAGCGCTCGTAGGTGTGCCAGGAGTCGTCCATGACGGCGTGCAGCGTCTCCCGCACCAGCTCCGGGTCACCGGTCGCCGAGGCGGGGAAGGTCAGCCCGATCCACTCGTCGAGCACGGCCAGCGGATCCAGCCGGGGATCCCAGGCGAACCGGCCGAACGCGTACAGGTTGGCCTGGGCCAACGGGTGCCCGGTCCAGAACGGGTCGTCACCCACGTTGGAGACGGCGACCAGGCCACCTCCGGCGCCCGCGCCACCGGCTGCTACATCGGCGACCGTCGCGCCGCCCGGCCCCCACGGCTCGAACCGCAGCACCTCGCTCCACCAGGGACCGAGGTAGCAGACGTGTCGCTGCTGGCCGGTGTACTCCTGGGTGACCTGGAGCTCCACCGCCAACCGGGTGTGCGGCATGGCCGCGATCACCGGGGAGACCGGCTCGCGGACCTGGAAGTCCAACGGGCCGAACTTCACCTGGAGGATCACGTTGTCCCGGAACCGCCCGTCCAGCGGGGCGAAGTGGTCGTGGGCCGCCCGCGCCCGGTCGACGGCCCGGTCCCGCCAGTCCTGGCGGTGGTCGTACACGAACGCCCGCCAGTGCACCACGCCACCGGCGGGGGCGAGCGCCTCCGCGAGCAGGTTCGCCCCATCGACGTGGCTGCGCCCGTACGTGAACGGGCCGGGCTGCCCCTCGGAGTCGGCCTTGACCACGTACCCGCCGAAGTCGGGGATGCGCTCGTACACCCGCCGGGTGGTCGCCGCCCACCAGGCCCGCACGTCCTCGTCGAGCGGGTCGGCGGTCGGCAGGCCACCGAGGACCATCGGGGCGGCGAAGGTGACGGACAGGTGCACCCGGATGCCGTACGGGCGCATCACCGCCGCGATCTCGGCCACGTCGCCGAGCCGGTCGGTCAGCAGCCGGGCCTCCGGGGCATGGACGTTGACGTTGTTCACCGAGATGGCGTTGACGCCGCTCGCCGCCAGCAGCCGGGCGTACGCCCGCAGCCGGGTCAGGTCGCGGCGGGCCCTGCCGTCGTGCCAGAAGATCGAACCGCCGGCGTAGCCCCGCTCGACCTGCCCCATGACCGGGTGCACCGCCACGTTGTCCCAGTGGTCGAGCATGCGTCTGTGCAGCGCCGGCCGGTGCACCTGCGGGGGGCGGTGGCCGACGAAGGCCGCCTCGCCGAGCCGGATCACGTGGAACAGCCCGTACAGCAGGCCGGCCGGTGCGTCGGCCAACACCACCGTCGTCGCCGCACCGCCGGCCAGCAGGAACCCCTCGGCGTCGAGCCCGGTCCCCGGCTCCCCCTGGACCGCCTCCGCCTCCACCCGCGACGCCTCGACCGGCTCCGCCGCCGGCTCCACCCGGGACGCCCCGACCGGCTCCGTCGCCGCCCGGAGCGCCTCGACCGCCGTCCGGAACGCCTCGGCGGCGGCCGACGGTGCCGGCGGCGGCCCGGTCCCCCGCAGGGCGAACACCAGGTCGACGGGGTCGTCGGCCGACCCGACGGCGACCCCGTCGACCGGTGCGTCAACGGCGGTCGGCAGTCGGCCGCCGGACCGCCGGACCCGCCCGCCGTGCCCGGCGCAGGCCGCCGCGACCTCCTCGAACACGGTGTCGACGAGAGGGCCGGCACCGTGCACCAGCACCCGGCGTGAGCCGAGCGCCCGGAGCGCCTGCGGGGGCAGCCAGGCGGCGTGCACGTCGGCGCTCACCACTCCTCCCGCAGCACCACCACGCCCAGCCCGGTCAGCCGCACCCGCTGGCCGACCGCTATCCGGTCCCCGGTGAGCAGGTCGACCCCACCGGTGCGGGCGGTCACCTCGACCGGTTCGGCGCGGTGGTTGAGCAGGAACAGCAGCCGGGTGCCGTCCGGGGTGACCCGGAGCGCCGTCTCCAGGTCCGGCACGTCCGGGTACGGCCCGAGCAGGTCGTGCCGTGCCAACACCTGCCGGACCACCCAGGAGACCCCCGCCTGGTCCAGTCCGGCGCCGACGTACCAGCCGTGACCGTCGCCGGAGGAGTTGCGGGTGACCGCCGGGGTGCCGGCGTAGAAGTCGGCCCGGTAACTGCCGACCACCTCGGCCCCCTCCGAGATGGCCAGCTCGAACAGCACCCGCGAGTCCCCGGTGCACCGGCGGGCCGGTTCGGCGGAGAGCCGGCGGAAGACCGGGGAGCTGGGGCAGGAGTTGTGCCGCTGTCCGTACCGGTGCCGGCGGCCCTCGAAGTCGGTCCGGGTCACCTCCGGGTACGTCCGGGCCAGCCACGCGGGATGCGCGCCGGTGCCGGTCGCCAGGCAGATCCGACGCCCCTGCGCACTGACGCGCCCGACGATCCGGTCCAGCAGCGAGAAGTCGTAGACGTCCTCGGACGGCTGGACGAGCGCCCAGGCGAACACGTTCACGGTCACGGTGTCGATCCGGGCGGCGTCGAAGAGCTGGTAGTCCTGCTGCCACACCTCCTCCGGCCCCTGTTCGGGGTTGTAGTCCCCACCGAACGGCACCTTCGCGGTGACGGGCAGGCTCATGCGGTGAACTCCCCTCGGATCTTGTCGATCATCGGATCGGCGGTCCGCAGGAACGCCAGGACGAAGACCGCGCCCAGCAGCACGACCACCACCTCCGAGAAGACGGCGGTGAGCCCGACCGCCGCGGCCAGCAGGACGGCGTTGCCGAGCGTCACGCCGGGGGTGCGGGCCAGGAAGTAGAGGGCCAACCGGGCCACGTCCCGGGTACGGAAGGCGAACAGCGAGGTCACCACCAGGGCGTTGGCCCCGCAGAGGGTCACCCCCACCCCGACCAGGACCAGCGGCACCGCCCACGAGGTCGGCAGCGCCGCGGCGGTGAGGTTGGCCAGGTTCAGCGCGATGACGGTCAGCCACACCAGCATCGGCACCCAGACCCGCAGCACCCCGCGGACATTGGTCCGGTACGCCCGCCAGAACAGGGCGGCGGGGCGCAGCTCGGTCAGGTCGGCGCGCTGGTGCCGCAGGACGTACAGGGCGGCGGAGACCGCCGGACCGACCGGGACCAGGCAGGCCGCGACGAGTGGCAGGTTGCCGGTGTCCCGGCCGAGCAGGGCGAGCGGGACCAGGCCGGGCACGGTGGTGAGCAGGAGCAGCAACTCGACGACCAGCAGGGTGTAGACGAACGCGGCGACCCGGGACAGCGGCCCGGCACCGAACTCTCCCCTGGTCCGGGCGGCCTGGCTCACGAGGTGTTCCCTTCGACGAGACGAACCGGTCCGGGGGGGGGGGGGGGGGGGGGGGGGGAGGAAAAGGGGGGACAACTTTCCTTCTTTGAACACCCCTCCGCCCCTTTTCCCAACCCCCGACCCAACCCCCAAGTTTTTTCCTTCCCCTC
>NZ_JBVJHT010000024.1:59896-110100 GCF_055586685.1 Micromonospora sp. NPDC049529
AGGGGAAAAGTCCCCGACCCCCACCCCTCTCTTTGGGCGGGTGGGCTGGCCGCGGGGGGTTTCCCCCGGAAGACAAACACGCTCTCGGGGGGGGGGGGGGGGGGGGCCCCCCCCCGGACCGGGGTCAACCGTTCTCCTTCTGGAACCGCTCGTACGCCTTGTTGACCAGCGTCAGGTACGACTCCGAGTTCTTCGCCTTCAGCTCGCCGACGTACGCGTCCCACTCGGTGAACGGCCGCTGCCCGAGGATGAACCGCAGCCCGTTCTGGGTCACGAAGTCCTTCAGCGGTGTCTCCCACAGTGACGCCTGCTCGCGTTCCTCGTCGGTGAACGGGTACGGCGGCGCCACCGGCAGCGGCGTGCGCGCGCTCATCACCTTCTGGAACTCCTGCTCCTCCGCCGGGAAGAAGGACTGCACCAGTTCGAGGTTGCCACCGTAGGTGAACACCCCGTTGTAGAAGCCGAACTCCTTCTGGAGGTGCTTGCTGCCCTGGGGGTTGAGCCCGAGGACGTTGACGTCGGCGGTGAGGGTCCGCTTGCCGGAGGCGTCCTTGGTGTACGTCGTCCCCTCGACGCCCCAGCGGGCGAACTCCTGGCCCGCGTCGGAATACCACAGCCAGTCGATGAACTGCATCATCGCCACGAAGTTCGTGCTGTCCCGGGCCTTCTTGGAGATCATGATGCCGTTCTCCAGCCGGGTGGTCGGGTTGATCTCCCCGGCCGGGCCGACCAACAGCGGGATCTTGACCAGTTTCGCGTTCGGCAGGGTCTTCGCCAGGTCCGGCCGGTTCTCGTTGACCAGGGTCTGCGCGTTGGCGCCGATGACGAACGACTTGCCGTTGGCCAGCTTCTGGCGGGCCTGGTCATCGGTCTGGGTGAAGCTCTCCGGATCGAGCAGCTTCTCGGCGACCAGCTTGTTGAGGTACTGGAGCATCTGCTTGTACTGCTCGGTGGCACCGGTGTAGAGGAACTTCTTCGCGCTCGGGTCCCAGGTGGCGTGCTGGTAGTTCCAGCCGGCCTGGGTGCCGTACGCGGAGCCGAGGATGTTGAGCAGGCTCCCGCCGGGAGTGGGCTTGCCCCACCGCTCCGAGAACGGGTACGTGTCGGGGTACTTCGCCTTCATCGCCTTGAGCACGCTGTAAAGCTCGTCCCAGGTCTTCGGCACCGACAGACCGAGCTCGTCGAGGATGTCGGCCCGTACGGCCAGCGAGTAGTCGTGGGTGGGCTTCTCGTGCACACCGGGGAGCAGGTAGAACTTGCCGTCGGACTGGCGCAGCGTGTCGATCTCCGGTTCGAGCTTCCACTTGGCGATCTTGTCCTTGAAGTTGGGCATCAGATCGAGGTAGTCGCTCACCGGAAGGATCGCGCCGGAGGAGACGAAGGCGTTCTCCTGCGGGTGGTAGGTCTTCGGGATGATCAGCGGTGCGTCACCGGCACCGATGAGCAGGCTGCGCTTCTGCTCGTAGTCGCTCAACGGCACCGCGACCGGTTCGATCGTCACGTTGGTGCGCTTGGTGAGTTCCGACCAGAACAACCAGTCGTTCTTCAACGGGTAGAACGAGTGGTTGTTGTAGAGGGTGGAGAAGGAGAGCGGCTCGGTGGCCTTGAACTGGTCCCCGACACCGTAGTCGGCCATGGCGCCGGCCCGGTTGCCGGAAAGGTCCGTGGCCTGCGGAGACTCCTCGGAGCACGCGACGAGGCTGAGGGTGAGCAGACCGGCAGCCGCTATCGCTACCCGGCGCCACGTTCTGTGGAGCATGGCCGTCCTTTCGGTGCGGTGGTGGTGGTTGGGTGCGGTGCGCAGAGACGGGTTTCGGCCGGCGGACTACCCCTTGACCGCGCCGAGCATCACGCCGGAGACGAAGTAGCGCTGGATGAACGGGTAGACCACCAGGATCGGCAGGGTGGTGAGCACGATGGTCACGGACTGGAGGGTGGCCGCGGCCTGGACCGCGTCCGCGTCGGCCACCCCACCGGCCGACTGGGCGCCGGTCGCCCCCGAGATCAGGTTGCGCAGGTAGACCGTCACCGGAAGCAACTCCTGCCGGTCCAGGTAGAGGAACGCGGTGAACCACGAGTTCCAGTACGAGACGGCGTAGAAGAGCACCATCGTGGCGATGATGGCCTTCGACAGCGGCAGGACGATCCGCAGCAGCGTGCCGTACGTGTTCAGCCCGTCGACGGCGGCGGCCTCCTCCAGTTCCTCCGGCATGCTCTCGAAGAACGCCTTCATCACCAGCAGGTTGAACACGCTGATCGCGTTCGGCACGACCACCGCCCAGATGCTGTTCTTCATGCCCAGGCTGGTGATCAGCACGTAGTTGGGGATCAGGCCGCCGGAGAAGAACATGGTGAACACCGCGATGCCGACCAACGCGCCGCGCCCCTTGAGCTGCGGCTTCGACAGCACGTACGCGTAGCAGGTGGTCAGCACGACGGCGATGATCGTGGCGACGACGGTGTATACGACGGTGTTGCGGTAGTTCGTCCAGAACATCGAGTCGGAGAGCACCAACTCGTACGCGGTCAGGTCGAACCCGCGCGGCACGAGGTTGACCTGCCCGGAGATCAGGTACGCCTCGTCGCTGAGCGAACGGGCCACGATGTTGACGAAGGGGTACAGCGTCACGATCACGACGGCGGTCAGGATGACCCCGTTGACCGCCCGGAAGATCCGCTGTCCCCGGGTCGCCCGGATCCCGCGTCGCCGGGCGGGCTTCGGCCGGGCGGTGCCGGCGCCGACGGTCACCACAGGCTCGTCCCCACCGTACGCCGGGAGATGGTGTTCGCCGTCAACACCAGGAACAGCCCGATCACGGCCTCGAAGAGCCCGATGGCGGCGGCGTAGCTGAAGTTGCTGGACTCGAAGCCCATCCGGAACAGGTAGGTGGAGATGACGTCCGCGGTCGGGTAGGTCAGGGGGTTGTAGAGCAGCAGGACCTTCTCGAATCCAACCGCCATGAACGTGCCGATGTTCAGGATCAACAGCGTCACCATCGTCGGTCTGATCCCGGGCAGGGTCACGTGCCAGGTCTGGCGCCACCGGTTGGCCCCGTCGATCCGGGCCGCCTCGTACAGGTTCTCGTCGATGGTGGTCAGCGCGGCGAGGTAGAGGATCGTGCCCCAGCCGACCGTCTGCCAGACCTCGGACGAGACGTAGATGGTCCGGAACCACTCGGGCTGTTGCAGGAACGACACGGCGTCGCCGCCGAGACCCCGGACGATCTGGTTCACCGTCCCGTCCACCGACAGCAGTTGCATGACCATGGCCGCCACGATCACGATCGACAGGAAGTGCGGCAGGTAGGACACGGACTGGACGAAACGCTTCAGCTTGCGGGTACGGACCTCGTTGAGCAGCAGCGCCAGCACGATCGGCAGGGGGAAGCAGAACAGCAGGGTCAGCGTTCCCAGCACCAGCGTGTTGGTGAACACCTCCCAGAACGTCGGGTCGGTGAAGAACATCCGGAAGTACCGCAGGCCGACCCAGTACTCGCCGAACAGGTTGCCGCCGGGTTCGAACCGGCGGAACGCGATCACGTTGCCGAGCATCGGCAGGTACCGGAAGACCAGGAAGAACAGCAGTGGCAGGACGGCCAGCGAGTAGAGCTGCCAGTCCCGGCGCAGCGCCCGCCGCCAGGTACGGCGACCGCGTCTACGCGGGTCGGGGATGGTCTCCGCCGAAGCGGGGGGCCGCGTCCGTTCCGGCCGCCGCAGTGTCTCGGATGCCACCGCCCGACCCCCTATCCGCCGTGCGGGACTGCCACGGACACCTGACTGCTCATGTCAACCCCCTGGGTCCCGCCGGCCCGCAGCCGACCGGGGACACGATGATTCGCGGTCGAGTCCGGCATCGAAAGTTTCGGTAAACTCTGCGACCTTTTCGGCAACCTAAAGGCCTCCGTCTATGTGTGTCAAGGGGCGCCGGGCGCCGCCCGCAACCACCTGCGACACAGCGATGGCCCCGGACAAGCGTCCCGATCGGCGCGTACGTCACCGCACCCAGCCCAGCCGGGCGTCCGAACAGGTCGGTGCGCCGCCGAAACTTTCGGGTGCTCTCGACAAATTTCTGGGCACCCACCACCGTGCGACGGGCGTGACGCCCCCTGTGGGCGCCGACCTCGTCCGGACCGGGTGAGACATCCAGCGTTGTCGATCCCGAGGGACTGCGGGCAACGAACCCGCGCCGTACCGTTGCCCGAAGAAGGGAGTCGATATCCATGAGCATCCCCGGCACCATGCGCGCCCTGCGGCAGATGTCCCTGGACGGGCCGCAGGACCTACGCCTGGTGGATGACGTGCCGGTGCCGACCCCGGGTCCCGGCGAGATGCTCATGCGGGTCACCGCGGCGGGCATCAACTTCGCCGACGTCATGCAGACCCGCGGCACGTACCACGGCGGCCCGCAGGCGCCGTACCTCGCGGGTTTCGAGGCCGCCGGAGAGATCGTCGCCCTGGGCGAGGGAGTGACCCACCCGGAACTCGGTGCCCACGTCGTCGGCGCCGGATCCGGCGCCTTCGCCGAGTACATGGTGCTGCCCGCGACCGCGATGGTGCCGGTGCCCACCGGCTGGACCGACGACCAGGCGCTGGGCCTGGTCATGAACTGGGCCACCGCACTGGCCGCGCTCAGACCGCTGGGCCGGGTCGCCACCGGAGAGACCGTGCTGGTGCACGCGGCGGCGGGCGGGGTCGGCCAGGCCGCGGTGAGGATGGCCAAGCACTACGGCGCGACCGTGATCGCGACCGCGTCGCCCGGCAAGCACGAAACGGTGCGGTCGCTGGGCGCCGACCACGTAATCGACTACCGCAGCGCGGACGTCACCGCCGAGGTCCTGCGGCTCACCGACGGCAGGGGCGCCGACCTGGTGCTGGAGTCGGTCGGCGGATCCACCCTCCAGGCCAGCCTGGCCGCGACCAGACGGGTCACCGGCCGGGTCGTCGTCTACGGCATGGCCGACGGCGAAGCCGCGATCACCAACCGGGAGCTGGTGTTCAGGCACCAGGTCCAGGTGACCGGCCTGCTCATCGGCGCACTGATCGACCATGCGCCGCAGATCTTCGGCGAACTGATGGGCGAACTGGTCGCCCTCATGGCCGCCGGAGTGTTCACCCCCGATCAGCCGACCATCTACGACCTCGCCGACGGGTCGAAGGCGCTCACCGCGCTGGAGGCGCGGACCACCGTCGGCAAACTGGCCCTGCGGCCCTGAGCGTCCCCGTGGTCACGACGCGGCGCCCGGTAGATAGCCGGCCGCCTGGAGATCGAACAGTTCACGGTAGAGCCCGTCCTCGGCCATGAGTTCGTCGTGGGCCCCCTGCTGGACGAGCCGCCCGTCGCGCATGACGTAGATCCGGTCGGCGTGCCGGACGTTGGCGAGCCGGTGGGTGATCAGGACGATCAGCCGGTCGGGATGGCGGCGCAGATGCTGGAACATGGCGTGTTCCGCACGGGCGTCCAGGGCGGCGGAGGGTTCGTCGCAGACCAGCAGGCGGGCGTTGCGGTAGAGGCTGCGGGCGGCGACCAGGCGCTGCCACTGGCCACCGGACAGGTCGTGGCCGTTCTTGAACTCGCGGTCGAGCAGCGTGTCGTAGCCGTACGGCAGGTCGAGGATCATGTCGTGCGCGGCCGCCGCCCGGGCGGCGTCCTCCATGCTCGGCCCCGGCCGGTGAGCCGGGCGGTCGTGCCGCCCGATGAGGATGTTCTGCTTGGCGGTGAACGGAAACTTCCACCAGTCCTGGGTCATCACCGAGACGTGCGAGGCGAGGCTGTGGGGGTCGAGTTCGGCGGTGTCGGTGCCGTCCCAGCGGATGACGCCGGAGCTGGGGCGGTACAGGCCGGCGATGAGCTTGGCCAGCGTGGTCTTGCCGGAGCCGTTCTCCCCCACCAGGGCGATCACCTGACCGCGCCGGACGGTGAGACTCACCTCGTCCACCGCCGGGGTGTCGGTGTCCGGGTAGCTCAGGCTGACCCGGTCGAGCTCGATCGCGTCGAAGCCGGGCGTCGACCGACCGTCGGCGGGCCGGGTACGACCGTGGGCGCGGTCGAGGAAGTCGCGGTAGTCCTGGTAGTACAGGGCGTCCTCGTACAGCGAGTTCGTCGCGAACACGGCGATCCCGAGGCTGGAGTGAGCGGTCTGCAACGCCAGCAGCGCGGTCGCCGCGGCGGCGAGCGCGACCCATCCGATCAGCAACAGCCCGCCGAGGACGCCGTACACCGCGAAGCTGGCCAGCCCGGCGACGGAGGCTCCGAACACGCGGGTTCGGGTCTGCGAGCGGACCAGGTCGAGATCGGCGCGGGTCTCGGCGGTCATCATCCGGCGGTACTCGCCGAGGAGGAAGTCGCGCATCTGGTAGGAACGGATCTCGGCGGCGGTGTGCCGGTTGGCCATCAGGGTGGCGAGCATCCACATTCGACGGCGTCGGGTGATCCGGGCCAGGAGGTTCAGATACTGGCGGCGGGCGATCCGCACCGCCGTGATCGCCTCGGGTACGGCCGCGAGCAGCAGGCAGGGCAGCAGGATCGGTTGGATGACGGCGACCGCGGCGGCGGTGGCGAGCACACCGACCACACCCGTGACGAGGTTGACGGTGTTGTCGACGATCGAGGCGGCCTCGTGCATGCCCCGCTCCCGGGCCCGGTCCATCTCCTCGGCGAACCCGGCGTCGTCGAACGCGGCCAGGTCGACCGCCGTGGTCGCCTCGAACATCCGCAGTTCCACCCGGTAGTTGATCTGCGGCATCAGTCGGGCCTGTGCCCACCCGGCGGCGATGGTCAGGCCGCCCTTGGCCATCACCGCCCCCGCCGCGACCAGCAGCGCCGGCAGCGCGGCCCGTACCCGGTCCGGAGTGGGACCGGCGGCGAACAACTCGGTCAGCACGCTGGTCGTGGCCAGCAGTCCGAAGGTGGTCATCACCCCGGCGGCGACGTTGAGGCCGAGCGAGGCGATCGTGTCCCGGCGGCTGGTCGCCCAGGCGAGGGCGATCGCCTCCCGCACCAGGTGGGGCAGGCGTCGGGCCACCGACCAGAAGCTCGTCTGGGCGACCTCGCGGGCGTGGTGCATCCAGTCGGGGTCCTCCATCTCCGGCAGCAACGGGGCGTCGTCGGCGGTTGTCGGCTCGTCCCGGTCCGAGGGCTGACGGGGGCTGATCACGGTCTCCACACGACCTCCAAGCAGCGGATGGAACGTCGGCCGGCCCGGACGGCGACAGCTCGGGCAGGGTTGATCACCGGGAGTCTGGTGTTGACGGACGGGCGTCCCCGCGATCAGCGGGAAGAACCCACGCCCGGAGCCTACGTTCGGCAATCAGATCGAGTCACGCAGTTACCGGCGTGTCGAACACGTGTGTCAACGGGCACCGGCCGGCAACCCCCGCGTTGGCGGTGGCTGCCGGCCGGCGTCGGTCGGCGGGGACGGGTCGGATCAGGGCAGCAGGGTCACCGTGGTCCGGGCGATCTCGCTGGTGCCGTCACCGAGGTTGATCAGGCCGAGGTACCGGGAACCGGCGGTCAGGCCGCTCCAACCGACCGTGACCGTCGTGTCCGTACCGGTGGTCACCGACTGGCTGGCCGGGGTGGCGGTCAGGTTGCCGGTGGCCGGGCCGACCGACCAGTCGTAGTGCTTCACGGTCGCCTCGGTCTGGCCGGACGGCAGCGCGAACTGCACCACGTACACGGCGTAGGTGCCGGCCGCCGCGAGCTCGATCACCTCCTCCGCGGTACCGCCGCCGCTGCTGCCGACCAGTGCGCCCGCCGCGTTGTAGGCGAACAGGTCGACGTCCGTCCCGGCCGGGTAGTCGGCGTCCAGGGTGGCGAAGCGGACCAGTTTGGTGCCGGCCGGTGCGGTCACGTCGACCCTGCCGACCGCCGGTCCGGTGGCCGGGGCGGCCGGGTTGAACGTGGTGTTCGTGCCGACCAGGTGCAGCGGGGTGACCGTCGCCGGGACGGCGCCGCTGACGGCGGCCGTGAGCGTGCCGCCGTACCCCGGACGCACTGTCAGCGAGGTCGAGCCGGTGGTGCCGGTTCCGGTGACCGAGGCCGGCGCCGCGACCGACACGGCGCGTACGGCGATCGGGCTGCGTACGTCACTGAGCGGCTCCCGGTCGTGGCTCCTGCGGTCCTTCGGCTCCCAGGTCAGCGAGCCGAACGCCCACTGTCCCAGGGCCGCCGTCGTCCGCGTGGTGGTGACCGTGAAGGTGGCGGTCCGCCCCTGCCTGATCTTCAGTCGGGACGGCGACACGGTCACGGTGAACCCGGCCGGGGCCTCGACCCGGGCCGTGTACTCGGCGTCCTTCTTGCCGATGTTGGTCACTGTGCGGGTCACGCTCTGCTTCCCGGGGAGGCTGCCGACGCTGATCGAGGGGTAGTTGAGCTGGCTCGTCTCGATCGACCCGTAGCTGACACAGGTCGGCCCGGTCAGTTGGCCCGTGCCGCAGAGGAAGCGGATCCAGTCGTCGTAGCCGCTGTCGTACACCAGGCCGGGGTTGAACGACAGGCTCGGCCGCACGTGCCCGGAGCCGAGGTCGAACGGCGTGGCGTTGACGCCCGCGCGCTGGATCGGCGCTCCGCTGTTGTCCTTCTGCCCGGCCGTGGTCATCAGGGCCGACTTGACCCAGATCGGGGACCACCGGGGGTTCTTGCTGATCAGCAGGGCGGCCAGGCCGGCGATGTGCGGGCTCGACATCGAGGTGCCGGAGTTGGCGCCGAAGCTGTTACCGGCGTTGGCCGGCGGGGCGACGGCCGCGATGACGTCGACACCCGGCGCGGTGATGTCCGGCTTGAGCAGGTTGCCGTTGCCGGCCAGGGCGGGACCGGCCGACGAGAAGGAGGCCATCTCGGGGGCGCGGGCGGTCCCGGCGACCCCGGCCGACAGGGCCGCGGTGGCGCCGGCCGTGGCGGCGTACGCCTTGATCGCCAGGCCGGCGGCCCGGTCGACGTGGATCGAGGGTACGAAGTGGAAGTCCGCGTTGAGCGAGTTGTCGGGGTCGTTGTACTGGATCATGCCGACCCCACCGGCGTCGCGCACGGCCTGGCTCTTCTCGGTACGCGCGTTCACGCCCCGCTTGCAGAGCACGATCCGGCCGGTCACCTTCGCCGGGTCGAGCGAGTTCAGCAGGCACAGTTCGGCGTTGCCGGCGGGCACCCCGGGCAGGCCGGCGGTCACCGCGTCGACCAGACCGGTGGCGGCCACCGCCGGGCCGACACCGACGCCGGGGTAGCTCGCCCCGTTGCCCAGGGTCAGGGTCTTGTCGAACGAGCGGTCGTGGCTGCTGGCCGCCACCGTGGTCACCCACGGCGAGTTGTGTGCGACGGTGCTCGCGCCCGGTCCGCTGTTACCGGCGGAGGTGGCGACGAAGACACCGGCGTCGGCGGCGCTCAGGAAGGCCAGTTCCACCGGGTCCACGAACGAGGTACGGGACCCGGAGATGGAGTAGTTGATCACGTCGACACCGTCGGCGACCGCGTCGTTGATCGCGTTGACCAGGTCGACCGTGCCGCCGCTGCCGCCACCGCCGGGCTGGTGCCACAGCGCCTTGTAGGCGGCGATCCGGGCGGCCGGCGCCATGCCGGAGGTCGTACCCACCACGCCTCCGTTGATCACCGCGGTGACGCCGTGGTTGCCGGCCGTCGTGGAGGCGGTGTGCGAGCCGTGGCCGTTGTAGTCGCGCGGGCTCTCGAACTCGCCGGGCAGCACGTCGCCGAGGCCGCTGGCGTTGTAGTAGCGGGCACCGATCAGCTTGTTGTTGCAGGTGATCGGCGAGCTGACGCCGGTGTCGCAGACACCCTTCCACTTCCTGGCGATGGTCCTCGCGTCCGGGCGCGGGTTCGGCAGCGCGGCGAAGCTCGGGTTCTCCGGCCAGATGCCGCTGTCGATGATGCCGACGATGACACCCTCGCCCGCGTGCCGGTCGCCCTTGAACTCCTGCCGCCAGACCCCGTCGCGGCCGTCGAGGCCGAGCATCGCCGGGGTGGTGACGGTGTCGGCCTGGCGGATCTCGTTGCGCCACACGTTCAGCACGCCGGAGGTGCGCCGCAGCTTGTTCGCCTGCGCCTCGGTCAGCTCCGCCGCGAAGCCGTTGAAGACCACGTCGAAGTCGCGTACGGTCGCGGCCGCGGACAGGCCGCTCCGGCGCCGGAGGTCGCTTTTCCTCGTCGCGAGATGACCCCGGTAGGCCCGGGCCGACGCGGCGTCGAGGTCGACCTTGTCACCGGCGGCCGGCCTGGTGGCGGCGAGGCCGGCCAGACCACCGGCGTACGACGCGACCGGCGCGTCGACCAGCTGGACCAGGTACAACTCGGTGCCCGCCGCCTCGGGCGCGGCCTGTGCGGGGCTCGGAGCGGGAAGGACGGTCAGCGCCAGCGCGGTCACGACCGCGGTGGTGAGCAGCTTCCTGGTTGAGCGTCGATGTCCAGTTGTTCCTGCGAGCGACACGAACGGATCCCTCCTGTGCCTCTTGACGGACCGGGGCAGCCGTCACGCCGACACCATCCGACGGGATGCGGCGATGGTCACGGAGGGCGGCCCGGTCACCGGATCGATCTGGATCAAACACTGGCGGTGAGCCTATGCGTACGGGATCGCCCGACGGAAGTGGCCGATCACGCCTTCCACATGACGCACATCGATGGATTGGACAGAAGCGTCCTCGATGGACACACCCGGACGGAGGCACCGAAGGTGTGCCGTCACCACCCCGGTAGCCGTCCTAGGAACCTGGTTCGATGGAGGGCCGGCTCCGCGAACGCAAGGACAGGTACGACCCCGACCCGCACCGTGATCGGGATCCGCCGCGCCCGTCGACGGCGTGGTCCCCGGTCCGGTGCGGGGTCCCGGAGCGGATCCCAGTGTTCACGTGACCGCCACCGGGTGGTCGGCGTCCGCCGATAGACACGCCTACGGGCGTCGACACCAGCGCTCGTCCAGTGTGGACTGACCGGACCGGTCACGGAAGGACCCGTGGCCGGCCGACATACCGAGGAGGAAGCATGTCCCTGACTCTCGGGCGGTTTCGAGCGGTCGTGGCACGTGGCGGGATACTCGCCGCCGTCGTGACCCTCGTCGCGCTGCCCACCGTCGCGGCACCGGCCGGGGCGCACGGTGGCGGTGCCGGCGACGTACGGTTCGCCACGTTCAACGCCTCGCTCAACCGGGGCGTGGCCGGGGCGCTGCGGGCCGACCTGTCCACGCCGGGCAATCCGCAGGCCCGGACGATCGCCGAGATCGTGCAGCGGTCCCGGCCGGACGTGCTGCTGATCAACGAGTTCGACTTCGACCCGCAGGCGGCACGGCTCTTCCGGGACAACTACCTGTCGGTCGGCCAGAACGGCGCGAATCCGGTCAGCTACCCGTACTGGTTCATCGCGCCGAGCAACACCGGCATCGTCTCCGGCTTCGACCTGAACAACGACGGCACCGTGGTAACCCAGCCGGGAGCGGCCGGGTACGGCGACGACGCGCTGGGGTTCGGCGCCTTCCCCGGCCAGTACGGCATGGTCGTCTACTCCCGCTACCCCATCGACACCGACCGGGTCCGTACGTTCCAGAACTTCCGCTGGAAGGACATGCCGGGCGCGTTGCTCCCCGACGACCCGGCCACCTCGGCACCCGGCGACTTCTACTCCCGCCAGGAGTTGGCGGTGGTCCGGCTGTCGTCGAAGAGCCACTGGGACCTGCCGGTCCGGGTCGGCGGCAAGACTGTGCACTTCCTGGTCAGCCACCCCACGCCGCCGGTCTTCGACGGGGCCGAGGACCGCAACGGACGGCGTAACTTCGACGAGATCCGGTTCTGGGCCGACTACGTACGTCCCGGCGGCGGCCGCTACATCTACGACGACGAGGGCGCGCGGGGCGGGCTGCGGGCGGGCTCCCGGTTCGTGATCGCCGGGGACCAGAACTCGGACCCGTTCGACGGTGACAGCATCGCGGGCGCGGCCCAGCAACTGCTGGACCACCGTTCGATCAACGCGCGGTTCACTCCGTCGAGCGCCGGCGCCGCCGAGGCCGCCGCGCTCCAGGGCGGCGCCAACACGACCCACCGCACGAATCCCGCCCAGGACACGGCCGACTTCGCCGACGTACCCGGACCGGGCAACCTGCGCGCCGACTACGTGCTGCCCTCGCGCGGGCTGGACGTACGCGGCGGCGGCGTGTTCTGGCCGGTGGCCGGCGATCCCCTGGCCCGGCTCACCGGCTCGTTCCCCTTCCCCAGTTCCGACCACCGGCTGGTCTGGCTCGATCTGCGGGTGGGCCGGTAACCTGTCGCCGAGTTGTGGATGGCCCCGGCGCGGGACGCGCGCCGGGGCCGTCTGCTCCGTCCGCCCGACACCTCGACGGCGTCGGTCGCGTCGCCGCCGATCCCCGTCCGGCGGTGGCTACGACCCGCCGGGGGCGCAGTTGTTGCTGGTCCGCCGGACGGTGTACTCGGACTCGTCGTGGGTGATGCCCGACGGTGAGCCGTCGAAGTGGGTTTCCACCTTCTCCCAACCCCGACGCTGTTCGTAGTGCAGGTGCGGCGCGCCGGAGTTGCCGGTGCTGCCCACCCGGCCGATGCGCTCACCCTGGTCGACCCGCTGACCGACCCGGACCGGCGGCGGTTCGAGCAGGTGGAGGTACTGGGTCTCCCACTTCCCACCGTGGTCGATCTTCACCCAGTAACCGCCGCCGCGTCCGCGTGGGCCGTCCGGGTTCTCGGGGGTACGACCGCCCAGGGTTCCGTTGATCCCCGCCTCGGTGACGGTGCCGGCGTACGAGGCGAGCACCGGGCGTCCCCAGCTCTCTCCCTCGGTGGGAAACAGGTCGACGTCGTTGTCGCCGTGACCCGGATAGGTGCCGAGCTGCCAGGTCTCGCCGCAGGCAACGGGAAGTTGGAACAGCGGGCGCGGACCCGGCGCTCGCAGCAGCGGTACGACGACCACCGCGACGGCGAGGACGGTGGCGACCGCACCGAGCACCAGGACGATCCGACCGGTGCGGCTGCGGACGCGGCGGTGGGTACGAGGTCTGCTCGGCTGGCCGGCTGTCACCGCCCCGAGCCTGGCAGACGCCGGCAAGTCGGCGGCCCCGGGGCCGGAAACCGCCCGTACCCGTGGTCTGCGTCCTAGTCCTCGACCCGGCTGAGCGGGACCGGCACGGGCCGCCGCGCCGCCGTCGTCAGTTCGATCCGCCGACCCTGCGCTGCCGACCGGAGCAGTGCGGTCATCGTCTCCAGGACGTGCAGCGCGAACTCGCCGCCGGCCCGTGGCGGACGCCCTCCGTCGGCTCCGACCAGGTCGATCAGCCCGATGCCCCGCGAACCACCGGCGTAGCCCGCGAGTGGTTCGAGGGCCCGCCAGCCGGTGCCGCCGAGCGGGAAGTGCCGGACCTCCCCGTCGAAGTGGTTCGGGTCGGGTACGGCGAGCGTCCCGGTCTCCCCGTGCACCTCGATCGGCGCGGCCGTCGTCGCGACGCCGTCGAAGCTGGTCGTGATGGTGGACAGGGCACCGTCGACGTGTTCGAGCACGCCGGTCACGTGGGTGTCGACCGCCACCGGGATGCGCTGGCCGGTGCGCGGGCCCGAGCCGATGACCCGTTCGGCGCGCAGCCGGCCGGCGGCTCCGACCACCGCGCGTACCGGCCCGAGCAGGTGGACGAGGGCGGAGATGTAGTACGGCCCCATGTCCAGCAGCGGTCCGCCGCCGGGGGCGTAGTAGAAGTCGGGGTGGGGGTGCCAGCGTTCGTGTCCCGCGGTGACCATGACCGCCGACGCGGACAGCGGACGTCCGATCAGGCCGCCGTCGATCGCCGCGCGGGCCGTCTGCGTACCCGTGCCGAGGACGGTGTCCGGTGCGCAGCCCACCCGGACCCCGGCCGACGCGGCCCGGTCGATGATCGAACGACCGTCCGGGAAGGCGACGGCGAGCGGTTTCTCGACGTAGACGTTCTTGCCCGCGTCGATCGTGGCGAGGGAGATCTCGGCGTGTGCCGCCGGGATCGTGAGGTTGAGGACCGTCTGCACGTCCGCACGGTCGAGCAGGCGTTCGACGCTCACCGCCTCGGCGCCGGGGATCGTCGCGGCGGCGGCGGCCGACCGGGCGGCGTCGAGGTCGGCCACCGCGACGACACTCACCGAGGGATGGTCGGCCAGCGTCTTCAGGTACGCACGGGAGATGACCCCGAGGCCCACTATGCCGACGCGGTGCGGGTCGCCCACAGCATTCCCCTCTCGATGACGGTCCGGACGTCCGGGTGCTCCAGCACGTCGAGGCTGTGCCCCGGGGTCGTGACGACGACGCGCCCGGCCCCCCAGCGACGGGTCCAGATCACCGGCGAGGTGACCGGCCGGTGCCACGGCTGCCATGGCCGCACCGGGTGGGTGGTGCTGGCCAGTACGTCGACCAGGTCGTCGTGCAGCACCCAGTACTGCTCGGTGACCAGGTCGAAGTCCTCGATCCCGGCGGTGATCGGATGCTCCCGGCCGAGGTCGCTGATCCGTACCGTGTGCGGCAGGAAGTTGTCCTCGGCGCCACCGTGCCGTTCGCACGGCTCCTTGCCCGGATGGGTCGCGAACTGGCCGCCCACCAGGTGCAGGTAGTCCGACGACGCGCGGAAGGAGTCCACGATCCCGCCGTGCCAGCCGGTGAGGCCCGTTCCGGCGACAACCGCCGCGCTCAGACCCGCCACCTGCTCGGCGGTGATCTGGGACATCGTCACGCACTGCACGACGAGGTCGGTGGCGGCCATCTCGGCGGCGTCGGCGTAGATCTCCGTCGACTCCTCGGTCCGTACGGCATAGCCGCTGCCTTCGAGGAAGGGGATGAACAGCTTCGTCGCCTCGACCGGCTGGTGCCCCGCCCATCCGCCCCGTACCACCAGTGCCCGCCGCTGTGTCACACCCGTTCCCTCCCCCGGTCCACCGCCGTCGGCGAACACCTCATTGAGCCTAGTAAATGCATCAGTCGCAACACCAGCACCTTGGTGATCGCAGTCGGCTCCGCGAGGCCAGGCCACCGAAGATCACGCTGAGTCAGCACTTTTCTTCGTGGCGACACGCCGGAAACTTGACCTCAACTGCGGTTCATGTTCCAGGATTTCCACCATGTCGGAAATCAGAAGTTCAGCGGATCGGGTCGCGGTGATCGGCACGGGGGCCATCGGCAGTGCCGTGGTACGCCGGCTCTGCGCTGGTGGGCACGACGTGGTGGTGTGGAACCGTACGCCGAGCCGGTCGGCCGAGTTGGCGGAGGTGGGCGCGGTCCCGGCCGGCTCCATCCGTGAGGCGGCGTCGTCCAGCGCCCTGACCCTGCTCACACTCAGCGACCATGCGGCGGTGCAGCAGTGCCTGGACGCACTCGGCACCGACCTGTCCGGGAAGACCGTCATCGCGATGTGCACCGGCACCGCCCGGGAGGCACGGCTGGCGGCCCAACGGGTCAGCGACCTGGGCGCGCGGTATCTCGACGCGGGCATCCAGTCCTCGCCCGAGATGATCGGTACGGACGCTGCGAACATCATGTACAGCGGCTCGCGGACCGCGTTCCAGCAACACAGCGCGACCCTCGGCCTGCTGAGCACGCCGCGCTTCGTCGGGGAGACCCCGGAGGCGGCCGCGATCTGGGACCTGGCCCTCTTCGGCCTCTGGTACGACGCCCAACTCGGCCTGCTCCGGGCGCTCGACGCCGTACGCGAAGCCGGCATCGACGTGGGCGAGTTCTCCGACTCGGCCCGGACCCAGCTCGGTCACGTCGTCACCGGCACCCCCGACACCGTCGACGAACTGCTGCGGGCCAGCTACCCGCCGGGCCCCGCCAGCCTCCCCGGGCACCTCGGCGTCATCCGCCAGCTCATGGAGCTCCGGACCGCCCGGCCGCTGGGCGACGGCGGCCTGTCCGAGGTGTCGGCCCGGATCGAGGCGCTCATCGCGGCGGGGCGCGACGGTGAGGGCCTGACCGCGACGATCGGTTGACGCGCCACGCGCCGGATCCGGCGCGCCCGCCCGCCGCACGGACCCCGACCGGAGCCGGTCAGGTGGGCAGGTGGTCCAGCCGCGACCCGCCGTCGAGACCGAGCAGCAGCAGGTCCCGCCGGGACCGGACCCCGAGTTTCGGGTACGCCTTGTAGAGGTGGTGTTCGACCGTGCGCGGGCTGAGGAACAGTTGCGCGCCGATGTCCCGGCTGCTCACCCCCTGCGCGGCCAGCCGGACCACCCGCGACTCCTGCGGGGTGAGCCGGTCGAGCAGGTCGGCGGCGGCGGGCCGGGCCGGCGCCACGGTGTCGCCGACCACCCGCAGTTCGGCCCGCGCCCGCTCGGCCCAGGGACGCGCCCGGAGCCGTTCGAAGAGCGCCAGCGCCGAACGCAGGACCGGTCGCGCCTCGGAC
Source organism: Micromonospora sp. NPDC049529 (assembly GCF_055586685.1). NCBI lineage: Bacteria > Bacillati > Actinomycetota > Actinomycetes > Micromonosporales > Micromonosporaceae > Micromonospora > Micromonospora sp. NPDC049529. The sequence continues at coordinate 76,252 of NZ_JBVJHT010000024.1, forward strand.
CGACGCCGGGCCCGGCGCAGCCACTCGCCGTAGAGCAGTTCCGTGCGGGCCCGTTCGAACGGGCGCCCACCCTGCTCGTGCCAGCGCAGCGCGCGGCGGTAGTCCTCCTCCTCGTCGCTGGTCAGCGCGGCACAACGACTGGCGACGGCACGCGCCCACGGCTGCTCGCCGGCCTCGGCCCAGGCCTGGAAGCGGGGCAGCCACCGCCGCGCCCGATGCGGCTCGCCGGCCCGCACCGCCGCCTCCACCGCGTCCGGTACGGAGAGCAGCAGCGCGACCGGGTCCCCCTCGGCCAGCGCCGCCTCGTACCCGTGCACCGCCTCGGTGTGGCGTCCGGCGCCGAGGTCGAGCAGGAGCAACGCGTCGTGCCCGGCCGCGCCGCCCGGATCCGGTCCCAGCAGGTCCCGGCACCGCTGCTCGGCACCCTCGATCGCGGCGAGTCGGGCCAGTACCCGGTGCAGTCGCGGAACCCTCTGGTACGCCCCGGTGTCGCGGGCGATCTCCACCCCCTCCGCCACCGTCATCTCGGCGTCAGCGTGCTGCCCGGCGGACACCTGCGCGTACGCCAGGGCCTGGAGCAACTCCGGCAGGGCGCCGACCATCCCGTCGCGGCGGTGGCGGGTCACCTCGGCTGCGGCCAGGTGCAGGGCGGCCGTGTCGTCGCCGAGGATCAGCCCGGCGTGGATGGCCGCCAGCCGGGACATCCGGTCACCGGCGCCGTTCGCCCGGCCCCGCTCCTCGGCCAGGAACTTCGCCAGCAGCGGCAGTCCGGTGCCGAAGTCGTCGTCGACGACACCGGCCATGCCCTGCACCAGCAGGTCCGGTTCGCCGATCGCGCGTACCCGGGCGGCGGCCGCGCGGACCAGGTCGGCCTGGCCGGCCAGCCAGGCGTAGACGGCGCCGGTGCGCAGCAGCTCGACCGCCTGACGTGGCTGCGCGTCCAGGGAGCGTTCGACGAGCAGTTGGGCGGCCGTACGCGGGTCGCCGCGCTCGAACTCGACCGCCGCGCGCACCGGGGCGAGCCCGGCCAGCTCCGCCGGGTCGGCCAGCAGTTGTTCCGCCTGCTCGACCAGCTCCAACGCCTGTGCGGCGTTCCCGGCGGTGAGCGACAGCGCGGCGGCCCGGCCCAGGAACGTCGCCCGGTCCGACTGGTGCGGGCTCAGTTCGGCCGCCCGCCGGTACAGTCCGGCCGCCGCGGCGTACCCGGTCCGGCCGAGCACCCGCTCGGCCGCCCGCGCCAACTCGGCGGCGACCTCGGCGTTCGGGGCGGTGGTCGCGGCGGCCAGGTGGTGGGCCCGACAGTCCGGGTTGCGGGCCGCGTCGGCCAGCGCCTGGTGCACGGTGACCCGTCGGGCCAGCACTGCCCCCTGGTAGGCGGCGGTGGCGATCAGCGGATGCCGGAACGTCACCACCCCGCCGACCGCCCGCAACAGCTGGGCCTCCTCGGCCTCGGCCAGGTCCGACAGGTCGGCGCCGAGGGTCCGGGCGGCCCCGACCAGGGAGGCGAGTTCACCGCGCGCCTCGGCGGCGGCGATCAGCATCATCAGCCGGGTCCGCTCCGGCAGCCGGCTGATCCGAGCCCGGAAGGACCGCAGCACCCGGTCGGCGACCGACAGCGGCACCGCGCCGTCGGCCCGGACCCGCTGGGCCGCGGCGAACTCGATCAGCGCGAGCGGGTTCCCCTCGGACTCGACGATCACCCGCTCCCGCAGTTCCGGGCTGATCAGCCGCTGGTCGGCCAGGAGCCGGGTCGCGTCCGCCCGGTCCAACCGGGACAGCCGCAGCTCGTCCATGGTGACGGCCGGACTCGCCCGCGTCATCTCGCCGGGTTCGGCGTCGTCGTCGCGAGCCGCGACGAGGATCGCCACCCGGTCGGCGGCCAGCCGGCGGGCGGCGAACGACAGGGCCTCGATGGTGGCCCGGTCGAGCCACTGGGCGTCGTCGACCAGGCAGAGCACCGGGGCGTCCGCGGCCAGGTCGGCGAGGAGCGTCAACACCGCGAGCCCGGTGACGAACCGGTCCCGGCCCGGCGCCCGCTCCGCGCCGAGCACCGCGCGCAGCGCGGCGGCCTGCGGGCCCGGCAGCGCCTCCACCCGATCCTGTACGGGCCAGAGCAACTGAACCAGGCCGGCGAACGCCAGATCGGCCTCCACCTCGACCCCGTTGACCCGCAGAACCCGCAGGTCGTCGGCGTACCCGGCGGCCCAGTCGAGCAGGGCGGACTTGCCGATCCCGGCCTCACCGCGCAGGACCAGCGCCCCGCTGCGGCCGCCCCGGGCGGCGTCGAGCAGGTCCCGGATCCTCGCCTGTTCCGTAGCTCTCCCGTACAGCACGGGCCACCACTCTCCGATTCGGGCCCCGCCCGCGCCGGGACCCGGAACCCCGGCGTACCGACACTGGCGATACGTAGCCGACTACCGAAATCCTACTGATTCCCCGGCCGCCGCCGCTCCGTAGCGTGGCTGTCGACGACATCACCCGATCTCGATGGGGCTTTCCATGGACGAGTTCTTCGAACCGCTCACCGTCGGCCGGATGCGCCTGCCCAACCGTCTGGTCATGGCGCCGATGACCCGCAGCCGCGCGTACGGCGGCCTGGTCAGCGAGTTGACCGTGGAGTACTACGCGCAGCGCGCCGAGGCGGGTCTGATCATCACCGAGGGCACCCAGCCGTGTGTGATCGGGCAGGGCTACATCGACACCCCGGGACTGCACTCGGCGGAGCAGGTCGCGGCGTGGCGGAAGGTGACCGACGCCGTACACGCCCGGCAGGGCCACATCTTCGTCCAGGTCATGCACTCGGGTCGGGTCGGGCACCCGGTGCTCTACCCGGACGGGGAACTGCCGCTCGGGCCGTCGCCGATCGCCTCGGGCGAGACCCTGTTCACCCCCGAGGGTCTGCTCGACCATCCGGTGCCCCGGGAGATGACCCTGGCAGACATCGCGCAGGCGGTCGAGGACTACGTGTCGGCGTCCCGTAACGCGGTGGCGGCCGGTTTCGACGGGGTCGAGTTGCACGGGGCCAGCGGATACCTCATCCACCAGTTCCTCTGCGACGGGTCGAACCTGCGCACCGACGCGTACGGCGGTTCGCTGGAGAACCGGATCCGGTTCGCCCTGGAGGTCGTGGGGGCGGTCTCCGACGCGATCGGAGCCGACCGGGTAGGGATCCGGCTCACCCCCGCGATCACCTACAACGGGATCAACGAGAGCGACACCGCCGAGCTCTACCCGACGCTCGCCGCCGCCCTGGCCCCGTACGGACTGGCCTACCTGCACGTCAGCGAGAGCGGTACCCGTGACATCACCAAGTTGATCCGGAGCGAGTGGCCCGGGGTCCTGATCCTGAACCCGCACCCGGTGATCGAGCAGGACCAGGCGAGTCCGGAGGACGGGGTCGAGGCGCTGCGGGAGGGGCTGGCCGACGTCGTCAGCTACGGCCGGCTCTGGCTGGCCAATCCGGATCTGCCGGCCCGGATCACCTCCGGTGGCCCGTACAACGCGGTCGACCCGGAGACGTTCTACGGCGGCGACCACCGCGGCTACACCGACTATCCGCGACTGTCCGACTGAGCCGTGGCACGATCGCCCGGCCGGTACCCGCACCGGCCGGGCGATCAACGTGTCGCGACCGGGTTCCATCGTGTCGTCCGTTCCGGCGTCGTGGTGGCGACAGCGGTCGGGCCACCGCGGAGGTCGGTACGCGATGGTGCGTACGCGGATCCGCGGTGGCCCGGGCGACTCGTCTCAGGCGCCGCGGCCGCCGTTGGCCAGCAGTCTCGCGAGTTCGAGCCGTTTGATCTTGGTGGTCGCGGTCTGCGGCAGGTCAGCCAACCGCCACTGCACCGGCTCGGCCAGCGACGGCAGACCCACCACCGCCGACCGCCAGGCGTCGAGGTCCAGCGGCTGGTCGTCCCGGGTGCAGACCACCGGCACCGGCGCCCGCTCCCGGTCCGGCACGATGATGACCTCGATCAGGTCGTCCATCCGGGAGAACAGGGTGTCCTCGACCGCGAGCGTGCTGTCGATGCCGGGGATCCGGTCGACGGCCCGGTCCTGCAGGTGCAGGCAGCCCCACTTGGTGCGGTAGCCGACGTCGCCCATCCGCCACCAGTCGCCGTCCACCTGCTTCTGGTAACGGTCGTGCTCGCCGAGGTACGTCACGATCCGCCCGTCGCTCTGTACCTGGATGTCACCGGGCGTCGACTGCGAGGGCTGCTGGCCGTCCTGACCCACCACCCGTACCGCGGTCATCCCCGGGAACGGGAAGCCGACACAGCGCCCGTCGGCGTCCTCCCCACGCTGTCGGGTGTACGTGCGGCCGGCGATCGGGCCTACCTCGCTCTGGCCGTACATCTGGACGAACCGGGGCGCCCTGCGCCGGGACCCGCTCAGCATCCGCTGGACCGTACGGGGGTGGATGGCGTCGAAGGTGCTGCTGAAGTACTTCACGTTGCCGAGCGGGTGGCGCGGGTCGTCGGCGAGTTTCTCCCAGCGCAGGAACGTGTTGGGATGCGCCTCGATCAGCCCGGGTGGCGCCTGGGAGAAGATCTCGGCGACGGCGCCCGGCTCGTCGTCGCGGAGGATGACGAGCTGGTGCCCCTGGAGCAGCGAGATCGGCATCGCGGTGTACATCCGCGAGTGCACGAACGAGACGTGGATCGCCACCGGCTCACGCCCCCGGACGAACGACGCGACCGAGGCCTGCGGCCGGTAACGCGCCTGGAACGTCCGTCCGGTGTGTACGGCCAGCTTCGGGGTGCCGGTCGTCCCCGAGGTGTGGGTGACCAGGGTGGGGTGGTCCGGCGACATGGCGATCGGTGCGACCCGCTCCGACCCGGCCAGTGCGGCCAGTTCCACGGCGCGGGGGTGGCTGCCGGTGGTCAGCAGCACCTTCTCGCTGAACTCGAAGACGGAGTCCGGCAGGTCGTTGTCCAGCTTGGCCTGGTCGGTGACCAGGTACGGACGGTTGACCCGGCGCAGCAGTTCGACGACCGTGTCCCCGTCGAGCTTCGGCGACAGCAGCACCGGGATCGCGCCGATCCGGGCCAGGATGCACGGGAGCAGCGAGATGTCGAAGTTGTTCGACTTGTAGACCACCACCCGGTCGCCGGGCCGTACCTTCGCCGCCCAGAACCGGGAGGCGAAGTCGTCGACGAGGTTCGCGAACTCCCGCAGGGTCGCCCGGTGTCCCAGCTCCGGGGCGATGTCGAGGCGGTGGTCCAGGATCATCATGTTCGCCGGGTAGAGTGACGCGGCCCGGTCGAAGAGCGTGCCCAGCCGGATCCCCCGGTTGCCTACGCGTTGCAGGAACACGTGTCGCCCTCCACTCGTGACTAGGTTCCAGCCGTTCGTCAGCGGCTCAGCTGTTCTGGACGACCCGACCCCGGATCGGGCCGGCGGTCTTCTCGATCACCGCTTTGATGTTCTGCAACGTGTCCCGCAGGTCCTGTTGGAGCTTTGCGGTCCACTCCTCGACGAACCGCTCCCGGTCCGGCTCGTCCAGGTCCTTGACGATCTTGTGGATGCCCTCGGTCGCCCGGCCCATCCGGAAGTGGTGCACCAGGACGCAGCCCTCCGGCGCGGGTTCGGTGTCGAAACCCCAGATGCTGTCCTGGTCCTCGCGGGCGTGGGTGAGCATCGCCCAGGTGAACGTCCGACCGGGCTCGGCGGTGAGGACCCTGGCCTCGGTGTACCAGACGCCCCGGATCAGCGGTGCCCAGCCGACAACCTCCTCGCTGCGCAGGTTCTCGCCCCGGAAGACGGCGCCGACGGTGGACGGCTCACCCGACACCCACTCGCCACCCACGCACTCGGGACTCCACTCGGCACTGCGGGGCAGGTCGCTGACCACGGCGTAGACCTCGTCCGGCGACGCCGAGATCGTGGTCTGGGCGCGCAGTTCGAACAGCGGGATACTGTCGATGATTGATTCAGCCACGCGAAGAGCATCGCAGGCGGTGACCGTCGGTCGTCAAACGATGACATCAAGGTCCGTCAAGTCGGCCGGATCGGCCGTATGACGGATTCCGGCGCATGGATTCTCCCCGAGAATTCAGGATGGGAGGTGTCCACGAATGAGGATGAGCGTAGGAGTCGAGTGGGGACTGCACTGCTGCCTGAACCTCGCCTGGGTCGGGCCACAGCACGCGGTGACCGCCTCCCGGCTGGCGGCCTTCCACGCCCTGCCGACGGCGTACCTGAACAAGCAGCTGCAGGCGCTGTCCAACGAGGGCATCATCGTGTCGACCACCGGTCCACGGGGCGGTTTCCGGCTGGGCCGCCCGGTGGAGAAGATCAGGGTGCTGGACGTGGTGACCGCGATCGAGGGCCGCGAGGAACTCTTCCGCTGCACCGAGATCCGGTTGCAGGAGCCCGGCGTCGGCCCGGACGTCGAGTATCCGGCGCCCTGCTCGGTCAACCAGGTGATGCGCCGGGCCGAGCTCGCGTGGCGCGAGATCCTCTCCACCGAGACGCTGGCCGACATCAAGGAGACCGTGGAGCGCAACCATCCGGGGGTACCGGACCGGGTACGGCGCTGGCTGACCGGGGCCGGTGAGGTGACCGCCGCCGCCGGTGGATCACGATCGCCGCGAATCTGACGCACTCCGCCGCACCACGTGCCGAAGCCCGGATCGACTGCGAGACTTCCCGAGGTGAAAGCCGCATACATCGACGCGTACGGACCGCCGGAGGCCATCCGCTACGGCGACCTGCCGGATCCGGTACCGGGACCGATGGACGTGCTGGTCTCGGTCGGCGTCACCACGGTCAACCACGTTGACACGTTCGTCCGGTCGGGGGCCTGGCGCACCCCGCTGACCTTTCCGTTCCCGGTCAACCGGGACCTGGCCGGGGTGGTCGTCGCGGCCGGCCCCGGTGCCCCCGGGTTCCGGGTCGGGGACCGGGTCTGGTGCAACAGTCTCGGGCACGCCGGCCGGCCGGGGGCCGCGGCCGAGTTGGCGGTGGTGCCGGTCGACCGGCTGTACCACCTGCCCGACGACGTACGCCCCGAGGACGCCGTCGCCGTCGCGCACCCCGCCGGCACGGCGTACCTGGCCCTGTTCACGCACGGGCGGATGCGGGCCGGCGAGACCGTCGTGGTCGGCGGCGCCGCCGGCAACGTGGGTGGCGCGATCGTGGCGCTGGCGGTGGACGCGGGTGCGCGGGTGATCGCCACCGCCGCCGCGCGGGACGCCGACCACTGCCGGGCGCTCGGCGCGGCCGAGGTGGTCGACTACCACGACCCGGCGGCGTTCGAGCGCATCCGCCGGTTGACCCCGGGCGGGGTCGACCTGTACGTCGACACCTCCGGGCGCAACGATCTCACGGCCGCGGTGGACCTGTTGGCGAAGCGGGGCCGGATCGTGCTGCTCGCCGGGATGGGCAGCCGCCCGGTGCTGCCGGTCGGGGCCCTCTACCTCAAGGACTGCTCGGTGGTCGGGTTCGCCATCTCCCAGGCGAGCACGGCCGAGCTGGCCGAGGCGGCCGGTTGCCTCAACCGGCTGCTCGCCGCCGGTCGACTGCGCCCCCGGGCCACGGCGATCCTGCCACTGAGCGCCACCGCCGAGGCGCACCGCCGGGTCGAGGGGGGCGAGGCGAATGGGAAGCGAATCGTCCTGGCGACCGGGATCGGCACGCCGTCACGGGCCGGGGCGACAACCGCCGGCGCCACACAACTCGTCCGCTGAGCAGGCGACATCCGGCACCGGTACGGCATAGCCGGAGCCGGTGAGACGGGCGCTGTGCCACTGCGCAGATTAGCACGCCATGCCGGAGCACACCCGCCGAACCGATTCCCCGGTCTTTCCTCTGACGCGCTGACCGGGAGGTGCCGATTACGCCAATCTCCTGGCCCCCGCTCTGCCGATTTCGCGGTCAATCCATAATCCGGGACCACTCACCGAGGCCACAGGGGCGATAAAACCGGACAAAAAAGTATCAACGCTCTAAATTGATGTCCATCGCTTCAACTATCTTGACAAGCCTCCCCCGGCCATCGGAAGCTTTAAGTGTTCGCAGCCGCGACGCTGCACATTCATGATCATTCGAGGGGATGGGGGAGGTTACCGATGATGCATGGCGATCGGCAGGAAAGACTCATTCGGGTCCCCCGATAGCACCTGCCGCACGCCCGGAACCACCGCGAGGATCAACTCACTCCCACGGGTGATCCCGCCCGATCGGGCGAACGGGCCCAACGACGGGCCTCCGGGTGGGCACCGGACCGCCACGTCGGACATGACCGACCTCAGGACCGCCGGCCAGCGCTCCTGACCTGCGAACTTATCAACATGTCCGGCTGATGCAGGGACCCCTGCATCCCGATTCCGGATATTGCATATCGAGGATGTTGGGAAAGCGGTGGAGGGCCGCTTCGGGCACAACATGTCTCTCGATATCTCCGATCCCGCCGCACCCGTGCGGCGGGCGGCCTTCTGTGTTCGCTCACGCCACATTCGACCGGCTACCGGAAGGGGGAACGATGAGCGTCGCCTTACCACACGCGCAGGGCGATTTTAGGAAATCGCACCCGGTTGCTTGCGCCGACTCGTACGAATCGATTCAGCGGGAGGTCTGCGCCAAGGTATTCGCCGCACTCCCGCGCAGCGACCAGCGCCGAAAAGGGGCGGAATACGTCCAGGGACTGCTCAACGCCAAGGGTCGCAAGTCGATCCGGAACATCGCAGCCCTGCTGGGGGGGCAGGCGAACGAACAGGGACTGCACCATTTCGTGAGCAGTTCAACCTGGTCCTGGATGCCGGTACGCCGAGCGCTGGCCAGGTATCTGGAGCACATAGCCGCACCGCAGGCATGGGTGATCCGGCCAATGATCATTCCAAAAACCGGCGACAATTCCGTCGGGGTGGGCCGACGTTTCTTTCCCACCCTCGGTCAGGTGGTGAGCGCGCAGGAGTCCGCCGGGGTGTGGGCGGCCTCCGACACCCTCACCGCCCCGGTCAACTTCCGACTCCACCTCTCCAACGCGTGGTTGATGAACGACAGCCGGAAGCGGACCGCCGCGATCCCCGAACACATCCGGCCGGAGAGCCTCGGCCAGTGCGCGGTCGAGGCGTACCTCGCGATGATGGCGGACTGGGACCTGCCGCCCCGTCCGATCGTCCTCGACGCCCGTGAGGTCGACGCCGGCAACGCGGTACGGCGGTTCCGCGCCGCCGACGTACCGGTGCTCACCCGGATACCGGGCACGCTTCCGTTGCGGGTCACCAACTTCGCCCCCCACCGCCGTGGGGCCGACATCCCCGCCGACCGGGTGATGCGCACGGTCAGCGATCTGCGGCGTCCGGTGCTGTGGCACAGCTCCGAGCCGTCCGGGCCCGCCCTGCCACGCCGGCTGGCCGCCACGGTGCCGGTCAGGCTGGCGCAGCACTGGCCGGGCGGCGCGGCGGCCCGCGACGGCGATCTGCTCCTGCTGGGGATCGGTCGGACCGGCCAGGACTGGCCGGCGGAGCTGTGGCTGACCGACCTGACCACCACGCCCGTCGCCGAACTCGTCCGGATGACCTCGCTGCTCGACCGGGTCGACCGGGACTTCGCGCAGATCGCCGACCACGCGGGCATCCGTGACTTCGCCGGTCGGTCGTTCGGCGGGTGGCACCGGCACGTGACGCTCGCCTCCGTCGCGCACGCCGTCGCCGCCCTGGTCGCGCACGGGGAACGGTCACTGCGCCACACCCTGTCGTAACGGTCCCGACGGTCGGCCCGACGCCCCTGGACGGCCGACGCGGAAGATGGTCGGACGCGCGGACCCGGATCCGCGCGTCCGACCATGTTCACTGAGCCGCCGAGCCGAATCGAGCGAGCCGAATCGAGCCGGCAACGGAGGCTGTCTGCCGTGCCGGGGGTCAACGGCGGTTGAGGACCCAGGAGACGAGTTCGCCGAGGATCCGGACACCGTCGCGGGTCAGCACCGACTCGGGATGGAACTGCAGTCCCGCGAAGTGCGGGCCGCGCAGGGCGAGCACCTCACCGGTCTCCCGGTCCCGGCTGACCTCGACCACCCCGACGCCGGCGCAGTCCACCTTGTCCTCACCCGAGGTGAGCGCGAAGGTGTTGTAGAAGCCGACCCGCTCCTGGTAGCCGAAGAGGTCGATCGAGCGCTGCACGCCCTGGTTGGGGACCTTCCTGCGGATGAGGTCGAAGCCCAGCACGGTCCCCAGTACCTGGTGACTGAGACAGACCGCCAGGAACGGACGCCGGTCCTCCAGCAACCGGGCCAGGGTGCTCCGCAGGTGACCGATCTTGGGGTCCCCGACGTCGCCCGGGTCACCGGGTCCCGGACCCATGATCACGAGATCCGCATCGTCCAGGGCGTACGGCTCGTCGAACCGGCGTACGGTCACCGCGAGCCCCAGCGAGCGGAGCTGGATGGCGAGCATCGAGGTGAAGGTGTCCTCGGCGTCCACCACCAGGACCCGCCGGCCGGCGGTGGCCGGTCCGGTCGCCGGGTCACGTGCGTCCTCGCCCAGCCAGAAGTCCGCGAGCGCCTCGTTGCGTTGCCGCAGCGCGGCGCGTACGCGGGGATGCGTGTCGAACCGCGCCGGGGGGTCGACCCGCAGCGCCGCCAGCAGGGCGGCCGCCTTGGCACGGGTCTCGGCGACCTCCGCCTCCGGGTCGGAGTGCCGCACCAGCGTCGCGCCGACCCCGATCCGCAGCCGCCCGGCGTCGTCGATGTCCGCGGTCCGGATCAGGATGGCCGAGTCCAGCAGCGCCGCGCCCTCGTCGTCCTGCCCGATCAGCGCCAGCACGCCGCTGTAGTAGCCCCGACCGTCGGGCTCGTGCCGGGCGATCACCCGGCACGCGCTCTCCAGCGGGCTTCCGGTCACCGTCGGCGCGAGCAGGGTCTCGCGGAGGATCTCCCGGGGGTCGCGGGTGCTGTGCCCCTCGATGACGTACCCGGTGTGCGCCAGCCGTGCCATCTCCCGCAGGTAGGGCCCGTCGACCCGGCCGCCGCCCTCGCAGACCCGGGCCATCATCTTCAGTTCCTCGTCCAGCACCATGTACAGCTCGTCGGTCTCCTTGCGGTCGTCGAGGAACCGCAGCACCTCCGACAGGGTGGGCCCGGACGGCGGGTAGCGGTAGGTGCCGCTGATCGGGGTCATCACCGCCGTCCCGTCACGCAGGCTGATGTGCCGCTCCGGCGTGGCGCCGACGAGCGTACGGCCACCGAGGTACGCGACGAAGGTCCAGTAGCTGCCGGACTCCCGCTCCAGCAGCCGCCGGAAGATCGCCAGCGCGTCCCGGGGGGTGAAGTCCGGGATCTCGGCGAGGTAGGACCGCTTGATGACGAAGTTCGCGCCCTCCCCCGCCCCGATCTCCTCGGCGAGCACCCGGCGGACCACCTCGGCGTACGCGTCGTCCTCCAGGTCGAAGCGTCCGCCGGAGATCCGTACCGGCTGGTCCGGCACGCGGGCGAGCAGTTCGGAGACGGCGACGGTCGCCTGCCCGGTCACCGACATGGCCAGCAGTGGTGCCTCGTCGTCCCGGCAGGCGAAGCCGCGCTCGGTGACCTGCCGGTACGGGATCACCGCCAGTACGTCGTGCCGCGCGCCGCCGACCGGCCCGGACCGCTCCGGCAGCGGTATCCCGGCGATGGAGGCGGCCACCGAGACCGTTCCGACCAGGACGTCCACGATGCCCGGACCGGTGGTGTCGGGGCGCTGGAGCAGGGCGAACGCGGGTGGGTTCGGGCCGAGGATCTGACTGATCAGGTCGGTCGCCGACGGCGTGGCCGGGGTGCCGGTGGTCATGCCGCCCTACCTTCGACGCCCTGCTCGTGACTGACCAGCGGGCGGCGGTGGGCGGCCCGGCCGAGTTGACCGAGCAGCTGTTGCGTCGTGGCGACCACGGCGCACCGCTCGGCCGCGTACCGCAACGCGAACCGGTGGTACTCGGCGGAGAAGTCCGCCACGGCGTCGGCCGCCAGGAACGTCTCGATGTCGTTCGAATACGCCTCGACCGCGGTCATCAGCACTCCCACGTGCGCGTAGACGCCGCAGACGATGAGCTGGTCCCGGCCGCTCTCCCGGATCCGCTCCAGCAACCCGGAACGGAAGAAGGCGCTGTAGCGCCACTTCCGGAACACCCAGTCCTGCGGTGCCGGCTCCAGCGGCTCGACCACCGCCCGGTCGGCCGGTTCCACCCGCATGCCCGGTCCCCAGAAGTCGCGCAACAGGCCGCGTTCCCGCTCGGTCATCCCGCCGGGCTGCATCGTGTAGCCGACCGGGATGCCGAGTTCGTGGCACCGGGCCCGCAGCAGCGCGGTGTTGCGGACCAACACGTCCCGGGTTGCGCCGGCCGGGATCGGCCGGAGGAAGTAGCGCTGCATGTCGTGGATCAGGAGTACCGCGCGGGCGGGATCGGGCCGCCAGGACGCGGTGTTCTCCGGCAGGTCGTCCGCCGCCGGGATGGGATAGGACTCGATGGGTGGTATGCCTGCCATGGGATCTGTCCTCCGTGGTGTGGGACACGAGGGGTGACGGCGGCTAGACGCCGAGACCGGCCCCACCGTCGACGGTCAGGGTGTGCATGGTGATGTGGCCCGCCTGCTCGGAGAGGAGGAAGACGACGGCGTCCGCGACATCGGTCGGACGGGCCAGCTTGCGCAGCGGGATCCCCACCCGGTACGCCTCGGGGTGGCCGTCGAGCGTGCGACGGGGACCGCTCTCGTCGTGCCACATCCCGGTCAGCATCGGTGTGTCGGTCGACCCGGGTGCCACGACGTTGCAGCGCACGCCGTACTGGGCGACCTCCAGGCCGAGTGTCTTGGTGAAGATCGTCGCGGCGGCCTTCGACGCGGCGTACGCGCCCATCTGGGTGCGCGGGGTTCCGGCGGCGTTGGACGCGACCGTGACGATCGCGCCCCGACTGCGCCGCACCATCCGCCGGGCCACCGCCCGGGAGAGGAAGAAGACGCCGTCGACGTTGACCGCGAAGGTGGCCGCCCAGTCCTCGTCGCTGAGTACGCCGACCTCACCGAGCCGGAGCACTCCGGCGGCGTTGACCAGGAAGTCCACCGGCCCGAGCCGGTCCTCGACCTCCTCCACCACCCGGTCGACCCCGGCCCGGTCGGCGACGTCGGCGACGAACGGGTGGACCCGGAGATTGGACGCGGCGCACTTCGCCGAGAGCTCCGCCAACCGTTCGGGGTCGCGGTCGACCGCAGCGACCACCACCCCCCGCTCCCCGAGGGCCTGGGTGACGGCGACACCGATGCCGCCGGCTGCTCCGCTGACCAGCGCTATCGCGTTTTCCACTGTCGGGACCTCCAGGTTCGGTAGGTTGCTAGGGGCGCCACGCCGCCACCACCGACAGGGCCTGCGCCGGGTTCAGTCGCGGGTCGCAGAAGCTGGTGTACTTCACGCCGGCCTGGTCGGCGTACGACGCGTTGCGCACGCACTCGGTCACCTCGTCCGGGGTGATCTCCAGGTGGAGTCCACCGTCGACGCCGGACTCCGCCCGGAGGACCTGCTGGAACCGTTCGATCTCCTGCTCCACCACCTCGACGTACCGGGTCTTGAGTCCGTCCGGGGTGGTCACGGTGTTGCCGTGCATCGGGTCGCTGAGCCAGATGACCGGATGTCCGGCGGCCCGTACGGCGCGGACCAGCGGGGGCAGGCGGTCGGCGACCAGTTCCGCGCCCATCCGGGCGATCAGGGTCAGCCGTCCGGGCTGCCGGTCCGGGTCGAGCGCGGCGCAGAGGGCGAGCAGTTCGTCGGCGGTCATCGTCGGCCCGACCTTGCAGGCGACCGGGTTGACGACCCTGGAGAGCAGCTCGACGTGCGCCCCGTCCACCTGACGGGTCCGCTCCCCGATCCAGGGCCAGTGGGTGGAGGTGAGCACCGGTTCGCCCTGTTCCCGGCGGACCATCGGCAGCTCGTAGTCGAGCATCAGCGCCTCGTGGCTGGTCCACATCGGCTCGCCGGCGGCGGTCGGGGGGCCGCCGCCGTACCAGCCGAGGTGGCCCATGATCTCCCGGGCCGCCTGGTAGCAGACCAGGATCCGTCGCGGGTCGGGCCGACGGCCCTCCGGGTCGGGCTCCGGACTGTTGGTCATGTGGCCGCGGAACACGTCGAGTTCCATCCCGCCGACCCATTCGGTGCTCCGTGAGCGCGGCTTGGCGAACTGGCCGGCGATCCGGCCGACCCGCAGGACCGGTCGGCCGGTGACCGCGCCGAGCCGGTCGGCGAGCCGGTCGAGCAGGTCGGCCTTGCGTACGACGCTGCCCCGGCCGCACTCGGCGGGGTCCTCCGCGCAGTCGCCGGCCTGCAACACCCGGGCCTCGCCGGCGGCGACCCGGGCGAGCGCCGCGCGCAGCCGCACCACGTCCGACAGCCCGACCAGTGCGGGTGCGGCGGCGAGTTCCCGCCCGACCCGCCGCAGCAGTTCCGCGTCGCCCCAGACCGGCTGCTGCCGGGCCGGTCTGCCCCGCACGCTCAGCAGGACGCTGTCCACTGGTCCCTCCCCCTACCACGTGGCACGTGGCGCCGCGGGCTTCCCGGAGCGCCCGTCGCGGACGAGAATCGATCGAACATCGTCGTTGATCGATTGAGATCCATTCCTTGCGAAACACGTCGAGCCATTGTTGCCAAATCGATCGGACCATAATCGAACAGAACTTCACGAATCATGTTTGAAACTCGCGAAACTGCCAACAACCGTCGCGAGAATCTGTCACATGAGCCCCGCGCCATCCCGGTACGATGCCCCCACCAGGACCTTCACCAGCCAAAATGGATCGCGTTGAAGACCAGCACACAGGCGACGGTGACCCGGAAAACGATCACGCCACGACTGCGTGCCAGCAGCGGATCGCCGTTACCGAGGAAGGAGCCGTACTGCCGCAGCCGCAGCACCACCACCGGCAGCAGAGCCACCGCGAACCACGCCGGCGCACCGCCCACCAGGATGGGCAGTGCGATCACCGCGAGGTTCGACACGGTCAGCAGACCGAGGAATATCCGATTACCCCGAGGTGACGTCAGTACGGCCACTGTACGTCGTCCGACCGCCGCATCACCATTGATATCGTGCGTATTCGAATAGCCGGCGATGAGCAATTGCCCGAATCCGAACAGTATTCCCTCGGCCAGCACCAGCACCGGCAGATCCCCCGCGACGAGCGCGTACGGCACCAGCACGAAGCCGGCGGCCGAGGAGAGCAGCACCAGTTCACCCAGCCCCCGGTAGCTGAACTTGAGCCCCCACGAGTACTGCACGCTGATCGTCAGCAGCAGGATCGCGCCGAGCACCGACCACCAGGGCTCCTGGTCGCGGTAGAGCACGACCACGGTCCACCACACCGCCCCCCAGGCCAGGCTGCAGTAGCCGTACCACTGGGCCTGGCGGACGGTGAGCTCGCCGGTGAGCAACGGTTTGCGCTTGATCGGACGCAGCTGGGTCCGGTCCGCGGCCAGGTAGTTGGCGGTGTCGCTGCCGTCCTCAAGCCCGGTCACGTCGTCCAGGGTCATCACCGCGAAGAGCACGCCGACCTGGCCCAGGGCGAAGAACAGGATGGCCAGCAGGGTCACCCGATCCGTCCGGGCGGACGGGGCCAGCGCGGTCCAGACCACCACCAGGGCGAGCAGGAAGTCCAGGACGAACTGGTACTTCACCAGTCGGGCGAACCGTCCCAGCGTCGCGACGATGCCCACCGGCGGCCGGGAGCGCAGGGTCGTGGTCATCGCGGCTCCCCGGAACCGACCGCGTCGAGGTCGATACCCATCTCCTCGGCGAGCCGGACGGCCTCCTCGATCAGGGTCTCGACGATCAGCGACTCCGCGACGGTCTTCACCACCTCGCCCCGGACGAAGATCTGCCCCTTCCCGTTGCCGGACGCCACCCCGAGGTCCGCCTCCCGCGCCTCCCCCGGCCCGTTCACCACGCAGCCCATCACCGCCACCCGCAGCGGTACGGGAAAGTCCTGGAAGGCGGCCGTCACCTGCTCGGTGAGCGTGTAGACGTCCACCTGGGCCCGCCCGCAGGACGGGCAGGAGACGATCTCCAGACCGGGATCGGTGAGACCGAGCGACTGGAGGATCTGCCGGCCGACCTTCACCTCCTCGACCGGCGGCGCCGACAGCGACACCCGGATGGTGTCCCCGATCCCCTCGGCGAGCAGCGCGCCGAAGGCCACCGACGACTTGATGGTGCCCTGGAAGGCCGGCCCGGCCTCGGTCACCCCCAGGTGCAGCGGATAGTCGCACTGCTCGGCGAGCTGCCGGTACGCCTGGACCATCACCACCGGATTGTTGTGCTTGACGGAGATCTTGATGTCCCGGAACCCGTGCTCCTCGAACAGCGAGCACTCCCACAGCGCGGACTCGACCAGCGCCTCCGGGGTGGCCCGACCGTACTTGCTGAGCAGCCGGCGGTCCAGGGAACCGGCGTTGACGCCGATCCGGATCGGGATCCCCGCGTCCGCCGCCGCCCGGGCGATCTCCCCGACCTTGTCGTCGAACCGCTTGATGTTGCCCGGGTTGACCCGTACCGCGGCGCAGCCGGCGTCGATGGCGGCGAAGACGTACTTCGGTTGGAAGTGGATGTCGGCGATCACCGGGATCTGCGACTTGCGCGCGATCGCCGGCAGCGCCTCCACGTCGTCCTGGGACGGCACCGCCACCCGGACGATCTGGCAACCGGCGGCGGTCAGTTCGGCGATCTGCTGCAACGTCGCGTTGACGTCGGCGGTGAGGGTCGTCGTCATCGACTGCACCGACACCGGGGCGTCACCACCGACCGCCACCGACCCCACCTGGAGCTTGCGGGACACCCGCCGGGGGGCCAGCACCTCCGGCGGCTCCTCCGGCCGATCCTCCCGACCGACCCTCGGAATTCCCAGACTTACCGCCACCTCTGCTCCTCTCGGTCCTGCCCCAGCAGGCCGGCCAGCGCCTGGTCGAGGTCGTCGCCACGTGGTTCACCCTTGGCCAGGCCCAGGTCGACGCAACGCTCGATCACGGCGAGCGAGACGTCACGCACGGTCAACCCGCAGGCGGCCAGCACCTCGGCGCGCTTGCCCTGGGCGAGGAACCGGCGCGGCGTACCGAATTCGGCCAACGGGGTGGTGACACTGGCGTCCCGCAGGGCCTGCGCGACGGCGCCGCCGACCCCGGCCGCCCGGCTGCTGTCCTCGATCGTGATCACCAACCGGTGCCGACGGGCCATGTCGGCCAGCACCCCCGGCACCGGCTGCACCCAGCGCGGATCGACCACGGTGGTCCCGATCCCCTGGGCCCGGACCTCCTCGGCGACGCCGAGCGCCAGCCCGGCCATCGCGCCGACCGACACGATCAGGACGTCCAGCGGTCCGGACCGCGCGAGCACGTCGATCCCGGCGAAGGTCGCCACCGTCGGTACGTCCGGCCCGGTCGGTCCCTTCGGGAAGCGCAGCAGCGTCGGGCCCTCGGTCCAGTCCACCGCCTCGGTCAGCAGTTCGGCCAGCCGGGCCCCGTCGCGGGGAGCGGCGACCCGGAGCCCGGGCACCACCTGGAGGACCGACAGGTCCCACACCCCGTTGTGGCTCGGGCCGTCGTCGCCGGTGATCCCGGAGCGGTCGAGGACGAACGTGACCGGGCAGCGGTGCAGGGCCACGTCCATCAGCAGTTGGTCGAAGGCCCGGTTGAGGAAGGTGGAGTAGATCGCGACCACCGGCCGCAGCCCGCCCATCGCCAGCCCGGCCGCCATGGTCACCGCGTGCTGCTCGGCGATGCCGACGTCGATCACCCGGTCCGGGAAGCGGCGCTGGAGATCGGCCAGACCGGCCGGTTCGAGCATCGCCGCCGTGATCGCCAGGACGTCCGGCCGGGTCTCGGCGAGTTCGACGATGCGCCGGCCGAAGACCGAGGTGAACGAGGGGCCGGACGACGCCGCCAGCGGCTGCCCGGTCTCCGGGTCCATCGGGGCGATCGCGTGCCCCCGGTCCGCCTCGTTGCGCTCGGTGTGGACGAAGCCGCGTCCCTTCTCCGTCACCACGTGCACGACCACCGGCCGGCGCAGTCCCCGCGCCGCCCGCAGCACGGTCTCCACCGCCTCGATGTCGTGCCCGTCGACCGGGCCGAGATAGTCGAAGCCGAGCTGCTCGAACAGGTTCGGCCCGGTCTGCCCGGCCCGGAGCGTGCCGAGGTGGTCGGCCAGGGCGCCCCGGGTCGGCGCGTACGAGCGCTGGTTGTCGTTGAGCACGATGACCAGCGGCCGGTCCGTACCGCCACCGATGTTGTTCAACGCCTCCCAGGTCATCCCGCCGGTCATCGCCCCGTCGCCGACCACCGCCACCACGGTCCGGTCCGACTCGCCGGCCAGGGCGGCCGCCCGGGCCAGGCCGTCGGCGTAGGAGAGCGCGGTGGAAGCGTGCGAGTTCTCCACCAGGTCGTGCTCGGACTCGGCCGAACTGGGGTACCCGGACAGGCCGCCGCTGCGCCGCAGCCGGTCGAAGCCGGCCTGGCGGCCGGTCAGCAGCTTGTGCACGTACGACTGGTGGCCGGTGTCCCAGAGCAGGCGGTCGCGGGGCGAGTCGAACACCCGGTGCAGCGCGATGGTCAACTCGACCACGCCCAGATTCGGCCCCAGGTGCCCACCGGTGGACGACACCCGGTCGATCAGGAACTCGCGGATCTCGCCCGCCAGCAGACGTAACTCGGCAGCATCCAGCCGGCGCAGTCGCGCCGGGTCTTGCACCGTCTCCAACAGGGCCATCGTCATCACTCCTTAGCTGTGGCCCGTCCCGGCGCCCTCGGCGGACCGGGGCGGGAGTTGCCCGCGCCCGTCGGCCGCCGGGCCGTCCGGGTCCGGAGCGCCGCTCACCGGTTCCGGTACGCCACTTCCCGGGCCATCTCCGTCAGTTCGTGTCGCCACTGCTCGTCCAGGCCCGCCCCGTCGATCGCCCGACAGGCCTGCTCGACCAGACCGTCGATCCGTCGTTCGATGTCGGCGCGGACGTCGATCTCGACCAGTCGCCGCCGCAGCGCGGCGGTGTCCCACTCGGGCTCCGAGACCAGTGCCCGAACCTGCTCGTCGCGCTGCGTGGCCTGGGCCAGCAGCAGGGTCATCTTGTGCTGTTCGAGGTCGAGCCCGACCGGTTTGCCGGCCACCGTGCTGTCCCCGAAGGCGTCGATCAGATCGTCCCGCAGCTGGAACGCCTCACCGAGCGCTTCGCCGTAGCCCTCGAACGGCCGTTCCAGGTCGGCCCGTCCGGCGATCACCGCGCCCAGCAGCAGCGGACGGTGGATGCTGTACCGGCCGGACTTGCACACCGCGATCCACCTGGACAGTCCGGGGTCGACGATCGACTCGGCGGCCACCGCCATGTCGAGGAACTGTCCGATCTGGATCTCGGTGACGAGGTCCGCCCAGACCGCGTGCGCGGCCGGCGGACGAGCCACGGCGAGCCGCTCGGCATACACCGTGGCCAGGTCACCGGCGAGGATCGCGACACCCTCGCCGTACCGCCGGGCCTCACCCCGCCACTCCAGGGCGACGTGTTCGGCCGCCCACCGGGTGTGGGTGGTCGGGGTGCCCCGGCGCGTCTCGGCGGCGTCGAGCACGTCGTCGTGGATCAACGCGGCGGTGTGCACCAGTTCCAACCCGGCGGCGACGTCGACGACCGCGTCGTCGTCGGGATCGCCACCGGCGGCCAGGAAGCCGCTGAGACAGAACGACGGCCGCAGCCGTTTGCCGCCGACCGCGACCAACCGGGTCACCTCGTCGACCGGTACGGCGCCCCGGTGGTCCAACGCCGACCAGCGGGCCCGCTCCACGACGAGGAAGTCGCGCAGGCGTCGCTCGACCCGGTCCAGCAGCCGCAGCCGGAGCTGCCGTACCGGTGATACCGCCAGGTCCACTGTGATCCTCCGCTTCGTCAGTTCGCCGGTACGGGGTTGGTGAGTCGCGCCGGCGGGGAGAAGACGATGTTCTCCTCGGCGACCCGCTCCAGCTCGACCTCGTCGTATCCGAGTTCGGCCAGCCGGTCCAGCAGCTGCTCGACCAGGATCTCGGGGGCGCTGGCCCCGGCGCTCACCCCAACGGTCCGGACCCCGACGAGCCAGTCCGGATCGAGCTCGGTGACGTCCGGCACCAGGTACGCGGCCACGCCGAGCCGGGCCGCGACCTCGACCATCCGGACCGAGTTGCTGGAGTTACGGGACCCGACGACCAGGACCAGGTCGCTGTTGGGCACCAGTGCCTTGACCGCGTCCTGCCGGTTCTGGCTCGCGTAGCAGATGTCGTCCGTGCCCGGCCCGATCAGGTCGGTGAACCGGCCGCGCAGCACCTCGGTGATGCCCCGGGTCTCGTCGGTCGACAGGGTGGTCTGGGTGAGGAACGCCAACGGGGTGTCGAGGGGCAGGTCCAGCCGCTGCGCGTCCTCGGCGGTCTCGACGATGATGGTCCGGTCCGGCGCGTGCCCGTACGTCCCCTCGACCTCCTCGTGTCCGGCGTGCCCGATCAGCAGCAGGGTCCGGTCGGCCCGGGCGAACCGCAGCGCCTCCTGGTGCACCTTGGAGACCAGCGGACAGGTCGCGTCGATCACGTCGAGCTGCCGGACGGCGGCGTTGTGCCGCACCTGCGGGGAGACCCCGTGCGCCGAGAAGACGCAGACGGCGCCCTCGGGTACCTCGTCCTCGGAGTCGACGAAGATGGCCCCGCGTTCGGCCAGCAGCCGGACGACGTAGTGGTTGTGCACGATCTCCTTGCGGACGTACACCGGCGCCCCGAACTTCTCTAGGGCGAGTTCGATGATGGAGATTGCCCGCCGTACCCCCGCGCAGAAGCTGCGGGGCTCGGCCAGGATCACCTTTTTTCCAGCCGCCATGGTGCGCTTCGCTCCTGTTCGTTCGGTGTGGCCGGGGAGGGGCCGCCGCTAGAGACGTACGGCCCGCGCGTTGAAGCAGGCGAGCAGGGTGCGCGCCTGGACGTTCACGTAGTGCCCGTGCCGGACCAGGAGGTTGAGCTGCCCCGGCGTGACCCACAGGTAGCCGGGCGGCGGCTGGGTCGGCGCCTGCGCCTCGTCCGCCTCCACCACCAGGTAGCGGCTCACCGCGTTGCGGAACCGGCCGCCCTCCTCGGAGTGGACGGCCTCGTACCGGATCCGCTCCGGGCTGGCGGTCAGCATCAGGTCGAGCAGCGGCGGACGGGGCACCGCGCCGGCCGTGGCGTAGTGCGTCGGGGTGCACTGCACGGTCGGGCCGAGCTCGATCCGGTCCAGGAAGCCGCCCTCGACCCGGCCGTGGGCCAGGACGTGCGGCACACCGCCGAACCGCCGTACGACGAAACCGGCCAGCGCCGGCTCCAGCGGCTCGATCAGCGGCTGGGTCCACCCGGTGACCTCCCGGTTGCTCGCCGCCACCGACACCGCCATGACCCGGAAGAACCGTTCGGGTACGTGTTCGATCGACCAGTCGTCCCGGACCCAGTCCTCGGTCTTGGACAGCGGGATGAGCCGGGCCCGGAACTCGTGCCGGGAGCGCTCGGCGGTGAACCAGGAGAGCACGTCCCGATCGGAGTTCATCGCGCCGACCTCGGCGTACTCCACCGGGGCGCAGGCCAGGACGGTGCGCGCGTCCATGTTCACGAGGTTGTCCTGGCGCAGCAGGGCGCCGATCTGGCCGAGGGTCAACCAGCAGAAGTCCTCGTGCGGCGGGACGTCGTCGAACGTCTCCACGATGATGTTGCGGTTGGCCTTGCGGAAGAACCAGGCCCCGTGCTCGGACTGGAGGACGTCGGCGATCACCCGGCCCCGCCCCGGCTCGGTGAAGTACTCCAGGTAGCGGACGGTCGCACCCTGGTGGACCCGGGTGTAGTTGCTCCGGGTGGCCTGCACCGTGGGCGAGAGCTGCACCAGGTTCGGGTTGCCCGGCTCCATCTTGGCCTGGAGCAGGAAGTGCAGCACCCCGTTGAACTCCTTGGCGAGGATGCCGAGGATGCCGACCTCCGGCTGCACGATGATCGGCTGCTGCCACTGGGCCACCGGGCCGCTGCTGCCGGTGACGTGCAGCCCCTCCACGGTGAAGAACCGGCCGCTGCTGTGCCCGAGGTTGCCGGTCTGCTCGTCGAACGACCAGTTCCGCAGGTCGGCGAAGGCGATCGGCTCGACCCGGAAGGTGCCGGCGGCGGACCGTCGGGCGAACCACTCCGGGAAGTCGTCGGTACGCAGCCCGCTGCCGTCGCCGACGGCGGCGGACAACGCCATCCGGGCCGACAGGGTCGGGTCCTCGCGCTGTTTCAACGGGACGGCCGACCCGGTGGTGTCGGCCAGGGACAGCGACATCGAAACTCCTCGTCGTCGGGGCACGTCGGACCGGTGCGGACGGACGGTCGCGCTCGGCTGGCGCCTGCCCGCGGCTTCCTTCCGACGTGACTCGGATCCGGACGATCATTTCCTCATTGCGTACGGGCGATCCATTCGGGAATTGCGTCGACCAACGCTTCCGACGGCAGGGACAAGTCACCGAAGAGAGGATTGGCGCCGCCGTCGGAAAAGCGGGATATCCGCAGTACCGACGTCCGACCCTGACGACTGATAGCGCGACGACTGCGAGACGAGAGCCCCCGACAGCCATGTCGGGGAGCTACGGTACGGACAGGTCACCTAAATATCATTGACGTTAGTGACTGTAGTGGGGTCGTCCCGCCAACCGTTCCGGTGGCCTGCGAGTCTGTCAGGTTCGAATTCGACAGGATTTCGACAATGATCTATTCGATACCCATTCCGAACCCCGACCCGGGAAAACGGCGACCAGCGCCGGGTCAGTGGTCGGCGAGTCGGCGGATCTCCGCCAGCAGCCGTGCCTGTGGCAGGCAGAGCGGGTCCACGGCGGCGCCGGACCGGACGGCGCGGACGAAGGCCTCGACGGTGTTCGCCACCTGGTCGGCGGCGGGCAGCGCGACCTCGGTCCGCCCCGACCCGTCGTGCAACTCGGCCACCGGCCGGTACCCCGCGGGCGGGGTGAAGGCCCGGTCCAGCACGATCCGGCCCCGACTGCCCCACAGTTCGTAGCTGTTGCGGTACGCGTGGTCGAGACCGAACGCCAACTGGGCCACCACCCCGTCCGTACGGCACAGCAGCGCCGCGCCGGAGGTGTCGACCGCGAGCCCCCCGGTGCGGGCCAGGACGGCCCCGAGCACCCGCAGCTCGGCACCGAGAAAGTGCAGCGCGGCGCGAACCGGGTAGAGACCGGTGTCGAAGAGACCGCCACCGTCCAGCTCCGGCCGGTAGCGGATGTCGCCGTCGGGCAGCCGAGGGACCGCGAAGGTGGCCCGGAACTGCCGGAGCTCCCCGATCGCGCCGTCGCCGACCAGTTGCCGTACCCGGGCGTGCTGCGGATGGTGGACGAACATCACGTTCTCCATCAGCGCCAGGCCCCGGTCGCGGGCCAGGTCCAGCAGCCGCGCGCTCAGCGCCGGGTCGGTGGTCACCGGCTTCTCGGCCAGCACGTGCTTGCCGGCCCGCAGCCCGGCCTCGACCCACTCGGCGTGCAGCGCCGCCGGCACCGGCACGTACAGCGCGTCGACGTCGTCGGCGGCGACCAGTTCGGCGTAGCTGTCGGCGACCCGGCAGCCGTACCGGTCGGCGACCGGCCGGGCTCGCTGCGGATCCCGGCTCGCCACCGCCGCCACCCGCAGGTCGGGACTGTCGGCGAAGGCGGGCAGCATCCGCCGCACGGCGATGTCGGCGCAGCCGAGCACCCCGATCCGGATCGGCTCGCCCGCTGCTCGCGCAGCCGCGGAACCGCCGCCCATCAGCCCGCCCCGGCAGCGGAGGTCAGCTCGGCCCAGCCGGTGAGCCGGCCGCTGGCCAGCACCTCGGCCAGCCCCGGCGCGCGCCGGTCCTTGTCGGACATCAGCGGCGGCTCGGACAGCTCCCAGGGCAGGGCCAGCTCGGGATCGAGCGGGTTGACGTCGATCTGGGTGCCGGGGGCGTAGACGGTGGACATCAGGTAGCAGATGCAGGTGTCGTCGGTGAGGGCGAGGAAGCCGTGCCCCACCCCGTCGGGAATGTGGACGGACCGTCCCGACGGGGCGTCGAGCACATAGCTGTCGTGGGCCAGGTACGTGGGCGAGCCCGGCCGCAGGTCGACGATGACGTCCCGGAGCGCACCGCGTACGCAGGTCACGTACTTGACCTGGCCGGGCGGCACGGCCACCAGGTGGATACCGCGCAGGGTGTTGCGGCGGGAGACCGAGTAGCTGACCTGGCGGGGCGTGAACGGCGTGTCCAGGACCGAATCGAGGCGGTCGGTTCGCATCCCCTCGTAGAAGGTGCCCCGGTCGTCCCGATGGTGCTCCGGAACGACCAGGTACGCGCCGGCGACCGCCGTCGGGCTGATCCGCACGCTTCGTGCCCCTCTCGTCCGCTCGCCCGCTCCCGTCCACCCGGCCCGGTCCGGTCGACCGGGCCGGAGCCGGTCAGCCGAGTACCAGCGCCTCCATCCGGCCCACGATCTCGGCCGGCGTCGGCAGCTGCGCCAACTCCCGGGACAGCTCCCGGGCCCGCTGCCCGTACGTGGGATCATCGAGCAGCCGCCGGCACGCGTCAACCACCTCCTGCGGTCCCCGGCCCCCGGTGGTCACCAGGTCACCGGCGCCGTACCGGACCAGTTGCGCGATGGCCTGGGTGGGGTACTCCGGATCGACGATGAGCTGCGGCACCCCGGCGTTGAGCGCCGTCATGTCGGTTCCGCCGCCGCCGTGGTGCACGATCACGTCGCAGGTGGGTGCGAGTACGTCCAGCGGGACGAAGCCGACCCGTACCCCGGACAGCCCCTCCCGGACCTGCTCCGCCACCTGCTCCGGCGCACCGACGACCACCTCGGCACCGACGGCGGCCAATCCCTCCGCGAGGGTCCGCAGGGTCGCGCCGTCGTGCAGCCGGGTGCCCGCCGTGAGATAGACCCGGCGCCGGTCGGCCCGGCTGTACATCCACTCCTCCAGCGGCTTCTGCGGGTTCGCCGGAACCCACCGGATCGGCTGGGTCTCCGGCGCGTCGGCCGGTCGCAGTCCGGGCGGACAGACGTCGAGCCACAGGTCCGGCTTCGGCAGCTGCTCCAGGCCCAACTGGTCGAGCACCGGCCGCAGGACCGCCTCGGCACCCGGGTCGTACATCCGGCAGTCGATCCGGTCCCACTCCAGCCGTACCGCCGGGATGCCGAGGTGGTGGGCGAGCAGCGGGGCGGTGTAGAACATGCCGCCGCCGACGACGATGTCCGGTCGCCAGTGCTTCGACAGCTCCAGCAGCGCGTCCAGGCTGCTGACGGCGATCTCCGCGTACACCTGGCCCACCGCGCGGGCCGACTCGGTCGGGTCCGTCGGCATGTTGGTGACGAAGGCGGCGACCTCTTCGGCGGACAGTGGCGAGATCCGCACCGGGGCCAGCCCGACACTGGCGATGTGCGGCAGCACCCAGTCGATGCCGCCCATCATGACCTGGTGGCCGGCGTTGCGGACCGCGGTCGCCAGCGGGGTGTGCGAGAAGATCGGGTACGGACTGTTGCCGGGGATGAACAGCGCCTTCAAGACTTTCTCCCTTTCGGACGGACTCGCCGGGCTCAGGCGGCGCCGGTGAGAGCCGCGGCGGCACGGACGCCGGAGAGCATCGCCGCCTCGGTGGTGGGTGAGTTGAAGTAGTCACCGGCGAAGACCACCGGAGCGTGCTGTTCCTCCAGCACCCGCACCGACCGGCGGTACCGGCCCGGCGCGGGGATCGGGAATCCGTACGGGCGTTCGGCGATCTGGAACGGGGTCGGGTCCGCCGGGAAGTCCCGCCAGAGGCTGCGCAGCAGCGGGGTGACCGCCGCGAACTGCTCCCGCTCGGGAAGTCCGATCAGGCGCCGGGTGTTGGCCCGACCGGGGTACGCGAGGACCAGCAGCTTCTCCACCGGCCGCCCCTGCTCGTCCCGGACCCGGCGCGGATAGGTGATCATGTTGCGGATCGGCGGGTCGGCGGCACCACCGGCCACGATGTGCGCTTCGGCGGGCAGGCTGCCCGCGTCGACCAGGTACGACACGGACAGCGCCGGCTCGTACTCCTGGGTCTCCAGGAAGTTGCGGGTCTCGGTGCCGACGACCGTGCCGGGCAGCCCGGTGGTCAGCTTCGCCGCGATCGGCGCCGGGGTCGCCACCACCACGTCGTCGAAGGTCTCGGTGACCGGCTCGTCCCGCTCCCGCCGGGCGGTGATCCGGACCCCGTCGCCGATGAACTGCACGTCGGTGACCTCGTGCGAGAGCCGCAGCTGCGCCCCCTCGGCGTTGCGCTGCGCCAGCGTCTCCATGCCGTCACGGAGCACGTAGAAGTCCGAGCCGCCCAACCAGGCCACCAGGGAGCGGGCGTGCACGGCGGAGATGTCCTCGCAGGCGAAGTTCCAGAAGCCCTCGATCTGGGGACGGAGCAGGAAGTCGAAACCACGCCGGGAGAACGTCCGGTAGCCGTACTCGGCGGCGGTGGAGCCGTCGTCGAACGGCGCCGTCTTCACCGGGTCGAACAGGTCGAGCTTGTCGCGTTGGCGTACCTCGCGGATGCCGGTGAACAGGAACGCCAGCCGGTCGCGCAGCCCGACCTGCCGGTAGCGGAGCAGGTCCAGCGGGGTGTCCGAGGAGAGCGGGGTGGCGACTCCGTTCTCCGAGATGTAGACGTTGCTGGAGATCTTGATGAGCTGGTCCTCAAGGCCGTACTCGCGGATCTGCTGCGTCATCAGGGGGTAGAAGCTGACGTACATCAGGTTGATGCCGACGTCGGGCTCGATCTCGGGCCGGTGCCACGAGCGGGCCCGGCCGCCGAGACCGTCCGCCGCCTCGAAGAGGACGACGTCCCGGCCGGCCCTGATCAGTTCCCTGGCGGCGGCGCACCCCGCCATGCCGCCGCCGATGACGGCGGTCCTGGCTCGACCGGACATCTCGTTCCTCCTCGGGTAGCAGCTGTGGGCTGTCCTTGCCGGTGGCCGCCGGTCAGTGCACGACCACCTCGCCGTGCGGGCGTTCCAGTCCCTGGCCGAGGCCGCCGTCGACGGGCAGTTCGATCCCGGTGGTGAAGGTGGCGTCGAAGCCGAGGAAGAGCACCGCCGTGGCGACCTCCTCCGGCAGGCCGAAGCGCCCCATCGGGGTCATGTCGTTGCCCTCCCGGATGTTGGCCTCGGTCAGCTCCGGCGTGAGGTGCGAGATGCCCATCGTCTCGGTCGCGGTGAAGCCCGGACTGACGGCGTTCACCCGGATCCGCCGGGGCAGCAGTTCGGCGGCGAAGACCTTGACGAAGGCCCGGATGGCGGACTTCATGCCGGTGCCGACGCTGGTGGCCACGAAGCCCATGCCGACCGCCACGGCGGTGGTGAAGACGAACGACCCGCCGTCGCGGACCAGCGGCGCGAGGCGTTGGGCGGTGAAGAAGGCGCCCTTGGTGTTGACGTCGAACATCTTGTCGTAGACCTCCTCGGTCACCGCGTCCAGCGGCCCGAAGCGCAGGTACCCGACGTTGACGAAGACGAAGTCGACCTGGCCGAGCCGGTCCTCGACGATCTTGCCCAGCTCGTCGATGTCGGCGAGGCTGCCCGCGTCGGAACGGACGACGTGCGCGGCGCGGTCGGCCAGCTTCACCCGCGCGGCCTCGACCCGCTCCTCGTTCAGCCCGGTCAGCACCACCTCGGCGCCCCCGTCGAGCAGCGCCTCGACCACCGCCATCCCGATGCCGTGGGTCCCGCCGGTGACAACGGCCTTCTTGCCGTCATACTTGCCCACTTGATCTCCTCCGTCGCTCGGATGCTCTGCTTCGACCGCCCGGTACGCCTCCTGCGCGGCTCCCGCCGGACTATCGATCGGAAAAGTGCTCGCCTCGTCGTCTGGTTCCGTCGTTGGACCCGTCCGGCCGCCCGGCGGCTAGTCGATCCGCACCCCCGGCACGTACCGGATCCAGTGCCCGCCCGCCGCCCGGAAGCCGGCCTCCTTGGCCATGATCTCCTCGGCGTGGTTCCAGGCGAACAGCAACGCGTAGTCGGGCCGGTCCACGGCGAACTCCTCGGCCGGGCGCACCGGGATGTGCGTGCCGGGGGTGAGCCGGCCCTGCTTGGCCGGGGTGCTGTCGTAGACGCACCGGACCAGGTCCGGGCCGATTCCGCAGTAGTTGATGACGGTGGCGCTCTTCGCGGTGGCCCCGTACCCGACGACCGAGTGCCCCTGCGCGGCGAGATCGCGCAGCAGCGTCATCAGCTCCGTACGCGTCCGGCGCACCTGGTCGGCGAAGTGCCGGTACGTCGCCGGGTCGGCGAGGCCCTGCGCCCGCTCCCGCTCCGTGTGCTCGGCGACGCTCGGCCGGATGATCCGGGCGCCGGACCGGGCCACCGTGAACCGCATCGCACCGCCGTGCACCGTCAGCGGTTCGACGTCGACCAGCTCGAACCCGTAGGTCCGGACCATCGTCGCCACCGAGGTCGCGGAGAAGAGGTAGAAGTGCTCGTCGTAGATCTGGTCGAAGGCGACGCTGCCGATGATGTCGCCGGCCGTGCGGTCCTCGAAGACGAACACCCCGTCGGGGGTGAGCAGCTCGTCCACACCCCGGAAGATCGAGTCCAGGTACGGGATGTGGCTGAGCGTGTTCGCCGAGAAGATGACGTCGGCCCGCCCGTCGGTGGCGGCGATGTCGGCGGCGGTCGCGTACTCGAAGAAGGCCGTCCGGACCCGGATGCTCTCCGCCCGGGCCAGCTCCGCCACCCCGGCGGACGGGTCGACCCCGAGGTGCCGGACCCCGGCCTTGGCCAGGGTTCGCAGCATGATGCCGTCGTTGCTGCCGATCTCCACCACGAACGGGTTCGGGCCGGTCAGCTCGGTGCGGAGCAGGTGGTTGGCGATGCCCTCGAAGTGCGCCCGCATCAGCGACGAGCCGGACGAGCGGTACGGGTAGTCCTCGTGGAACATCTGCTCCCGAGGGACCTCCTCCAGTTGCTGCACCATCGTGCAGGACCGGCAGTGGCCGACGACCAGCCGGTAGAAGAACTCGCTCCCGGCCGTCTCGGGTGTCACGAACGAGTCCGAGACCGGCTGCCGTCCGAAGTCGAAGAACTGCTCGACGTCGCCGCCACAGATCCGGCAGCTCCGTCCGGTGACCACGTTCGGCTCCGCGGAATCGATCATGACGCGCTCCTTCCGAAACCACTCGACGATCGGGCACCCGCTTCAACCGGGCGGACATCTTCGGCACCCGGGGCGGGACGGCGGACCTGGGCCGGCGCCCCGGAACCGCTCAAGAGGGGGCGGACGGGTCCCGCGACGGCGCCCGGGTGATCACCCGGGGCCGTCCACAGCGGGAATACCTGATGCAGTCTGTTCAGCCGGACGGTCTGCCTCAAGAGCGGCCGGGTGAATGTGTCACGTCCACCGCCCGGCCCTCCCGGCCGTCCGGCGGGGTCGTCCCGGCCGCCGCGGCGGCCGCCCGACGCTCCTCGCGCTGCCGCCGCGAGTACGCGAACTTGCGCATCATCGGTCGCTCCACGAGGGCGTGCAGCACCCAGGCGAGCAGCAGGGAGAGCACGAAGGACAACACGATCAGCCCGACCGCCAGCGGGGTGTCCCAGCTCGTCCCCGGGCCACCGAGCCAGTGCTGCCCGTAGACCTGGAGGAGCCGGTGGATCAGGTAGAAGGCGAAGGACACCTCACCGAGCCAGACGAAGGTACGGCTGCGCAGGAACGACGGCTTGCCCCGCAGGTCGAGGCTGGCCACGGCGGGAATGAGCAGCGCCAGCGGGATGACGGTCGGCGCCACCGCGTGGTACGGCGACGGCGTCGCCAGCAGGGCCAGGTAACCGAGCCCGACCAGCCCGGACGCCGGCAGTACCCCGAGCGGGATCCACCGGCCGGTGAGCACGATCCGGGCCATCAGCACCCCGAGGACGAACTCCAGGGCCCGTACGGCGGGCAGGGAGTAGAGCAGCCACCCGCGCCACAGGTCGTACGGGTGGTCGGGCAGCAGGGTCGCCACGAACACCATCACGAAGACCAGTGCCATCACGACCCCGGCGGCCAGCCAGAGCCGGGCCGGGGGGATCCGCCGGGCGTACCGGAAGATCAGCGGGAAGGAGAGGTAGAAGAACACCTCGCAGGCGAGCGACCAGCTCACCTCGTTGAGCGAGTAGATGATTTCGAACGACGGGAACCAGGACTGGATCAGCAGCAGGTTCGTCACCGCCTGGGCCCCGGTGAAGGGCTGGCTGAAGGCCAGTGCCAGGGCGATCGCGAACACCCACACGACGATGTGGTTGGGATAGATCTTCACCACGCGTCGGCGCCAGAAGTACACCGCCCGCTCGCCCGGCCGGAACGACCACGCGATGACGAAGCCACTGAGGATGAAGAAGAAGCTGACCCCGATCCCGTTGGCCTTGGAGAAGAGGAAGTCGATGACCTTCGTGACCCCGGGGTCGCTGAACGGGGCGATGAAGTAGGAGTGGTAGAGGAAGACGGCGATCACGGCGAAGAACCGGAGCCCGGTGAGCGACGGAAGTTTCGACGCCCCGGGCGGGTCAGCGGTGGAGGAGGTCATCGGGCGCTTCTCCTAATCGAGTCGATCTTTATGATCCGTACGCGCCCGGCC
The DNA here is from genome assembly GCF_055586685.1 of Micromonospora sp. NPDC049529. Classification (NCBI taxonomy): domain Bacteria; kingdom Bacillati; phylum Actinomycetota; class Actinomycetes; order Micromonosporales; family Micromonosporaceae; genus Micromonospora; species Micromonospora sp. NPDC049529. The sequence goes on from NZ_JBVJHT010000024.1 coordinate 106,835, forward strand.
AACACGGCGGCCCCGCCGGCTCCCTGGTGCCGCCGTGGGTGTTACGCATCCGCCGGACCTGATCGCGTCGCTCGTGCTGGTGATCGAGCATCTTCGGCCCCCCGGTGCGACTCAACCGGGAAACCCGGAGTCTGTCAGGTCAGCACGAAACGCCCGCCGGTCCGACCGTCGAAATTGCCCCTGACGACGTTCCGACAACCGGGTACGGGGTCGCCGAATACCGGCCTGATCGCCGCCGCATAACGACCGCAATCCGCCGGTGAGCACTTCCGCAAGGGGTCCCTCTACTGGCATTCCTCCATCATGGTCGGTACCCTGAAAAGCGGGCGGATCCCGGAAGAGCGTCCCGTCATCAGCATTCCGGGACCGCAGATAATCGTTTCGTCATAGGCATTACCTGAGCACGGAGGATCGACGATGCCAGCACCCAGGGTCGGCATAGCACTGCCCACCATGACCAATCTGGAGCCGGAGGGATTTCCCGGGCTGGCCGCCGGAGCGCGTCACGTGGAGCAGTTGGGATTCGACTCGGTATCGGCCGCCGACTTCATCAGCGGCACCGGATCGCCGGCACTCGACTGCACCCTGGCCCTCGCCGCCGCGGCGGCCGCGACCGAACGGGTCCAACTGCGGACCGGCGTGCTGATCCTGCCGCTGCGTCCGGCCCCGTGGGTGGCGACCCAGGTGGCCACCCTGCAACACCTGTCGGGCAACCGGGTCATCCTCGGCGTCGGCTCCGGTGGTTTTCCCGGCGCACCGTTCTGGCAGGCGGTCGGTGCGGCGGCGGCCGGCCGGCACCGGCGTACCGACGAGGCCCTGTCGGTGCTGCCCGACCTCATCTCGGGCAAGCCGGTGCAGCTCGACGGGGTGGAGGTCACCCTCGCCCCGGCCACCCCGGTGCCGCCGATCCTGGTCGGTGGCAACTCGGACCGGGCGATCCGCCGGGCCGCCCGGTTCGGCGACGGTTGGTTCCCCTCCCTGATCACCCCGGACAAGCTCCGGGCCGGCGCCACCCTGCTGCGCGAGCTCGCCGCCGAGCAGGGCCGCCCCGCGCCCACCATCACGGTCTGGCTCCAGGCGGGAATCGGCGACGACGAGGCGGTCACCACGGCGAACGACGCGTTCCGGCGCAGTCTCGTCGACAGCTACGGCCTCAGCGCGGAGGAGGCCGAGCAGGTGCCGATCGCCGGCAGTCCGGCGCAGGCCGCCGAGCGGCTCGCCGCGTACGTCGACGCCGGGGTGGACCACTTCGACCTCGCCATCAGCGGCGGCGACTGGCAGCGGCAGTGTGAACTCGTCGCCGAGACCCGGGCGGCGCTGAACTGAGCCGGACGGCCCGGGTGGGGGCAACCACCCGGGCCTGCACCAGCCCGCTACGGCCGGATCGACTGACGGTGCCGGAAGACGTTGCCCGGATCCCATCGGGCCTTGACCTTCTGTAGCCGCGGATAGTTGCCCTTGTAGTAGAGCGTGTGCCATGGCACCGCTGACCGGTTGAACGCCGGGTCGCTCAGATCCCGGTCCGGGTAGTTGATGTAGGACCCGTCGGTGACCGCGTTCGGCACCGGTACGCCACCGGTGTCGGCGTACATCTCGGAGAAGAACTCCCGCAGCCAGGCGACGTTCACCGCGTCCTCGGCCGCGGTCATCCAGTGGTTCTGGTAGAGCAGCAGCAACAACGAGTCCCGGTGCGGCGAAGCGGTCGCCTCCGACGGCGTCCGGTTGATCTGGCCGCCCACCGAGGTGAGCACGAGCTGCCCGTACGGGTTCTCGTAGTCCGTCCGGGTCAGGTGCCGGTACGCCACCTCGATCTGCCGCCGGGGGAAGGCCGCCCGCATGAACGCGGACTTGTGCTCGCTGCGGAAGTTCGGGTTGGTCAGGGTCGCACCACCCAGCGTCGAGTACTGGGTCGCCTTGAGGAACGGCGCCCGCAGGTCGTTGCGGAAGTCCGGCTCGACCCCGAGCGCCCGGCTCAGGTAGTTCACGAAGTCGTTGATCAGCCGCTCTGCCCCGGGCACGGTCGCGTCGATCTGCGACGCCAGGAAGATGCCGCCGGCCGAGGCGTGGTTGAGGAAGAGCCAGTGCCCCAGATCGGCGTACGGCGAGTCGGCGCCGCTGTTCGCGTGGTGCCAGGCGCCGTACGCGGTCAGCAGGGAGCCGAAGCGCGCCTCGTCGATCTGGCTCCACGGCCAGGACGCCTCCACCACCAGCGCCTCGCTCGGCGGGTTGGGCAGCAGGTCCCCCGGATCATCGCCACGGGCGTCGCGGGACCGCAGCCAGAAACGGGTCACCACACCGAAGTTGCCGCCACCACCACCGGCGACGCCCCACCACAGGTCCCGGTTCGGGTCGTGCGGCTCCCGGGTCGCCACCACCCGCCGGGCCCGGCCCCGGTGGTCGACCTGCACCACCTCCACCCCGTAGAGGTGGTCGATCACCAGGCCGTGCCGGCGGGAGAGCACGCCGTAGCCGCCGCCGGAGATGTGCCCGCCGACGCCGACGCTGTAGCAGCCGCCGCCGGGGATCGTCACCCCCCAGCCCTGGTAGAGGGTCTTGTACGTGTCGAGCAGGATCGCGCCGCCCTCGACCGCGAACGCCCGCCGCTCGCTGTCGTAGTAGGCCCGGTTCATCAGGCTCATGTCCAGGACGACCTGCACCTCGTCGTTGTTGACGAAGTCCTCGAAGCAGTGCCCGCCGCCGCGTACGGCGATCCGGCGCCGACTGTCGACCGCCTCCTGGACGGCGCGGACGACCTGGTCGGTCTCCTCCGGCAGCCGTACCGCGTCGGGTCGCCCCTGCCAGCGGTTGTTGTAGTCCCGGGTCAGGTCCGGGTACCGGCGGTCACCGCGACGTACGGTGATCACGTCGCCGTCCCGCCCGCGCGGCGGTGATGCCAGGGCCGCCTCGCCCACCCCCACCGTGCCAGCGGCGCCCACCAGGGCGCCCGTGCCGATCAGTAACCGCCGTCTGTCGAGGTTGCTCACGTGGTACTTCCCTTCCTCCGGCTCGGTGTTCCAGATCGCCGCGGCGCGCACCCGACGGCGCGGACCGGCCCGGCTGCTGTGGCGCCCGGGGCGATCATCCGGGCGTCGAGTCTGCTGAGCCCCGGGCCGACGGCTCAAGAACCACTCGGGGTTTGTGTCAGGTCGCCTCGGCACCGTCAGTGGGCGGGCCGGCGTGGGGGGGGGGGGGGGGGGGGGGGGGGGGGGGGGGGGGGGGGGGGGGGGGGGGGGGGGGGGGGGGGGGGGGGGGGGGGGGTGGTTACT
>NZ_JBVJHT010000024.1:110110-118645 GCF_055586685.1 Micromonospora sp. NPDC049529
AACACCCCTTTCTGTTTTTTCCCGTTCCCCACAGCCACGCTCACTGGCAGGCCCGATTTCCCCCCGCGCGGGTTCCCCGACCGCCGCTGCCGGCCCCCCCCGCCCGGGGCGGGGTTTGTCAGGCCGGCGTACCCGACTTCTCGACGGTCTCGACCGGCTCGGCGGGCTCGGCGGCCTGTCCGCTCGGCGGAACCTTGCGCAACGTCGCCACCGAGAGGACGGCGAGTCCGATCATCACCACCACGCTGATCACCGAGATCACGTTGAAGGCGTCGGTGAAGGCCGCCCGTGCGGCGGTGACCACCGACTCCCCCAGCCGCGAGACTTCCGCGACGGCGCCGGCCAGTGTGTCCTTGGCCGAGGCGGCGGCGTCGCCCGGGGCGTCGGCCGGTACGGCGTCCTGCATCTGGTCGCGGTAGATGGCCGTACCGAGAGTTCCCAGGATCGCGGCTCCGAGCGCCATGCCCAGCTCGCTCGCGGTGGCGTGCATCGAGCCGGCCGATCCGGACCGCTCGACCGGTGCGGAGCCGACCACCAGGTCGGCGGTGAGCACCATCAGCGGGGCCAGTCCGATCGTGATGACCATGGCGCTCACCGCCAGCAGCACCGGGTGGGAGGTGGGCTCCAACCCGATCAGCATCGCGAAGCCGATCGCCGAGACCACGAGGCCACCGGCGATCACGTAGCCGGGCGAGTACCGGCGGGCCAGCAGCGGGCCGAGGTTGGCGCCGATGATCGTGCCACCCACGAAGGGCAACATCCAGAGCCCGGCCTCGAACGGAGACTGGATCTTGACCAGCTGGAGGTACTGGGTGAAGTACAGGGTCAGGCCGGACAGCGTGATCATGCACAGCAGTTGGAGGTTCAGCGCGCCGCTGAACGCCCGGCTGCGGAACAACGAGACGTCGAGGATCGGGTCGGCGAGCGTCCGCTGCCGGCGCAGGAAGAGCCAGCCGAAGACCAGACCGACCACGATCGCTGCCACGGGCGTGACCTGCCAGCCGTGCTTGGCGATCTGCTTGAGACCGTAGATCACCGGCAGCATGGTGGCCAGCGACAGGAAGACGCTGGCGAAGTCGAGCTTCCCGGCCCCCGGTGCCTTGTACTCGGGCAACAGGATCGGCGCGGTGACCAGCAGCAGCACCATCACCGGCACGCCGAGGAGGAAGACCGACCCCCACCAGAACTGCTCCAGCAGCAGACCACCGATCACCGGACCGGCCATGGCGCCGATCTCGAACGAGGTGGCCCAGACGCCGAAGGCGGCGGCCCGCTGCTTCGGGTTCTTGAACATGTTCGTGATCAGCGACATGGTGGACGGTTGCAGGGTCGCGCCGGCGATACCCAGCAGGGCACGGGCGGCGATCAGCATCTCGGTGCTGGTGGCGTACGCCGAGAGCACCGAGGCGACGCCGAACGCGACCGCACCGATCATCAGCAGTCGGCGGCGGCCGATCCGGTCACCGAGCGTACCCATGGTGACCAGGAAACCGGCGATCACGAACGCGTAGATGTCGACGATCCACAGCATCTGGATGCTGTCCGGACCGAGGTCGGCACTGAGGTGCGGCAGTGCCATGTAGAGCACCGTCAGATCCATCGAGATCAGGATCGTCGGGAGGGCGAGAACGACGAGCCCCAGCCATTCTCGGCGGCCGGCCCGGGGTTCGGAGACCGGCAGTGCGCTGGCAGACATGAAAACCTTCCTCCACGGCGGGGTTGTCCCACTCTTTTCGGTCATGCTCATCGCCGTCGCTCTCGGAGCCATCTCGGTTGGATCTCGGTGACTGCCGGACCGGGCACCACTTGTCTTGGTTCACCGGCCCGACACTCGGTACGGTGAACGGATGCGCTTCGGAGTGCTCGGTCCGTTACAGGTCTGGACCTCCGACGGCCGTCCCGTACGGATCCCCGAACCGAAGGTGCGGGCGGTCCTCGCCCACCTGCTCGTCCACCGCAACCAACCCGTCTCCGTCGACCGACTGGTCGAGGACCTGTGGCCGGCCCGACGCCCCGGCAATCCGGCCGGGGTGTTGCAGAGCAAGGTGTGGCAGCTGCGGCGGGCCCTGGAGGAGGCCGAGCCAGGCGGTCGGGAGTGCGTCGTCTCCCGCTCCCCGGGATACCTGCTCCGGGCCGACACAGTGGACGCCGACCAGTTCGCCCGGCTCGCCGCGCGCGCCCTCGCGGGTGCGGATCCCCGGACCCGGGCCGCGCTGCTGGCCGACGCCCTGGCCCTGTGGCGCGGAGCCGCCTACGCCGACTTCGCCGACGAGATCTTCACCCGGTCCGCCGCCGCACAACTGGAGGAGCAGCGGCTGACCCTGCTGGAGGAACAGGCCGAGGCCCGGCTCGCACTCGGCGAGCACACCCTGCTCGGCGACGAGATCGCCGACCTGGTCGCCCGGCATCCGCACCGGGAGCGGCTACGTGCCGCGCAGATCCGGGCCCTCTACCTGTCCGGTCGGCGCACCGAGGCGCTCGACAGCTACGGCGACCTGCGCCGGCGCCTCGCCGAAGACCTGGGGTTGGACCCCGGCCCGGAACTCGCCGGGCTGCACCGGGCGATCCTGATGCAGGATCCGACCCTGCGTCCGAACGCCTCGCCGGCCACCACCACCGCCCGCCCGTCGACGAACCTGCCGGCCCCGCTGACCGAGCTGATCGGCCGGGCGGAGACCATCGCCGAACTCCGGTCGCTGCTCGCGGTGCGCCGGCTGGTGACACTGGCCGGCTCGGGCGGGGTGGGCAAGACCCGGATCGCCATCGAGACCGCCAGCCAGCTCCTCGACACGTACGCCGACGGGGTCTGGCTGGTCGAACTCGCGGCGATGGAGCCCGCCGCCGACCCGGAGCCGGGCACCCGGGGCCGGCGCCGGGGTGCCCACCCGTCCTCGGTCGCCGAGATCGCCGAGGTGGTCGCCGGTGTCCTGGGTATCCGGGACGACGCGACCGGGATCGGCGGCTCCGTCGCGCCACCGTCGCTGATCGACTTCCTGGTCGGTGCGCTGCGCGGCAAACGGATGCTGCTGGTGCTGGACAACTGCGAGCAGATGGTCGAGCCGGTGGCCCGGTTCAGCGAACTGCTGCTCGGCCGCGCCCCCGGGATCCGGATCCTGGCCACCAGCCAGGAACCGCTCGACGTCTCCGGCGAGCAGGTGATGACGGTCCCGCCGCTCACGCTGCCGCCGGCCGGGGCCGGGTTGGACCCCGGAGCGCTGCGACAGTTCAGCTCCGTCGAACTCTTCGGCGCCAGGGCCGGCGCGGCGATGTCGGGCTTCACTCTCGACGCCGACAACGCCCCGGCGGTCGCCGCGATCTGCCGGCGGCTGGACGGGATCCCGCTGGCCCTGGAGATGGCGGCGACCCGGGTACGGGGGCTCGGCGTACACGAGGTGGCGGCGCGGCTCGACGACCGGTTCCGGTTGCTCGCCGCCGGGCGCCGGGGCGCCCCGCCACGGCAGCGAACGCTCCGGGCCACCATCGACTGGAGCTGGGCGCTCCTCGACGAGCCGGAACGGATCCTGCTGCGCCGGCTCGCCGTGCACACCGACGGCTGCACCCTGGCCGCCGCCGAGGAGGTCTGCGCCGGCAAGGGCGTCGAGTCCGCCCGGGTCGTCGACCTGCTCTCCCGGCTGGTCGACTGTTCACTGGTCGTGTTCACCGACACCGTAACCACGGCCCGTTACCGGCTGCTGGAGTCGGTCGCCGCGTACTGTCTCGACCGGCTCGACGAGGCCGGCGAACTCGCCCACTACCAGCGCCGGCACCGGGAGTACTACACCGCGCTCGCCGAGCGCGCCGAACAGCATCTGCGGGGTCACAACCAGCGGCAGTGGCTGCAACGGCTGGACGCCGAGACCGCCAACCTGCGCAGCGCGTTCGAGACCGCGGTCCGCCACGGCGAGGCCGACCTGGCGCTGCGCCTGGCCAACGCGATGTCCTGGTACTGGTTCCTGCGCGGGCGCCTCGCCGAGGCCCGGCGCTCCCTGCTCACCGCGCTGGAGATGCCCGGACCCGCGCCCGTGGTACGCCGGGCGACGGCGACCGCGTGGCAGATCGGCATCGGGTTGGTCCTGCGTGGCGGTGCGGACCCCGAGCAGGAGTACCGGACCGCGCTGGAGCCGTTCGACCAGGTGGACGACCCTCGTTCCCGGGCCATGGCGGAATGGTTCCTCGGCTCCACCATGTACGGCATCGGCGACCTCTCCCCCAGCGAGCAGCTGGTCGACCGCGCGCTGGGCCGGTTCGAGGCGCTGGGCGACCGGTGGGGGGTCGCCGCCGCGCTGAGCAGCCGCAGCTTCCAGGCGAAGCTACGGGGCACGTTCACCACCCTCAAGCGGGACGGGGAGCGCAGTCTCGCGCTCTTCCGGGAGATCGGCGACCACTGGGGACAGTTGCAGGCGATCGGCCCGCTGGCGACCTACGCGGAGGTGGTCGGCGACTACGACGTCGCGGCGCGGCTGTACCGGGACGGGCTGCGCCTGGCCGAGGAGTTCGGGCTCTGGCCCTCGGTCTCGCTGCAACTGGCCGGGCTGGGCCGGATCGCCCTGCTGACCGGGGACTACCAGCAGGCGCGGGAGTTCCACCAGCGGGCCCGGCGGCTGTCGATCGAGCAGTCCGACCGGTTCGGGGAGCAGTTCGCCGAGATCGGGCTCGCCCTCGGTGCCCGCCGGGAGGGTCGGCTCGACGCCGCCGGAATGCACCTGGACCGGGTGCTCGAACTGCACCGGGAGATCGGGTACGCCCCCGAGACACCGGCCCTGGTCTCCGCCGAGTTCGGCTTCATCGCCGAACTGCGCGGGGATGCCGACGGCGCGTTGGCGGCACACCGTACCGGGCTGGACACCGCGACCGAGAGCGGCGATCCGCGGGCGGTCGCGCTCGCCCTGGAGGGGCTGGCCGGGGCGTACGTCCTGGCCGGCTATGCCGAGCACGGCGCCCGACTGCTCGGCGCCGCCGCCGAGGCCCGGGAGTCCGCCGGGGCGCCGCTGCCCGGTGGCGAACGCGGCGACGTGGAGCGGATCTCCGCACGGGCCCGGACGGAGCTGGGCGAGGACGGCTTCGTCGCCGCGTTCAAACACGGTGGCGAGCTGCGCCCCGACGAGTACCTGGTAGCCGACTGACGGACGTCCCGGCCCCGGCGGCGCCGCCGGGGCGCCTGGCTAATGGCGTACGCCGTTGACCCGGCTGGGCTCCGCGACGGAAGCGATGGGCTCGGCGGCACCGTGACCGTGGTGCTCGCCGTGACTGTCGTGCTCGGCGGAGTCCGCCTCGGACGTCGGGCCGGTGCCGTGCACGGTGTGCGCCGGGCCGACCTTGTCGAGATCCCATTCGCCGTCGGGGAAGGTCGGGGTCGGCATCTTGTCCGGGTACGCGGGTTCCATCCGCGGCGCGGTGGCCCGGACGTACGCGGACCGGGCCCGGATCGCGAGGTGTACGGCCAGCCGGATCAGCGCCGACGGCTCGGCGACCCCGAACGCCCGGCGCAGTTCCGGCTGAAGTATCGCCGGTACGGCCAGCTCGGCGAGCCGCCGCCCGAGTGGTTGCCAGCGAGCTGGCAGCCAGCCGACCATCGGCCCGATCAACGCGTCCTTGGTCGACTGGAAGAGTTGCGCCGCCTCGGGCGAGTAGACGAAGTGCCGACGTACGTAGTCGTCGTGGAAGCGCCCCAGCTCCTCCCAGGAGCCGGGCATGTCCTTCAACCCCATGTGCTCGCTCTGCTCCCGCGCGTGCAGGTACGCGGCGGTGTGCTCGGCGTCGCTGAGCGGACGCCAGCCGTACCGGTCGACCCAGCGGGCCTGGATGAGCATGCTGGTGGCGAGAACGAACAGGTACTGCTCGTTGGTGATGGTCCACTTCTCCCCGTCGACGCTGATGTGCCGTACGGCGTTGCGGTGGATCCGGTTCATCCGCCGGGCCGCGGCCTTGCCGCGCGGGTCCCTGAAGCCGTGCCGGACCATCTCCAGAGTGATGATCCCGAGGTGTTCCATCCGGCGGTGGGTGTTCCCGGTCAGCTCACCGGTCCGCACCAGCAGCGCGGCCATCTCCCGCGCCGCGACGCTGTGGTAGAAGCCGAGCGCGCCCCCGATGGCGTAGTCCCACGGGAACTCGTAGCCCATGTCGAGCCACCAGATCCGGCTGGCGTTCTCGCGGACGTCCATGGCCTGGATCTCCCGCACCCGCGCGTAGCGTCGGTCGGCGCGTCTCCTGGTCCAGACGCCGAATGCCGTACGCCGCTCCAGCCTGTCCGAACGGGTTCGGGACATCGTTCCTCCGTCAGCGTCGCGACGGCCGGCTCTCCGGGCACCGACACCGGCCGATCCACCAGGAAGCCTGGTCGAGGGCCGGGCGGCGGGCAACCTACCCGGTCGGGATCCGTCAGGTCGTCGCCCCTCGCCCGCCGGCCCGTCCACCCCGCCTCGTGTCGAGGGGTGAACGGGCCGGCTCGGGCAGGTCGTTGCGGCTCAGGCGAAGTCGAAGACGGGCGGGAAGGCGAGGACGACGGCCCAGGCCCAGACCGCGTACACGACCAGGTACCGGGTCTGCCAGTGTTCCAGGCGGGCGAAGGGCATACGGCCACGCGTGAAGCCGAGGAACAGCCACGCCGACCAGGCCAGGTTGGTGAGCAGCACGACGTTCTCGCCCAGTGCCGCGGTCTTGTTGGGGCTGAAGCCCCACTCGGTGATCCGGCCGGTGATCGCCAACAGCACCAGGACGTCGATGATCAGGGCGCAGACGACGAGCCCGAGTTGCAGCCGGTCGAACAGGCCCGCTCGGGCCGTGAGGTCACGGGCGGAGATGGCGTACAGCAGCAGGCCGAGCACGATGACGAGCAGCAGGTCGAAGAGGATGAGCGCGTCACGCTCGACGTCGATGCCGTTGTTGGTCCAGATGATGGCGACCAGGAAGGCCAGCAGGGTGGCCGCGAAGAGCGGGGTGAAGACGCGGGTGAGCACCGGAGCCATGTTCTCGATGACGCTCTGCTTCGCCTCCACCAGCCACGCCGACACGACGATCGCCGCCATGGCGCCGCACGGCACCAACCACGACTGGACGAATCCCTCGACGTCTACGCCGATGGCTCCGAAGGTGTTCACCGTGAAGGCCGTGAGTACGCCGCCGCCCAGGGCGATGAGGGCGAAGTAGATCAGCCACTCCCCGGTGAACCGGATGAAGTCCATCCGCCGCCGGTCCGAGCGCCAGTCACCGCCGGTGTAGGCGACGCCGACGACCAGCCACAGCGCGATCGGCAGGTGGATCGCGGTGAGCGCGACGGTCTGCGCGCCGTCGGCCGCCGGGTACGCGTTCGCGGCGACCGCGCCGAGGATGAACAGCAGCGCGAGCACCGCGATGACCCGCGGACCGACCCGGCGCTGCCAGGCGAAGTAGGCGGCGAGCGCCGGCAATGCGAAGAGGCTGATGTTTCGCGCGTAGAAGGCGCCGTCGTCGCCCGAGATGTCCAGGCCGAACCAGCCCGGCACTTTGATCGCGAACGCCGCGACGGCCGCGCAGAGCACCATGACGGGCAGTTCCCGACGGGTACGGGCGGCGGTGGGCGCGTCCGGCTCCCCGGGCAGCACGAGTTGCTTCCACAGCCGCTCGGAATGTTCCCGCGCGAACTCCCGTGACAGCTCGTCGAGGCTGCCCATGCGTTTGACGGCGATGAGGAACGCCTCGTCGGTTCGCAGGCCGGCCTCGCTCAGCTCGGTGATCCGGCTCCGGAGATGGTCTTCCAGCTCCTCGGTGTCGGTGTGGTGCAGTTCCCGCCGCCGATGCGTGTACGCCCGCCACTCGGCGATCTGACCCTCCAGGTCGTGGGTGCTGTCGGCGGCCATCACCCCACCTCCCATGCCGGTGCCGTGATCGGCCTGATCGACTGGGCCGTGCTCCAGACCCCCCGCAGGGTGTCGACCACGGCGGCCCACTGGCGGCGCTGCTCGGCGAGCTCGGCCAGGCCCTGGTCGGTGATGCGGTAGTACTTGCGGCGGCGTCCCCCGGCCGGCGTCTCCCATGCCGACTCGACGTGACCGAGCCGCTCCAGACGGTGCAGCAGCGGATAGAGCAGGCCCTCGGTCCACTCCAACTGCCCACCCGACAGCTCGTTGACCTGCTTGAGGATCGCGTAGCCGTAGCTCTCGCCCTCGGCGAGGATCCCCAGCACGAGCGGCGTCGCCGAGGCCGCGACGAGGTCTTTGGTGATGTGCACGTACCCTCCTATACCTAGGACTGTGATGCATAGTAGTTCTAGGTATAGGGGCGGCGCAATCCGATGCCGGGCCGGGGCAGGCCGAGGGTGCGGTGCGGTACGCCAGGTCGGTCAACCACCGCGAGCGGGTCGAGCCGCACATACACGGGGGAGCCTGGGGCCGGGAGGCCGGGTCCGAATCAAAGACCCACAGAAACAAGTTAGGGCCATCCCGAAGGATGGCCCTAACTGAAAATTGTCCGGCGGCGTCCTACTCTCCCACACCCTCCCGAGTGCAGTACCATCGGCGCTGGAGGGCTTAGCTTCCGGGTTCGGAATGTAACCGGGCG
>NZ_JBVJHT010000025.1:0-118356 GCF_055586685.1 Micromonospora sp. NPDC049529
CAGCACCGGACGCTCCAACTCCGCCACCACCTCACGCATCACAAAAACGCTCTCCGCCTCAAGAGCATCCAGATGCGACACCCGGTACGCCGCCGTGCCGTTCATGCCACGTGTCCGCTGCATCCGCCGCCGCCCATGCGCATTCCAGACCTTTCCGGTCGGTCAACTCCACAACACCGGGGCCTAGGTTACCCGGAGGTGCCGCCGCAGCGCTGCCAGCAGCCGGGTTGCAAGATCTTTCCGGCAGACGACCAGGTCGGGTAGCCGAGGATCGGCCTCGTTGTATCTCAACGCAGAACCGTCGATTCGGGAAGCGTGCAGACCCGTGGCCGTCGCCACAGCCACCGGCGCCGCCGAATCCCACTCGTACTGACCACCCGCGTGCACGTACGCGTCCACCTCACCACCAACCACCGCAGCGATCTTCGCACCCGCCGACCCCATCGGCACCAACTCTGCACCCACCTCCTCCGCCAACTCGGTCAGGAACACCGGCGGCCGACTCCGACTCGCCGCCAACCGGATCGTCCGCCCACCGGGCGCCGTCGCGGCCAGTAGGTTCATCGGCGGGTACGCCGGTGGATGGTCGGTGCCGAGCACCCGGTGCTGCGCCGGCAACGCCACCGCCCCACCGACCAGCCCGTGCTCGGTCGTCGCGGTACGAGCCCAGAGCGCCACGTGCACCGCCCAGTCGGACCGGCCCTGCTCGGAGAACTCCCGCGTCCCGTCCAACGGATCGATGATCCACACCCGGTCGGCGGTGATCCTCCGCGGAGCCGCCGGACCGAGATCAGTCGACCAGGCCCGCCGCGCCCCCTCGTCCTCCTCGGAGAGCACCGCGTCCGCCGGCCGCCAACGGGCCAACTCCGTACGGAGCAGATCGTGCGAGACCTTGTCCCCGGCCGCCCGGAGCGCCCCCGGATCCGCGTGCCCCATCTCGCTGCGCAGTTCCATCAGCGCGTCCCCGGCCTTCGCCGCCAACCAGCGGGCGAAGGCACCGTCGATCACCGGTGGCGTCGGCATCAGCGCAGACTCGGGGTCAGGGCGGCCACGGCCACCACCACACGCACCATCACTGACCGCCTCCTTGCTGACGGAACCCCCTGGCCACCCCTCTGCGGCACATTACCGCCGGGTGCCCGGCAGTCATGCGCTGTGGTACGCGTTTTGTGTCCACTCCACGCCCCGCAGGATCACCGACTCCACCACGTCGGCCGCCCGGTCGACCAGGAACTCCAGTTCCTTGCGCTCCGTCGGCGAGAAGTCCGAGAGCACGTAGTCCGCCGGATCCTGCCGCCCCGGCGGGCGCCCGACGCCGAACCGGACCCGTACGTAGTCCTTCGTCGCCAGCGACTTCGACATCGACCGCAGCCCGTTGTGACCGCCCTCGCCGCCGCCGATCTTCACCCGGATCTGCCCGTACGGGATGTCCAGCTCGTCGTGCACCGCGATCACCTGCGCCGCCGGCACCTTGTAGAACTGCCCCAGCGCCGCCACCGGACCACCGGAAAGATTCATGTACGTCAGCGGCTTCGCCAGCACCAGCTTCGGCCCGCCGAAACCGAGCCGCCCCTCGCCGACATCGGCGACCGCCCGCTTGTGCCGGCCGAACTTCGCCCCGATCCGGGAACCGATCAGGTCGACGATCATGAACCCGACGTTGTGCCGGTTACCCGCGTACTCCCGGCCGGGGTTGCCCAGCCCGACGACCAGCCACGGCTCCGCCTCGTCCGCCACACCCGTCTCCCCTGCGTGTCAGCAGTACGGAACAGGCGCCCCCGACCCGGTCGGGAGCGCCTGTGTCACGACATCGATCAGGCTTGGGCCGGAGCCTCGGCCTCGGTCGCCTCGGCGGTCTCGCCCTCGGCGGCTTCCTCGCCCTCGGCGGCTTCCTCGGTCTCCTCGGCCGGCGTCTCCTCGATGACCCCGGCACCCTCGGCCTCAAGCTGCTCGGCCGTCGGCGCACCGGTGATCACCACGAGCACCTGCTCCGGGTCGGCGATCAACTCGACGCCCTGCGGCAGCTTCACGTCACCGGCGGTGATCTGCGAACCGGCGCCCAGCCCCTCGATCGAGAGGTCGAGGTGGTCCGGGAGCTTGGTCGCGTCGGCGCTCACCGAGAGCGTGTCGATCTGCGGCATGACCAGGGTGTCGCGGGCCGCCTCGCCGACGAGCTGCACCGGGATCTCGACGGTGACCTTCTCGCCCCGGCGGACCAGGAGCAGGTCGATGTGCTCGAAGGTGTCCCTGATCGGGTCACGCTGGATCGCCTTCGGCAGCGCGAGCGCCTGGGTGCCGTCGCTGACGTCGATGGCGAAGAGCTGGTTCGCGCCGCCACGGCGGATGGCCGCGGCGAACTCACGCGCGGGAAGCGCGATGTGCTTGGGGGCCTCGCCGTGGCCATACAGCACGGCTGGCACCTTGCCGGCCCGACGGGTACGACGGGCACCACCCTTGCCGAACTCGGTACGGGGCTCGGCGCTGATCTTTACCTCGGACACGGGGAAACTCCTGATATCGTCGCTACGGCGGAACGTCGGCTGGCGGTGCTGGGGCGAGGGGCTCGCTGGGGCTCTTGCGTGCAGAACACTGCCCGGAGCACCGCGTCGATGACGGAACCTCCGAGCGGCGCTTCTGTCAGCGGCCCGCTGGGCACCCTCGCCGTGGCAACCGCACCATTCTACCCGAGGCTCCGACAAGCATTCAGCCGGTACCCCGGGTAATCAGGCCAGCGCCGCCACGGACGCCGACACCAGCCGCGTCCGACTAGCTCAGACCACCGAAAAGCGTGGTCACCGAGCCGTCGTCGAACACCTCACGGATCGCCCGCGCCAACAACGGCGCAATCGACAGTACGGTGATCTTGTCCAACTGCTTCTCCGCCGGCAGCGGCAGCGTGTTGGTGACGATCACCTCGCTGATCCGGCTGTTCTTCAGCCGCTCGGTCGCCGGATCGGAAAGCAGCGCGTGCGTCGAGGCGACGATCACGTCCGAGGCGCCCGAGTCGTACAGGATGTCGGCCGCCTTCCGGATCGTGCCACCGGTGTCGATCATGTCGTCGACGATCAGGCAGACCCGGTCCTCCACGTCACCGACCACCCGGTTCGCCACCACCTGGTTCGGCTTGAGCGGATCACGGGTCTTGTGGATGAACGCCAGCGGGCAGCCGCCCAACCGGTCGGTCCACCGCTCCGCCACCCGGACCCGGCCCGAGTCCGGCGCGACCACCGTCATCGGCCGCCCGGCGTACTGGCGCTCGACGTACTCGGCCAGGATGTCCATCGCGAACAGGTGATCCACCGGCCCGTCGAAGAAACCCTGGATCTGCGCGGTGTGCAGGTCGACGGTGAGGATCCGGTTCGCGCCCGCCGTCTTGAGCAGGTCCGCCACCAGCCGGGCCGAGATCGGCTCCCGCCCCCGGTGCTTCTTGTCCTGCCGCGCGTACGGATAGAACGGCAGGACCACGGTGATCCGCTTGGCCGAACCGCGCTTCAGCGCGTCGACCATGATCAGCGTCTCCATCACCCAGCGGTTCACGCCGTGGGTGACGGACTGGACGACAAACGCGTCCGAACCACGTACGGATTCCTTGAACCGTACGAAAATCTCGCCGTTGGCGAACTCGTACGAATCGGAGGGCGTGGGCGCCACTCCGAGTACCTCGCCGATCTCCTTCGCCAACTCCGGGAAGCCCCGCCCGGAGAAGAGCATCAGGCTCTTGCGGTTTTCGGCGACGATGCTGCCCATCGGCTCGTCTGCTCCCGTTGGTCGGTGGTTCCCGGCGGTGGACCAGGGACTATTCGGTTGCAGTATCTCCCTTGACCGGGCCGACGCCACCCGCATCGGCCGCCGCGTGGATTGCCTCACCCTGGCTTGCGCCGCCGGCCTCGGACGGTGTGGTTTCCGCCGCCCCGGCCAGGGCCCGTTCCGCCGCCTCCGCCGACCGGGTGCCGGCCCGCCGACGCGCCACCCAGCCCTCGATGTTGCGCTGCCGACTCCGGGCCACCCCGAGCGCACCCGGCGGTACGTCGGTGTCGATCGCACTGCCGGCCGCGATGTACGCGCCCGCGCCGACCTCGACCGGGGCGATCAGGGTGGTGTCGCAGCCGACGAAGGCCGCCTCACCGACGGTGGTGTGGCTCTTGGTCACCCCGTCGTAGTTGACGAAGATCGTCGCCGCGCCGATGTTGGCCCGGGCACCGATCGTGGCGTCCCCCACGTACGACAGGTGCGGCACCTTGGCGCCGGCCCCGACCTCGGAGTTCTTCACCTCTACGAACGTACCCACCTTCGCCTGTTCGGCAAGTCGGGCGGCCGGCCGCAGATAGGCGTACGGCCCGACGCTGGCCCGATCGCCGATCTCCGCGCTGACCGCGTGGCTGCGCAGCACCGTGGCCCCGGCGCCGACGCTCGTGTCGATCAGGGTCACGTCCGGGCCGACGACCGCCTCCGCGCCGATCGTGGTCGACCCGCGCAGCTGGGTGTTCTGGTCCACCACCGCGTCCCGGTCGAGCGTCACCGTGACGTCGATCCAGGTGGTCGCCGGGTCGAGCAGGGTCACGCCGGCGCGCATCCAGCCGGTGTTCACCCGGTCCCGGAGCAGCTGCCGCAGCGCGGCGAGCTCGACCCGGTCGTTGCAGCCGAGCGTCTCGGTGGCATCCGCGGCGACGTGCACCACCACCGGCTCGCCGCTGGTGGCGAACAGGCCGAAGACGTCGGTGAGGTATTCCTCGCCCTGGTCGTTGTCGGTGGAGAGCTTGCCGAGGGTGTCCCGCAACCGGGCGGCGTCGAAGGCGTAGATGCCGGCGTTGATCTCGCGGATGGCGCGCTGCGCGACGGCCGCGTCACGCTCCTCGACGATCCGCTCCAGCCGCCCGGCCTCGTCCCGGACGATCCGGCCCAGGCCGGTCGGGTCGGGCACCTCGGCGGCGAGCACGGTCGCCGCGGCGCCGGCCGTCTCGTGCGCCTCGACCAGCGCGGCGAGGGTATCCGGTCGGAGCAGCGGTGCGTCACCGTTGATCACGATCACCGTGCCGGCCCGGTCGGGGGCGGCGTCGAGAGCGATCCGGACGGCGTGTCCGGTGCCGCGCTGCTCGGCCTGCAGGACCGGGCGCGCGTCGGCTGCGACCTCGGCGAGGTGCCCGGTGACCTGGTCGGCGCCGTGGCCGACCACGACGATGGTGTGGTCGGGGGCCAGCGGCGCGGCGGCAGCCAGCACGTGACCGACCAGCGTACGGCCGAGCAGGGGGTGCAACACCTTGGGCAGTGCCGACTTCATCCGCTTGCCCTCGCCGGCGGCGAGGACGACGACGGTGCGGACGCGGGGCTGGGACACGAGGGAGCTCCCGTCAGAACGGTTGGCGGTCTGCGGCCCCATGCTAGCCGCGCCACCGGACCCGGTCGCGGGGTTCCCTCGAACCGAACAAAACGGACTATAGGGAACAGCTCGGCCGCCAGGGTTCGAACCTGAAATACGGGTA
Source organism: Micromonospora sp. NPDC049529 (assembly GCF_055586685.1). Classification (NCBI taxonomy): domain Bacteria; kingdom Bacillati; phylum Actinomycetota; class Actinomycetes; order Micromonosporales; family Micromonosporaceae; genus Micromonospora; species Micromonospora sp. NPDC049529. The sequence goes on from NZ_JBVJHT010000025.1 coordinate 5,481, forward strand.
CCAAAGACCCGGGTGTTGCCAATTACACCACGGCCGAAGGAAGAGCAGTGTCAGCGTAGCGCCTCCGCCGAGCCCTCACCGAATCGCTTTAGCGCCTCAGCGGACAAAGTCCGCACGACACCTTCGATTCGCCAGTACAGTTCCCGGCTGCCCGGCACATCCACCACCAGGCAGCCTCGACAGGACTCGCCGATGTTGCGCCTGTTCGTCGTCGCCCGGTGCCGCTTCAGCGCCGGCACCCGGAACCGGTCGGCGGGCAGGCCCAGCGTCTCCCGCCACCAGGACTCGGCCGCGTCCACGTCCGCAGACTCGTGAATGCTCAGCCGGTACGTCGGTGCACCTCGATCGACCCCGCAGGACTCCAGGAAACGCAGGAAGAGCGCCAGCAGAGCGACAGGTGGCGCACCCAGTGGTAGGCGGTGGACTTGGCGACGCCGAGTTCGGTCGCGATGTCGGTCACCGACCAGCCGGTTCCCCGCAACCGCACCGCCCGGTCCCGCAACTCGTCCTTGGCGTTCGGCCGCCGGGTCCACTCCGGAGCCGGGACGCCCCGCAGCAGCTCGTACAGCCGGTCTTTGCCGATGCCCAGACGTTGCCGGATCTGGCCCACGGACAGGCCCTCGACGGTGCGCAGCCGCCGGGCCTCGGCGGCGAGGTTGTCGGTCATGACCAGCAAATTAGAACGCGCGTACGACAGGTTTCGATAGGACCTCGGAGGGAACTGCCAGGAACGCACCCATAGCGAGTTACGGTGCCGTAGGTTACGGTGACGTAGGCGTAAGTTACCGAACTCGTCCCCGTCTCCGCCCAGCGAGGTGCCATGCCGACCACCCTGACCGAACCAGCCGCAGGAACCACCGACAAGGGCCCCAAGCCGCTCACCGAGGGTAAGCAGCAGACGGGCATCCTGATCGCCCTCTGGTCCTTCGTCATCGTTCCGTTCGTCGCCCTCGTCGTCGCCGTTCCGGTGGCCTGGGGCGGTTGGCTGAGCTGGACCGACATCGCGATCGCCGCGGTCTGGTACGTGGTCGCCGGGATCGGCATCACGGTCGGCTTCCACCGCTACTTCACGCACGGCTCGTTCAAGGCCAAGCGGTGGCTGCGGGTCACGTTGGCGGTCGCGGGCTCGTTCGCGGTCCAGGGCAACATCACCCAGTGGGTGGCCGACCACCGTCGCCACCACGCCTTCTCCGACGTGGAGGGCGACCCGCACTCGCCGTGGCGGTTCGGCGAGAGCGTCTGGGGGCTGACCAAGGGCCTCTTCTTCGCCCACATGGGTTGGCTGTTCCACCGCGAGCTGTCCAACCGGGCGCGGTTCGCCCCGGACCTGCTGGCGGACAAGGACATCAGCCGGGTCGACCGGCTCTTCCCGCTGCTGGTGGGCATCTCGCTGCTCGCGCCGGCCGCCGTCGGCGGCCTGGTGACCTGGTCCTGGCAGGGGGCGCTGACCGCGTTCTTCTGGGCCGGTCTGGTCCGGGTCGGGCTGCTGCACCACGTGACCTGGTCGATCAACTCGGTCTGTCACGTCTACGGCGAGCGCCCGTTCGAGGTGCGCCAGGGTGACAAGGCGTCGAACTTCTGGCCGTTGGCGATCCTCTCCTTCGGGGAGAGCTGGCACAACCTGCACCACTCCGACCCGACCTGCGCCCGGCACGGGGTGCTGCGCGGTCAGGTGGACATCTCGGCACGGGTGATCTGGATCTTCGAGAAGACCGGTGCGGCGTCCGACGTACGGTGGCCGAAGCCGGAACGGATCGCAGCGAAACTGGTGAAACCGGCCGCTCCGCAGTGATCGCGCCGCGCCGGGCACCGTACCGGGACCTGCCACCTGGCAGGATGGCCGGGTGACAGAGAGCCCGAGCACCAGCGGGGGCAGCGGGCGCGGGCGACCGCCAGCGGCGCCAACCAAACCAAGTTCCAGGGTACGGATGTCAGCGGCGCAACGCCGCGAGCAGCTGATCTCCATCGGGCGCCAGATCTTCGCCGAGCGGGGTTTCGACGCCACCTCCATAGAGGAGGTGGCGTCCCGGGCCAAGGTGTCCAAGCCGGTGGTCTACGAGCACTTCGGCGGCAAGGAGGGCCTCTACGCGGTCGTGGTCGACCGGGAGGTCCGGGCCCTGCTGGACACGGTGGCCGCCGCGTTGACCGCCGGTCATCCGCGCGAGTTGCTGGAGCAGGCCGCGCTGGCGCTGCTCGGTTACATCGAGGAGGAGACCAGCGGCTTCCGGGTGCTGGTGCGCGAGTCGCCGGTGATGTCGGCGACCGGAAACTTCAGCAGCGTGCTCAACGACGTGGCGCACCAGGTGGAGCACATCCTCGGTGCGGAGTTCTCCAGCCGTGGTTACGACCCGAAGCTGGCCGAGTTGTACGCGCAGGCGCTGGTCGGCATGGTGGCGTTGACCGGTCGCTGGTGGCTGGAGGTACGCAAGCCGCGCAAGGAGACGGTGGCGGCGCACCTGGTGAACCTGGCCTGGCACGGGCTTTCCCACCTGGAGGCGCAGCCGACCCTGTTGACCCGGCGGGGTCGCTGACGTTCCCGTCCCGGCGCGTCGGTGCCGGGGCGGGTCAGCCGGGTGAGGTTTCGGACGAGGCGGTCCGGCGGTACCGCCGCTCCTGCTCGGCGTGCTCCGCTGGGCCGACCTTGTCGTAGAGGCCGGTGGCGAGGGTGACCAGGCCGAAGATCAGCGACACCACGACGGTGGCGACGGAGAAGTTGAGGATGTTCGCCTCGGTCTGCAGCACGCTGAGCATGACCAGTCCGACGACCAGGAAGACCACGCCTGCGGTCAGGTTCATGAAATGGCCGAGGTTGCCCCGGCGGGATGCGCCGATCATGATGACGACCCCGAAGAACACCGACACGATCGAGAAGGCCAGGTTGGTACGCAGGCCGAGGGCGTAGTCGCTGCCCCGGCCGAAGAGCGGGTCACCGGCGGTCTCGACGATGCCGAACACCCCGAAGATCAGGATGTATAGGCCGACGAGCCCGGAGATGACCCGGTAGAGCGTACGCGCCGGGTGGTTGATGGGGATGTGTGCCACCGGCTTCTCCTCCCGTACGGGTGACGATTCTTCCGAATTGTCACCCAGATCGGGAGGCGGTTTCCGGTGAACGCGGATCCGCCCCGGTCAGCGCACCCGGCGCCGTCCCGGTTCAGAGGACCAGGCGCCCGTCCCGCCAGGCCCGTGCCTCCTCCTCGGAGCCGACCCGGCCGTACATGCCGGCCATCAGCAGGACCAGCCCGACGAGCATGGTGACCACCACCCCGGCGATGGTGAAGTTGAGGTAGTTGGCGTCGGTCCGGATCACCGCGAGACCGGCCAGGCTGACCACCATCATCAGGTAGCCGAACCACTTGTTGACCGCCGCGTCGATGTTGCGGCCCAGCCCGGTGGCGATCAGGATGATCATGCCGAGCACCACGGCGAGCACCGAGTGGCCGAGGTTGGTCCCCTGGCCGAGCACGGTGGTGTTCTGGTCCTGGGCGAACAGCTCGTTGCCACCGGTCTCGATGAGCCCGAGGACACCGAAGATGACCAGGTATAGACCGGTCAGGCCGCCGATCGCCCGGTAGATCGGGCGCGCGGGGTGGTTGACGGGGTTGTGCGCCATAGTCGTAACTCTCCAACGCCGTTCCGGTGGGGGTCGTCAACCATTGTCCCGCACGTGGCGGTGTGACGCCGCACACGCCCGACCCCCACCGTCGGAGCCACCCCGGGGTCAGGACCCCGGCACCTGCTCGGCCAGGGCCAGCCAGCTCTCCTCGATCTGCTCCCGCTCGGCCCGTACGGCGCGCAGTTGGCCGTCGAGTTCGGCGACCTTGGCGTAGTCGGTGGCGTACTCGGCCATCTGGTCGTGCAGGGCCGACTCGCGCTGGTCCAGCTTGCCGATCTGCCGCTCCAGCTTGCTCAGTTCCTTCTTCGCCAGCCGCACCTCGGCGGCGCTGAGCTGGGTCGCGCCGGTCGCGGCCCCGTCGCCGTCGCCGTCGCCGACCGCTGCGGTGGTGGTGACGGAGGCCACCGTCGCCGTCCGGCCGCCCTGGCCCGACTCGGCGCGGGCGAGATACTCGTCGATGCCGCCGGGCAGGTGGACCAGCCGCCCGTCGCCGAACATGCCGTAGACCACGTCGGTGACCCGCTCGATCAGGTAACGGTCGTGGCTGGACACGATCACCGTGCCGGGCCAGGAGTCGAGCAGGTCCTCCAGGGCGGCCAGGGTGTCGGTGTCGAGGTCGTTGGTCGGCTCGTCGAAAAGGAGCACGTTCGGCTCGGAGGCGAGCAGCCGGAGCATCTGGAGCCGGCGCCGTTCGCCACCGGAGAGGTCACCGACCGGGGTCCAGAGCCGACGGTCGTCGAAGCCGAACACCTCGGCGAGCTGCGACGCGGCCAACTCCCGGTCGCCGAGGACGACCCGCCGGGCCACCTCCTCGACCGCTTCGAGCACCCGCAACTGGTTCGGCAGTTCGGACAGTTCCTGGGAGAGGAACGCCGGCCGGACGGTGGAGCCGGTGTTGATCCGGCCCTTCGCCGGTTCGAGTATCCCGGCGAGCAGGCGCAGCAGGGTGGTCTTGCCGGCGCCGTTGGCGCCCACGATCGCGATCCGGTCGCCGGGCCCGACCTGCCAGGTCAGGTCGTCGAGGATGAGTTTCGGGCCGGCCAGCAGGGTGACGTTCTCCAGGTCGTACACCTGCTTGCCGAGCCGGGAGGTGGCCATCCGTTGCAGCGACATGGTGTCGCGCGGCGGTGGTACGTCGGCGATCAGCGCGTTCGCGGCGTCGATCCGGAACTGGGGCTTGGAGGTCCGCGCCGGCGGTCCCCGGCGCAGCCAGGCGATCTCCTTGCGGAGCAGGTTCTGCCGTCGGGCCTCGGTGGCGGCGGCGACCCGTTCCCGTTCGGCACGGGCCAGCGTCCAGGCGGCGAAGCCGCCCTCGTAGGCCCGTACGGTCTGGTCGCCGACCTCCCAGGTGGTGGTGCAGACCGCGTCGAGGAACCAGCGGTCGTGGGTGACGACCACCAGCGCGCCCCGGCGGTTGACCAGGTGCCGGGCCAGCCAGTCGACCCCGGCCACGTCGAGGTGGTTGGTCGGCTCGTCGAGGATCAGCAGGTCGGCGGTGCGGACCAGCAGGGCGGCGAGCGCGACCCGGCGGCGTTCGCCGCCGGACATCGGCCCGACCGGTTGGTCCAGTCCGAGGTACGGCATGCCGAGCCCGTCGAGGATGCCGCGTACTCCGGCGTCGCCGGCCCACTCGTGCTCGGCGCCCATGCTCTGGTCCAGCCAGGCGGTGCCGAGCACGACGTCGCGTACGGTCGCCTCGGCGGCCAGGTTCAGGGTCTGCGGCAGCGAGGCGACCCGCAGGTCGCGGCGGTGGGTGACCCGCCCGTTGTCCGGTTCTTCGAGCTTGGTGAGCAGGCGGAGCAGGGTCGACTTGCCGGCCCCGTTGAGCCCGACGACGCCGATCCGGTTGGCGTCGTCGAGGCCGAGGGACACGTCGGTGAGCAGCTGCCCGGCCGCGCCATAGCCCTTGGACACCCGGTCCAGGTTGACGATGTTGGCCACGGAGGCCCACCTTTCATGATCAAAGGCGCTCCGAGTACCGGTTGACCGGCACGGGGAGACGCCTGGAGTAGTCCAGCGTACGCGGGTGGCGTACCCCGTCGACCGGTCAGATCACCCGCGCACCGGGCACCGGGCCGGTCGCCGTACGGGCCAGCCGACAGACCCCGGCGGCCTCCAGTTCGGCGGCGATCCGGCTGGCCCCGGCGGCGTCCGCGGCGAGGAAGACGCAGGTGGGGCCGGAGCCGGAGACCATGCCGGCGAGCGCTCCGGCGGCCTCGCCGGTGCGCAGGGTCGCCAGCAGGGCCGGGCGCAGCGACTCGGCGGCCGCCTGCAGGTCGTTGCCGAGCGTGGCGGCGAGTACGGCCGGGTTGCGCTGGCGCAGCGCGGCGAGGAGCGCGTCGGCGTTCGGCAGCGGTGGCGGGGCGTCCCCGTCGGCCCGCAGCCGGTCCAGTTCGCGGTACGCGGTCGGGGTGGACAGGCCGCCGTCGGCGATCGCCACCACCCAGTGCCAGGTGGTCGGGCGGGCGAGCACCGGGCTGATCGTCTCGCCCCGGCCGGTGCCGAGCGCGGTGCCGCCGTAGATCAGGAACGGTACGTCGGAGCCGAGGTCGGCGGCGATCGCGGCGAGCTGGTCGCGGGAGAGGTTGGTGCCCCAGAGCGTGTCGCAGGCGACCAGGGTGGCGGCGGCGTCGGCGCTGCCACCGGCCAGGCCCCCGGCGAGCGGGATCTGCTTGCGCAGGTGCAGCCGGGCGTGGGCGGGCACCCCGGCGTGCGCGGCGAGCGCGCGGGCGGCCCGGATGACCAGGTTCTCGTCGCCGAGGGCGAGCTCGCCGGTGCCCTCGCCCTCCATGGTGAGGCTGAGGGTGTCGCCGCGCCGGGCGGTCAGCTCGTCGTAGAGCGCGATGGCGTGGTAGACGGTGTTGAGCTCGTGGTAGCCGTCGGGACGCAGCGGACCGACCCCGAGATGCAGGTTGATCTTCGCTGGGACGCGGACCCTGACCGGGCCGGTCGCCCCGCGCCGCGACCGTTCATCGTCGTCGCCGGGCCGCCATGCCTCGGTCACCGGGCACGGCCCGGGACCCGTGGTGCCACCGCCGCAGCGGGGACGGGTGGGGACGGTAGGGACCTCGTCGACAGCACGGCCGCAAGCCTACTCGGCGGGCCCGGAAGCCACGGGGGCCGACGCGGCGATCGCCGCGAACTGCTCCACGGTGAGCGCCTCACCCCGCGCCCCGGGGTCGACGCCGGCCCTGGTGAGCGCCGCCTCGGCCCGGTCCGCGCCACCGGCCCAGCCGGCGAGCGCGGCGCGCAGGGTCTTGCGACGCTGCGCGAAGGCCGCGTCCACCACCGCGAAGACCTTCTTCCGGGGTACGTCGACGCGGGGCGGCTCGCGTCGGGTGAAGGCGACCAGGCCGGAGTCGACGTTCGGTACCGGCCAGAAGACGTTGGGTGGCACCTTGCCGGCGCCGCGGGAGGTCGCGTACCAGGCGAGTTTCACCGACGGGATGCCGTACGTCTTGGAGCCGGGGCCGGCGACGAGCCGGTCGGCGACCTCCTTCTGCACCATCACCAGTCCCTGCCGCAGGGTGGGCAGTTCGGCGAGCAGGTGCAGCACCACCGGCACGGCCACGTTGTACGGCAGGTTCGCGACGAGTGCGGTCGGTGCCGGTTGCCCGAGTTCGGCGGCGGTGATCCGCAGCGCGTCGGCGGTGTGCACGGTCAGCCGGTCGACGGCGGTGCCGGCCCGGTCGGCGACGGTCGCCGGCAGCGCGGCGGCGAGCGTCGGGTCGATCTCGACCACGTGGACGTGTCCGGCCGAGGCGAGCAGCCCGAGGGTGAGCGAGCCCAGTCCCGGGCCGACCTCCAGGGCAACGTCGTCCGGGGTGAGTTCGGCGGCGGCCACGATCCGGCGCACGGTGTTGGGGTCGTGGACGAAGTTCTGGCCCAGTTTCTTGGTCGGCGCGACGCCGAGGCGGGCGGCCAGTTCCCGGATCTCCGCCGGGCCGAGGAGTCCGGTCATGAGGCCAGAGCCTACGGTGCGGCGTCGGGCGTCCGGCCGGCACGCCGTGGTGGGAACCGCAGAGCCGTCGACGGTCGCCGGCCGGGTCATACCGATCCGACACCTCGCGTACAACTCCGCTTTCCCCACAAGGTGCCAGAAATCCGGACATGCCGGCGTTGCTGACCGGCGTTCCGTACCCCACGCTGGTGACCGTGGACCGACCGAACCCGATGATGCCCACCCGTCGCGGCGCGACGATCGCGGTGCCGATCTCCGGCGCCCCGTCGACCGTCTCCCCCGCCTGATGCCTCCCGGCCCCTACGACCTCGACCCGACCGACCGGCGCATCGTCGCCGCGCTCCAGGTCAACGGCCGGGCGAGTTGGACGGAGATCGCGGCACTGATCGGGACCTCGGTGACCACGGTGGCCCGCCGGGCCCAGCAACTGATCGCCGACGGGCTGGTCAAGGTGGCCGTCGCACCGCAGCCCGGTGGCGGGCCCGCCGACCTGCTGATCGTCCGGGTCCGCTGCACGCCGGGCGCTCAACTGCCGACCGCGCGGGCGCTCGCCGCCCGACCCGAGGTGCGCTTCGTCGCCGTGCTGACCGGCGCCCACGACCTGGTCGCCGAGGTGCTGGTGCCCCGGGGGACCAGCATGCACAGCGTGCTGACCGGGGTGCAGCGGATTCCGGGGGTCCAGGCGACCATCGCCGACCTGCTGCTGCACACGTACAAGTCGGACCACGAGTGGAGTCGCCGGCTGCTCGTGGACGACGGCCGGACGCCGACGCCACCGGTGCACGACTGTCCACCGGCCCACCTGGACGAGGTGGACCAACGAATCGTCGCCGCGCTGCAACACGACGGGCGGACCAGTTTCCACGGTGTGGCGCTCGGCCTCGGCATCAGCGAGAGCACCGTACGGCGCCGGTTCGAGGCCCTGTACGTCGCCGGCTGCGTACAGGTGATCACGCTGGTGCCGGCGGCGGCGCTCGGGTTCGAGGCGGAGTTGCTGTTCTGGCTCTCCGTCACCCCGGCCCGGCTGGAGGCGGTGGCCCGCGAACTCGCCGCGTTGACCGGGGTCCGCTACGTCGCCGCGACCCTCGGGCAGGAGTCGCTGATGTGCGAGGTGATCCTGCCGACCCACGCCGACGTGCTGGAGTTCACCACCCGGACGCTGGCCCGGATCGACGGTATCCGGTCGTGGAGCGCCGGGGTGGAACTGCTCACCGTGAAACGCGGCTTCGTCCCCACCCCGTGGACACCCGGCCGGCCCGGCGCCGGGTCGGGCGCCCGCCCCACCGCCGGTACCCCGAACGGGGCCGGCAGCGGTGGCGAGGAGGGCGTACCGCGTCCCCGAGGGGTGCGCGGCGGTCGCCGTACGCCGAGGGTGCCGGCCCGCCGCACCTGACCGGGCCGACCGGTCGGGATCACCAGGGGCCGAAGACGCGCTCGCCGGTGGCGGAGAGGGCGGCGCAGAGTTCGTCCAGGTCGGCGCCGGTGGCCTCGGCCAGGGTGCGGACGGTCAACGGGATCAGGTACGACGCGTTCGGCCGCCCCCGGTACGGCGTCGGCGTCAGGTACGGCGCGTCGGTCTCCACCAGCATCTGGTCCAACGGGGTCAGCCGGGCCGCCGCCCGCAACCCGGCTGCGTTGCCGAAGGTGACCGTGCCGGCGAAGCTGAGCACGTAACCGCGCCGCACGCACTCGGCCGCGAACTCCTCGTCGCCGGAGAAGCAGTGCAGCACCACGGTCGACGGGGCGCCCTCGGAGTCGAGCACCCGGAGCACGTCGGCGTGCGCGTCCCGGTCGTGGATCACCAGCGCCTTGTTGAAGCGCTTGGCGATGGCGATGTGCGCCCGGAAGCTCTCCTCCTGCGCCGCGCGGCCCTCGTCGCCGGTCCGGAAGTGGTCCAGCCCGGTCTCGCCGATGCCGCGTACCCGGCCCCGGCCGGCGAGCGCCTCGATCTCGCGCAGGGCCGCGTCGAGGTCGGCCAGGCGCGGGGCGTCGTTGGGATGCAGGGCGACGGTGGCGAGCACGGCCGGGTACCTGTCCGCCGCCTCGGCACCCCAGCGCGACGACTCCACATCGGTGCCGACCTGGACCAGCCGGTCCACCCCGGCCTCGGCGGCGACCTCGATGAGCAGATTGACCGGATCCCCGGATGGGGTGCCGGGTGTGGGGGAGCCGGGTTCGGGGGGCGCGGTGGGGGGTGGAGGGGCGCCGGGGGTGCCGGATTCGGTGACGGTGATGTCGAGGTGGGTGTGGCTGTCCAGCACCGGCAGGGGCAGCGGCTCGGGCGCGGGCGGGAACTCCCCGGCCCGGCGGGCGGCCCGCTGCCGGCGGGATTCGGTCGGCTCAGTCATCGCCCGTCAGCATCACATACCCGCCGCGACCGTCCGGGGCGTACCCGGAGAGCCGATCATGGCTGGGCCACCCGGTCGATCGAGGCTGCCCGTTGGGCCGGCATCGACCGATCTTCGGTCGCACTCTCTGTCGGACACCCGCCGTTTACCTGTACGGCACCGAACCCTCCTAGCGTCGCGCGCATGAGCGTCACCCCCCAGACACGGGACGTGCCCGAGGCGCCGGCCGGGCTGGTGGTGACGCACGCCGGAGTCAACCATCCGGCCGAGGAACTCGCCCGGGGCGCGGCGTACGAGCTGTTCAGCGCCGACGAACTGCCCGGATTCGTTCGCGACCCGCGCCCGGACGCCCGCCGGCCGTGGCACCGGTTCGTACACGCCAGCGAGGTCAGCGCCGTGTACGGACCCCGCTCCGGCGGCGACCCGGAGCTGGAGCCACCCCTGATGGCGCCACTGAACCGGGCCCGGAACTGGGCCGACATCCACCAGCTCAGCCAGACCACGGCCGGTGCCGCCGACCCGGTCCTGGCCAGCGTGCGGGCCTCGGCACTGATCCGCCAGGGCACCCCGATGGTCAAGGTGCTCTCCGCCCGCCAGCTCGCCGGTCACCTGCGCGGCTGGCTGCCGTACGGGTTCTGCTACCGCGAGTACGACATCGCCCACCTGCGTACGCCGGAGGACCTGGCGCTGCTGCGGACCGACCCGGAGGGGGGCCGGGACGGGCTGGAGGTCGCGTACGCGCTGCGCTGGCGGGCGATCGACCCGCTCGACTACGACGTACCCGGTGGTGACCGGCACGCCGGGCTGGTGGCGATCCCGCCGCACGACCGGGTCGGGCCACCGGTGCTCGGGACCGGGTTCACCCCCAGCGGGCGGCACCTGATCCCGGAGTACGTCACCCGGGACATGGCCGACCTGCCGTTGCCGGCGAACGCGGCCCTGGTGGCGTACTCGCCGGCCGGCGACGAGGTGGTGCTGTACACGTACCAGCCGGAGCAGCGGGGTTGGCTGCGGATGGCCGGTCCGCGCTGGCGGCACCTGCTGGCGGCGGTGCCGGGCATCTCTCCGGACCAGGATTACGTGCCGTTCGGCGAGACCCCGCGCACCACCCAACTGGTCGGCGACTACCACGGCCAGGAGTACGAGGCGATCGCCGACCTGCCGGGCGGCTTCCGGGTGCTGGCGATGACCAGGGCCGCCCGGTACCCGGTCGAGGCGGTCCGGCGCCGGGCCCGCTACACCACCTGGCGCGGCGTGCTCTGCCTGGTCCTCGGCGAGGAGACGGGTTGGCTGCGGCTGCGGCTGTGCCGACCGAACCCGGACAGCGTGGCCGCCTGCGGCGCCCAGTGTTACGAACGCGGGATCTACGAGGCCTGGGCACCGGCGCAGGAGGTCACCGACGACCGGATGATTGACCTTCCGTACGGCCGCTGACCCCGGCCGCCGACGGAGTACGGCGAGCTCAGCCCAGCGGCTTGGCCTTGTTCAGCCAGCTCACGACGTCGCGGTAGATCGGCAGGCTGGCGGCGTAGCTGTACGGTGCGGCGGGCTGCCACCGGTAGACCTGCCCGGCTTTGACGGCGGGCAGGTTGGTCCAGGTGGCGATCCTGTTGGCGGTGTCGGCCATGGTGGCGACCTCGCGGCCGTCGTAGATGATCGCGTCGGCGGGGTACGAGCCGGTCCGCTCCCAGCTGACCTCCTCGAAGTACTCGCCGGGCCCGAGCGGCTTCGACGGGGTGACGAACCGGACGCCGAGCGAGGCCAGGTGCTTCAGGTCGGGGTGCATGTTCGGGTCGGCGACGTAGAGCCTGTCCGGGTCGCGGGAGAGGGCCAGCACCCGCAGGCCGGGCTGTGCCGCCGCGGCGGCCTTCACCTCGGCCACTGCCGCGTCGAACTCCGTCCGGGCGGTCTTCACGGGTGCGGCGTCGGGGTCGGCGCCGAGCTGGACCGCGAGCGCCATGAAGTTGTCGATGATCGCCGGCAGGTCAAGGCCCGGCATCTTCATCCCGATCGAGGGCGCCAGGCCGTACACCCTGTCGGCGCTGGCCTCCGGGACGTACCAGAGGGTCTTGTCGTCGAACGACATGTCGACCAGAAGTTCCGGGCGCAGCGCCGCGTACCGCTCCAGGTTGAACTCGCCCCACGTCTTGCCGACCACCTCGACCTTGCTCAGGTCGATGTTGCCGGCCTGGTAGTTGAGCTTGCCGTCGACGGTGCCCAGTTCGCCGTAGACCCCGGTGACCTGGAAGCCCGCGTCCCAGAGGGCGGCGGCGGCGCTGCTCTGCGCGACCACCCGCTGCGGCCGGGCGGCCAGTTCGACGGTGGTGCCCCGGCCGTCGGTGTACCGGAACGGCTGCGCCGCCCCGGACCGGTCGCCACCGGTGCCGGGCTCGACGCCGGAGTCGCCGCAGGCGGCCAGGCCGAGCAGTACGCCGGTGGCGCCGGCACCGCGCAGGAATCCGCGTCGGGTCAGAAGGTGCTTGGACATGGTTCTCCCAGTCGTCTGTGTACGTGCGGTTGGTGAGGGGGTTCGAGCGACTACGGCCGGGCGGCGCGACGCGCTCTCGGGATGATCAGCGGGGTGCCGGACTCGGGGTCGGTGATCACCCGGCAGGGCAGCCCGAAGACCTGTTCGACCAGGTCGGCGGTGATGATGTCGGCCGGTGGGCCCTGGGCCACCACCCGCCCGTCGCGCATGGCGATCAGGTGGGTGGCGTACCGGCAGGCGTGGTTGAGGTCGTGCAGCACCGCGACCAGGGTGTGGCCCTGTTCCTCGCGGAGCCGGGCGACCAGGTCGAGCACCTCGATCTGGTGGGCGATGTCGAGGAAGGTGGTCGGCTCGTCCAGCAGCAGGATCGGGGTCTGCTGGGCCAGGGCCATCGCCAGCCACACCCGTTGCCGCTGCCCGCCGGAGAGTTCGTCGACGTACCGGGCGGCGAGGTCGGTGACGGAGGTCGCGGCCATCGCCTCGGCGACCGCTTCCTCGTCGGCCGGCGCCCACTGGTGCAGCAGCCCCTGGTGCGGGTACCGGCCTCGGGCGACCAGGTCGAGCACGGTGATGCCGTCCGGCGCGACCGTGGTCTGCGGCAGCAGCCCGAGCCGGCGGGCGACCTCCTTGGCCCGCAGTTCGTGGATCGACCGGCCGTCGAGGTGGACGGCGCCCCGCTTCGGGGCGAGCAACCGGGCGAGCGCCCGCAGCAGGGTGGACTTGCCGCAGCCGTTCGGTCCGACGAGGACGGTGAACGAGTGGTCCGGGATGGCCACGCTCAACGACTCGGCGACCACCCGCCGGTCGTACGCGAGGGTGGTGTCGACGCAGCTCAGCCTGGTCGTACCGGCCGGCGCGGGGGCGCTGGTCGCCACCGTGGGCAGGGTGTTGGTCGAGCCGGTCATCCGAGTCCCTTCCGCCATTGCCCGGCCAGCAGCCAGGCCAGATAGAGCCCGCCGAGGCCGGCGGTCAGCACCCCGACCGGCAGCGTTACGGGGTGGAACAGGCGCTGCGCGGCCAGATCGCTGGTGACCAGCAGGGCGGCGCCCATGAACGCGGACGGCAGCACGTTCGGCCCACCGGTACGGGTCAGCCGGCGGGCCAGTTGTGGCGCGGTGAGCGCGATGAATCCGATCGGTCCGGCGGAGGCGGTCGCGGTGGCGGTCAGCCCGATGCCGACCAGCAGCACCCCGATCCGGGTCAGCTCGACCGGTACGCCGAGCGCCCGCGCCGGCTCGTCGCCGAGTTCGAGCATCCGCAGCCCACGGCCGAGCAGGACGGCGAACGGCAGCAGGACGAGCAGGACCGGGGCGAGCGGTCGTACCTGTTCCCAGCCGCGACCGTCGAGACTGCCGGTGAGCCAGAGGTGGGCCTGGCGGGCGTCGGTCAGCTCGGCCCGGGTGATCAGGTACGAGTTGACGGACAGGAGCAGCGCCCCGATCGCGATGCCGATCAGGATGAGCCGGAAACCGGGTGCGCCGCGCTTGACCGCCAGCAGGTAGACCAGCATGGCGGTGGCGATCCCGCCGAGCACCGCACCGATGGCGACCTGTGCCCCGCTGCCGCCGATCAGCAGGATGACCACGAGCGCGCCGGTGGCGGCACCGGTGTCGAAGCCGACGATGTCGGGGCTGCCGAGCGGGTTGCGGGACAGGCTCTGGAACAGTGCCCCGCCGACACCGAGCGCCACCCCGACCAGTACGGCGGTGAGCAGTCGCGGCAGCCGCAGGGTCTGCACGATGAAGTCCTGCGCGGGGGTGCCGTGGCCGAGCAGGGTGCGGACCACGTCCACGGCCGGGATCGGGTAGTCGCCGGTGCCGAGGGTGAACACCGCGATCACGACGGCGACCAGGGCCAGGGTGGCGCAGACCAGCACCGCCCGGCGGTCGACCCGGACGGTGACCCGGCCGCCGAGGGCCCGTACCCGCCCGGTCGGTGGCAGTGGGGTGATCGGTGCGGCGGTCACGGTTGGACCATCCGGGTTCGGCGGACCAGCGCGACCAGCACCGGGGCGCCCACGAACGCGGTGACGATGCCGACCTCGACCTCGCCGGGCCGATTGATCACCCGGCCGATGATGTCGGCGCCGAGCAGCAGGATCGGGGCGAGCACCATCGAGTAGGGCAGGATCCAGCGCTGGTCGGGGCCGACCAGGGCGCGGGCGATGTGCGGGATGGTCAGGCCGACGAACGCGATCGGGCCGAGGGCGGCGGTCGCCGCGCCGCAGAGCAGGGTCACCGCGACCACCCCGATTCCCCGGGTACGACGCAGGTGCGCGCCGAGCGCCCGGCCGCTCTCCTCGCCGAGGGCGAGCGCGTTCAGCGGCCGGGCCAGGGCGAGCGCGCAGGCGGCACCGACGAGCAGGAACGGGCCGACCGCGGTGAGTACGGAGAGGTCCCGGCCGGCGAGGCTGCCGACGGACCAGAACCGGTAGCCGTCGAAGGTCTGCGGGTCGAGCAGGACCAGTGCGGATATGTAGCCGGTGAGGGCGGCGGTGATCGCCGTACCGGCGAGGGTCAGCCGGACGGCGGTGGCGGCGCTGCGTCCCCGGGAGCCGAGCAGGTAGACGACGGTGGCGGCGAGGGCGGCGCCGAGCAGGGCGAACCAGACGTACCCCAGGGGGCTGGTGACGCCGAGGACGCCGATCGCGGTGACCACGGCGGCGGCGGCGCCCGCGTTGACGCCGAGCAGTCCGGGGTCGGCGAGCGGGTTGCGGGTGAGCGCCTGCATCAGGGCCCCGGCCAGTCCGAGCGCGGCCCCGACGGCGAGCCCGAGCAGCGTACGGGGGATCCGCAGGCTGCGGATGATGATGCCGTCGTCGGATCCGTCGTGGTGCAGGAGTTGGTGGACGACGGTGTCGAGGGGGATCGGCTTGGCGCCGACGGCGAGGCTGCCCAGTGCCACCAGGACGACTACGGCGACCGCGAGCAGTAGCCCGGACAGGCGCCAGCCGATCGCTGCCCGGCGCGGCGACCGCGGCTGCGGTGACGGCGGTGGCGGCGGCTGGGCCGGCGCGGTGGCGGGATGGGTGACCTCGGTTGGCACGGGAGTTAGGTTAGCCTGACCTAAGCTTCGATACGCAAGACCCCTCCCGCCCCCGATCCTGTGGCCTGCGTCTCGACCCGCGCCGCCGACGGCATCGACCGGGCCGACCGCGCCCCCTCCGGTACGGTCGGCCCCGTCACGTCCAGTGGCGCCCGTTGATGGGGAGGGATGCGCAGATGGCATCGGTGGAAGAGGTCAAGGCCGGCATCGGCCGGTTCGCCAACGAGACGTCCCAGCAGGCGGCGACGATCAGGTCCGTCGCCGAGTCGATGGACCGGACGTCCGCCCTGCTGCGCGGCATCACCAGCGGCGCGAACCACGCCCAGGTCGCCGAGGCCCTGGTCCGCCTGGAACAGGCCAAACAGCGCCTACAGGAGGCGGCGACGCTCGCCGAGGGCGCGGTCGATGCCACCACCAGCTACGTCGCCGGCTTCTGACAGCACGGGTACGCGGCCGTCCAGAGTAGACAAGCGATCTTCCGGGAACCTTGTAGGATCCTTGAATCGGCTGGTCAGGCCGACTGACACCAATATCGACACAGGCCGGGGGGCAGCCAGTTGGCAGTTGAGTTCCGGCTGCTCGGCGATGTCGAAGCCCGCGTCGGTGGCCACCCGGTCGACCTCGGCCACGCTCGACAGCGGACGGTGCTGACCGCCCTGCTGATCGACGCGAACCGCACGGTCCCGATCGAAACGCTGCTCTACCGGGTGTGGGGCGAGCAGCCCCCGCAGCAGGCCCGGTCGGCGCTCTACAGCTACCTGTCCCGGCTGCGCCGATGCCTGGCCGAGGCGGACAGCGTCGTGATCTCCCGCCAGTCCGGCGGATACCTGCTCACGGTCAGCCCGTCGGCGGTCGACCTGCACCACTTCCGGCACCTCGCCGGCCAGGCCCGGTCGGCCGGCGAGGAGCCGGCGCTGGCCCTGCTGGAGGAGGCGCTCGGGCTGTGGCACGGTGAGGCGTTCGCCGAACTGGACACACCCTGGCTGAACTCGCTGCGCGAGACCCTGACCCAGGAGCGGTTCGGCGCCGAACTGGAGCGTGCCGACGCGGCCCTGCGACTCGGGCAGCACGCCCGGATCCTGCCCGAACTGTCGGCGCTCGCCCGCCAACACCCGCTGGACGAACGCCTCGCCGGGCAGCTGATGCTCGCGCTGTACCGGTCCGGCCGGCAGGCCGACGCCCTGGCCCACTACCAGCGCACCCGTCAACTCCTCGTCGACGAACTGGGTACCGAGCCCGGCCCGGCACTACGGGCCCGACAGCGGCAGATCCTGGCGGCGGAGCCGTCGCTCGACCCGCCACCGGCCACGGTCGAGCCCGCCTCGGCCAGGCCACCGGTCCCCCGGCAACTGCCCGCCCGCCCACCGCTGTTCATCGGCCGGACCGCCGAACTGGGCGCTCTCTCCGAACCGGACGACACCCGGCTCTGGGTCGTCTGCGGCACCGGCGGGGTGGGCAAGACCTGGCTGGTGTCGCGCTGGGCGCACGACAACCTCTGGCGTTTCCCGGACGGGCAGCTCTGGGTCAACCTGCGCGGCTTCGAACCGTCGGCGACGGCCGTACCACCGTCGGCGGCGGTCCGCGGCGTCCTGGACACCCTCGGCGTACCGCCGGGGTCGGTGCCGGCCGACCCGGACGCGCAGATCGGGCTCTACCGCAGCCTGGTCGCGGAGAAGCGGATGCTGATCGTCCTGGACAACGCCCGCGACGCCGAACAGGTCCGGCCGCTGCTGCCGGGCGGCCCCGGCTGCCTGGTCCTGGTGACCAGCCGCAACCAGATGGCCGGGCTGGTCGCCACCGAGGCCGCCCGCTCCCTCACCCTGGACCTGCTCACCGCCGACGAGTCGCGGGCCCTACTCGCCGGCCGGCTCGGCACCGAACGGGTGGACGCCGAACCGGACGCCGTGCACCGGATCGTCACCGGCTGCGCCCGGCTCTCCCTGGCGCTCGCCGTGGTCGCCGCACGGGCCGCCGCCCACCCCGGTTTCCCGCTCGCCGACCTCGCCGCCGAACTCCACGACCCGGACGGCACCCTGGACGCCTTCGACAGCGGCGACCCGCTGCTCGACGTACGGGCGGCGCTGTCCTGGTCGTACCGGGCGATCAGCCCGCCCGCGGCACGGGTGTTCCGGCTGCTGGGCCTGCATCCGGGGCCGGACGTCGCGGTGCCGGCGGTGGCCAGCCTCGCCGGCCTGCCGGTGAACCGGGTACGCCCGCTGCTGGCCGAACTCTCCCGTGCCCACCTGATCTCCGAGCAGTCGCCCGGCCGGTACGCCTGCCACGACCTGCTGCGGGCGTACGCGACCGAGCTCGGGCGGGCCGACGACCCGGAGCCGGAACGGCAGCGGGCGGTCCGGCGGCTGCTGGAGCACTACCTGCACTCGGCGTACCGGGCGGCGCAGTCGCTCGACCCGCACCGGGACCCGATCGACCTCGAACCGCCGGGGCCGGACGTCGTGGTCGAGCGCCCGCGCGACTACGACGCGGCGATGGGCTGGCTGACCGCCGAGCACGCGGTGCTGGTGGCCGTCATCGCGCAGGCGGCCGAGTACGGGTTCGACGACCGGGCCTGGCAACTGGCCTGGTGCCTGGTCACCTACTTCGACCGGCGCGGGCACTGGCACGACCGGCTCGCCACCCAGCACGCCGCGCTGGCGTCGGCGGCCCGGTTCGGGGACCTGCCGATGCAGGCGATCTCGCACCGGGACCTGGCCCGGGCGTACACGTTGCTCGGCCGCTACCCCGAGGCGCACCGGCACCTGAGCGACGCCTTCGACCTGCTCGGTCGGCTCGGTGACCGGGTCGGGCAGGCGCACACGCACCTCAACCTGAGCATGGTCCACCAGCAGCAGGGCAACATGCACGAGGCGATCCGGCACGACCTGCTCGCGATGGAGCTGTACCGGGCCACCGGGCACCAGAGCGGCGAGGCCAACACGCTGAACAACGCCGGCTGGCACTACGCCCAGATCGGCGAGTACGAGCAGGCGCTGGACCTGTGCGAGAAGGCCCTGGTGCTGCACGAGGAGATCGGCAACCGGGTCGGCGAGGCGGGCACCTGGGACAGCCTCGGCTTCATCCACCACCACACCGGCGACCACACCCGGGCCGCCACCTGTTTCCAGCACGCCATCGAGCTGGCCCGCGAGTTGGGGCACCGGTACAGCGAGGCGGAGGCGCTGCACCACCTCGGCGACACCCGGCTGGCCGGCGGTGACCCGGCCGCGGCCCGGTCCGCCTGGCAGCGGGCCCGGGAGATCCTCACCGACATCGGCCACCCGGAGGCCGACGAGGTTGCCGCCAAACTCGACCCGCCGGCAACGCCCTGACCGGCGGATTCAAGAATTTCGTCAGGATTGTGTCAGGTCGGCCGGGCAGGCTGTGACCAGTCGGGCGGCTCCCGCCGTCGACGACCCGACCGGATCGGCCGGCCGCGCCCGCCAGGTCCGGATCGTCCCGGCACGGGGCTGGACGACACGGACCTGGCGGTACGCGAACCGTTGCGGCGCTGCGGTCAGCCGCCGAGGCGGGCGAGTTCCTCGTCCACGATCGACGGATCGAGCTTGCGGAAGACCGGCTTCGGTGCGGCCAGCGGCCGACCGGCCTCGATCGGCGTGGACTCCCACCGGGCACCGACCGTGTAGTCACCGGTCAGCACCGGGTACGACGGCCCGCCGTCGAGGTCCTCGACCTGCACGATCGAGGGCATCGGCGCGTGTACGCCGGTGCCGCCGAGCAGTTCGTGCACCTGCTGTGCCGAGTGCGGCAGGAACGGCGTGAGCAGCGTGTTCGCGTCGCTCACCACCTGGAGGGCGACGTGCAGGATGGTGCCCATCCGAGCTTTCTGCTCCTCGCCCTTGAGCTTCCACGGCGCCTGCTCGGAGAGGTACTTGTTGGCCTCGCCGACCACCCGCATCGCCTCGCCGATCGCCGCCTTCTGCCGGTGCCGCTCGATCAGGTTCCCGACCGTGGTGAAGCCCGTACGCGCGACCGCCAGCATCGCCTCGTCGGCCTCGGTGAGCCCGGCGGGATCGACCGGCGGGATCGCCCCGAAGTTCTTCGCCGCCATCGAGATGGACCGGTTGACCAGGTTGCCCCAGCCGGCGACCAGCTCGTCGTTGTTGCGGCGGAGGAACTCGGCCCAGGTGAAGTCGGTGTCGTTGCTCTCCGGGCCGGCGACGGCGATGAAGTAGCGCAGCGCGTCGGCGTCGTAGCGGTCGAGGAAGTCCCGGACGTAGATGACCACCTGCCGGGAGGAGGAGAACTTGCGCCCCTCCATGGTCAGGAACTCGCTGGAGACGACCTCGGTGGGGAGGTTGAGCCGGCCCAGCTCGCCCGGTGTGCCGTCCCGGTCGCCCTCGCCGGAGTAGCCGAGCAGCAGCGCCGGCCAGATCACCGAGTGGAAGACGATGTTGTCCTTGCCCATGAAGTAGTAGCCGGTGGCGTCCTTGCCCTCGCCGTCCGCCGCCCACCAGCGCCGCCACGCCTGCGGGTCGCCGGAGCGGCGGGCCCACTCGATCGAGGCGGAGAGGTAGCCGATGACCGCGTCGAACCAGACGTAGATCCGCTTGTCGTTGCGGTCGCGCCAGCCGTCGAGCGGGATCGGTACGCCCCACTCCAGGTCCCGCGTGATCGCCCGGGGTTGCAGGTCGGCGAGCAGGTTCTTGGAGAACCGTAGGACGTTCGTCCGCCAGCCCTCACGGGTGTCGAGCCACCTGCCCAGCGACTCGGCGAAGCCGGGCAGGTCGAGGAAGAAGTGCTCGGTCTCGACGAACTCCGGCGTCTCGCCGTTGATCTTCGAGCGGGGGTTGATCAGGTCGATCGGGTCGAGCTGGTTGCCGCAGTTGTCACACTGGTCGCCGCGCGCGCTGTCGTACCCGCAGATCGGGCAGGTGCCCTCGATGTAGCGGTCGGGCAGCGTACGGCCGGTGGACGGGGAGATCGCCCCCATCGTCACCTTGGGCACGATGTAGCCGTTGCGGTGCAGCCCCTCGAACAACTCCTGGACGACCGCGTAGTGGTTGCCGGTGGTGGTCCGGGTGAACAGGTCGTAGGAGAGGCCGAGCCCGTGCAGGTCCTCGACGATCACCCGGTTGTACCGGTCGGCCAGCTCGCGCGGGCTGACCCCTTCCTTGTCGGCCTGCACCTGGATCGGGGTGCCATGCTCGTCGGTGCCGGAGACCATGAGCACGTCATGACCCGCCATCCGCATGTACCGGCTGAACACGTCGGAGGGCACTCCGAAGCCGGAGACGTGGCCGATGTGGCGCGGGCCGTTGGCGTACGGCCAGGCGACCGCCGCGAGAACGTGACTCATGAGCAGCAAGCCTAATGACCGCCACCGGGCGACCGCGAACCAATAGGCCCGTTCCGGTCCCGGCCGACCCCTCGGGGGTCCGGAAATCGTCCGCCGTCGAGCCCATCCGGCGCGGCGACATCGATCGAGGTCACCGCCCTTTCCGGCCCCGGAACGGCAGGCAAGGCCATCCCATCCTGGAACGGGTCGGATTTCTGCGCCCGATTTGTCGGCGACACGCACTCAAGCTGCCTCTCCTGAGCGGGCGCACATAGTCCAATACTCTCTGTGACCGGTAGACCAGACGGGCAACAGCCAGGGAAACTTGACCCGGGCCAGGCCGATGGCGGCGAATCGCCGACCGCCGAGCAGTCGACCACCGGCGGCGCCGCGCCGACCAGCGATCCACCGACGCCGCCCGACCGACCCGACCCGTGGGCTCCGCTGCCGACCCCGGAGCAGACCGTCATCAGGGAGCCGACCGCCACCGCCGCCGAGTCCTCGGCCACCGCACCTGCGACCACCGAACCGCCAGTGACCGGAACGGCCGCCCCCGAACCGGCAAGCACCGGAGCGGCCGTACCCGGGGTGGTGGGTTCGCCGTGGTTGGCCGGGCCGGTGTCCGCCGGGATCGAGCCGACCACCGGCGCACCCCGCAACACCGTGCCGCAGCGGGTACCCCGGATCGCCGACACCGGACCGCGTACGGTCCCGTCGGTCGACGGCACGGCGACCGCCCCGACCGGGGCCACGGTGCCGATGCCCGCGTCCGCCGCCGAGGACGAGGAGGACTTCTGGCTGCCGATCGAGCAGGTCAACTGGGACGGCACGCCGGCCCGCCCCGACCCGGACGAACGACCGCGACGGCTCTGGTCGTTCCCGACCCGGCGTACACCGGACGGGCAGCCGACCCCGCCGCCGAAGCCACCGCGCCGACCGGCGTCCGGACTGGCCGGGCTGGTCCTGCTGGCCCTGCTCTCCAGCTTCTTCGCCTGGGTCAGCGTGGAACCGCTCTGGCTCGCCTTCGGCCACGGTGACCTGGGCACGGCCACGGTGATCGACTGCACCGGGCAGGGCATCGGCCAGCGCTGCCGGGGCGAGTTCATCTCGGCCGACGGCCGGTTCAGCGCCGAGGGCATCCGGCTGGCCGGGGTGCCGGCCGAGGACAAGCTCGAAGGCTGGCAGCTCACCGCGCGCATGATCAGCGGAAACAGTGGCACCGCGTACGTCGGCACCGGTACCGGGACCCTGCACCTGCGCTGGGGGCTGGGGCTGACCCTGGTGCTGCTCTGCGGGGTCGGCATCGTCTGGGCGACCGGGGCGGGCCGGCTGCCGAGCCGGGCCGCCCGCCGGGGCGCCGTACTGGTCGGATTCGCCGGCCCGCTGGCGATCACCGCCGGCTTCCTCGCCGCCACCTTCTGAGCTGCCGGGGACAACGGCTCAGGTCGTGCTGTGCACCACCGCGTAGACCTCGCGGCGGCGCAGGCCGTACCCGGTGGCGACCTCGGTGATGGCGTCGCGCCGGGAGACGCCCGCGGCCTCGCGGTCGGCCACCGCCGCGCGCAGGTCCGCGTCGCTCGGGCGGACGGCGGGTGTCGCGGTCGCACCGGCCACCACCAGGGTGATCTCGCCACGCGGGTCACCCTCGGTGGCCCAGGTGGCCAGCTCGCCGAGCGGTCGGCGCAACACCTCCTCGTACGTCTTCGTCAGCTCGCGGCAGACGGCGGCCGGACGGTCGGCGCCGAACGTGTCGGCGAGATCGGTCAGCGTGCCGGCGACCCGGTGCGGCGCCTCGAAGAAGACCAGGGTGCGTTCCTCGGTGGCGAGTGCCCGCAGCCGGGTACGGCGCGCGCCGCCGGTGCGGGGCAGGAACCCCTCGAAGCAGAACCGGTCGACGGGGAGCCCGGAGAGGGCGAGCGCGGTGGTCACGGCGCTCGGTCCGGGGGCGGCGGTGACCGGTGCACCGGCGTCGACCACGGCTCTGACCAGCCGGTATCCGGGGTCGGAGACGCTCGGCATGCCGCCGTCGGTGACCAGTGCGACCAGTTCGCCGGCCAACACGGCCTCGACCAGCGCGGGCGTACGGCGTTCCTCGTTGCCCTCGAAGTAGGAGATGATCCGGCCCTTGATGGTGACGTCGAGGTCCCGGGCGAGCCGGGCGAGTCGACGGGTGTCCTCGGCGGCGACCACGTCCGCGCTCCCGAGCATCTCCCGGAGTCGGGTGGAGGCGTCGGCGGGGTTCCCGAGCGGCGCACCGAGTACGACAAGTCGCCCGATACCCGACATATCTTCCACCAGAAACGTCCCCTCATCGATACACGTAAAAATGACAGGTTGGCGTAGGACGCCGTCGCCCGCTCCCGCAGCCTACGATCGCGGGGTGACCATGGCGTCGACAGCGCATACCGAAAGCCGCGACAGCGATCGCGATCACTCGGGCGGTACGGCCACCGAACCACCGAACGCTCCCCCGGGCGGTTCGACAGCGGCCGGACCGGAGACGCCCGACGCCGGACCGGGGACACCCGGTGGTGGCGGCCTGCCCGCGATCCTGCGACGCCGCCTGGTCCCGTTCGACACCCGACTGGAGCCGTACTCCTGGCTCGCCACCCTGCTGGTGGTGGCCATCGCGGCCGTGGTCCGACTGGTCGGGCTGAGCCACCCCAAGGGCAAGATCTTCGACGAGACGTACTACGCGAAGGACGCCTGGGGCCTGGTCAGCAAGGGCGTCGAGTGGAACTACAAGGACAACGGGCCGTCGTACGTCGTCCATCCCCCGCTCGGCAAATGGCTGATCGGCATCGGCGAGTGGGCCTTCGGCTACTCCGACGCCGACGGCAACATCGTCTCCGCCGGGCACATCATGACCACGTCACCCGAGTTCGGCTGGCGCTTCTCGGCGGCCATCATCGGCACCCTCTCGGTGCTGCTGATGGTCCGGACCGCCCGTCGCCTCTTCGGCTCAACCGTGCTCGGCTGCGCCGCCGGGCTGCTGCTCGCCCTGGACGGCTTCCACGTGGTGCTCTCCCGCACCGCGCTGCTCGACATCTTCCTGCTCTTCTTCATCTTCGCCGCGTTCAGCGCCCTGGTCGTCGACCGGGACCACCGACGCCGCCGCTGGCTGAGGGCGATCGAAGCCGGTCTCGACCCGAGCACACCCGGTCGCGCCGGCCGGCTGCCGCTGCGGTTCCCCGACAGCGTGCCGTGGTGGCGACTGCTCGCCGCCGTGCTGCTCGGCTGCGCACTCGCCGTCAAGTGGAGCGCGCTGTACTTCGTACCGGCCTTCGCCCTGCTGGTCATCTTCTGGGAGGTCGGTGCCCGCCGCTCGGCCGGCGTACGGCGCCCGTGGCGGGACGCCCTGCTCGGCGAGATCGGCTGGCTGGCCCTGGCCGGGGTGCTGATCGTGGCCACGTACATCGCCAGCTGGTCGGGCTGGTTCGTCACCGACCACGGCTACTTCCGGCACTGGTTGGCCGACTCGGGCAAGTCCGAGCTGCCGGTCATCGGGGCGTTGCAGAACCTGTGGCACTACCACGTCGAGGCGTACAAGTTCCACACCACGCTGGTCACCCCGCACGTCTACCAGTCGTGGCCGTGGCAGTGGCTGCTGCTCGGCCGTCCGGTCGCGTTCTACTGGTCCTCCGACGGCGGCTGCGGCGCGTCGAGCTGCGCCGCCGAGATCCTGCTGCTCGGCACCCCGATCCTGTGGTGGTCGTTCCTGCCCGCGCTGGCCGCGACCGGCTGGCTCGGCATCGCCCGCCGCGACTGGCGGGCCGGGGCGATCATGCTCTGCGTCGCCGCCGGTCTGCTGCCCTGGTTCTGGTACGCCTTCGACGGCCGGACCATGTTCTCCTTCTACACCGCCCCCGCGCTGCCGTTCCTGATCCTCGCGGTCACCTACGTACTCGGCGCGATCATCGGCCCGCCCAGGCCCCCCGTGCCGGCGGCGACGGCGGTACGCGCCCCGGTCCCGGCAACCGACGGCGGCACCGGACCGGCCACCATCGGCCGGTCCGAGGAAACCCTGCCCGCCGAGCTGTCGAACCACCCGGCCACGTCCGATCCCGGCGGCCTGGACCGGCGTACGGTCGGCGTCATCATCGCCGGCGCCTACGTTCTGCTGGTGGCGATCTGCTTCGCCTACTTCTACCCCGTCTTCGTCGGCCAGGCGCTCCCCTACGCCGAATGGTCCGCCCGCATGTGGCTCGGCTCCCGCTGGATTTGAAGAGCTCTCGCCACCCTCGCCACCCTCTCGCCCCGTTGATCATGAAGTTAGCGCAGGGTTTCGACGATTTCCGACGCGCTAACTTCATGATCAACGAGGTGAGGGGGCGGGGGTGGGGGCGGTGGGGGTGAGGAAGGGCGGGCGGCGGGCGTTGGTGAGCCAGCGCAGGGCCCATTCGACCGGGCCGTAGCGGAAACGTCCCAGCCAGAGGTTGCTCAGTAGGAGCTGTGCCGCGAACACGACCCCGACGAAGGCGAACAGGGCCAGCGGGGAGAACGTACCGGCGAGACCGAGGCCGACGCCACTGAAGACGACCAGGCAGATCGCGGACTGGGACAGGTAGTTGGTCAGGGCCATCCGACCGGCCGGGGCGAGGGCGGCCCGGACGGCGGCCGTACGCGGATTGTGCATGATCCGCAGCAGGGTGGCGACGTACGCGGCGGCCAGCAGTGGCGCCGTCGCAACACTGGCTCCGACACCGAGGGTGTTGCCGTTGCCGCCGAGTGCGGTGTAGACGACCGATCCGATCAGCCCGACGGGGAATCCGATCCACTGGATCCGGCGCAGGACGGGCTCGTTCCCGGTGACCCCTGCCAGCCACTGTCGGCGGCCGGCGACCATGCCGAGCAGGAACAGACCGAGCGCGGTCGGGCCCTGCAGGGTCACCGCCTGGAGGACCAGCAGCGGCAGACCGGCCAGGTGTGCCCCGATGTTGGCCTCCCAGCCACCGAGCAACGCCCGGGTCGCCTCCGCGCCGTTGGCCAGCGCCTCGGCCTCCCCGGGTATGAACGCCGACCGGTCCACGAACAGGGCACTGGCGATCAGGCTGACCAGCACGAGGGCGTACAGGCCGATCGCGACCCGGATCGCGGTGCGGTCCCGTACGTCGCGCATCAGCAGCAGGACCAGACACGCCACCGCGTAGGTGGTGAGCACGTCACCGCCGTTGAGGAAGACGGTGTGCAGGGCGCCGAGGACGAAGAGTCCGGTGATCCGGCGGAGCATCCGGGTCGAGAAGGCGGCTCCGGCCCGGCGCGCCGACTCCATCTGGAGGGTGAAGCTGTATCCGAAGAGGAACGAGAAGAGCACGTAGAACTTCATGTCGACGAAGACGGACGACAGTGCGCGGACGAGGTTGTCCAGGCCGGAGTCGAAGTTGGGGTCGGTGACCAGGTTTCCCGGATAGCCCGACGCCATGAAGGTGACGTTGACGGCGAAGATCCCCAGGAGCGCGAAGCCCCGGACCGCGTCGACGTCGAGAACACGTTTGACCAGACTCTGCGTACTCACACTGACCCTCCCCGTAATCTGCGTATGCGCTACACCGTACGAGATACACAGTACCGGGATCTAGAGTAGGGACAAGACCCGGTCAACGGACGAGGGGAACCCGACAGTGGCGCGACAGGCGCTTCCACCGGTGGTGGCGCGGATGTGGGGTCGCGAGACCGCATCCCGGCACGGGCCCCGGCCCAGCATCGACCTGGGCAGCATCGTCGAGGCCGCGATCGGGATCGCCGACAGCGAAGGGCTGGAAGGCGTACGGATGAGCAGCGTCGCCAATCGCGTCGGAATGGCGACGATGTCCCTCTACCGGTACGTCGGCAGCAAGGACGAACTACTGACCGTGATGGTCGACGCCGCCACCGCCGAACCACCTCCGCTGGACGGGCGGCCGTGGCGGGACTACCTCACCGCCTGGACCCGGGCCAACCGCGACCTGCTCGTCGACCGGCCCTGGCTGCTGTCGGTCACCAACCGCACCCCGCCGGCCGGGCCACGGGCGCTGCGCTGGCTCGACCGCGCACTCGCCGCCCTGCACGGCACCGGACTGAGCTTCGGTGAGCGGATCAACATCGCGACCACTCTCACCGGCTACGCCGCCAGCCAGGCGAACCTCACCCTCGGCATGACCGGCGGCGCCGAGGCCACTGCGGGCGGGGACGGCGCCATCGGTGGGCTGGCCGACTACGGCGACGTCCTCGGTCAGGTCCTCGACCCGGAGAGCTACCCGGAACTGAGCAGCGCGGTACGGGCGAACGCCTTCGGCGCCGCCGAGGAGTGGATCGACGACGCCGATTTCACGTTCGGGCTCGACCTGCTCCTCGACGGCGTCGAGGCTCTGATCGACCGCCGCTCCGGGGCGGGATCGACCGGGATCTGACGACGGTCAGACGACGTCGACCGGGATCTGACGACGGTCAGGCGACGTCGATGAGGACCTTGCCGACCGCGCCGGCTTCGACCGCCGCGTGGGCCGCCGCCGTACGGTCGAGCGGGAAGTGGTGCAGCGGCAGGCCGGCCGCCTCGCCGACCCGGAACGCGCCGGCCGCCACGGCGGCGGTGACGTCCTCGACGGCGTCCTGCTTCGCCGCCTCGGGCACCGTGTAGACCAGCACGAACCGGTAGCCGATGTTCTTGACCATCAGCGGGCGGACCGGCAGCGTCACCTCGCCGTGCTCGTCGGTGGCGTAGACCGCGATCGTGCCGGCGGGGCCGGTGACGGCGTGGTTCAGGGCGGCGTTGGCGCCCGGGGCTACCTCCACGACGATGTCCACCCCGGCGGGTGCGAACTCGCGGATCTCGGCGGCCGGGTCCCCGGTGCGGTAGTTGACCACCAGGTCGGCGCCGGCCGCCTGCGCCAGCTTCGCCTTCTCCGGTCCGCTGACGGTGCTGACCACCGTCGCCCCCGCCCATGTGGCGAGTTGGATCGCCGCGTTGCCGACCGCACCCGCGCCACCGGCGACGAGCACGACCCGGCCGGTGAGGCTTCCCGGAGCCAACCGTCGTGGGCCGGCGTCGCCGACGGTCAGGCAGCGGTGCGCGGTCAACGCCGGGATCCCGAGGCTGGCCCCGAGGTCGAAGGAGGCGTCGTCGGGCAGGGCGACGGCCTGGCGCGCGGGCAGCGTGACGTACTCCTGGGCGGTGCCGTCGGCGCGCTGCCAGGATGCCTCCCACAGCCACACCCGCTCGCCCACCCGGTCGGCCGGGACGCCCTCGCCGACCGCGTCGACGACGCCGGCGCCGTCCTGGTTGGGCACGATCTCCGGGTACGCGAGCGCGCCCCCCAGAGCCCCGCGCCGGGCCTTCCAGTCGGTCGGGTTGACCCCGGAGACCGTGACCCGGACCCGCACCTGCCCGGGACCGGGCTCGGGGACGGGTCGCTCGATCGGATGCAGCACGTCCGGGTCACCGGGTTGTGTGTAGATGATGGCCTTCATGGGTCGAGACTAAGGATCGACCGTCCCGCGCCCACGCCACCGGCCGGTGACCGCCCTCACATGCTCAGCCGTCCCGGTGACCGGCCGCCCCGGGGTTCAGTGCCGCGACCAGGCGCTCCGGGTCGTCGACCGTGACGGTGACCGCCGGGTGTCGCAGCCAGTGACCGGGGATCAGTCCGGGGACCGGTTCACGGAACCGGATGCAGACCCCTTCGGCGGTCGTGGTGCCGAAGCTGAGTCCACGGTCGGCCATCGAGAGGCGTGGGCCGATGACCCGCCACCACCGGTATGGGCCGGTGCGCTCGGCGTGGGCGATGTTCGACCGCGGGGTGTCGAGCCGCCACGGGCCGTACCGGACGACGAGGGTGTCGTCGAGGGTGATCCGGGCCGTGGCGGGGCGGACGCAGACGAGCGCCAGCGGCAGTCGGAACGGCGGCGCGAACGCGAAGTCGAACCGCAGCGCCGATGGCCCGCTCACCGTGGTCCCCCCACGGGGCCACGGGCATCGACGAGTGCGCACTCCGCCCACATGGCGGGAGGCACGGAACACGATTCACGTCCGGTTCGACCCACACCCCGCCCTACCCGCTCATCACCGTTCGACACCCC
Organism: Micromonospora sp. NPDC049529; assembly: GCF_055586685.1. Lineage (NCBI taxonomy): Bacteria > Bacillati > Actinomycetota > Actinomycetes > Micromonosporales > Micromonosporaceae > Micromonospora > Micromonospora sp. NPDC049529. The sequence goes on from NZ_JBVJHT010000025.1 coordinate 34,290, forward strand.
GGATCGCGTCGATCTAGGGCGAATACAGGCTTGATGATCTCCGATCACCACCATTTGCCCTAGATCGCGGGTGGTAGGGGCGGAGGGGGAATAGGTGCGCGCCCCGATCGCCTGCCACGGGGGAAGCGGGCGATTGGGGCGCGCACGATGAGCTTAACCATGCCTGTTCACCGAACACAACGGGTGATGTTGAGTCAGATTTCCGACCGCCGCCCCTGCACTCAGAAGCCATGAATAGTGCAGTACGTGACAAAGCTGCGCCGGGTATCTCGCTCCCGAGCCCTGCCAGCACCCCCGCCAAGCGCGCGTTACCGCTGGTGGGAGGGGTTGTCGGTCGCTCAGTGACCGACCCCGCGTCGATCGTCGGATTCGCTACTGAAACATCGGCGTTACCGCTGATCGTCGGGCCCGGTTGAAGCGGATGAACGGGCGGTGAACCCGCCGTCACCGACGCCGGCGATTCCTTCCCGCGTGACCCGCGGGTGCGCCGAGCTGTCGACCTGCGGGCCCTCCATCTTGGAATCCCGGAGGAGAACCATGTCCGACCTAGCTGAGCGCGTCAACGCGCTGACGATCCCGTCCACGGACCAGGATCTGGGGCTGCTGTCCAGGCAGATGCCCGTACTACCGACACCGACCACCAACCGGCGGCGCGCCCGCGAGCTGCCGGTCGAGCCACGGTGGTACCAGCGGGCGATCTTCTACGAGATGTTCGTCCAGGCCTGCTTCGACGCCAGCGGGGACGGCTTCGGGGACCTGCCCGGCCTGACCACCAAGCTGGACTACCTGAAGTGGCTGGGCGTCGACTGCCTGTGGCTGCCACCGTTCTACGACTCCCCCCGCCGCGACGGCGGTTACGACATCCGCGACTACCTGACCGTCGCCCCGGAGTTCGGGACCATAGACGATTTCGTGACGCTGATCGACGAGGCGCACGCCCGGGGCATCCGGGTGATCACCGACCTGGTGCTGAACCACACCTCCGACACGCACGAGTGGTTCCAGCAGTCCCGGCAGGACCCGACCGGGCCGTACGGGGACTTCTACGTCTGGCGGGACACCGACACCGAGTACGCCGACGTCCCGATCGTCTTCTGCGACAGCGAGCCGTCGAACTGGACCTACGACCCGGTCCGGCAGCAGTTCTACTGGCACCGCTTCTTCGCCCACCAGCCGGACCTGAACTACGACAATCCGGTGGTCCGCGAGACCATGCTCGACGTCGTGCGGTACTGGCTCGGGCTGGGCATCGACGGGTTCCGGCTGGACGCGGTGACGTACCTGTACGAGCGGGAGGGGACCGACTGCGCGAACCTGCCGGAGACGCACGCGTACCTGAAGCGGTTGCGCCGGACGGTCGACGAGGAGTTCCCCGGCCGGGTCCTGCTGGCCGAGGCGAACCTCTGGCCGGCCGACCTGGTCGACTACTTCGGTGACCCGGAGACCGACGGGGACGAGTGCCACATGGCGTTCCACTTCCCGGTGATGCCCCGGATCTTCATGGCCGTACGCCGTGAGTCCCGCTTCCCGATCTCCGAGATCATCGCCCAGACGCCGCAGATCCCGCAGGGCTGTCAGTGGGGCACCTTCCTGCGCAACCACGACGAACTGACCCTGGAGATGGTCACCGACGAGGAGCGCGACTACCTCTACGACGAGTACGCCAAGGACCCCCGGATGCGGGTGAACCTGGGTATCCGGCGCCGGCTGGCTCCGCTGGTCAACAACGACCGCAACCAGATCGAACTGTTCACCTCGCTGCTGCTCAGCCTGCCCGGCTCGCCGGTGCTCTACTACGGTGACGAGATCGGCATGGGCGACAACGTGTGGCTGGGCGACCGCAACGGGGTCCGTACCCCGATGCAGTGGTCCCCGGACCGCAACGGCGGCTTCTCCAACGCCGACCCCGGCGCCCTGTTCCTGCCGGTCAACCAGGGCCCGGTGTACGGGTACCAGGCGGTCAACGTGGAGCGTCAGCTCGAACAGCCGGCGTCGCTGTTGCAGTGGACCCGACAGATGATCGCGGTACGCAAGCAGCACCCCGCGCTCGCCCTCGGCTCCTTCCGTGACCTGGCCGGCAAGAACTCGGCCGTGCTCGCCTTCCTGCGCGAGTACGACGGGCCGGACGGGCACGAGGTGGTGCTCTGCGTACACAACCTGTCCCGGCATCCGCAGCCGGCGCAGCTGCCGCTGGGCAGTCGGTTCATCGGTCACCTGCCGGTGGAGCTGACCGGGCAGACGTCGTTCCCGTTGATCGGATCTCGGCCGTACCAGCTCACGTTGCCCGGTTACGGCTCGTTCTGGTTCCAGATCACCAGCAAGACCCCGAAGCAGCGTACGTCGCCGACGGATTCGCTGGTGGCGGCCGGCTGACCGGGTCGGCGGGACCGGGGACGGGAAACAGGGTGGAAATAATTTAACCATCGTTCACGCGCGAGTGGGGCCAGATGAAATCCAGCTGCGTCCATATAGGTGCCAGGCAGATCGCCTGCACCAACGGATGGAGCCGTGATGACCCGTACCCCCCTGCGCTGGGCCACCACCCTGCTGGCCACCGCCACCCTCGCCGTCCTCGGCCTCGCCAACCCGGCCCACGCCGCGACCGTCTCGCAGCCGCTGCGCACCATGCTCGCGAACCTGCCGGTCGCCACCGAGATTCGCACCGGCTACGACCGCGACCTCTTCCCGCACTGGGTCGACGCCGACGGCGACGGCTGCAACACCCGTTACGAGGTGCTGATCGCCGAGGCCACCACCAACCCCTCGGTCGGCTCGGGCTGCACCCTCACCGGCGGTCGCTGGTTCTCCTACTACGACGGGGCGTACTGGACCAACCCGTCCGACCTGGACATCGACCACGTGGTGGCGCTGGCCGAGGCGTGGGACTCCGGCGCGCGGTCGTGGACCACCTCCCGGCGGCAGTCGTACGCCAACGACATGGGCGACGTACGGGCCCTGATCGCGGTCACCGACAACGTCAACCAGTCCAAGGGTGACCAGGACCCGGCCACCTGGGTGCCGTCCCGCGATGTCTGCCGTTACATCGGCGAGTGGGTCGCGGTGAAGACCCGCTGGCGGCTCACCGTCGACACCGCCGAGAAGAACGCCCTGACCAGCCGCGCCGCCTCCTGCTCCAACATCACCCTCACCGTCACCCACGCCTTCTGACCGTTGACGTACGGGGGCCGGTGCGATCCACCGGCCCCCGTACGACGGCACGGGAAGGTCAGATCGGCGGTGCGGCCGGCTCGGGCGGGTGCCTGCGGCCACGAAGGGTGTCGACCGTGGCGACCGCGGCCAGGACCAGGGTCGCCGCCGCGGAGGTGACCTCCGGTGGCAGGTGGACGACCGCGGGCGTGATGGCGCCGAGCACGAGGATGCCGATCAGCCTCGGTCGGGTCACCCGGCCGAAGACGACGTACTCGAAACCGGAACGTCCGGCCAGGAACAGCGCGGGCCCGCCGGTGATCCCCGCTATCCAGGCCGGCGCGGGCGCACTGGTCGGGTGTTCGATGATGAGGGTAAACCCGACGGCGGTCAGGATGACGCCCGCCACCATGACCGTGTGCAGGTACGACGCCTGTTGACTGAGCCGGTGCGGATCGCGGGCGGCGGCGATGGCCGGGGCCAGCTGGCTTCCGGCGCGGTAGATGTAGAGCCGCCACATCAGCGCCGCACTGGCGAACGAGAGCACCAGCACGACCGTACGAGCGAAGGTGAACCCCTCGAAGCCGCCGCCGGCAAAGGTCAGTCCCATGATCAGCACAATTTCGCCGAGCGCGACGATGAAGACCTGCCGGTATCGCTCGGCGAGGTGGGTCTCCGCGATCGCCAGCTCCCAGCCGGGTGCGCGGCCCAGCCCCGGGGTGGGCCAGCGAAAGGCCGCCGACACGTAGTCCACCGCCAACGCGATCAGCCACAGCACCCCTCGGGTCCAGCCGTGCGTGAACCCGCCCCCGATCCAGAACAGGGCGGCGACGGCGGCCCAGAAGGCGGCCCGCTGGGACCGTTGCGGAAGTTTCGTGCCCCGCGCGGTGATCATGATGAAGATTCCCCGGCTGAAATTGATCACCAGGTACACCAGCGAGAAGAACACACCGTGTCCGTCGAGCCCCTGCGGCACCACGATCGCCATCAGCAGGATGCCGAACATCACCAGGATGACGTACAGCTGGACGCTCGGGTGCTGCGGATCGAACTGGTCGGTCAGCCACGCCGTCGTCACCCAGATCCACCACAGGGCGAGCAGCAGCACGAACGCCTCGAAGGCGCCGCGCCAGTTGAGTTTGTCGATCAGCAGGTGGGTGAGCTGGGTCAGCGCGAAGACGTACACCAGGTCGAAGAACAGCTCCAGGAACGCCGGCTGCTTCGGATCCTCGGACTTGCGAACGGCTCCGCCCCGGGCCATTTTCCGATTCTCGCCCGGCCGACCCCGCCCCGTGACCGATACCGCCCGAAGGGACCCCTCATTCCGGTGCCGGCCGGTGCAGGACCGGTACGGCGGCGAAGGTCGTGGCGGCCGAGCGCACCTGACGCGGCCAGCGCGAGTCCGAGGCGATACCGAACACCGCCCGCCGGATCACCGGCGCACCGGCCAACTCGCCCAGCACCGCCAGGCACTCGGCGGCCAACGGGCGCTCACCGGCCTGCCAGTGCCGCAGCAGCGCCGCCAGGATCATGTCCCGTACGCCGTCCGACATCGGGATCCCGGCACCGAGCAGCCGCCCGGCGGCCAGCACCTGCGGCCCCGTCCCACCGGCCAACCGGGTCAGCGTCGCCTCGCTCGCCCGACCGGCCCGCGCCAGCGCGTACGCCGCCGTACCCCGGGTCGCCGGGTCGGCCATCAACGCCAGCCACTCCGGCTCCAGCCACGACCGGGCCAGCGGCCCCGCCGCCAGGTACTCCGCCACCGACCTGGTCAGCGGCTCGGCGTCGGCACCGCGCGGAACGTACAACCCGGTCGCGACCAGCAGGGCGCGGACCCGACCGGGCCAGTCCCGCAACAGGCCGCCCGGCGGGACCGGAGCGTGCTCGTTCGTCCACCCGACCGCCGCACCAACCGCCGCACCGTCGCGCAGCCAACCCGCCGCGGCCGCCTCGCACAAGCCCTCGACCTGCTCGTCCAGCCAGGCGGCGACCGTCGTACCCGAACCACCCCGGCGGCCCAGCGCGGCGCCGGTCTCCTCGACCGCGCCCGCGCCGCTCTCGACCAGGTGCGGGACGAACCGGTCCAGCAGTTCCGCCGGGCCCGGCGGCAATCCGCCCGGCCGACCCTCCCAGCTCAGCGCCGCGAGCGTGACCAGCAACGGGTTGCCGGTCAACCCGCCCAGCTCCACCCGGTCCAGCTCTGTCCGGAACCGGTCGCGGTCGCCGGCCGCCCGGTCCGGATCGGCCACCCGGTCCCGGAACCACCGCTCGGCGAACGTCGACAGGTCGGCCGGGTCGAACGGCAGCAGGTGATACTCGGCGAAGTACGTCCGCAGCGCGGTCGCCTCCTCCGCCGCCAGCGGGCGGGTGGTGAGCAGCAGCCGGTACGGGTGGTCGGAGCGGGCCGCCCACTCCCGCAACTGCCCCAGCACCCGCGAACGCACGTTCGGGTCGACGATCCGGTCCACCCCGTCGACCAGCACCAGCCAGCGGCCCGACCGCCCCGGCGGCTGACCGGTCAACACCGTCGGCAACCCGAACCGGTACGCCTCGGCAAGCGCCTCCGGCAACGACCGGTCGACCAGTGCCGTCGCCGGCAGGGCCAGCCCCACCTGCTCCGACGCCCCGGTCCGGCCCCGACCGTTGCCGGTGAAACCGCGCGCCAGCTCCCGTACCGCGTGGCCGACGAAGGTGGTCTTGCCGCTGCCGGCCGGCCCCACCAGCAGCAGGTGCGCGTCGGTACGGAGCAGCCGGTCGGCCTCGAACGCCGGCACCGGCCCGATCGGACCGACGCCCGGCGCGACCCGTTGCCGTACGTAGATCGCGGAGAGCGCGGAGACCGAACCGTCGAGGAACTGGTACGCGTGCGCCGGTACCGCGTCGCGCTGGGCGGCCACCAGGGCGCGTACCGATTCCGTGGTCTCCGAGGTCCGGCCCGGCCGGCGGCGCTGCCAGGCGGCACTGCCCCCGATCATCGCCAGTACGGCGATCGTGCTGACCATGATCGACGATATGTTGTCGAACCGCTCCAGCCACTCGAACAGGTCGAAGTCCATCAGCCGGTCCGGCTCGCCTGGAAGTCGTACCGGCACCGTTCGCAGAACCGGCCCCGGCGCCGGGTGCCGCACTCCGGGCACTCGTCGGGCAGCGGGGCGACAACCGCGTCGACCGTACCCGTGGAGCGTTGACCGGGCACGCCCGGCACCCCGCCACCGGTCGGGCCGGGGACGCCGTTGCCGGACAGGGACGCGTCGTTCGGGGCACTGAAACCGGTCGGACCGGCGGTGTCCCAGGACCGGGTGTGGTGGCCGGTGACGGTCGGCACCTGCCAGTGGCCGGGGTCGACGTCCGACCGGAGCCGGACCCGCCCCGAGGCACCGTCCTCGATCTCCACCACCCGGCCGAAGACGGCCAGCTTGTCGTGCGCACCGGCGGCGTGCGCCAGCGCCACCGCCCGCCCCATCAACGTCTCGGCGTCGGCGAGCCGGCGCTCGTCGAACGCCTCCCAGGCAGCCCGGATCGCCACCGCCAGCTCCTGCTGCCGGGTGTAGTGGGCCACCGTCGGGTTGATCCCGGTGTACCGGGCGATGTCCTCGGTCCACTCCACCGCCACCGCCGTCTGCCCGACCTCGGCCAGCCCGACCGCGTCCGGCCGGTCCCCGTCGGCCGGCTCGGCCGCACCCGGCACCAGCAGGCTCAGCCAAGCCACCCGGCGGGTCTCGTTGGCCGCCATCGGCTGCACCGCCAGCCCGATGTGGTAGTCCCGGTGCCCCTCGCCCCAGGACCCGATCGGATAGTCGGTGGTCTGGGCGTCGACCGGTTGGGCCAGCTCGGCGAGGTCGGCGATGGTCGGGTACACCTGCTTGACGAAGCGGACCCCGGCCAGCGCCGAGGTCCGTACGCGCAACCGCACGTCCGCCGCCTGCTGGCCGAGCGCACCGGCGATGAGCTGGGTGAACTCGGCCGAGAGCCGGTCGGGGTCCTCCACCGGCACGACCGGGTTCGCGCCGAGCGCGTCAGCGATCCGGAGCAGCTCGGTCCCCCGCCAGGTGTGCACCCCCGGCCGCTCGGCGATCGCCCGGCAGTCCACCGTGTACCGGCCGGCGCACTCGGCCAGACCCGCGTCCAGTTCCTCGACGGGTTCGCTCTCGTTGCGCCCGTCGGTGAGCAGGATCGCGTGCCGTACGCTGCCCGGCGCATCCTCGAAGATCCGCGCCGCCAGCCGCAGCCAGCTGCTCATCGCGGTGCCGCCCCCGGCGCTGGTACGCCGCAACGCCTCCTTGGCGGCGGCCCGGCTGGTGTCGCTGGCGACCGTCAACCGGGCCGCCCCCGGATAGATCATCTCCGCCACGTGGGTGCCGGCCACCACGGCGAACCGGACCCCGTCCGGCAGCGCGTCGATCGCCGCGACCGCCGCCCGCCGGGCCTGGATCAGCTTGCTCGTCGGTGACCCCATCGAGCCCGAACAGTCCAGCAGGATCACCTCGGCCAGGTGCGGGGCGACCGCCCCGGACCGGCCGTCGCCGTCGGTCGCACCCGTCGACCGGACCGTGGCGACGACGTCGACCAGCGTCCCCTCGGTCGGCAGGTACATCTCGTAGTGGGTGCTGATGTCGAAGTTCGGGCCAGCGCTCACCGGCGCACCTCCCCGGCTCGGTTCGGGCGATGACGGCGCGACGTCGCGCGGGATCGGAAACTCACAGCCAGGTCCACGGGCGTACCTGGTTCGCGCGGTCCACCAGGGCGACCCGCTCCCCGCGCGACACGGCATGCCGAGCCAGCGAACGGTAGACCTCGGCCAGCCGCTCCCGCAGCCGCCCCTCGGCCAGCGGCACCCCGAACACCTGCTCCGCCGCGTCGGTCTGGCGCGGGATGGCCCAGGCGAGCGCCACCTCCAGCACCTCGGCGGCGAGGCTGTCCCGGGCGGCCCCGGTCAGGTCGAGCGCCTCGGCCGCACCGGCCGCGGCCACCAGGTCACCCGACGCCGACTCGGCCGGGCGGGCACCGGCCAGCAGCGCCCGTACCTTCGCGATCTGCGCCGGCACCCGGTGACTCGCCGCCTCCGGCACCTCGTCCAACGCCGCCGCCGCACCCCGCCGGTCACCCTGCCGCAACCGGGTACGGGCCAACCCGAACAACGCGCTCAGCGACGAGCGCTCGGTGGCCCAGACCGCCCCGTAGTGGCGTTCCGCCGCCCGCAGGTCACCGTCGAGTTCGCTGGCCACCGCGTACCCGAGTCGGGCCGCCAACTCGCCCGGCAGCAGCCCGTACACGGTGTCGAAGTGCTCCCGGGCGGCACCGATCTCGCCCGAGGCGAGTGCGACCAGCCCGTGGTGCCAGTCCAACCGCCAGTCGTCGACCGGTGCGTCCGGTCGCGCGGCCAGCTCGGTCAGGGTGCCGGCGGCCAACTCCGGCTGCCCGGCGTCCAGGTAGGCCCGGGTCAGCCGGAGCAGCACGTCCCGGCTGCGTTCCGGTGCCCGCCCGAGCAGGCCGATCAGCTCCGCCGGCGCGACCGCGCCGACCGAACCGAGGAAACCGGCACCGGGGTCGGCGAGGTCCATCAACGGCGCCGGGAGCGCGGTGGCGACCATCGCCGCCGGCACCGGCGTGGTCAGATCGTCGTACGCGCCGAACGGGCGGGGCGCGAAGCCGAACAGTGTCGACGCCGACAGCGGCACCTCCTGGCCCTGCTCAGCCAGGACCTGCCGCAGTACGCCGTGCACCTGCGCGTACATCTCGCCTGCCGAACCGAAGCGGCGGGCCGGTTCCGGGTGGGTGGACCGGGCCAGCAACCGGCGGTACGACTCGTGCTCGTCGAGCAGCTGCGGGACGGTGTCCGGCAGCAGCCCGTCCGGGAAGCGGCTGACGTACTGGCTGGTGTTCGCGGCGAGGCTGAGCGCGCCCAGGGTACGCCCGACGGTGTAGAGGTCGGAGCGGACCGAGGCGGCCCGCGCCCCGTGCCGGTGCACCTCGGGCGCCTCGAACCCACGGGTGCCCAGCAGCGGGCTGTCCAGGTCGTCGGCCCGCCGCGCGGCGCCGAGGTCGAGCAGCTTGAGCCGGTTGCCGACGTGCATGACGTTGTCCGGTTTCAGGTCACAGTAGAGCCAGTCCTGTTCGTGCAGGTGCTCGAAGGCGTCCAGGATGGCCAGCCCGTACGCCAGCACCTGCGGCAACGGCAGCGGCCCCGGTACGCCCCAGCCGGACGGGCGCGGCCGCATCTCGTCCAGCGACTGCCCGCCGACGAACTCCATCACGATGTACGGCGTACCGTCGCCCGCCTCCGGCGGCACGAAGTCGTAGATCTTGACGATGTTCGGGTGGTCGAGGGCGATCAGGGCCCGCCGCTCCCCGACGAACGCCTCGGCGGCGGTGGAGTCCTCGGCGGCCCGCTGGCGCTTGAGCACCCGCCAGCTTCCGTCCATGTCCTCGTCCCGGGCGGCGAAGATCCAGCCCATGCCGCCGTAGCCGATGCAGCCCCGGATCCGGTACCGCTGCTTGATCACGTCCCCGTCGTGCAGCGGCGGGACGAACGAGAACGGCGTGCCGCAGTACGGGCAGTAGCCGGTGGTGATGCCGGAGTCGGTGCCGTCGGTCCGACCGACCGGTCGCCGGCAGGACGACCGGGCACAGATCCGGGCGTGTTCCGGCACGGCGTGCTCGGCCCGGATCGCCGTGAGCGGGTCCCGTGGCGGCACCACCGGCATCTCGACCAGTCCGAACCAGCGCCGGGTCCCGCCGCCGAAACCCGGTGGCCGGCCACCACCCGGCCGGGCGACCGCACCGCCGCCGGAGCCGCCGGTCGAGCCGCCACCCGATCCGGTACGCCAGCCGGCACCACCCGAGCTGACCCCGGCCGGCCCCGGACCACTCCCACCCGCCGGACCGCTTCCACCCGCCGGAGGGCGCGACCCGGTTGCGGGCCGACTCGCCACCGCCGGACGAGCCGACGTGCCCGGACGGCTCGGAGCACCCGGACGGCTCGGAGCACCCGGACGGCTCGGAGCACCCGGACGACCCGAGGTGGCGGGACGGTTCGCGGCGGCGGGAGCAGCCGGACGGGCGAACGCGCTCGACCCGCTGCCGGGAGTCCCGCCCGGACCCGCCACCGAGCCACCGTCGACGCCGCCCGCACCGCTGCCGCCGCCGGAACCGCTGCCGTTGGAGCCGGCGGAGTCGTCGCCGGACTGGCCGACGCACTGGTGCCCCCACTTGAGGCAGAAGCCGTCCAGGTCGACGGTGCCCGGACAGTCCCGGGCGAGACAGCCGTTCATGCCGGGCCCTCCTCGTTCACCGCGTGCAGGTACCGGGTGACCGCCCGGTCGGCTGCCGGGGCGTCGAACGGATCCGACCGGAGTCGACGCCGTGCCTCGTTGTACAGGTCGGTCAGCGCCAGGTCCTCGGAACGCCCGGCGCTGAACGCCTTGCGTTGGAAGGCGTCCAGCCGACCCCGCAGTTCGAGTCGGAAGTCGTACAACCGGCGCCGGTGCGCTCCGGCCGCCTCCCGGGCCCGCGCGGCGTGCTCCGCCGCCGTGGCGACCGCCGCCCCGATCTCGGCCGGCTCGGACTCCTCGTCGACCGCGTCCCACCACTCGCCCCGGCGGCACCGGCGTTCGACGGCACGCAGCCGTACCCGCAGGGTCGCGGCCTGTGGCACCGGTCCACCGGATCCCGTCGGCGACTCGGGGTCACCGGGGATCGGGGTGAGTCCCCGCCACGCCTGCCGCGCCTCGGTCTCGTCCGCGTCGAGTCGACCGATCAGCAGCCGCAACTCGTCCACCAGGCTCGGCCAGCGGCTCCGCAGCTGCTCGGCCAGCCCCACCCGTACGCCGAGTTCGGTGACCCGGCCGACCAGCCGGTCCCGGGCGGCGACCCAGGCCACCCCGTCGGCGGCGCCCAACGGGTCCCGTTCACCGACCCGCCGCAGCGTCTCGACCTCCGCCTGCAACCCCTCGACCAGAACCTCGGGTACGCCCACCCCGGCCGCCCGTTCCCGCAGCTCCGCGAGGTGCTCGACCACCGCCTCCAGTCGGGTGAACATCGTCGCGCGGGCGCCGGCCACCGCCTCGGCCACGGCCAGGATCGCCGCGTGGTGCTCGCCGGCCCGGACGATCACCTCGGGCAACGGCAGCCGGATCACCTCGACCGGCGCCCCGGTGGCGGCGGTCAGCACCACCTCGCACGGACCGCGCAGCAGCGCCCACAACTCGGCGTCACCGGTCGGCCCCGGCGGATCCGCCGGCCCACCGCCGGCCGCCGCCGGCTCGACCGGGCCGCCGAAGCGGCGCTGGCGCAGCAGGTCCGCCCGGTCGAGCAGTTGCTGGGCGGCGGCGAGCTGGGCGGCGAGTTCACCGATCCGCCACTGGACGTCCTGCCAGGCGCGGGCGGTCGCCCCGGCCGCGTCCGGCCGCTCCAGCTGCCGGTAGCCGTCCGGGTCGTCGCGGACCACCAGCGCACCGGCCAGTCGGGCGCACTCGGCCCGCAGCCGGCGCAGCTCCACCTCCGGTTGAGCCGGGCCGTCCTGCTGCTGGCGCACCTCCGGCTGGTGCTGTCCGCCCTGCTGGTGCTGCACCTCCGGCTGGTGCCGTCGGATCGGATGTTCCCGCGCACGTGGTTCGGCCATCCCGTCCTCACATGCCCGGCGGCCAGGAGAGGCTGGAACCGTAGCGGGCCGGCGGCGGCCCGTTGTCCGGGTGGTCGTCGAGCCAGCGCTCGTGCATCTTCACCCACCTGCCGTCCTGCCGGATCTGCTCCAGCACGTGGTTGACGAACCGGAGCAGGGCGACGTCGTCCTGTCGGGTGGCGATCGCGTGTGGTTCGTCGCTGAACCAGGTGCAGGCCGATTTCGGCTCGGCGTGCCAGTCGCAGGAGGAGTCGCCGGCCGGGCGCGACGGCGGTTGGGTCACGAACCGGGTGGTCGGGTCGAGGTCCTGGAGACCGAGCAGCACGTTGTGGTCGGTGGAGATCGCCTCGACCTGCTCCTGTTGCAGCATGACCAGGCAGTCGGTCCAGTTCGGCACCGAGACCGGCACCAGCTTCTCCGGCCGGGCGCGGGTGTGTTCCAGCGAGGTGGTGCCGGTGGCCGCGCAGACCGCCTTGCCACCCAGATCCCCGATCCCCCGGTACGGCGAGTCGCCGCGCACCAGCACGGTCTGCCCGGAGTCGAGATAGTCGGTGGAGAACGCGACCTCGGTGGCCCGCGCGCAGGTGGCGGTCATCGAGTCGGCGACGATGTCGACCGTCCCGTCGTTGAGCCGCTGCTGCCGCTCCCCCGAGGTGACCACGACGAACCGGAGCGTCTCCTTCGGGTCCTTGCCGGGGAACATCGCCTCGGCGATCCCGTACAGCAGCTCGATGTCGAAGCCGGAGAACTCGCCGGTGGCCGGGTGCCGGGAGGTCATCCGGGTCATCGTCTGGTCCACCCCGGCCCGGATGTAGCCCTGCTCCACGTACTTGCTCGGCGGGGTCGGATCCGGCAGCAGGCTCCGCCGCGCGTCACACTCCGGCGGGTTGATCGGGCTGGGGGTCGGCGCCGGCCACTGCACCCCCGCCGGGTACGGCGCAGCCACCTGCGGCGGCTGGTAACTGTTGGCGCAGCCACTACCGGCAAGCAGTGCCGCCACCGCCAGTACGGCGGTGGTGCGACGCGGTCCGGTCGGGTATCTCGTCACCGGTACTCCCTCACCCGTACCCCGATGCCGAACGCCACCCCGACGGCGGCGACCAGGCAGAGCAGCAGGGTGACCACACCCAGCGAGGTCGGCGCCGATGGCGTGGTGGTCAACTCCTGGTGGATCTCCCGGTCGAGCCGGGCTATCTCCCTGGTCAGCTCGGTGTCGTAGTGCCCGAACGCGGCGGCGACCTCACCATCGGGCAGTGCCGCGGCGACCGCCGCCGAGTGGGCGCCGAGCCGTTCGTTCTCCTCGATGTGCTGCCGGTGGGCGGTGCACCAGACGTCGACCAGGACCTCCATCCGAGGGGTGAATCCGGGCCCGGTCGACTCGCAGTGCGCGTCCCGCTCGAACCGCTCGTTCAGCGCGACCATGCCGTACTGGTTGCTGTTGCCGCCCAGTCGCAGGTGGACGTCGGCGCGGGCGCGGAGTGCGTCGCGCTGGATCCCGATCAGGTTCCGGTGCTGGTCGAGCTTGCGGCCGGCGACCGTCAGCCGCTCCTCGGCCTGCGGCCAGTGGGACCAGGAGACCACCAGCCAGCCGGTGGTGGCGACGATGGCGGCCGTGGCCAGCGCCAGGCCGGGACTGACCCGGCGTTTGGTCCGGCGCCGCAGGTAGCGCTGGCTCCACCCGAGCGCGACCAGGGTGATCAGGGTGATCCCGATCGACCCGAAGAGGGCGAGTTGGCCGCCCCGCCGGGCCTCGCTCAGTCGGGTCGTCTCGTGTTCCCAGAGCTGCTGGGCGGCCGGGAGCAGGACATCGCGCAGGTAGCCGGACGCCTCCCGCAGGTAGGCCGCGCCGAGCAGCGCGTCGAACTCCCGCCTCGCCGGCTCCGCGCCCAACTGCTGGGCGCGCTGCACCAGGTCGACGTAGGTCGGCAGTTGGTTGGCCACCCGGGCCAGCCCGGCGGCCCGCTCCGGGTCGCCGCCGGTCAGCCCGGCCGATTCGGCCAGCAACCGGCGCACCTCGCCGACCGCGTCCTCGTAGTTGCGGTTGAGCTGTATCCGATGGGCGGAGTCGGGCGGGGCGAGGAACCGACCGGTGGCGGCGGCGTCGGCCTCGGCCAGCCAGCGGTGCATGCCCTGGGCGTTGCCGCTCATCTGGGCGGCGCTGGTGACCATCACCTTGCCGGCGTCGACCGCGGCCCGCACGGCCAGCCCGGCGATGCCCGCGGTCAGCGCGAAGAGCACCAGCAGCATCGCCCCGACCAGGACGAACCGGTTGGGGGTCGGCACCAGCAGTCGGCGTAACCGGCGGCGCCGGAGCCCCCGCTGCCGGCGCCCGACCGTTCGCCACCGGCCGCCCGGGGCGGTGGCGGGTTCCGGTCGTGGATCGGGGTCCAGTTCGGTCAGTGTCACTGTCACCACCCCTCGTCGGCCGGGTGCGGCGGGTCCGTGGTGACCCAACCCACATCCGCACGCAATGCTACTGAGGGCATGCGACAGGTGAGGTCCCGCGCCACGGCGGCGCCGGCTCGTCCGTTCGTCCGACATGCACTGACAGCGCAGATATCGAAACAGTCGGATGGGATGAGCGCCAGCCGGTAGGACGGTGGGCACACTGACCCGATGAGCCCATCCCATGATCGGCACCCGAGCCGCCTCGGTGCGGCGGTGGTCGTCGCCGTGCTGCTCATGGCCGGGGCATCGTGCGGCCGGGGGGACGCGCCGGACCGTACCGGGCCATCCTGGGTGACCGGGTCGAGGTCCGCGACGGCCGGGCCGACCGCGCCCACGGCGGCCGCCGCGCCCGACACCCGGTGGTCGGACCCGGCCGGGGTGGGCCGACCGTACGGCGAGAAGGTCCCCGGTCTGCTCACCTTCCGGGGCAACCCGACCCGCACCTGGTACGGGACCGGACCGCTGCCGCGCACCGCGCCGAAGCAGGCGTGGACGTTCCCCCGCAGCGGCGGGCTCTGCGCCGAGTCCACCGACGACAAGGGCACCCGGCAGTGGTGCGGTTCCGGCTGGACCGGTCAACCCGCCGTGTTCGAGCGGGCCGGGCGGACCTGGGTGGTGTTCGGCGCGTACGACCGCAAGGTGCACTTCCTCGACGCGGTGACCGGCGAGCGGCTGCTGCCCGACTTCCCCACCGGCGACATCATCAAGGGCTCGGTCACGGTCGACCCGGACGGTTTCCCGCTGGTGTATACCGGCTCCCGGGACAACTACTACCGGATCATCGCCATCGACCGGGACAAGCCGACCGAGCTGTGGAAACTCTCCGCCAACGCGGTCTCACCGACGATGTGGAACGACGACTGGGACGGGTCCGCGATCGTCATCGACGACTACCTGTTCGAGGGCGGTGAGAACAGCCAGTTCCACGTCGTGAAGCTCAACCGTGGTTACGGCCCGGACGGGAGGGTGACGGTCGCGCCGAAGCTGGTGTTCCACGCACCCGGCTGGGACGCGCAACTGCTGCGCGATGTCGGCGACCGGATGGTGTCGATCGAAAGCTCGGTGGCGGTGTACGGCGACACCGTCTACTTCGCCAACTCCGGTGGTCTGGTGCAGGGCTGGGACATCGGCGGTCTGAAGGAGGGCCGTACGCCGAAACGCGTGTTCCGGTTCTGGATGGGCGACGACACCGACGCCACGGTGGTCGTCGACGCCGAGGGCGCGCTCTACGTCGGCGCCGAGTACGAGCGCGGTACCGCCCGCTCCCGTGAGGTCGGCCAGATGGTCAAGCTCGATCCCCGGCGTACGGGTGACCCGCTGGTGTGGCGGGTGCACGACACCGAGGGTCGACCGGCCGGGGTCTGGGGCACTCCGGCCCTGCACCGGGACGTGGTCATCTTCGACACCAACGGCGGTGAGGTGCTCGGTGTCGACCGGAGCACCGGTACGGTCCGCTGGCGTTTCGACCTGCCCGGACCGACCTGGCAGTCGCCGGTGGTGGTCGACGACGTCCTGCTGATCGGCGACTGCGCCGGCGTGCTGCACGCCTACGACGTCACCGACACCATGGTCGCGCCGAAACCCCTCTGGCAGCTCAGGCTCGGCGGCTGCGTCGAGTCCACCCCTGCGGTCTGGCGCGGCCACGTCTACGTCGGCACCCGCGCCGGCGCCTTCCACGCCCTGACCCCGTGACCGGGCGACTACTTTCCGGACATCGGCAGTATGACCAGAGCTTCGACATCGGCCGTCAGCAGGTTGCCGTGGCCCTCCTCGATCATGTACCTCACCCCCGCCCGTATCCGTAGTACCAGGTTGGTCTGACGATAATGCGTCCGGCGAGCGAATGATCCTTCAGGATCTCGCGCACCTGTGAGCCTCGATGATCGTCGTAGACTCCAACCCACTGAATCAGGGGCGTGGGCAGGCTCCGGTGTACCAGGAACTCTGCCTGGCGCCTGCGCTGGCGGTCCATGTCCTCAGCAGTATTACTCCGGTTCTGTGCCGTCCTTAATCGACAAGCCGCCGAGCCGTTGACATGCCTCAGGCGGGGAGCAGGACCAGCTTTCCCCGGATGTGGCCCGCCTGGCTGATCCGGTGGGCGTCGGCGGCCTGCTCCAGCGGGAACGTCTCGGCCACCGGAAGGGTGAAGGCGTCCTGTTCGATCAGGCGGGCCACCCGGTCCAGGGCCGGGAACGGGTTCTTGCTGCGACCGCTGGAGAACCGGACACCGTACTTCTGTGCCTCGGGGTCGGCGATGGTCAGCACGTTGTCGGTGCCGTGAGCCAGCTCGATCAGGTCGGGCAGGCCACCCCGGCCGGCGACGTCCAGGGCCCGGTCCAGCCCGGTCGGTGCGATCGCGCGTACCCGCTCGACCAGGCCGTCGCCGTAGGTGACCGGGGTGACGCCGAGCGAGCGGAGGAAGTCGTGGTTCGGCTCGCTGGCGGTGCCGATCACGGTGGCGCCGCGCAGCGCGGCGAGCTGGACCGCGGCCAGTCCGACGCCCCCGGCGGCACCGTTGACCAGCACGGTCTGCCCCTCGGTGACTCCGAGCGTGTCCAGGGCGCGTGACCCGGTCTCGGCCGCCGTCGGCAGTGCCGCCGCCTCCGGCCAGGGCAGCGCGGGCGGCTTCTGGGCGAAATGGTCCTGCGGCAGTACGGCGTACTCGGCGTACGCGGCTCCGGTGGCGAAGCCGAACACCTCGTCCCCGACCGAGAACCCGGTGATCCCGTCGCCGATCTCGTCGACCACTCCGGCCACCTCGCTGCCCGGAACACTGGGCAGGGTCAGCGGCATGAACTCCCGCATCGCACCGGAGCGGACCTTCCACTCCCACGGGTTCACCCCGATCGCCCGGACCGCCACCCGGATCTGACCCGCTGCGGCGTGCGGCTCGGGCACCTCGGCCACGTGCAGCACGTCCGGGTCTCCGTACTCGTTGAACTGAACGGCTCTCACGTCGACACTCGCCCTCGCTAGATCGGATTCCCCTCGAATCCTGCCCGATCCGCCGGATCCCGGGGCCGACACACACCGGAAAAGACCCGATCCGGGGCCGCCGTCGAACGGCGACCCCGGACCGGGGGTGGAAACTACCTGATCAGTACGGCGTCAGGTCAGAGCCGGGCGCACTGCCCCGACGCCGGACCCCGTACGGTGTTCGGCCGGCCGTCGTTGCCCGGCGCGGGCGTGTTGCCCGAGCAGGAGAGCGGCCCGCTGACCGTGTTCCCGGCGACCAGCACCGGCTGGCTGCCGGTGCTGCCGGTCACCGTGACGGGACCTGCGATGGTGAGCGTGTCGAGGCGTACCCCGCCGGTGTTGTTGGTCGCCGTGACCGGGCCGCTGATCCGGCCGGACTCGACCAGGACCGCACCGGTGGCGCCGGTCACCGTCACCGGACCGGAGACCGTGGTCCCGGAGAGGGTGAACAGGACCGGGCGGGTGGCCGTGACCGGACCGGAGATCGTGCTACCGGTGCTGATCAGCGACGCGCCGGGGACCACCGTGACCGGGCCGGAGATGGTGGCGTTCTCCAGGCAGGTCAGGCCCGCGCTGACGGTCAGCGGCTTGCTCCAGCGGCCGGTGATCGTCGTGGTGCACTGCGGGCCGGGCTGACCGATCGCCGAGCGCGGCTGCGGGTCGGCGGTCACCGGCGAGTTCGCCGCGAGGTAGTCGGTCAGCATGGTCAGGTCGTTGTCGCCGGTGGTGACCCGGTTGGTCCCGCCGGCCAGGGCGAGGAAGTTGTCCCCGCCCGCCGAGAGGAACGAGTTCACCGTGACCCGGTACGTGGCGGTCGGGTTGATCGCCACACCGTTGAGCTTCATCGACGTGATCCGGGAGCCCTGTGCGGCGTCCGGCAGGTACGTGTACGTGAAGCCCTTGGACACGCCGAGCCAGAGCAGCGGACGGGACGCGCCCGCCGGCTGCCACTGCTGCTCCAGCGCCTGCTTGATCTCGGCGCCGGTGTAGCTCTTGGTCACCACGTCGTTCGAGAACGGCTGGACCGAGAACGCCTCGGAGTAGGTGATCACCCCGTCGGTGCCGTACACCAGGTCGGCCCGGAGCCCGCCCGGGTTCATCAGCGCGATCTGCGCGCCACCCCGACCGGCGTCCTTGGTGCCGTCGAGCTGCACGTCGGCGATGAAGTTGCCGAGCGCCGACTCCTTGCCCCGATCCTCCTGGCCGTTGGTGGTGGCCCGGCGGATGTCGGCCGTGATCGAGCCGAGCGGCCGCTGGCCGAGCACGTCGGCGTTGGCCTTGGCGGTCGCGACGAGCTGTGCGATCGCCGGGTCGGCCGGTGCGCCGACGACGTCGAGCAGACCGGCGTCGGAGGCGGTGACCGCCTTCGTCGTCGGGTCGATGCTCAGCTTCACCTGGGCGAGCTTGCGGCCGTACTCCTGGGCCTCGACGACCGGCCGGAGCCGGTCCGTGCCCGGGATGGGCATCTCGAAGGCGTACGGCTGGTGGGTGTGCCCGCTGACGATGACGTCGATGTCGGCGCTGGCCCGGACGAACGCACCGAACACCGGGTCGGCGGCGAGCGCCTCCGGGGTGGCGATGTTCTCCAGTGCCGCACCCTCGTGCGCGACGAGGACCACGACGTCGGCCTCACCGTTGGCCGGGTTGCCGTCCTTCAGCTGGGCGGCGACCGCCTCGGCCTCCGGAACCGGCGACTTGAACGTGATGCCGGCGATGCCGTCCGGGCTGACCAGCGACGCGGTCTGCTCGGTGACCACACCGACGATGCCGACGCGTACGCCGCCGACCGTCTTCACCTCGTACGCGGGCAGCGCCCGCTCGGTGCCCCGGTACACGTTCGCACCCAGGTACGGGAAGTTCGCCCGGTCGTTGACCCGGCCGGCGAGGTCGGCGAAGCCCTTGTCGAACTCGTGGTTGCCGACCGACGCGGCGTCCAGGCCCATCATGTTCAGCGCGTCCAGGGTCGGGTTGTCCCCGTCGATGGCCGAGATGAACGTCGACGCGCCGATGTTGTCGCCGGCCGACACGAACACGGTGTTCGGGTTCTGCCCACGCAACTGGTTGACCAGGCCGGCGAGCTGGGCCGCCCCGCCGATCGGGCGTCCGTCCGGCGCGTTGCCGGGCGATTCGAGCCGACCGTGGAAGTCGTTGATGCCCAGCAGTTGCAGCTCGATCGGACCGGCCGGTGCGGTGCTCAGGCCGACCACGATCGGGTTGTGGTCGCTGGCCCGGTACGGGTTCGGCGCGTAGAACGCCGGGTGACCGTCGTACTGGAAGGCGAACGACTCGTGCGAGTTGATCTGCCAGACGTCGACGCCGGTGACCCGGGCGGCCAGCGACGGCGACGCGATGGCGTGGTCCAGCGAGCCGGACTCGCCACCGAAGACGTAGCTCGCCTCGTGGGTGATGTTCAGGTCGGTGTACTGCTTGTCGTAGAGGACCTGCATCGGGTCCTCGTGGGTGTAGGCGTTGAAGTCGCCGAGCAGCAGCACGTCGTCGCTGCCGCTGTCGGTCTTCAACTGGTCCACGAAGGTGGCCAGTGCCCGCGCCTGGCGGACCCGGTCGCCGTTGAACTGGCCCTGGCCGTCACCGGCGTCGGCGTTGTCGCCGGTCGCCGAGTCGGAGGCGCTCTTGGACTTGAGGTGGTTGACGACCACGGTGAAGGTGACCGCACCGGAGGTGAAGCTCTGCGCGATCGGCTCGCGTGCGTTGAACCAGACGCTCTCGTCGTTGACCGAGCGGGACTCGCCCTTCGGCGTCACCTTGGCCGGCTTGAAGATGATCGCCGTGGTGATGAAGTCCTGCTGGCTCGCGGGCGGCAACTGCGCCGGGGTACGGACGTAGTCCCAGGTGCCCGCACCGGCGGCGGCGTTCAGGGCGGCGACCAGCCGCTTGAGCGCCTGCTGCGGGTCGGCGGTGTTGAACCGGACCGAGTTCTCGATCTCCTCCAGCCCGACCACGTCGGCGCCGAGCGCGTTGATCGCCGAGACGATCTTCGCCTCCTGCTTCAACAGGCCGGCCTCGTCGTCGGCACCGCGCGCCTCGCCACCGAAGTGGACGAAGTAGTTCAGCACGTTGAAGCTCGCCAGGCGGATGTCGCCGCCGACGTTCTCCGGTGCCGCCGTACGCGGGTTGGTCGACTTGAAGGTGGTGCGACCGGCCGGCGGGGTGCTCGCCGCGACCGGGGTGGTCGGCTGGAGCCGCCACTCGTTGAAGCCGTACGACAGCACCGACGGGCCGAACGCCTCGACCTGGTCACCCACGCGCAGCGGGCTGGTCGGCGAGAAGTACGGCGGCAGGGTGTTGTCGGTCGACAGGTTGGTGGTGCGGCCGTCGTCGAGCAGCAGCCGGGCGAGCTTGTTCGCGGCGGCGACCGCCTGGGCGTCCTCGGTGCCGGGGCGGGCCAGGTCGGTCGGGATCGGGGCGGCGAACTCACCGGCGGCGAGCACGACCTCGCCGTACCGGTTGGTGTTGTAGACCTCGGAGACCGTGTACGGGCCGACCGGGGCGACCAGCATCGACTCGACCGACTCGCGGCCGGCCGGGTCGAGCGGCAGGCTGAGCGCGGCCGGGGTCGGCAGCGCCGCACCCTGCTCGCAGACCTGCACGTCGGCCTTGGCGGCGATGCTGAGCTGGGTGAGCCCGTTGAACTCGCTCGCCGTGCCGCTGACCCGGATCCGGTCGCCGATCGCGACCGACGGGTGGTTGGCGGCGTTGGTGGTCAGGTAGACGAAGATGCCGTCCGAGGCGGTGCCGGCGGCCGGCGCGCGTCCGCCGCTGCCGGCGGTCTGCACCGAGATGCCGTTGTAGCCGCCGGTGCGGTAGTCGCCGGTCACCACGCCCTCGACGGTGACCCGGGTGCCGGCCAGCGGGGTCGCGTCGCCGGTGCCCTGGACCTGGGCGATCGTGTTGGTGACGGTGACGGTGCAGCCGACCGGGTCGGGATCGGGATCGGGGTCCGGGTCGCCACCGGCGTTGCGTACGCCGAAGGTGTTCGCGGCCGCGTCCTGCCAGGCGCCGCCGACCTTCTGCAACGAGAAGCCGACGGGGCTCGACGATCCCTCGGAGACGCCGATGTCGGTGCCGGTCAGACCGTTCGCGGGGCCGCCGACGGCGGCGAAGGTGCCCTCGTAGGTGAGGTATTCGGCGACGGTGCCGCCGGGTGCGACGAGTGCGATCCCGTCCGGCGAGCCGTTCTGGATGCCGTCGACCGGGTAGGTCGCGACGACCACGCCGGCCGCCGGGACCGCGCCGCTGAGCGTACGGGTGTTGTAGGCGGCGCCGTTGTTGCCGTTGTAGAGGACGATCTGCCAGCCGGCCAGGTCGAACCCGGCGGGGGCCTCGATCTCGATCGCCTCGCCGGAGTCGGTGCCGGCGTTGTCGTAGTGGAGTTCGCTGATGAACGGGGTTGCCGTTGGTTCGGCGGCCACCGCGGCGGTGCCGCTGGCCAGGCCGAGCGCACCAGTGGTGAGGAGTACGCCCAGCGCGTTCAGTGAGCGCGTGCGTCTGTTCCGGCGCATCAAACTAAGCCTCCGTAAAGGGGGGTAGACGCGCTGGAGCATATGCGGAAACAGTGTCGTTACATGAACTGACGGGTGTACGGGACGGTGTAAATTTTTGGCGTCGCCGGCCAGCGGAAACGGGCTATCCGGTCGGTCCGCTCCGTCACTCGCATAACGCCGCCCGGCAAATGGTGACGTACGGGCGGAGTTCCTCAGTTGTCCTGCTGTTCATGTTCACAACCGGTCCACTCCCCCGTCACCGGGCGCCCCTGGGTCGCTGGGACGTCGGGGCGCCCGGTTGGTCGGGGTCAGCCCCGGTGGAGCGGGTTCGCCACCTCGACCCGGTTGATCTGCTCACCGGTCAGCGCGTCGTACGCGAGCACGACCGTGCGGTCCGGGTAGACGGAGATCGTCAGCGCGGACGGCGACTCGGGCCGGTCGGTCGCCGAGTCCTCGTCCCACGGGTCGGTCGGGCTCGGCGCGAACTCCATCGCCAGCGCCCCGGTGTTGATGGCGGTGTAGCCGTCCGGGTGCCCGCCGTCGGTGACCGTACGGACCGCCCAGTCCGACCGGTACGGCGACCAGTGCGTGTGTCCGCTGAGGTAGATGGCGTTCGGGTAGCGGCCGATGATGTTCTCCAACTGCACGTCGCGCGGCCCGTTGCCGTAGAAGTTGCCGTACGTGCCGGAGACCGTCCAGGCGAACGGGTAGTGCCGCAGCACCAGGACCTGCTTGCCCCGCCCGGACCAGTGCGCGAGCCGCTGGCCGAGGAAGGTCACCTGCGCGTCGCTGATGTCCTGCTGTTCCTCGGCCGGCACGCCCGCCTCCGGGCCGAGCACGATGATCGGCACCCCGCCGACGACCTTCTCGTAGTACGTCCTGTCGATCTCGGCACCCCACCGGTTGCCGAAGGTCAGGAAGTTGTCGACCTGCTGTTGCAGGGTCAGCACCCGGCTGCGTACGTCGTGGTTGCCGAGCACCGGCAGCACGGTCGGGATCCGGTCCCGGTCGGCGAAGATGTCGCTGACCTCGTCGTACTCGGCGACCTGCTGTTCCTGGGTCTGTTCGCGCGGGCCGCTGATGATGTCGCCGACGACCAGCAGCGCCTTCGCCTTCGGCGCCTGGCGGCGCAGCAGGTCGAGGGTGCCGTCCAGGTAGGGCAGTCCCTCGTGCTGGATGTCGCTGAGCACCTGGATCGTGGTCGCCGTGGCGTCCGCCGGCAGCGCAACCATCGGCGTACGGACCAGCACGTCGTCGATCGCCCAGTAGAGCTTCGGCTGGTTGCTGGAGTAGCCGAACCGGAACACGGCGGTGCTGGCCTTCGCCGGGACCTTGACCGGGACGACCTCCTGGCCGGAGATGACGTCCCCGCCTGCGTTGGCGCTGATCCGGGCGGCCGAGTAGCGCAGGATCTCGCTCTCCGGGCCGCCGTCGAACGACACGGTCACCCGGCCGACGGCCTTGTGCGCCTGCCGGTAGTGCGAGGAGAAGACGAGTTCCAGTTGCCGCTGGCCGCCGACCGGCACGACGGGACTGGTCAGGGTGGTGCCGACCGGGTTCGACGCGTCCACGGTCGCGCCCTTGGCGGCGGCGATGCCGTTGTCGGCGACGGCGAGGTGTCCACGGGAGCGGGAGAACTGGTTGCGTTGGTCGAGGAAGCAGCGCGGGTCCAGCGGTGCGTTCTCCTCCGGGTCGCAGCCGATCCCGGTGGGCGCGGCGGCGGTGAACCAGGCGTCCCGTTCGGTGAAGGTCCAGCCGCGCCAGTCGGCGGGCGCGCCTTCGGTCCGTACGCTCCAGCCGGCGCGGGCGGCGTCGAAGTCGCCGCGCCAGATCGTGCGTTGGCCGGGCCCGGCGGTCGTCGTGTCGGTGGTCGCGGCCCGGTCGACCGGGGTGGCCTGGGCGGCGGGGGCCGCTCCGGCGGTGATCAGGGTGACCAGGGTCGCGGTGGCGGCCATCAGGTAGCGGGTGCGGGGCATCGTCATCGTGTCTCCACACGGTGGGGGGATGGGTGACCACACCGTGTCGATGACGATCAACAAGCCGGTGAACGGGATGCGCGGGCCCGCCATCGGGCAGATGAGGTTCACGCGAGCCGTCCCCGTCGAGGTTCACCCGAGCCGTCCCCGTCGCCCGGAGGAAGGCGACGGGGACGGTGACCTGCGGGCGGGTCTACTTCAGAGCGAGGGTGCGGGCGTCGGCGGCGATCACGCTGGCCACCTCGGCCGGAACCAGCTTGCCGGCCTGCCGGTCGACGTAGCCGGCCAGTTCGGCGTACCTGCCGTCGACCAGCTTGGCGGTCATGGTGCCGATCGCGGCCGGGTCGGCGGCGGAGGTGAGGATGAGGTAGCCGAGCCCGGCCTGGCTCACCGTCACGGTGAAGGTGCTGGTCGCGGTCGCGGTGCCCTCCGGCCCGGTGACCACGGTGCTGACGGTGTGCTTGCCGGCGGTGAGCCTGGCCAGGTCGAGCTTGCGTCCGGCGGCCGACTTCTTGCCGTCGACGGTCACGGTGACGGTGTCGCTGTTGGTCGCGGCGACCGTGATCAGCGGCGACTGCGCCCGGTCGAGACGGGACCCGTCGGCCGGCGAGGTGATCTCGACGGTCGGGTCACCGGAGGCCCGCTGCATGAACGCCGCGTTCCAGCCGACCAGTTCGGCCGCCCGGTTGGTGATGATCGCGTCGGTGCCGATCCGCTCCAGCCGCTGCCACAGGCCGGCGGAGTCCATCGTCCACGCCATCACGGCGATCCCGGCCGCGTGCAGCGGGGCGATGATCTCCGGCTTGGCGAGCAGCGCGTTCCCGTCCGGGTTGTACGCGGTCAGGTGCAGTTCCTTCGAGATCGCCACCGGGTCGGCGTCGAGGCTGCTGCGGAGCAGGCCGAGCGGGAGTTCCGGGGCCAGTTCGTAGGTGTACTTCAGCGCGTCGACCTCGAAGCTCTGGACGAAGACCCGGCTCGTCATCTGCTCGTCCCGGATCACCTGCACGATCGTGGCGACCTCGTCCCTCGTGTGCCTGCCCTTGATCTCCAGCAGCAGGCTGCCGCCGCGCGTACGCAGGTCGGCGAGCTGTTCGGCGAGGGTCGGTACCCGCTCGCCGACGTACTGGGGGCCGAACCAGGAGCCGGCGTCGAGGGCCTTGATCTGGGCGGCGGTCAGGTCCCGGATGTTGCCGGTGCCGTCGGTGGTCCGGTCGACGGTGCCGTCGTGCAGGATGAACGGGATCCCGTCCCGGCTCGGCTGCACGTCGTTCTCGATCCAGTCGGCCCCGCCCCTGCGGGCGATCTCCTGGGCGACCAGGGTGTTCTCCGGCGCGGCGGCGGAGGCGCCCCGGTGGGCGATGACGGTGAACGGGCTGCCCTCGGGGCGGATGTAGCCGTTGGGCGGCAACTCGGTCACGGTGACGTCGTCGTACGAGACGGTGGCGCCGTTGACGAAGAGCGCCTGGCCGCCGTCGGCGGAACGGACCAGGTTGTTGGTACGCATCGCCTCCCGCCCGTCGAAGATCCAGCGGGCCTGGTTGCCGTGCACCTCGACGGCGACCCGGATGTCCCGGCCGGTGCCGGCGGCGTACGGGGCGGCGGCGGTGTTCGGCACGACCCAGGTGTTGGCGGTGGTCCGCTGGGCGAATTCGAGCCCGTTGGCGGCGGTGGTGCCGCTGCGCATGGTGGCGATCCACCACGGGGTGGCGCCGCTGGCCGGGACGTCCAGGCCGAGCGAGGCCCAGCGGGTGGCGGCGGAGACCGTCTCGAAGCGCATGGTGGCCTCGAACCGGAAGTCGTTCAGGTGCCACCCAAAGGTGATCTTGTTGTTGTCGGCGGAACCGGCGGAGGTGCCGTACAGCCGGCCGTTCTCGACCTTCCAGGCGCCGTCGACCGCGTTCCAGCCGGTGGGCAGGGATCCCGAGGAGAAGTTCTCCGAGACGACGATGGTGCCCGGCTCGGCGGCGGCGGGCGTCGAGGCGGTGACGGCCACGAGGGCGCCGCCGGTGACCGCGAGCGCCGCGAGCACGGCGGCAACACGGGTACGCGGGCTCGCCGCTTCGTTCGGCGGGGACGGTTCAGGAAGGACAGTCATGATCACGGACGCTACGAAGCGGAGCCGAAGCCATGATCAATAAGGAGTGGCCGCCGCCGGAACGCCACATGTAGTCCCCATCGAAGCCCGCCCGACCGAGCCCGGCGAAGCTCAGTTGAGCAGTGCGTCGAGTTCGGCGCCCAGTCGTGGGGTGAGACTCCGGGCGTAGCTGGCGGTCAGGTGGCTGCTGTCCCGGTAGACCAGCACCCCGCCGATCACCGGCGCACACCGGTCGGCCGGGCAGATCGCGTCGGTCAGGTCGACCAACCGCACCCGGGACAACTCCCGGACCGCGTCCGCCTGGGCCGGACCGGCGCTCTGGTTCACCGCCAACTCGCGCGACGCGGCACACTTGGTCAGCTTCGCCCGGTTCGCCGAGACACACTCGGCCACCCGTACGTTCAGGTGCGGGGTGTCGCGCAACACCACCGTACGGATCCCGGCATCGGTCATCGTCGTCCAGGTCCGGCGCATCGCCTCGACCGTGGCGTCGTACCCGGCGGTGCCGTTGAGCAGGGCGTCGTCGCGGATCGGCACGTAGTAGGCGCCACTGGTCAGCAGCAGGTCGGGCCGACCCGAGCCGGTCAGCTCCGCGCGTACGCTCCGGTTCCACTCGGCACAGGCCGGCGTCGCCCGCGACAACACCGAAATCTCCAGGTCGAGGAACGGGCACGACTGCTTCAGGTACGTCACCAGCCGCCACTTCCGCTCGGTGGCGACCGCCTGCAACGCCGGAATCCAGTTGCCGGCGTGCGAGTCCCCGACGAGCGCCACCGTGAAGTCGGCCTCCCGGTCGCCGTAGACGCAGGTCACGATCGCGGTCTTGGTCCCCTCGGAGAAACAACTGTGCCGGTACACGTCCGGCAGGTCATCCTTGGCGGCGAGCGGATCCGGGACGATGCTGTCGACCCGGTCCACCGGCACCCCGTCCCTGCTGGTCCGGGGCGTCTCGCCGAGAATCGCCGCACCCGGCGGACCGGCCTGCACCGGTGCCGACGCACCCGACGACCCGCTGACCGCCGGAACCAGCGCGCTCGGCGGCAACTGGCGCGGCGGCGGCCAGACGGTGAACTGGAACAACATCCCGGCCAGCACCGGTACGGCGGTGAAGAACAACCCCAGCCGCAACGCCCGTACGGGATAGAACGCCAGCCGCTTCGACCGGCGTACCGGGTTTTCGAGATAGTGGTAGGTCGCGGCGGCCGGCAGCACGGAGAACAGGACAACCGCGAGTCCGGCTCCCACGCTCAGTTCACCGAACCGGGCCTCGGCGGCCACCAGCAGCGGCCAGTGCCACAGGTAGAGCGAATATGAGAGGGCGCCGACCGCGCGTACCGGACGCAGCCCGAGAACCAGCTCGGGGCCGAGCCGGCCGGCGGTGCCGGCGGCGATCACGGCGGCGGCCCCGAGCGTCGGCACCAGGGCCAGGTGACCGGGAAACGCCATGCTCGGCGTGATCCACAGTCCGGCGGCGCCGATCGCCGCCAGCCCGGCCCAGCCGAGAGCGGCGGCGACCGGTCGGGGCAGCCGGGACAGCCGGAAACTCAGCAGGGCCAGGCCACCGCCGAGAGCCAGCTCCCACATCCGGGTGGTGGTGACGAAGTAGGCGCGAGACGGGTCACTCTGGGTCAGATGGATCGACCAGGCGAACGACGGGACCGCGATCAGGGCCAGGGCGAGCAGGAGCCGGCGACGCCGGCTGACGCCCGTACGGCCGGGGTTGTCGGTTGTGGCGGCGCGGCGCCGGCCCCAGCCCGACCAGCCGACCACGATCAACAGCAGCGGCCAGACCAGGTAGAACTGCTCCTCGACCGCGAGCGACCAGTAGTGCTGGAGGATGCTCGGCGCGTCCCCGACCGCGAGGTAGTCGACCGCCTGCTCGGCCAGCCGCCAGTTCATCGCGTAGAGCCCGCTGGCGACCACGTCCCAGCCGGTGTCCGCCCAGCGGGTCTTCGGCAGGAAGAAGAGCGCCAGCAGCAGCGACGTGCCGAGCACCAGGCCGGCGGCGGGCAGCAGCCGCTTCGCCCGCCGGGCGTAGAAGCCGACCAGCGAGATCTTGCCGGTACGTTCCAGCTCCGCGACCAGCAGACCGGTGATCAGAAACCCGGAGATGACAAAGAAGACGTCCACGCCGACGAAGCCGCCGGGCAGGAAGTCCAGGCCCGCGTGCGACAACAACACGAGTACGACCGCCAGCGCCCGCAGTCCCTCGATGTCACCGCGATAGCCGGCCCGGATGTCGGTCTTCGGCTCCGGCCGGCTGTCCACCTGTGTCATGTCCGCCTACCCCTCCAGGCCCGTCCTGTGCCCGCGATGGAACCTGGGCGCGGAGGGGGCGGGCTCAGGAGGCTCGGTGACGGGTACGACGGGTTTAGGGGGATGTTAATGGCCGATAACCCCTGGTAGGCGCATTACGGACCATGACCGGAGTTTCATGTTTACCGGCTACGGCTGGCAATGCTGCCGCGAGAATCTGCCTCGCGCTCCTCGCCCTGCCCGGCACCGGGCGCAGCCATCTCCGTAGATGCCCGTATCGCTGGCGTTATGGACGTTGCGATCCTCGCCCGCCCCAGGGACCGAGCGCAGCCGCGCCGGAAAGCTCCTTGTCGCTCCCGTTGCCCACGTTGCAATCCTCGCCCCCGGTCCAGGGACCGAGCGCAGCCCAGCGCCATCCACTGCTCGACGACCCCGGCGGGGTTGCGATCCTCGCCCGGTCCGGGGACCGGGCGCAGCGGGCCACCGATGGCGAGCAGGGTACGGCGACGGGTGCGGTTGCGATCCTCGCCCGGTCCGGGGACCGGGCGCAGCCGGATACGGTGGCGGTCAGAACCCAGACAACGCCCCGGTTGCGATCCTCGCCCGGTCCGGGGACCGGGCGCAGCATCTGGTCTTCCAGCTCCTCCTCCAGGCCGTACCGGAGGTTGCGATCCTCGCCCGGTCCGGGGACCGGGCGCAGCGCCACAGCCGCCAGCACGATGCCACGGCCCACGCGACGTTGCGATCCTCGCCCGGTCCGGGGACCGGGCGCAGCTCCACCGAGCCCATCCCGCCGACGACGGTCCGGGCGTTGCGATCCTCGCCCGGTCCGGGGACCGGGCGCAGCCACCGTGACATTCTTCGCTGAGCTTGACCAGGGCTGAGTTGCGATCCTCGCCCGGTCCGGGGACCGGGCGCAGCGGAGCGACAGCGGCGATTCGCTGGAGGACCGCGAGTTGTTGCGATCCTCGCCCGGTCCGGGGACCGGGCGCAGCGCTAGCGGCTGCCCACGGGGGCAGCCACCAACCCCTAGGTTGCGATCCTCGCCCGGTCCGGGGACCGGGCGCAGCACTCGGCAGAGTCCCGCATCGTCGCCCTGGAAATGCACGTTGCGATCCTCGCCCGGTCCGGGGACCGGGCGCAGCCCCCAGTTGATCGGGCCATTGATGTTGACCCCCGAGTTGCGATCCTCGCCCGGTCCGGGGACCGGGCGCAGCACCCGTAGCCGGCGCGGCAGCGACCCCAACCCCTTTGTTGCGATCCTCGCCCGGTCCGGGGACCGGGCGCAGTCGGTGAACTCGTCGCCGTACCAGTCCTGGTCGCGGAGTTGCGATCCTCGCCCGGTCCGGGGACCGGGCGCAGTGTCCAGGATGTGGACGTAGCACCCGACCCACCATCTGTTGCGATCCTCGCCCGGTCCGGGGACCGGGCGCAGGAGCATGCGCGTTAAGCGTCAGATTTCCGGTGCCGGAGTTGCGATCCTCGCCCGGTCCGGGGACCGGGCGCAGTGTCCGGGGGATCGGACAGTTCCGGCCACGGCCAACCGTTGCGATCCTCGCCCGGTCCGGGGACCGGGCGCAGCCAGACCTCCGGCCGTTTCCACGGTCGCCGTGTAGCCGTTGCGATCCTCGCCCGGTCCGGGGATCGGGCGCAGACGCCGCCAGCGATGAGTACCTTGCCCCGGTTGCCCTTGTTGCGATCCTCGCCCGGTCCGGGGACCGGGCGCAGAAGAAAGAGCAGCCGTGAGCACGTTCATCGAGCAGCGGTTGCGATCCTCGCCCGGTCCGGGGACCGGGCGCAGACCCCCGACGCGTCGAAGCTGCGGCTTGCCGCAGCTGTTGCGATCCTCGCCCGGTCCGGGGACCGGGCGCAGATGACCGGCCACGACCTGAGCAAGTTAACCTCACCCGTTGCGATCCTCGCCCGGTCCGGGGACCGGGCGCAGGTGCGTTATCCCAACCTCGTCGAGGTGGCGGCACGAAAGGTTGCGATCCTCGCCCGGTCCGGGGACCGGGCGCAGAGGCGTGTTGGTCACCCATCGCCGCGCGCAGTTGGGCGTTGCGATCCTCGCCCGGTCCGGGGACCGGGCGCAGTGGACGATCAGCCGGCCGGTGCAGAGGTGGCAGAGGCCGTTGCGATCCTCGCCCGGTCCGGGGACCGGGCGCAGCCCTTGAGCAGCTTTTTGATGCCGCCGGTCTTCGCGCGGTTGCGATCCTCGCCCGGTCCGGGGACCGGGCGCAGACCTGTGTCTCCTGCAAACAGAATTGCGAGCGCCGGGCCGTTGCGATCCTCGCCCGGTCCGGGGACCGGGCGCAGTACGCGCTATCGCAATGGAATTAGCCCCCGACCAAGCGGTTGCGATCCTCGCCCGGTCCGGGGACCGGGCGCAGACGGACGTGTACGTCACCATCGACGGCGAACAACTCGTTGCGATCCTCGCCCGGTCCGGGGACCGGGCGCAGTGGCAACGGCTCCGGCATCGGCACGGGGAAACCTGCGGTTGCGATCCTCGCCCGGTCCGGGGACCGGGCGCAGTTCCGGGCGCGACCGGCATCGGTGCCCGGTCGGTCCGGGTTGCGATCCTCGCCCGGTCCGGGGACCGGGCGCAGGGCTCACGAGCAGGATAAATAGCTGAATGACGATACATTCCGCATCCATGCGTGGTCCGTTTTGTTCATTTCATCCCGACTTTATGGTTCGGAACCCCCGACGATTCGATGCGAGCTTAGGGTTCCTAGATCAGGAACGAGCGACCAAATTGGCAACTCGGTGCCCCTGAAAGATTCAGCACTATCAGAGACGTCGTCGTACCAGCTATCCGAATCCTAGCTCGCTCTCCCTAAGGTAGCTGTCGCTTGGTCGCAGACCACACCCACACGGCCCCACGCGCATCAAACGGGTCGCGGGCATTGACGCAGGCTGGGTGTTGGCAACCGGTGGCAACGGCGCGGACTAAGTATGCAGCTGGCGCATCCAACGGGAAACCTTGCGGTGGACCGGATGCCGGACGTATCGGCGGCGCCAGAGAAGCTGCGTACGGGACTCCGGACAGGGGACGTCGTGCTGCTGAAGCGGCGAACGCCGGACTCCAGGCGCTCGGCCCGACAGCATGCCGGCAGCCGAACAGACGGACGAGCAACTGACGCCACTGCACATTGCCCCAAAACAGATCACTAAGCACCGTCGTGGCACGGCTATTTCCCCTACGCCTTGAGGAGCGCAGCGGGAACGTCGGCCAACTCAATCACCTGGCCGGTTCCAATGAAGCGCCGAGCCACCAGCAGCCCCGCCTCATGGGCATCGGCGCCAGCGTGACTGGCGGATGCATCTGCAATTAGCCATGGGGTTCGATCCCGCTCGAACGCGTCCACAGTACCCTTGAGTACGCAGCTTTCGGTAGCGATCCCACAGAAATAGATATTCTTCCAACCCCGTTGCTCGAACAGTCGCACGCCCTCCGGAGTGAATGGGGTATATACCCTCTTGTCGAGCACTCTTCCCCGTTCCACGTACGGGAGCAGGTCAGGTACTATGTCCGTCTCAGGAGCAGACTGAAGCCGCTGTCAGCCAAAGAAGCGCTCGAACGGACTGCCAGAATAATTCAGGTAACGAGTGAAAAGTGTGTCGCCGCCGGCGTTCTGCCACCGACAGACTAGGTCGACCACGATCGGGACGATGTGGGCGGACTGCTCTCGAACGAATCCGTTCTGCATGTCGGTGACCACCAGGACCGACCGTTCCGTCGTCATCGCCTCAACCTCGATCGGTGTCGCGGAGAATCTCGATGTTCTGCTCTAGCGCGGGCAGGAGATCACTCGTCCAAGAATCCCTCTTCGCATCGGCGCCGGCATCTTATCCCGCGCCCCCGATCAACAACGGCCCCCGACTAATCACTCATGCCGAGATCCCCTGGTAGCCCGAGCAGCGCCACGTACGGAATCTGCCTCAGAGCGATCGACCCTCGCCACGCTGACGATCGCCGCGTAGGCTCGGGGGTACATCGTGTACCCATAGCCTGGCGAGGTGCGGCATGAGTGACCAGTCCCCACGTCCCGGACAGCGCGTCGAGCGTCTCCGCCGAGCCGCCGGCCTCAGCCGGGAGCAGCTCGCGGGCCTGGCCAGCCTCTCGCCCACCACGATCAAATTCATCGAGAACGGCAAACGTTCACTCACCCTCAGGGCGGCGCAGCAGATCGCCCCACACCTCGGCGTCCGCGATCTCGGTGATCTGTTCGGACCGACCGTCAATCTCTCCCTCGATCCTCGACCCAGCCACCCCTCGGTCGACGATGTCCGGAAAGCGCTCACCACTTGGCATGTCACCATCAGCGGAGAGCCGGACTCTCCCGAATACCTGCGCGGAGCGATCGATTCGGCTTGGCAGACCTGGCACACCTCACGGCAACAACGCACCGAGCTGGGGATCCTGCTACCTGGCCTGCTCACCGCCACCCAGCGCGCCGCCCGCCTACACGAAGGCACTGACCGGCGCAAAGCCTTGGCACTGCTCGCCCAGTCGTACCACCTGGCGCAGGCGTATCTCGCCTGGCACGGGGATCGCGAGCTTTGCTGGTTGACCGTCGATCGCGGAATGACTGCGGCGGTCGACGCGGACGACCCGCTCGCGATCGCGCAGGCAAGCTGGTACGCCGCGCATCTGCTGCGGGCCGTCGGGCGGGGCGATGAAGCACTGGATCGGTTGACCGAGGCCCGTGCCCTCATCGCGCCGCGCGTCACTGACGGTCCGATTGAGTACGTCGAGATGCTCGCCGACCTGCACCTGTGCGCCGCGCTCACCCGCGCCCGCACCGGCGACCAGGCAGCCTGGTCAGATTGGGAATCAGCGCGGGAAGTGGTGCACCGGGCACTTCCGGCCGACTACGTCGGCTTACGAACCCGGGTCTCCCGGCCGCTGGTTGAGGTGTACGCGGTGATGTGCGCCGTCGACCTGGGCAGCCCCGAGGAGGCGCAGCGCCGGGCGCACTCGCTCGACCCGGAATCGATCCCGTCGACCGAGCGCCGTGGCCGCCACTACGTGGAGCTGGCCCGAGCCGCAGACCTTGAGGGGGCCCGGGAAGCGACGCTGCATTTGCTGATCAAGGCGGACACCATTTCACCCGAGACGGTTCGCTATTCCCCCGCCGCGCGGGACATGCTGACCCGTCTTGCGACCGAGGCGCCGGCGTCTGTACGAGCGGAAGCCGTCGAGTTGGCCACTCGCCTCGACGTGGCGCTGTAGGGGTACAACCCGTACCCGGTGACGTCGCGTACCCCTCACCTCACCTTCTGCTTCATAGCCTTGCCCTGCTGGTGGTGGTTGAACGTACTGCTGAACTCGCTTCTCCCACCGCACGCTCGGAGGTGGTCGCCCGTTGCCTGCCATGGTGACCGGCCACCACCTCCGTCAGTACGGGGGCGGCAGCCGAAGACGAGCAAGCAAAGTTCGGCCGCCGCACCTCCGACGTAGTCCTGCGACATGGAGGTGCGCAATGAAATGGTTCACCGGGGCAAATGGCGAGCCGTGGTTCTCTCCGCAACCAGCACGATCACGCCGACCGCCCACGGAGATACGGGCCGCACAGGAACCGTCAGAGGTGCCCTGGCCCCTGCGGCGAATCATGTGCAACGCGGCGGTCGCGCGGTGGGTACGGAGGCCACGGGCGTGAGTGCCGAGACACAGGTTAGCGGCGAGGGATCATGAGCCAACAGGACGAGCCGCTGGCAAAGGCCGTGATCCTGTCGGCGGCCCGCATCACACTCCAGGGCCACGTTCACGGCCGAGGCTACCCACAGTGCGATGTGTCCGTGCACGTGAAGCTGGATCGTACGGATTGGCAGTTGTGACCGGCCGTCCGAGGACGACGTCGGCCGATCCGGGGTCGGTGACCAACGAGCTTCCCATCGGGCGACGGGTGGCGTACTGGCGGACACAACGGAAAATGTCCCAGCAGGTGTTCGCCGATCGGATCGGCAAGTCGAAGAGTTGGGTCGACAAGGTCGAGCGGGGCGAGCGGCGGTTGGACAAGTTCAGCGTGCTGTACGAGATGGCAAGCGTGCTGCGAATCAGCGTCGACCTGCTGCTCGACAAGACGGCGAACACCGCCCGTGTGACCCCGACCGACCCGATCGACCTGGACGAGATACGCCGTACGCTCTCCCGCTTCGCCCCCGTCGCATACCTGGGCGCATCCCGCACCGGCCCACTCCTGCACGAACTGGAACAGTCGGTCACCCACGCATGGCTGACCTGCCAATACGGCCAGTACGACGTGCTGGTCCGCGCGCTGCCGCGCCTACTCCGCGACACCCGCACCGCCGAGGGCTACCACCGCGGCGACAACCGAATACGGGCCGCGAGCCTGGTCGGACAGGTCTACCAGATCATGTCCTCGGTGACCCGCAAGCTCGGCGCCCACGACCTGGCCCGGCTCACCGCCGAACGATCAATCGACGCCGCACTACGCGCCGACGACCCACTACTCGCCGGCACGGGCACGACCAGGTTCGCCAACGCTCTACTCGCGGCCGGCGACGTCCGCGCGGCGTTCGAGGCGAACATCGTGACGGCGCACCGCCTCGCCCCGAACGGTCCGACCTGGTCGGACCCCGACCGGGTCTCCGTGTACGGGTCGCTGCTGTTGCAGGCAGCGATGGCGGCAGCACATCTGGGCGACAACACGAGCGTCCGCGAGCTGCTACGGGAGGCGAAGGTGGCGGCGACCGCCCTCGGCAGAGATGACAACCGGTACCGGACGTCCTTCGGCCCGACCAACGTCGAACTTCACCGTACGGCGACCGCCGTCGAACTGGGCGACGGCAAACAAGCCGTCGCCATTCACAACGCCCTACCGCTGCGCCCATTCGGCGTGCTCATGCCCGAGCGTCGGGCGCATGCCCTGCTCGACGTGGCTCGCGGTTACGTCCTGCTCGGCGACATGACCCGTGCCGGAGAGGCTCTCCTCGAAGGCGACCGGCACGCCCCGGCCGAGATCCGTACGCGGCCGATGGCACGTGAGGTGATGTCGGCGGTGCTACGCGGCACGAAGGGCACCCCGGCGGCACTGGTCGCGGAACTCGCCGAGCAGATGGGAGCGTGCGGGTGAGCGACGACCCGGACGACCCTCGGATCGGGTCGGCGCTGACGAAGGTGACCGTCAACCTTAGTCCCCGTGCGGTCGACGCGCTCCACGCGGCGTGCGCCCGCACGAGAGACACGAAAACAGACACGATCAACCGAGCGCTGGTGGTCTTCGACCTGGTCCTTCACCTGACGCAACAGGGCGGGGGAAGCCTCACCGTACGCAATCCCGATGGCAGCACCGAGCGGGTTCATCTGCTCTGATCGGAGGAAGCGTGGAACACAACCCGGACAACAACCCGATGAGCTCCCCCCACCGCCCCGGCACGGACTGGCACTGCCGCGATGACAACGAAGAATGGCCCTGCCAGATTTTCAAACGCCGCATGTGGTCCCTCTACCAGGGCAATCGGTCCCGGCTGGCAGAGGTGATGGGCGGCTTTCGGGACAAGGCAACCGCCGCACTGCCCGATATGACTCCCGAACAGGCCGAAGCCCGATTCACCGGCTGGATCCACGACCCACCGGTCAGGTACACCCGGCGCTCGATCTAGCCCCACTCAGGATTCTCCGAACAGCACGCGCACCTCGGCCCATATGCCCATCGCCCAAAACACAGCGACGACGGTGCCCCGGAGCTCCTTCGTCTACACGGCATCGAGTCTCGGCGCCGAGATCGGCGCCTCCCTGTTCCAATCCTCTCCTGGTCCGAAGACCGGGCGCAGCCCGAGCGGGATGCGGCTGTCGAGCTGGCCGTCCTCGACGTTGCGATCCTCGCCCGGTCCTGGGACCGGGCACAGCATTCCGCGCTGGTCGGCCTGGTGTGACCCCGAGGGTTGCGATCCTCGCCTGGTCCGGGGACCGGGCGCAGCTACGCGAACGCCTCGTCGATGATGTTCAGATCGCCGGAGTTGCGATCCTCGCCTGGTCTGGGGACCGGGCGCAGCGAGCCGATGGGCTACCGCGCCCTCGCTGACCTGCTGCGGTTGCGATCCTCGCCTGGTCTGGGGACCGGCCGCAGCATCCGGCGCCCGTGCTGCACTTCGCCCCGTCGCACTCGTCCCGGCTGGTCCAGGCGGTAACGCATGGTGAACATCCGTCCCCGCCTGTTGCTCTCCGACGTCCCCGAACTGGTTGCGATCCTCGCCTGGTCCGGGGACTGGGCGCAGCTACTCGGCATCCTGCCGATCATTCACGACGCAGGCAAGTTGCGATCCTCGCCTGGTCCGGGGACCGGGCGCAGCCCACCACAAGATCACCCTAACCCCTGTGACCTGGAGGTTGCGATCCTCGCCTGGTCCGGGGACCGGGCGCAGCTGAAACCCGTGACCTTGGCATCGGCCTGGAACTCAGTGTTGCGATCCTCGCCTGGTCCCGGGACCGGGCGCAGCTTATGCTGTGTGACGCACCTCCCTCGATGACAGAGGGTTGCGATCCTCGCCTGGTCCGGGGACCGGGAGCAGCTCGCTGTCGCGGTAGGAATCGGTTCCGCCGCGCTGGGCGTTGCGATCCTCGCCTGGTCCGGGGACCGGGCGCAGCGAACCGCCGGCAGGCCGTTGTCCTATGGACGGCATGCGTTGCGATCCTCGCCTGGTCCGGGGACCGGGCGCAGCGGCGGGAACACGCTCGAACTGACCGTGGTCGGTAAGCGGTTGCGATCCTCGCCTGGTCCGGGGACCGGGCGCAGCTCGGGCACAGTAAGTGCGCCGCTGC
The DNA here is from genome assembly GCF_055586685.1 of Micromonospora sp. NPDC049529. NCBI lineage: Bacteria > Bacillati > Actinomycetota > Actinomycetes > Micromonosporales > Micromonosporaceae > Micromonospora > Micromonospora sp. NPDC049529. The sequence continues at coordinate 71,101 of NZ_JBVJHT010000025.1, forward strand.
ATGTCGGCGTGTTGCGATCCTCGCCTGGTCCGGGGACCGGGCGCAGCGGCGCGTGCGACTGCGAGCAGTAGATGCACTGCATCGGTTGCGATCCTCGCCTGGTCCGGGGACCGGGCGCAGCTCGGGCCGCTGCTGGCGACCCTGCCGGGACTGCTGACCGTTGCGATCCTCGCCTGGTCCGGGGACCGGGCGCAGCTGGTTAGGTCGTCGACGACGATGTCGCCGATCGTCGGGTTGCGATCCTCGCCTGGTCCGGGGACCGGGCGCAGCCCTCGCCGCCTGGCTTGCCGTGGTTGTCGCCTACCTCGCGTTGCGATCCTCGCCTGGTCCGGGGACCGGGCGCAGCTCGTGCATGTCGGCTGCTAGAAGCCGCCACCGGGAGTTGCGATCCTCGCCTGGTCCGGGGACCGGGCGCAGCTCGCGTCGTCGGGCACGAGCAGGCCACCCCGGCGGGTGTTGCGATCCTCGCCTGGTCCGGGGACCGGGCGCAGCCCGAACGGCGCCGGGGCTCGCAGTGGGTTTCACCAGGGGTTGCGATCCTCGCCTGGTCCGGGGACCGGGCGCAGCAACGATCGTTGGTGTGAGCAGGAGCCGGTTCCTCAACGTTGCGATCCTCGCCTGGTCCGGGGACCGGGCGCAGCTGATGGTCATGAGTTGCCCCCGTCCGCAGTAGGGAGTTGCGATCCTCGCCTGGTCCGGGGACCGGGCGCAGCGTGGCCGCCCGTGCGTCCGTCGAGGCAGACGAGTACGCGTTGCGATCCTCGCCTGGTCCGGGGACCGGGCGCAGCAGGGATTCTGGATGTTCGATGACGAGCAGGTCAGCGTCGTTGCGATCCTCGCCTGGTCCGGGGACCGGGCGCAGCCCTCTACGCAGGTCGCTACGCAGTCCTGGATCCGACTGGTTGCGATCCTCGCCTGGTCCGGGGACCGGGCGCAGCCCGCACCCACCACCGGCACGGCGAACGCGGTGTACGTGTTGCGATCCTCGCCTGGTCCGGGGACCGGGCGCAGCTGGCCGCCCGTGCGTCCGTCGAGGCAGACGAGTACGCGTTGCGATCCTCGCCTGGTCCGGGGACCGGGCGCAGCTTGCCGACGTCGGGGCGGTTGTCTGGCAGCCAGCCAGCGTTGCGATCCTCGCCTGGTCCGGGGACCGGGCGCAGCGGTGATGCCGTCGCTGCTGATTGCGCCGACCTCGAAGTTGCGATCCTCGCCTGGTCCGGGGACCGGGCGCAGCTCGTTCCGGTTCGGCCCCGCGGTCGCGGACCGGGCGTTGCGATCCTCGCCTGGTCCGGGGACCGGGCGCAGCAAGGTGCGGGATCCGCCGTCCGGTCATGAACGAGAGGTTGCGATCCTCGCCTGGTCCGGGGACCGGGCGCAGCGCAGTGACGCAACAGTAGCTAGGTGTTTCGACGCCGCAGTTGCGATCCTCGCCTGGTCCGGGGACCGGGCGCAGCTCACGGTGGTGGCGGCTGACTGGCTGACCCGTCACGCGTTGCGATCCTCGCCTGGTCCGGGGACCGGGCGCAGCGCTAGGAGTTCGGGATCACCGTCGAGCTGGCGGGCGAGGTTGCGATCCTCGCCTGGTCCGGGGACCGGGCGCAGCGAGTAGTGCGCCACCGACATCGCGGCCTAGCGGCGGAGGTTGCGATCCTCGCCTGGTCCGGGGACCGGGCGCAGTTCCAGGCTGCGAAAGCTCGATGGTCGCGACCAACAGCGTTGCGATCCTCGCCTGGTCCGGGGACCGGGCGCAGTCTGCACTCCGCGCCGTAGACTGTCGCCCATGACAACCGGTTGCGATCCTCGCCTGGTCCGGGGACCGGGCGCAGTCTGCGCCCGGAAGACGTTCCACCAGCTCGGCTAGGAGGTTGCGATCCTCGCCTGGTCCGGGGACCGGGCGCAGTGGTTCAGGAACAGCAAACATAGGCCGATGACGATGAAATGTGCCGCTGTTCGTGATCCGATTTGTTCATCTCATCCTGGTTTCTTGGTTCGGAACCTTCGGCGATTCTGTGTGAGCTTGGGGTTCCTAGATCACGAAGGGGCCGCGTGGGTCGACAGCGCGTGGCTTGCCGAGGTGCTCGACATCGTCAAGCGCGCTCGCCGGAAGCCGATAGATCCGGACGCTGTCGCGGACCGGGTCGATGACGGCTTGCAGTTCGGCGACCAAGCGTACCTTGTCGGGGTCGCGGCAGACGACCTCGAACACCGACTTCTGCACCCGGTGTCCGTACGCTTCGCAGATCTTCGCGACCGCGCGGAGTCGGCGCTGTCCCTGCGGTGTGATGGTCTCGACGTCGTACGTGACCAGCAGATCCACTCAGCTCACCATCCACGGCTGGTACGCGACCAGATCACCGCGCAGATGCCGGGCAAGGAGCCGGGCCTGCACCAGCGGCAGCAACGCCCCCGGCACCTCGCGCCCCAACTGGACGTGTTGCCAACTTCGCTGACGACTCTGCTGCCACGCCCCGAGCACCGACTTACGCCCGGCGTCCGTCAGCCGGTACCCGCCGTTGGGCAGCGCTTCGAAGTCGTCGGGTGTCAGCTCCCGCCGGTTGAGCAGGGTGAGCGCGAGACGGTCGGCGAGCAGTGGGCGGAACTCCTCCATCAGGTCCAGGGCGAACGACGGCTTACCGGACCGCACCCCGTGCAGGAAGCCGATGTACGGATCAAGCCCGACCTGTTCAAGTGCGCCCTGCACCGCCACTCGCAGCATCCCGTAGAGGAAGGAGAGCAGGCAGTTCAGCGGGTCCGTCGGTGGTCGCTTGTTCCGACCGGATGCCTTCCACTCCTTGCTCTCCGTCAGCAGGTACGGCATGGCGGCGAAGTAGTCGCGGGCGGCGATGCCCTCCACGCCCAGCACCTCGTTGGCGGTGGCCGCCGTACCGAGCAGCCCGAGCCGTTCGGCCAACAGTTCGGCACTCGCCCGTAGGGCGACCTGCCGGTGGCCGGAGGTGTCCCGAGCGGTCCGGAGCAGCACCTGCCGACTGTTGTGAATTTTGCCGGCCACCATCGCGACTGCGATCTGTAGCCGCTGTTCAACCGAGTCGGCCACCCGGTGCTGAGCTTGACGGAGCAACGGATTGCCGGTGGTGGGGCCGACCGTACGGGCCCGGAAGCGCCCGTTCCCGGTGAGCCAGCTGATGGATCTGCCGTCGTCGGCGCAGCGGAGGATCAGGTCGTCGGTGACGTTCACTCCGCCGAAGACAACAAAGTGGTCGATCCGGACCAGCGGAAGGAGCCGCCGCCCGGTCTGGTCGGGGTGGAAGACGCGTACGGTGTCGCCGTCCAGGTGCAGGCTGGTGCCGGGTGTCTGCACGTAGAGGGTGTTGAGCAGCTCAGTCACGCCACTGTCCCAATGGTCGCGGGGTCAACAGGTCGGGAAGCGCCTGCCTGCGGCCGTCGGTGAGTTCGGGCAGGCAGTCCTGGCGCAGGGAGCATTTCCGACAGCGAGCGTCGTTGCGCGCCGCTGGCAGCGTCCCGGTGACGATCAGCTTTCGTACGGCCTCGGTCGCGCCGACAACCCGAGCCAGCAGTTCGGCGGTGATGGGTACGGCGTGCCGGCGTCGTTCGGCGACCGAGTAGACGTATCCGGTCGGCACGGCGAAGCCCGCTTCGATCAGGCAGAGCGCCTGGCCTGCGAGTTGCAGTTCGGCCGGGCCACCCGGAAGGTAGCGCCCGACCTTGTACTCGACCGGCGTCGCCGTACCCTGCTCGAATTCGACCACGTCGCAGATGCCGCGCAGGCCGTGGACGTGGCTCCAGACCTGGAGTGAGCGCACGACGGTGAGCCCTCGGCGGCGCTGGATGCCGGGCAGGTCGACGGCAGTGTGGCTGAGGTCGCCGCGTACGGTCTCGGCGCTTTCCGACCAGACGCCCTCGACGTGGATGAGGGCGGTCTGCCGGTGGCAGTAGTCGTAGTGCTCCAGGGCGGACAGCGGCACCTCCCGGAGACCGCTGTCCGCCTGGGCGTCGTCCGTCACGGCCAGAGGTCGACCAGCTTGGTCAGCTCGACGCCGTCGGGCAGCCCCGACTCGTCCAGCTCACGGGCGTAGTCGGTGTGCGCGCGGGGTGCCTTCTCCTTGTTGATCCGTTCGAGGGTGATCCGCTGGGTGAGGCTGGCCGACGGGGCGACCCCGAACGCGTCCGGGTGGCTGAAGACGTACAGGCCGCAGAGTTTCATCTCGCCCCGGGTGGCGGCCCGGTCGTGGTCGAACATGACGCTGATCGACTGCCAGAGTGCGGCCAGGTCGTCGCTGGTGACACCGGTCTTTGCGGCGCGGGGTGCCGAGTAGAACGCGTGCGCCCGGTAGAGGCCGTACGGCACGGTCCACTTGGAGCCGATCTCCGTACGCTCACCCTTGTCGATGTCGTCCTGCCGGGTCTGGGTGACCCGGGTGATGGTGTGGTCGGTGGGCAGGATCGGGTCGATGCTGCGCGAGAAGGTGAGCTGCAACGGGCCACGGACCTGGCCGGCGCCGCCACCCTTGCCGGTGCTGAGCACCCCGCCGAACATCCGGATGTCGAAGTAGTGCTCACAGAGCCAGCGTTGGGCCTCGTCCGCCTTGCCGGGGTTGGCCTTGAGAGCCGCCTCGATCCGGGTGTTCAGCGCGAAGCCGGCCTCGACGAAGATGCCGTAACGCGGGTCGTCGCCGCGCAGCAACGACACTGTGTCCCGGATCTTGCGCTTGATCGCCACGTCGGTGACGAGGCCCTGGCCGCTCTCGTCATCCGTACGCGGCTGGTTGCCCGCGTCCGGGTCGCCGTTCGGATTGCCGTCGGAGACGTCGAACAGCAGTACGGCGTCGTGTCGCCGGGTCGGATCCAGGTGAGCGGCGGTCATGCGTTCTCGTCTCCTTCGGGCTTCGGTGCCTCTTGCGCCGGCTCCGGGGGCAGGTCGGTCTTCTTCTTGTTGGCGGCTGCGGCAATCCGCTCGGCCCGCAGATCGGCGCGCTGCTGGTGGTAGCCGAGGATGAACTCGGCCTTGTCGGTGAGCACGGCACCGCTCGGGATCGCGTCGAGCCGCATGAACAGGTCATCGAGCCGCCGCTCGTACGCCTCCGACCAGTTCGGCCGGTGCAGGGGCCCGCGGAGCCGCTTGAGCCAGGCCGTGGTGTTGCGCCGGCCGGAGACGAGCACCACCTGCGGGTTGTCGATGGCCCGGCCGAAGTAACGCTCGGCGAACGTCGTGTTCAGCTTCTGGTCGGCGACCCGGAACACGGTCCGTTGCAGGTCGTCCATCACGGCGAAGATCCGGCCGGACACGTAGGCCGGGTGCTTTTTGTCCACACTCAAGGTCGGCGTCAGCCTCTCTCGGTCGTCTTGGCTCAGATACGGATGGCGGCGCAGGGCGAGCCGGATCAGTCCGGCGCGGGCCGCATCGAGGCGCCCGTCCAGACGGATCCGGTTGATCACGTGGTGGAGCAGTTTCGGCGGCAACGGCCGCCCGAGCAGGGCGGCGCCGATCAGACGGTGGAACATGTCCGACGGGCGGTGCTCGCCGGATGCGCCGAACTTCGTCCAGGAGCCGTTTGCCCCGTTACGACCAGCCTCGAACCGACCGGCGACCCTGGCCAGGTGCGGTATGCCGGGGTAGACCACCTCGCCGGTCCAGGCATCCACCATCGGGTAGTCGGCGAACCATCGACGGACGTTTGCCTGGACCGCGCGGATCGGTTGCTCGACCCAGTCTCGTACCACCACGCGGGCGACGTTGCCACCGACCGTCACCGAGCAGTACGTGGAGAGGTCGTCCACGCTCTTGTCCGAGCCGGTAACGGGCCCGGCGAGCATCTCCTGGATCACGATCGGATCGGGTTGCTCGACCGTCGCCCACGGGTCGTAGGTCGAGCCGCCCAGCACCCACCAGGCCAGCCGGGCGTTCTGTCCGGAGAACGCGGTGCTGTGTTTCGGGTCGGAAAGCAGCCCGGTCAACGCCGTCATGAACTTCAGTCCGCAGTCGGCGCAGATCGGCGTGTTGGTCAGGAACTTTTGCAGCTCGTAGCCGTGCACCGCCTCGTTCATGCTGACGAGTGAGGCACCCTGGGTGGCACCCGGCAGCCAGCGTTGCGGGATCTGCTGCGGGATCGTCTTCAGCAACGGCTGGACCTGCCCGCAGACCAGGCAGAGACCGATCCGCCCGGAACCTTTGCGATCACCGGCGATACCGGCCCAGAAGCGTACGGCCTGTTCGGCTTCGGCGGCATAGGCGCCAGCCACCCGGAACGTGATCAGGTCGGGGCGGGCCCAGCCGTCCGGCGGTTCGAGCTTGCGATCATGGCCGTCCCGGTAGAACGCGGCGATGGACGGACCCGGACCGGTCGGCTCGGCCGATGCCCACTGGTCGATCAGTTCACGGAACGCGTCGTACTGCTTCGCCACCCGTTCGGGCTTCGCGCCCTCGGAGAGCCAGCCGAAGACGTACTCCCCGTTGTCGACTCCGAGCACGGGGGCGATTCCAACGGTACGGGTGACGGCCGGCACCAGGCGCAGGGTGCCGTACTTGCGCTGCGGATCGGTCGGCTCCGCTGTGTTGACGAAGTCCCCCGTGGGAGTGCCGTCAGCGCTGATGTTGAGGATCCAGCGCACCGCCTTGCGGGCGTAGAACGGTGGGATCACGTCGTCGCTGGTCTCGGCGTACTCGACCAGGCGTTGCAGGAGCACTAGGCCACCAGACCTTCGGGCAGCGCCAGTTCGATCCCGCGCTCCGGGACCGCGAGGACACCGTCGACGACACGAGCGGCGAACCACTCCATCCGCGGCTGTCCGGCCTTACCGTCGCGGTGGATGGAGTGCAGCATGATGCCGATCTCCTCGTTGACGTGCGCGCGTTCCGTCTCGTCCGGCCAGCCGAACTCGGCACTGAACTCCCGCACACCCAGGTACGGCTGTTGGAAGCAGGCCCCTTTACGCACCCGCCGCCGCAACTGGTCCCGGTACGCTGCCACAGACTTGTCGGCATGCCCGGCAAGCTCGATGTGGGCATGGATCCGGTACGCCACATCGCGCAGACACACGGCGTTGCGCTGGTCCCGCCGGGCTGCCGTGTCGACCCGCCGGGATCCCTTGATCGCCTCGGCGAGGGGTGCAACGTCCGAGGTCTCGTTGCGCCGAATGGTGAACTGCTTGATCGGCTTGAGCACCTCGATCGCGACGATCCGGTAACGCATCTCGGGCTTCCAGAAGATCGCTTCCAGTACGCCGACCGCAGCGGACGGCGTCATCACCGGGTAGGTAACCCGCTCGACCTTCAACTCCGGCCGGGAGAACAGCGCCGCATCGGCGCTGACCTGCACCACCACCGGCAGATCTCCCTCGGGACTCCGCCGCAGCGTAACCCCGTTGACCACCTCTGCTGTCACAGGGCAAACCCCTCCGATCAGGATTGACGACAATGCCGTGCGTGGGCACGGTTCATCTGGGCGACGCCCACAAATGGGCTGGAAGCATCAGCCGGATGATGACCGACCGGTACGACATTCTTTCCGGCAGCGACTGTCAAGATCAGAATCAGTTCGGGAGAGGCATGGAAAACGATCCGGATCCGTCACGTCCAAAGCGGGATCGACACCACGTCTACGATCATGAAGATCGGGGCAGCCCCGCCCATTCAGTCAGGGTGGCGTCGGATGGTCAAGCCCTCACTCGTCCATGTCGGACAGACGGTCCGTCACGAAGCGTGGAGAACGAGCTCAGGATTTCCCCACCTTCGGCGACGTCACAGAACAAAGTCCTCTAGACAGGGGTCGAACTCGATGCCGGTTTGGGCGTCGTAACCGCCGCACCACTCCACCAGCGCACCACGGCGTACGTCGGTGCCGAGGATCGGTTTCATCAGCGCGTTCACGCCCGGCTTCCTCAGCGCGCTCGGATGCACGTTGGTCGTGTACGGCTGGAGGAGCCGCAACTTCGCCATCTCGGGAACCGGCGCGTCCCGCAGCTCCTCCACCACCCGCTCGACCTCAAGCTGCTCTTCCGGCGTCTTCGCGCCCTGCGGCGTCACCACGGAGATACCCCCGTCATCGATCATCCGGAACGCCAGCTTCGAGTCGCGCCGCTTGGCACCGGCATCCACCACCGGGCCGTCCGAGACGGTTTCGAACTCCCACCGAGCGCGAGCCTTCTGGATCAACTGCCCGACGTGCCGGGAGTCCGCCAGGTTGAGGGCGTCGTACACATCCCGGTAGTAGTGCTCCAGCGCAGCCAGGTCGTCGGGGTCATGTTTTCCCGGCCCGAAGTGCTGCCTGGCGCAGCCGACCAGGGTCTTGTACGTCGGTGGCTGTCCCCCGTCCTCCGGCGCGAAGACGACCACTCGGCCACCCTGTGCAAGCAGGCCTTCCCGGTTCGCCCGCCCAGCGGCCTGGAGCAGCGAGTCCGCCGGTGCCATCGCCCGGAAGACCACCGGAAAGTCGACGTCCACCCCGGCCTCGATGAGCTGGGTCGACACGAGCAGCACCCGCTCACCGTCCTTGAGCATCCGCCGTACCCGTGCCAGCACCCGTTGCCGGTGGTCCGGACACATCCGGGTCGACAGATGCCAGGCCACGCCCTCCGGCTCGATGTCCCGCCAGTGGTCGAAGACGGTCTTGGCGTTCGCGGTGGTGTTGACGACCACCAGTGCCGCCGGCTCGGCTGCCGCCTGCTCGGCGATGTCGGACAGGGTCGGCCTCGGCTCGGCGAGCTTCCACTCGAACCGCACCCGCCGCAGGTCGTTCACCAACGTGGGCGTGTCATGGATCAGGTCGGTGCGCTTGACGCCCTTGAATTCGCCCAGGGCCCAGAAGCTCGGTTGGGTTGCGGAGGAGAGCAGCACGGTCGCCCCGAAGTGTTGAACCAGCAGCCGCAGCCCGTCGAGAATCGGTGCGAGCATCGGGTGCGGCAGCGCCTGGACCTCGTCCAGCACGATCACCGAGTTGGCGAGTCGATGCACCCGCCGCATCGCGGAGGGCTTGCGCGCGTAGAGCGACTCGAACAGCCGGACGAACGTCGTGACGACAAACGGGGCGTCCCAGTTCTCGGCCGCCAGCCTGGCCCAACGCCCGGCATCACCGCCGTCGAAGTTTGCCTGGCTGTGGTGCTCCAGGACAACCGGCTCCGCCCCGTCCTCATCGAGCATCCGTCGATAGACGGCGGCGTTCTGCTCGGTGATGGTGAGAAACGGTACGGCGACGATGACCCGCTGCTTGCCGTACTTTGCCGCGTGCCGGAGCGCAAACCCCGCACTCGCGAGAGTCTTGCCGGCTCCGGTCGGTGCGCCCAGTCGGAACACCCCCGGCCGATGTTCGGCCGCGCCCAGGCAGTCCGCGTAGACCCGTTCCCGGAGTACGCCGACCGGCGTGTTTCCCCGTCCGGCCACCTCGTCGCCCCGGCGCTGCTCGAACAACTTGTGGAGACGACCGAAGTCGGCATCCTCTCGGACCTGCGGCTCGGACAGTTGCCGGAAGTGGGCGCTGGTGTCGAGGCTGTCCGCGTCCGCCAGGGCGCTGTAACACAGCCGGAGCGCCATCTCCCCCACCAGCGGATCGCGCCATGCCTCGGGTGCGAACTGCGCCAGGCTGGCCGGCAGGTCCGGCAGTAGTCCGGACACCTCAGTCTCGGCCGACGTGATGTGCTCCGAATACTTGGCGAGCCGGTCCTTCAGTACGCCGGCCAGGCGTGGACCGTCGACCAGGCCGCCATGATGCCCGTAGATTCCGTTCGCGAAGCCGCCGAGCCCCCGCTCCCACGCGATCCGGGTGCCGAGTGCCTTGTGGTCGATGCCCACCGCCGTACCGGTATTCGCCACCGCCGCGAGTTTGTCCTGCCAGCCGCAGGCGGCTTTGCCCACATCGTGCAGCGCTCCCAACCAGTACGCCACATCGCCGCCGCCGAAAGGCGCCGCGAACCGCCTGGCCAACTCGGCGGTGCCCCGAAGATGGTCCGCGAGGCCGTGCCACTGCGAAGCTCCCGGAGCAGGGCTGTGTGCCTGGAGTGGTCGACCAGCCGGCATGAATTATCCTCACGGATCGAATGGACAGGCACGAATTGGCCCGCCCATTCAATCCGGGGCACTCGACAAGCTCAAGCGACATGCTGACCCGCCTCGCGACCGAGGTGCCAGCCCTCGTACGCGGTGATGCCGCGTACGCAGCCCTCAGCTGCCGACAGGCTAGTTTGCTCGGATGAGTCTTCTCGATGACGTCGCGAGGCGGGACAGTTGGCGTTGCTGGGTGTGTGACGAGCCGGTCGACGCCGACATGTCGGTGAACGACCCGCGTGGTCCCAGCGTCGACAGCCGTACCGCCGACAAGAAGGCCAAGGTCGCCGAGCGACTCGCGCACCGTGCCTGCAACACCCGCAAGGGCGCGGTCAAGGTGGTCATCGCCTGGCCGGACCGTCTGCACGTGGTGGAGCCCGCACCGCTGATCACCGTCGCCGAGCGGCTCGAACGCAAGGGTGGCCGCGAGCTGGTCGCCCGCTGTCCGAGCAGGAAGGACGCCCAGGAGACGGCGGACTGGTTGGTCGACCGGTTCTCCCGGCTGGTGCCCGGACTGCCGGTGACCGCAAGCGTCGAGGCGGGCGGCGGACAGTATCTCGTCGCCCTGTCCACCGGCCGCCGGTGATCGGTAGCCCCGGGTCGGCACGCCGCCGCCCAGGGCAACCCGGACCGCGTTTCCCGATCAGAAGGGGGGCGCGTCCTCGCCCATCAACGCCAGCACGACGCCGCCCTTCCCGCTCTTGAGGCTCTGGACCACGACCTTGCCGGTGCTGCCGTCGGGCAACTCCAACGTGAAGGTCTTCCCGACGGCGTTCTTGGGGCCGTTGCCGGCGCTGTTGGCGGGTCGGAAGTCACCGGCCCAGGGTGGGATCCCACCCTTGCGGGCGGGCTCGGCGAAGAGTGCAGCGGTCCCGGGGGTCCTGGTGCCGTCCGAGGAGAGGAGCACTGAGGCAGTGCGATAGGTAGCCATATGAGCCAAGGTTATCCCGGACTGTGCTCGTACACGTCACGGTTGACCGTGCGTTGGCCGCGCGGGAGGCCGGCACCTCGGCAGAGCGGGCGGAAAATTCAGCCCCTCGGACCGGCCGGTCCGGGCGGCCAGCGTGACGATGACGTTGAGCAGACCGGCGCAGCCCCAGACGAGGAGGGTGACGCGGTTCAGCGTCTTCACGGGGGGGGTGACCGCCATAGCCGTGAGGGGCCGGGGTTCGGTCGTCGTGGTCATGAGGATTCCTTCCGGGTAGCTCGGCTGAAGAGGCCGACCAGCTCGGCCGCGTAGGCCTGTGGGTCGGGGTCCATCCGGGGCTGCCGCGGCGTCGATGGCCGCGCGCACCGTCGCCGCCATGACGACCGGGTCCCAGGTAACAAGCGCCAAGACCAATTTTCGTCAGGACCCTGTGAGACCTTTTTCCGGCACAGCAGCGGATCCGGGCCAGTCGTTCCGGAGAACAGGTGAGAGGCGGTCGCAGGAGGCCGCCGAGACAAGGGAGCCATGGGATGACCCGCTACTTGATCTCGTTTCCCGACGGTGCGATGGACCACATCCCCGACGAGGATTTCGCCGACGTGGGCAAGGCCTCGCACGCGGTGGTCCAGGAGGCGCACAGCGCCGGCGTGTGGGTTTTCGGCGCCGGAGTCGAACGCCAGAGGGCGAGCGTCGTGGGCACCGACGGGGTGGTCACCGACGGTCCCTACCCGGAGACCAGGGAGGTCATCGGCGGGTTCTCGGTCGTCGAGGTGGCCTCGCGCGAGGAGGCGCTGGCCTGGGCGGCCAAGATCGCCGTCGCCTGCCGCTGCCCGCAAGAGGTCCGGGAGCTCATGCCCGACGCCGAACAGGACGCGATGCTCCGCCAGGCCAACGGGCGAGGGTGACAGCCTGCCGACGTCTGGTCGAAGGCGACCCGGCACGTCGGGGCAGGACCCGCGTGGCCGTGATTGACGACGCGGGTCCGCACATCGACCTGGACCGGGAGTCGGGGCGGTGCCCCCCGGGGATCGGGCGCCCGGCCGATCCGACCGGCGCCGAGGTGCCCGTTCAACGGGGTGCGACCGTGATCTGCCGTCCGGCCAGGTCGGGTGGGAGCACCACCTGCAGCAGCTCGTTGCCCTGAACGTCGATTTCGGTCGCGATGAGATTTCCGTCACGGCTGGCGACGTACATGAGCCGGTCGGTGCCGGTCCAGAATGCGTCGGCACTCGGCAGCTTACCGCGTACCGCCCCGGTGCTGGCGTCGACGAGCTGCGCCTCCTGCTGCCCCTGGATCACCACGGAATCCCGGCCCGGCGACCACGAGTACGGTCCGACCACGTCGCCCCTGATCGGCAGGAACCGGGTCGGCTGGCCGGTGTCGACCGAGAAGAGCTGGAGCCCGCGCCGTGGGTGCCGGGCATCCTCCGAGCGCTCCCCCACCGGGTCGGTCTGCTGGAGCGCGACCTCCTTGCCGTCCGGCAGCCAGGTGAACTGGCAGTAGTCGGTGCAGAGGTATTTCGTCCCGTCGGTCGAGAACTCGCGGACCTGCCGGTTCGCGGCGGTCACGATGACGGCGCCGAGGCCGCCCGCCGACTGCTGGTCCATGACCGTCAGCAGCAGTCTGCCGCCGTCCGGCGACCACTGCGGATCGAGGATGTGGGTGCCGGTACGGACCCAGTTGATCACACCGGTCGGCACGTTCAGCAGCCCGGTCTCACCCCGCCGGTCATAGTCGTAGACGGCGGCGAAGTTGCCGCTCGGCGCCGCCCACAGCTCGTCGTAGGTGCTGTAGGAGGCGTACGCGTTCCGGGCGCGGTCGAGCACGTAGGCGGGCTGGCGCGGGGACCCGGTGGTGGTCGCGCCGGCTATCACCCAGCCATCGGTGAGCCCGACCGGACGATTCCACCAGGCACTGCCCGCCTCCTGAGTGGGCGGTCGCGACGGCGTTACGGCAAGCTCGGTCGGATCATCGGACCGCCGGTCGATGAGGTGCGGACCGGTGGGTTGCGGATTCGGTCCGGGGCGCAGCCAGACGAAGGGTGCCGCGATCACCGCGAACGCGACCATCCCGGCGGCGACGGCGCCGACGCGGCGGCGGCGTTGCCGTACCCGGTGGACCCGGGCTATCGCGAGCGGTGCCAGGTCGGTCACGGCGCGGGCTTCGCCGGCCAGACCGCGTACGGCCCGACGCAGGGCCTGGTCAGTCGCGTGGCTCATCGCACCGTCTCCCAACGGGTCCTAGGGTTGGTGCGTTTGGTCCGCCCGTGCCGTTGTCTGTCGTCGTCCCGCTGCGTCGTGTCGCTCCGGTTGACCAGGGTGTCGAAGGCGGGCACCAGGGCCCGCAACTTGCCCAGTGCGCGGGAGGACTGGCTCGCCACCGTGCCGACCCGGCAGCCGAGCAGCGCGGCGGTCTGTTCGACGCTGAGGTCTTCGAGGTAACGCAGCACCAGGACCGCCCGCTGCCGGGGCGGCAGCATCCGCAGCGCGTCCCGCAGCATCATCTGCAACACGGTGTCGTCGGCGGTGTCGCGGTCGGCTGCGGGTTCCGGGGTCGCGGTGAGCGGCACCTCCGGTCGCCGTTTGCGGCGCCGCCAGCCGGAAATCTGTTCGTTGTAGAGGATCCGCCGGACGTACGGCTCGGCATCGCCCCGGATCTTCGGCCAGCGGGCGTACGCCTTGGCCAGCGCGTCCTGGAGCAGATCCTCGGCGGCGTACTGGTCACCGGCGAGGGCGTACGCGACCCGCAGCAGAGCTTCACCACGTGCGCTGACGAATGCGGTGAACTCGCGCTCGGAACCCTGGTCCACAGCCCACCTCCGCCATTACGACGCCGGCGCTCCGGGAAAGTTTGCTCATCCCCGAACAACGGGTCGACATCAGATGACGTACGCGGCGATGGTGCGCGCACAGTCCAGGGACTCGGTGTGGCCGGTGTCCACCTCCACGTCGTAGACGACCCCTTGGTGCACGGTCTCGGCCTGCGACGCCGCCATTCCGATCACCCGGTCGCCTCTGGCGATCTCGCGGGCCGCCGCGATGTCCGGGGCGCAACGCACCCGACCCAGAGCACCCTGAGGCCCGCCAGGTGTCTACGAGCGCGCTCCTGCGAGGCACCTCCACCGAGGAACACGTCATCGACGATGACGGGCGCCCCGGCCCTCGCCATCGCGGCGATGCCGCTCATCCAGGCATTCTGCAATTCGCCGAAGCCCTCGCCCAGGATGACCTCGCCCTGCTGCCCGAATCTCACCATCGACGGTGGCAGCCGGTCGATCAGATCGTCGACACCGAGGTCGATCCAGGGATTCGGCAGCAGGTGCTTGAGGCACCGGACGATCCCGGACTTGCCCGAGCTGGAACCACCGTTGAGCACGATGACCTGCGTCGTCACGTGGTCGCGCCACCTTCCGGCAGGGGGTCAGCTCATCATGGCGAGCAGTTTGGTGACCGTGTTCCAGTTGCGGGCGGTCGCCGCGCAGCCGAGCCGCTTCTCGAAGAACGCGTACGTCAGTTTCGCCGACTGCTGCCCGGCCGGGTACCAGACGTAGAGCTCCCGCTCGCCGACCCCGCACTCCTCCGGCGCGTACGCGCTGAAGTCGATGGCGGCGATCTTCGCCGGATCGGGGCGCTCGGTGAGGAAGCAGACCAGCAGCTTCGACGGTTCGTCGGTCCGACCCTTCAGCGGGTTGTCGGCGACGATCCGGGCCAGGTCGGCCCGGTCCCGGACCACACAGGCGATGTCGAGCCCGAGTTCCTTCCTGATCGCTCGTTCGATCTCGGTGGTCAGTGCGGCCGGATCGGTCCCGTCGGTACGGAACACCGCGTTGCCGCTCTGCAACAGCGTCGCGACATCGGTGTGGCCGAGCCCGCTCAGCAGGGCCCGCAGGTCCGCCATCGCGATCCGGTTGTTGCGGCCGACGTTGATGCCGCGCAGCAGAACCGCGTACGAGTTCACCCGCACCACCCCCGTCGACGCCCGCCGATCCTGCCCCGAACCGTACCGAACCGGGCCGACACCGGCTCGGGTAGGACGCCGGACCCGGCCGTGGGGGACCTCCCGGAGATCCCCCTGACCTCCTCCGCCAACCCTTCAGCCAACCGATCCAGCCATGCTCGACTGGCGAAACGTCCATCGATGGGAGCTGTCGCCCTATGCGAAGAGCGATCCGTTTCACGGTCGGAGTCTCGGCCGCCCTCGTCCTCCTGATCGGCGCCTCCGGCGCACCCGCCGGGGCGGTGGCCGGCGGGACCGCGAACGCCGACTCGACCACCAACGGTTACCGGCCACCGGCGCTCGACTGGCAGCCGTGCCCGGAGCAGCCGGACGACACCGGCCTGCGCTGCGCCACCCTCGCCGTACCGGTCGACTGGTCCCGGCCACGCGGCGCGACCTTCCCGTTGGCACTCGCCAAACGAGCCGCCACCGGCCCGGCGACCCGGATCGGCCCACTACTGATCAACGCCGGTGGGCCGGGCGGCTCCGGCGTCGACTCGGTGATCGGGCGCCCCGAGCGGTTCGGCAGCCCGGAGATCCGGGAACGGTTCGACCTGATCGGCTTCGACCCCCGTGGTGTCGCCCGCAGCAACCCGATCCGCTGTTCCCTCGCGCTCCTTGAGGAGCAGCCCTTCCCCGTCCCGGCCGACGAGTCGGAGTTCCGCGCGCTGGTCGCGTACAACCACCGGTTGTACGACAACTGCAAGGCGAACACCGGCCCGCTCTTCGACCACGTCGACTCGGTCAGCGTGGCGCACGACATGGACGCGATCCGGGCCGCGCTCGGCGTACGGCAGGTCAGCTCCTTCGGCACCTCGTACGGCACCCTCATGGGGCAGATGTACGCCGAGCGTTACCCCGACCGGGTGCGGGCGCTGGTGATGGACAGCACCATGGACCACAGCCTCGACACCGGCGCGTTCGTCCGTACCGAGTCGGTCGGGGCGGAGCACTCGTTCGAGCAGTTCGCGGCCTGGTGCGAGCGGACCGCGGGTTGCGCGCTGCACGGGCGGGACGTTGCCGACGTCCTGGCCGGGCTGATGCGCCGCGCCGAGGCGGGCACCCTGGTCGACCCGGTGGACGGCAGCACGCTGACCTGGCTCGATCTGAGCGGTCGGGTGCTCAACGCGTTCTACGGCCCGGACTGGGTCGGACTGGCCAACCGGCTCGCCACGATGGCCGGGAACGGGGTCGCCCCGGCGACGACGACGCAACCGGCGAAGATCACCACCCACGAACTGGTCGAGTACCCGATGCCGGTGTTCTGCCAGGACTGGGCGTTGCCGGTCGACGGCCTGTCCGGGTTCCGCCGGTACGTCGACCTGGCCCGCCGGGCCGCGCCGACCATGCGGGGCTCGGCTCCGGCGCTGAGCGCTCTCGGCATCTGCCTCGGCTGGAAGGGCGAGGTGAACAACCCGCAGCACCGGCTCCGGGTCCGCACCGACCTGCCCGTGCTGGTCGTCAACTCGCTCCACGACCCGATCACCCCGTACGAGTGGGCGTCGAACGTCGCGGACCAGCTCGGGCGCAACGGTCGGCTGGTCAGTTTCGATGGTCCGGGGCACGGAATCTACCCGGGCACACCGTGCGTCACCGCCTTCGTCGACCGGTACCTGGTCGACCGCCGGCTTCCACCGTCCGGCGCGACCTGCGCGGCTCCCCTGGCACCGACCGGCTCGTCCGGCGAGCGCCGGGAGACCGTACGGGGTCCGCTGGGCCCGGTCGGACCCGGTTGGGCGGCCGTCACGCCGTGACGATCATCGGGTGCGGGCGGCGCATTTCCGGCTGCCCGCACCGGAGGGTCCGGTAACTGCCCCCTCGCCTGGTCGAAGATCGCGTAGGCTCCCTCCGCTCGAAAGCACGAGCTGGCCGTACACCGTGCCCTGGGTCTGGCGACCGCGCCCGGCGAACCGGCCACCGCTGCCGGGGTCAATCCGTCGATGATGCCGCACCGCGCCCGCGACCAGCGGCAATATCAGATTCGTCAGCGCCGTCCGTGGCGTTGACGATCTCGTGGAGGAACAGCGCTCATGTATCAGTCGGCCTCGTACGCCGCGGCGCAACGCCGGTCACGGCGGCTGAAGCTGCTGCTGCCCGCCGCGCTGGCACTGGTGCTCGTCGCGATCGGGCTGCTCGTCAGTCAGCCGCTCTGGCACGATCCGCCGCGCCCGACCGCCGACCAGACGGTGCCCGCCTCCACCCGGATCCCCGGCACCCCGCCGCAGCTGCCCTGGCCGTCGACCGGGCAGGCCGCCGTCGCCGTCGAGGGTGTCGGCGACCTGGGCAGCCACGGCGCCCAGACACCGGTGGCGATCGGCAGCGTGGCGAAGGTGATGACCGCGTACGTGGTGCTGACCGACCATCCGCTCGGCGTCGGCGAGTCCGGGCCGAGCCTGACGGTCAGCGCGGCACAGGCGGCGGCGTACCCGGCGGAGAAGGCGCGCGGCGAGTCGCTGATCCGGGTCACCGCCGGGGCGAAGTTCACCCAGCGGCAGGCGTTGCAGGCGGTGATGCTGCCGTCGGCGAACAACATGGCCCGGATCCTCGCTGCCTGGGACGCGGGCAGCGTGGCCGCGTTCGTCGACAAGATGAACGCGATGGCGACCGGGCTCGGCATGACCAACACCCGCTACACCGACCCGGCCGGGCTCGCCCCGGACACCGTGAGCACCGCCGTCGACCAGGTGATTCTCACCCGCAAGGCGATGGCCCTGCCGGCGTTCGCGGAGATCGTCGCCCAGCCGAAGGCGACCGTGCCGGTCGAGGGGACGATCACCAACTACAACGACCTGCTCGGTCGGGACGGGGTGGTCGGAGTCAAGACCGGCTCCACCGACGAGGCCGGCGGCTGTTTCACCTTCGCCGCCGTCGCGAGGGTCGGCACCGCCAGCGTGCTCGTCGTCGGTGCGGTGCTCGGGCAACCGGGCGCGCACACCCCGGAACAGTTGCGGGCGGTGTTCCGGGCGACCACGCCGCTGGTCCGTTCGGCCGCCGCCGCGCTGGGCGTACACACGGTGGTCGCGGCCGGACAGGAGGTGGCGGCCGTACGCGGCCCGCTCGACACCCCCGGTACGACACTGCGGGCGGCGCAGAACGTGGACGTGATCGGCTGGCCGGGGCTGGAGGTCCGGCTCGGCACCGAGATCCCGCCCGTGCCGAGGCAGCTCGCGGCCGGTGTGGAACACGGTCGGGTGACCGCGACCGTCGGCGACCAGCCACCGATGGGCAGCCCGCTGCACACCACCGACCAGCTCGAACCGCCGGGCGTCTGGCAGCGCCTGACCCGCCGCTGAGCTGCCGCCGACCCGCCCGGTCAGGCCCGGCCGTCCCCGCTGCGGCTCCCGCTTCGGCTTCCGGTCAGGCTTCGGTGGTCAGGTTTCAGTCCGGCTTCCGGTCAGGCTTCGGTGGTCAGGTCGCGCTGGAAGAGCACCGTGTCGATCCAGCGGCCGTGTTTGAAGCCGACCGACCCGAGCCGGCCGACCTCGGTGAAGCCGTGCCGGCGGTGCAGGGCGGCGGAGGCGTCACTGCCGGTGTCGGCGATCACCGCGACAACCTGCCGTACGCCGGCCGCCACGCACCCGTCCAGCACCGCACCGAGCAGCAGTGACCCGAGCCCTGCCCCGGTCCGGTCCGGCGCGAGGTAGATCGTGTTCTCGGCCGAGTGCCGGTACGCCGGTTTGGGCCGCCACTGTGCGGCGTACCCGAATCCGGCCACCGCGCCACCGACCTGGACGACCAGGAACGGCAGCCCGGCCGCCCGCAGTGTCGCCGCCTTGCGCCGCCAGTCGGCCACCGTCGGCGGGACCTCGTCGAAGGTCGCCACGCTCTCGGTCACGTAGTGGGCGTAGATCCGCGCCACCTCGTCAAGATCCTCCGGCTCGACCGGCCGGACCGTCCTCGTCGTCTCCATGGTCATGGTCGCGGCGGCCGCTCAGAGGTCGGACGGGTCGGTGTTCGCCCCGCAGAGCAGCACCGCGACCCGCTCGCCCGGCGCAGGCTCGTAGGCACCGGAGGCGAGTGCGGCGTACGCGGCGGCGGCACCGTGTTCGACCACGATCCGCCACCGGTCCCAGAGCTGCCGCCGGGCGTCGACCAGCTGCTCGTCGGAGACCAACACGCTCCGTACGCCGGTCCGAACCGCCACCGCGTACGCGATGTCACCGACCCGGCGGGCGCCGAGCGAGTCGGCCGCGATCCCCGACACCGGCACGTCCACCGGCCCGCCCCGCTCCAGCGCATCGTGCAGGGTCGGAATGCTGAGCGGCTCCACCGCGACGACCCGGGCCACCCCCTCGACGGCGGCCGCGACACCGGCCATCAGCCCGCCACCGCCCACCGCGACGAGGACGGTGTCCACCTCCCCGTCGAGCTGGTCGATCAACTCGCTGCCGGCGGTGCCCGCACCGGCGACGATCTCCGGCTGGTCGTACGCGTGGCAGTAGACCGCCCCGGTCTCGGCGACCGTCTTCTGCGCCGCCTCGTACGCCTCGGCGTACTCGTTGCCGTGCTGGACCACGGTCGCGCCGTACGCCCGCAGTTTCGCCACCTTCACCGCCGGGGCGGTCAGCGGCACGAACACCGTGGCCGGCACCCCGAGCGCCCGAGCCGCGTACGCGTTGGCGAGCCCGGCGTTGCCGCCGGAGGCGACCACGATGCCCACCGCCGGGTCGAGTTCACCGGACTCGCCCGCGGCCAGCACCCGGTTGATCGCGCCTCGGGCCTTGAACGTGCCGGTGTGCTGCATGAACTCGCACTTGAACCAGCCCGGCCCGGCCCAGGTCCCCGGATCGACCTCGATCAGCGGCGTACGCCGCACCCGCCCGGCGATCCGGGACGCCGCCGCGTCGACCTCGACTCGGGTGATCACGACTGGCCGCCTCCTCGTTCCCTGCCGAAACCGAACCCCGATGCTAGCCACCGGGTCGGGAAGGTGACTCGATATCGACGTACGTGGCGTGGGTAACAGCGGCGGCAGCGTCGAGAAGCCGTCAGAAGTGCCGGCCGAGTCGCCACGCGGGTCCGGAAATGCCCTGGTACGAGGCCCCGGTACGGGCGCAGAACCCCAATTGCGAGGCTCTTTCACGTCGTGCTGATATCCCCTCGCCACGGCCTGTCCACCCAGGACGGTGGATCTCCGAGCGACCGCCGATCGGCGGTTCGCTCCGCGTACGAGGAAGGGATATTCCGTCATGCGACACGAGAGCCCGGTCAGGGTGGCCTGCCCCCGGTCCTGGCGACCAGTCTGGCGGCGACGCTGCTCGCGCCGACCGCCGCGCGGGCCGTCCCGCCCAGCTGCGACGACCCGAACCCGCCGCCGACCTGCTTCGAGGACCCGGACCCGGTCAACCGCGACCCGGAGGGCAGCATCCTCGGCGCCCGACGGGTTCCCGGCGGGGTCTTCGTCAGCGGGATGGCCAGCGACCCCGACGGCCCGAACGTCACCGTCACGCGGGACGCATCGCCGTCCCGCCGGCCTCCTACAGTCCCACCGTCACCTGTCACGCCACGAGAGCGGAGACAGGTTGATCGCCGCCTCGGCAATTCGCTGTCCGGTCTCCGTCTTCAGGCTCTTACGAGCCGAGTCGATCCAGCCGTCAACCCGACGTATGCCAAGATCCCTGTACTCAACGGCCTGTAGCAGCATCTCCAGTTTGTCAGCATCCTTGGCGCAAACCGCTTCAAGACTGTCTCCAGACTCGTACTCGTTCACAGCGTCACGGATCGTTTCACGACTTCGCTCGGGAATGCGTTCGGTCTGATCGGCAGTGATCTGGCGAGGTTCAGGCTTGGTCAGATATGCAGTGGCGGTATGCGGTAGGTCGCCGGTCCGGGTTTCCTGAGTGTCATGCCACAGGGCGAGAAACGATGCTCGGACGGGATCGGCTCCCTCTTCGGCAGCGATGAGCGCGGCCAACTGAGCGGTCCTCATGGTGTGCTCGGCAACCGACTCCGGATCACGTACGCCAGCGTGCCACCAGCCGGAGCGTCGGACGCGCTTCAACAGCCCGAGCTCGTACCCGAACGCGGCGAGAGCTTCGGCGTCACTCAAAATGTGTCCTCTCTTCTAGCGGTCAGCGATACGCACCGCGTACTGGAGTCCTGCGAGCTGGTCACGCTCGGCACGGCTCAGGCCATCGGTCGAGGCGAGCTCAGCGAGCACATCGACAAGCGACGCACGGACGGCGGGGCGCCCATTGAGAAGCGACGGTCGCGAGGTGAAAAGGGCGTGAAGCGTGCACAGATTCAGCGGCAAGTGAGGCGAGTCGGGTTGGAGGCGGACCATAAGATGGTGTAGTAGTCGGTCACCAGTCCAAGACCGCGTATCCGCATTCAACATGAACGCATCACTGGTTTGCTCGTCGCTCAGCTCACCGATCCAGTAAGCCCAGTAATTGAGGTTTGCTATCTCCCCCGGCCCGTCTGTCATGTGATCGACAAAGTCATAAAGGTATGTACTGTCGCCCGCGACGGCCAGCGCAACTGAGGCAGAACGCGCCTTCAAAAGACCGGTGATGTCTTCCCGTTTGACCTTCCGGCGGCCAGCGCGGTTCCACTCCGCACGGAGCCAGTCGGCCACTGCCGGCCTGCCGTCGAACCCCAGAAGATACACAGCCTGTCGGCGTAAAAGCGCCTCGTCGGCCTTCCGGGCGCGCTCCGCCACGACAAGCAAATGATCGAGGAAGCGCGTACGCTCCTCATCGTCCAATCTGGGCTGCACCCGAGTGGGGCCACGTCGAGGCACGTGAGACCTGAACTCGTGGAGATGTTGCGGCATCTTTCCGACGATGGGCCATGTGATCAGGTTCGTGATCGTCCAGCGGTGGACGCTGGCGGCCAGCGGATGACTGTCCGGGTCGACCCAGGCCGCGCCCGCCGCGATGCCGGTCGAGAGCACCTGGTCGGCTTCGATCGCCTCGCGCAGATGGCGCCCCGTGGATGCCGGCGCACCGAGGCGAGATAATCGGCCACACAAACGAAGGAAGTCGCCTGCGTTGATCGCGGAAAGCGGCCGACGGCCAGACTCCCAACCTTGAACGGTTGACACATCGACGCCTAGGGCCTCGGCAAGCTTCTCTTGCGTCAACGCGGCAGATTGCCGGGCGAGCTTCAGCACGAACCCTGACACGAGGCCGATTGCACGCGAACTCTGACTCCCGGTCAGGGTTATTGGTCCAGGTGCCACGGACTTCCTCCGCTTTCCCCTCTGCCCGCCGACGCACCCGCACTGGCGGTCAGTTCCGCGGGCCGTCAGACGATCGTAGCCTCATCTGGTCGAGCGATGGGAACACGTATGGGCAGGGAATAGACAGAAGACAGCCTTGCAACATCGCTTGATGCCGACTCTGGTCGGCGCCCGCCGTATGAACGAGCCGGGTTGGTCCGAGTAGGCGAGTGACCTCGAAGCTCGAAGGCGGGCGCGAGCGGCTGTGGAGTGCGCGCCCCTGGGACGGATGAATGGCGTAACGATACGCGAAGGGTGGTAGATCCGTGCAGAAGCCGAACAACCTGCTGCGGCACGTGCGGCTACGGCAGTTGTCGCCGTCGAGGCCGGGCCAGGCATTGTCCCGGCAAGAGTTGGCCGAGGCGGTGAACGCCTGGCTGCACGAGCACACCGACCGGGAGTCGTGCCTGGACGCTGCCCATGTCGGCAAGCTCGAACGCGGAGTGGTCCGCTGGCCGCAGGAGGACACCCGTCGGGCATTGCGGGAGGTGCTGTGCGTCGCCAGTGATGCGGATCTTGGATTCTACGCCGTTCGGGAACCGCACGATGTGACCCGTGACGAAGTCGAACCGGCTTCGCAGTTCGCCAGCCAGCTGAAGGAGCTGCGGGTGCGGCGCGGGCTGTCGCTGCGCCGGTTGGGGAGGCTGGCGCACTACTCGCACAGCTACCTGTGGGACCTCGAAACCGGTGGAAGGCAGCCAACGCCGGAGGTGGCGTCGGCACTGGATCGGGCATTGGGCGCGGCCGGTGGGTTGTTCGCGCTCGTTGCTGACCCCGCCACGCCGGCCGAGGCAGAAAACGTCGTGCCAAATGACGGCGTGCCGGTGCCGGACAGGCCGGTGTCCGCCGCGCTGCCTAACGTCATCGCGACGGTGACGCTGACGGTTACGTCCTCGCCGAATGGGGCGGTCCGGCTAGTGATCGACGCCAGGCCGGCCCACGATGGCGAGCCGGACACGGTGGCCGAGCCGGCGGGCGATGGTGCACGGTTGTATACGTTGGCTCGGGCGCGATCCGCCCAAGCCGCACGGGTGGGCTCGGCATGAACGCGACCGCTATGGCCGCACCGCCTTGCGGGCGTCAACCGTGGAGATGAATGTTCGCCGTATCCGGCGTCGCCACACACGGCCCTCGAAAAGCCGGCGAACCGGAACCGGTCGCCGGCTTTTTCATGGTGGAGCTGAGGGGACTCGAACCCCTGACCCCCTCTTACCGACCGTCACGGCACCAGGCTTGTCATCGCTGGTCACATCTTGCCGTTGAGCTGCATAAACCCCGCTCTGTGTTGATCGCTACTTGTCACTGGTCGTCGACTCTGCAGAGGGGTTTACGGGGGGTAAACGGGGGCAACAGGGCACGTCGGCCGGCGCCGTCAGCGAGCAGATGGTGGCACCCCGGGGCCAACCGATGGCCTGCCGCCCGGTACCTGGCAGTTACGACCGAGCGGTGCCGAGTGCAGCTCTTGCCTATGGTGTCAACTGAAGTGCAGCCGTACGAAGATGGCGCATCCTCACTCAAGCCACGCCGGCGGCCCTGTTACGGATTTGCTCCTCCAGCGGGACGGCAGGGTCGGCGGCCAGGGCTTCGTGTAGACGGCCACGCAGCCACTGCCCTACGGCACCAACCAGGGACATAGCAGCATCGTGCTGCTCATATCGGGCATCGACGAGGTGCTCGACTCGTCCGTCCGGGTGAAGGCGCCGAATGGCGCCACCGAGAAAGATCACGTTGTCCAGTCGCGGGTCATCATCGAAGTGGGTAAGGGCGTTGCGGATGGCTTTGACCTGCGGCACTACGGTTAGGAACACGGCGCGAGCCTGACTGATCTCGGCAGGCTTCTTGAACAGCCGGTCGATCTCCTCGGTGAGAGAGACGAGGCGTCCCAGCTCCATGGCATAGTAGTCAAGATCGATCTCGGGGTCGGTGTGGACCCTGAGCTCGTGGTCCGTCCCGGCGTACCGCATGGGGACGCTCTTGTTATACGAAAGTATTCGAGACTGCTGGAGCCTCAGGCCGTGCTCAATCCGGCCGAGGCCGGAAAGCAAGCGGCCGACGATGGTTGTGTCACGGTAACTGGAGGTCACGCTACTTAGGGTATGCGTGCGGGCAACTCAGTTCCGCAGCCGACGACCTACGCAGCCGACACCACGACCCGGCCTGAAGGCCGCCGGCGGAACGCGTCGAGCCAGCGGCGCAGCCCTTGCTACCCATTCGGGAAGCACCAGGGGCACGTCGTAGATCGACAGGCGTGTGCGGGTGAGTACGGATGAACCGCACCCACTTCGTAACTTGATGCCGGGTTCGCGGGAAGTTCGCGGACAGGCACCACCGCAAGTCAGCTACCAATGCCATGCGCGGACAGCGCCCGTCACCTGGACGGCACGGCCGACGACTGCGGCAAGGG
Organism: Micromonospora sp. NPDC049529; assembly: GCF_055586685.1. Taxonomy (NCBI): domain Bacteria; kingdom Bacillati; phylum Actinomycetota; class Actinomycetes; order Micromonosporales; family Micromonosporaceae; genus Micromonospora; species Micromonospora sp. NPDC049529. The sequence continues at coordinate 95,667 of NZ_JBVJHT010000025.1, forward strand.
TGGCGTCGCGATCCCGCACACGCTACAACTACTGCCGGACGGCTTCGAGCAGGATGCGTTGAAGGTCGTCTCGACGGCGATCGAGGCGCAGTTGGCGCGCTCGTCTACCTGACCGGCAAGACCACTCGAACGTGGGATCAGTCCAGTCGGCGCCCAGCGGCGATGCCGGCGAGGTCGTCGGCGGAAGGCCCGGGTTCCGGTGCCAGGTCCTTCGGGTAAGACGCGGTGGTGAGCGAGGTGAAGCGCCGTCGCCTGAGGACCTGGGGGCACCTGATGACCGGCGCGTCACATCGCCGCGAACGTCGTCGAATCCGCCAACTTGGGCACACCAGCCGAACATGGCTCTCCGGGACGCTGCGCGCTATCTGAACCGCGCGCTCCGATGCCATCCACGCTCCCTCACGTGGCTGTTACGTCGTAGCCGCGAGTGTCGTTGCGGCTGCACGTCAGCGCTGGGCTACGGTGATTCGCCGGCTGAGGTGTGAGGGGCTTTCATGATCCACTGGACGTCAGCTACGCGCGACCCGGCGCGGTTCGAGCGCGCGATGAAGATGCTCATCAAGAAGGTCGACCCTCAAGCGCAAGGCGTCGACGGCACGGGGGCGACGGTGGCCGCGACAGCTACGTCCCCACACGCTACGTCTCCGGGGACGGCGTGCGGATTTACGAGGTGAAGTCCTTCACGGGCCGGATGACCGGATCGCGGCGGTCGCAGACCAAAAAAAGTCGCTAGCCAAGGCCGTCAAGAAGCACTCGCCATCCGAGTGGATCCTCATCGTCCCACTTGAGTTCTCACCAGCGGAGATCGTCTGGTGGGAGAGCCTGGAAGCCCAGTACCCGGGCGTCAAACTGACCCGGTGGTGCATCGACTGGCTCGACGATCAGTTCAACCAGGACGAGGGTCTTCGCCGCTTCCTCGAAGGCGAGGAGTACCAAATCAGCCAGCGTCTCGCCGAGCTCAATATGGAGCAGGCTGGGATGATCAACGGCGTACCTGACTTGTTCCGTCGACAGCGAACCCTTCACGCACGGGCCGCAGAGATGGCGCCTCGGCGGTGGGATTGGAGCATCTCGGCTGGTGAGAACTACGAAAGGGTCGAGGTCAGGCCCCGACCCGGCAACGACGCAACCTTCAGCGTGCGCGGCACGTTCGCGTTCCCAGTCGGCGACGCCGCAGCCGCCGCCGTTCAGCAAAGCTGGCTGGACGCGGTTGCCTTCGGCGGCTCGGTAACCGTCGAAGAGCGCTTCGTCGAAGAAGTAACGATGGTGCTCCCGGATAACCTGCGGGACCTATTCCCTCCTGACTCCGGGCCTGGGACGGTCCAGTTCAGCTCGCCGCAGGCCGAGCTGGCGACCCCAGTGCTGCTCGACTTGGTTGCTGAGGACAGCGACGGCAACCAGGTGTGTCGCCTTCCGATCAGCTTCACCACTCGCCTCGCCGGCTCCACGGGCGCGACGATCGTCGGCACCGACGTGTCCCGTACGGTGAGAGCTCATCTGCAAATGAGCTATCAAATGCCGCCGGCCCAGAAGGTAGATGACGGCTGGCAGGCTCTGGTCGGACAGTTGAAACTTGGCTGGGCGAGTCCGGCCGGACACCTGCCGTCAACGCTGCGCCCGATGGCCGCGCTGGTCAAGGCATGCGTCGGCGACGGGGCGTCGCTGCATGTCTGGTCCGGCAGGAAGCGGCTGGTTCACCTGCCGGCTCCGATGATGGCCGACTTGGCCGATGCCGCCGACCTCGTCCTGCTACCCGGTGTCATCCACGATCAGCACACCTTGCGGGTCGCCGAGGTGGTCGATCACGTAGTCCCGCACGTCGTCGCGGACCGCCTCAACGTCCCAATCCGCCTACCGCAGCAACCGCTGCATCCCGTCCGGAGACACGTCCCCGGCCTGCTCCGCGAGGGTCCACCCGTTCTTCCGATCCAGGCTCGTCACCAACCCACACAGGTACTGACGGGCCCGCCGACGCGGCTCCGCCCGAAGAAACCGGCCACCGATCCGACCATGAAGATGGTCCAACTCCGCGTGCCACCGATCAACATCGACATCCGTCACGCGATACCCAACGAACGTGCACAGGACTCGACTCGGTCAGTGCCGTTGCAGTACTAAGAACTCCTAACTCTTTGAGTATTGGAGTCTGCGCTAGCAGATGATCGCGCAGGCGAGGGTGAGGAAGGCTTCGTGGATGTCGTCGCGGATTTCCCAGCGGGTCCGTAGGCGTCGGAACCAGTGCAGCAGGGCGATGGTCTGCTCGACGACCCAGCGTCGGGTGCCGAGTCCTGAGCCGTGGCCGGCGCCGGGCACACCCTACGAGCCCTCGCCACGGCCACCGGCATCCACTACACCTCGTCATTCAGCACGCTGCCAAAACCGAATGTCGGGAACGGTTCGTGTTTACGGACCCATGATTTCCACCTCCGACGTCCCGGTCGCAGTGCCGCTGATGTCCCTCTAGAGTCGTCGGTCGACGACTGATGCTCGTTCGGAGGCGGCGGGTGGCTGAGGTTGTAGCGTTTCAGGGTGGTGGCCCGGCGGCGGCGCGAGGGTTCGACCTGGCGTACGTCGGCACCGAGGGTCGGGACCATCGCGACTCGCTGGCGGGAAGCGTTCCGCCGCCGAGTCTGCCCAGTCGGATCGAGCGCGGCCGACCGGTTACCGACCATCCGGCGGCGCGAGCGTGAGCTGAAGCCGTGCGCTGGGGCCGAGCCAGGCGGCGGCGTCGGGGGGCAGGTCGCGGTCGAGCAGGGAAGCGCTGCTCAGGATGACTTCGCCAAGATCGGTGGGGATCCGGAACGGCCGCGTACCCGTGTTGACCACGCAGACCGCGCCGGTGTCGCGGCGCGCGATGAGCACGCGGTCGTCGCCGGAGTCCACCCAGGACAGTCCGAGCCCGTCGCCGAAGAGTTTCCGCCGGGCCCCGACCGCGTCCCGATAAAGGCGCAGCGTCGAGGTGTCGTCGGCCTCCTGGGCGGCGACGGTGAGCCCGGCATACGAGGAGGGCTGCGGCAGCCACGGGCCGGGTGCGCCGGGCGGCGAAAAGCCAAAGGGTGCCTGCGTGCCGCTCCAGGGCATCGGCACCCGGCAGCCGTCGCGACCGAGCTCGGTGCCGCCGGTGCGGTGCCAGATCGGGTCCTGCCGGGCGGCGGCGGGGAGATCCAGGACCTCGGGCAGGCCCAGTTCCTCGCCCTGATAGAGGAAGACGGAGCCCGGCAGCGCGAGCAGCAGCAAGGCGGCGGCGCGGGCTCGACGCGTACCCATCTCGATCTGGGGTTTCATCGTGAGCCGGGCGAGCGAAATGTCCGGTGTGGGGACCGGTCGTGGGTCGCGCGTCTGGCCGAGGCGCGTGACGGTCCGGTGCACGTCGTGGTTGGCGAGCGTCCAGGCTAGCCTGCCCGCGCTGCCACCGGCCTCGTCGAGGCCGCGCGTGATCGCCTGGCGCAGTGCCGGTGCGGCCCATGGCTGGACCATCAGGTCGAAATAGAAGACCTGGCCGAGGCGGTCGGGCGCGGCGTACCGGGCCAGGTCCGCTGCGTGCGGCGGCCAGACCTCACCGACCAGGGCAACATCGCGGGGGTACGCCGCCACAACCGCTCGCCACCGTCGGTGGATCTCGTGCACCCCCGGTTGGTTCCACATGTGCGGGTTGTGCTCGTGGGGGCCGTCCCAGCCGGGCAGCCCGGCCGCCTTCACCATGCCGTGCGCGACATCGACGCGCAGACCGTCGACGCCCCGGTCGAGCCAGAACCGCAGGATGTCGTCGAACTCGTCGGCGACCTCGGGGTTGTCCCAGTCGAAGTCGGGCTGCTCGGCGGCGAACAGGTGCAGGTACCACTCGCCGTCAGCGACCCGCGTCCAGGCAGGGCCACCGAAGACCGACTGCCAGTTGTTGGGCGGTTGCTCGCCGTGCGCGCCCCGGCCAGGCCGGAAGATGAACCGGGCGCGCTCGGGCGAACCGGGTCCGGCGGCGAGCGCGGCCCGGAACCAGCGGTGCTCCACCGAGCAGTGGTTGGGCACGATGTCGAGCAGGACGCGCAGGCCGACGGCGTGGGCGTCGGCGAGGAGCCGATCGAAGCCCGCGAGCGTGCCGTACGCGGGCTCGATGTCGCGGTAGTCGGCGATGTCGTACCCGTGATCGGCCTGCGGCGACGGGAAACAGGGGTTGAGCCACACGCCGTCGACGCCGAGCCGGGCGAGGTAGGGCAGGCGGGACCGGAGTCCTTCGAGGTCACCGATGCCGTCACCGTCGGCGTCGGCGAACGAGCGCAGGTAGACCTGGTAGACGACCGCATGACGCCACCATGGCGAACTTGTTACCAACTTCTTCTCCCAAAAACTCTTGACAGGACCACGTAAATAGTAAGTAAATCGGTTTAATAACTTTGTGTCCAGCCCCGGATCCCACCGGGGCGGAAGGAGCTCCGGAGGATGACCACCAGACGCACCATCCTGACCGCAGGAACCACCGCAGTGCTGCTGCTCGGGGCCTGTGCCCCGGGGAGCGACCCGGCCCCGACGAGCGCCGGTCCCACGACCATCACCGTCTGGCACTACTGGGACGGCGGCAACGCCGACGCGTTCGACGCCGCCGTGCAGCGCTACCAGGCCGGCCACCCCAACATCACGATCAACGCGGTCAACATCCCCGGCGGGGAGCTGCTCACGAAGCTCCAGACCAGCGCCGCGAGCGGGCAGTTGCCGACCATAGCCATCACCGACCTGGTCTGGGTCCCACAGCTCGCCCAGACCGGCAAGCTCGTCGACCTGTCGTCCTCGCTCACGGCGGCCGGGCTCGACAAGGACATCTACCCGTCGATGCTCAGCTTCGGCCGCTCCGGCGACCAGCAGTTGTCGATCCCCGTCTCCAGCAACACCCTCGGCTACATGTACAACAAGGCGCTGTTCCGCGATGCCGGGCTCAACCCGGACACCCCGCCCGCGACCTGGGACGAACTGGTCGCCGCAGCCGACACGATCAAGACGAAGACCGGCAAGCCCGGTTACGAGATCTTCACCCAGCCCGGCGACAACGGCGAGGGCGTCACCTGGAACTTCCAGGTTAACCTCTGGCAGGCCGGTGGTGAGTTCCTCACCGCCGACAACAGGAAGGCGGCGTTCAACTCCGACGCGGGCCGCCGGGCACTGCAATTCTGGGTCGACCTGATCAGCAAGCACAGCGCGCCGCTCGGACCGTGGGGCGCCTTCGAGAAGGGCCAGGCGGCCTCCGCGCAGGAGGGTTCCTGGATGGTCGGCATCTGGGCCAAGGACGCGCCCATCGACTTCGGCACGGCCGTGCTCCCCACCCCGTCCGGCGGCAGCCAGGCGACGAACATGGGGGGCGAGCAGGCGATGGTCTTCTCCACCGCCTCGAAGGAGCAGCAGGACGCGGCGAAGGCGTTCCTCACCTGGTTCGACAGCACCGAGAACGTCACCACGTGGTGCCAGGCCACCGGTATGCTGCCGGTCGTCGCCTCGGTGGCGCAAAGCCCGGCCTACCAGGCGTGGGTGACGGAGAAGGCGCCGAACCTGCGTCCCTTCGTCGACCTGCTGCCCAGCGCGCACGCCCGGCCCAACAGCCCGGTCTACCCGAAGGTGTCCTTCGCCTTCGCCAAGGAGGTCGAGCAGGCCCTCAACGGGCGTAAGAGCGTCGCGGCGGCGCTGGCCGACGCCGAGACGCAGGTGAACCAGATCCTGGCGTCGGGTTCATGACCGGCGCCACCTCTGCTGTGTGGTACCGGCGCCGCCGCCGGTACCACCGGGACGAGTTGATCACCGCCGCCGTGTGTCTGCTGCCCGCGGTGGCCGTACTCGGCGTCTTCGTGATCTACCCCATCATCTCCGCCGGCTATCTCAGCCTCACCGAGTGGTCGGGGTTCGGCACCGCTCAGCGATTCATCGGCTTCGGCAACTATGCCCGGCTCGCCGGCGACCCCGAGGTACGCAACTCGCTACTCGTCACCGCCGTCTACGGCGTGGGCGTCACAGTACTGAGCTGTGTGTCGGGCTTGGGCCTGGCGTTGCTGCTCGACGCGCCGATCCGTGGCCGGACCCTCTACCGGACGATCTACTTCTTTCCGGTGGTGACCTCGGCCGTGGCGGTCGCGGTACTGTGGCGCGACGCGCTGGACCCGGCGGGGCTCGTCGGCGACCTGCTCGGCCGGGTCGGCCTGCCGCAGCCCAACTGGCTCGGCGAACCATGGCTCGCGCTCGTCGCGCTCACGCTGGTTACGGTCTGGAAGAGCCTCGGCTTCAACGCGATCCTCTACCTGACCGCGCTGCAGGCCATCCCCGGCGGCCTCTACGAGGCGGCCCGACTGGACGGCGCGTCGTCCTGGCAGCAACTGCGGCGGCTGACCGTGCCGCTGCTGGCGCCCATGACCTTCTTCGTCTCGATGCAGGCACTGGTCACCACATTCCAATCCTTCGACCTGGTCTACGTGCTGACCAATGGCGGTCCGCTCGGCGGCACCGACGTGCTCGGCATGCTCACCTACCGCACCAGCTTCCGGCTCGGCGAGTTCGGTTACGGCGCGTCGATCGCGTTCGTCACCTGCGCGCTCGTGCTCGGCGTGACGATGGTGCAGTGGCGAGCCAGCGGCTCGGGAAGGTCGCCCCTGCGATGAACCTCAATCTGCTATCCCGCCTCGGCCGCCACACCCTGCTGATCATCGGCGCGCTCACCGTGCTCGGCCCGCTCATGTGGATGATCACCACGTCGCTCAAGCCCGCCAACGCGGTCTACACCCCGCCGCTGCTCATCCCGACGAGCCTGCGGTGGGAGAACTACGCACAGGCATGGGAGGCTGCGCCGTTCGCCCGCTACTACCTCAACAGCATCGTGATGACCGTCGGCATCGTGGCCGGGCACGTGGTGCTCGACGCCCTCGCGGCCTACGCGTTCGCGAGGCTGCGCTTTCCCGGGCGTACCGGTCTGTTCGTGGTCTTCCTCGCGACGATGCTGATTCCGCAGTTCGTCACGATTATCCCCGCCTACGCGCTGGTCACGTCGCTGGGCTGGCTCGACACCTACGCGGCGCTGATCGTGCCCCGGCTGGTCGACGTCTTCGGCATCGTCCTGCTGCGCCAGTATTTCGCCACGATCCCGGTCGAACTGGAGGACGCCGCCCGCATCGACGGGGCGGGGCGGCTGCGGATCTTCCTGCGGCTGATCGTTCCGCTGTCCGGACCCGCGCTCGCGACGCTGGCAATGTTCAGCTTCCTCTACGCCTGGAACGACTTCCTCTGGCCGCTGCTGGTGACCAACTCCGACGAGCTGCGCACCATCCAGACCGGCCTCGCCTCCTTCCAGGGTCGCTACGGCACCCGCTGGAACTACCTCATGGCCGGTACGGTCACAGCCACGCTGCCGTGCCTGGTCATGTTCGTCATCTTCCAACGCGCCCTGGTGCGTGGGATCGCCCTCACCGGACTGAAGGACTGACATGCAGCAGGTGCCCGACTGGGTGCACGACGCCGTTTTCTACCAGATTTTCCCCGAGCGGTTCGGCAACGGAGACCCGACCAACAACCCGCCCGGCGCGCTGCCCTGGGGCGGCACCCCCACCAGGGAAAACTTTTTCGGGGGCGACCTACAGGGGATCATCGACCACCTCGACCACATCGCCGACCTCGGCGCCAACGCCCTCTACCTCACGCCGATCTTCGAGGCCGACACCAACCACCGCTACGACTGCACCGACTACGAGCGCATCGACCCCTACCTCGGCGACCTGGAGACCTTCCGGCGGCTGGTCGAGCAGGCACACACCCGAGGTATCCGGATCGTGCTGGATGCGGTCTTCAACCACTGCGGCAAGGGGCACTGGGCGTTTCAGGACGCGGTGCGGCGCGGTGCCGACTCGCCGTACCAGAACTGGTTCTACCTAGAGGACCTGCCGGTCGAGGTCTCGCCGGACACGTTCAACTACGCGACCTGCGGCGGCGCCTACTACCTACCACAGTGGAATGTGCACAACGCCGAGGTCCGCCAGCACCTCTTCGACGTGACACGGCGGTGGACCGCCGAGGGCATCGACGGCTGGCGCCTCGACGTGCCCTACTTCATGAACAAGACCTTCTGGCGCCGCTTCCGCGAGCTCGTCAAGAGCATCGACCCGTCGCTCTACATCGTCGCCGAGGTCTGGGAGACCGCAACCGAATGGGTGTGCGGCGACCTCGCCGACGGCGCGATGAACTACCCCCTGCGCGACCTCATCCTCGGCCTGGTCGTGGACAGCTCGCTGGACCCCCGGGCCTTCGCCGACGGCGTCGCCGCGCTCTACACCGCGCTGCCCGCGCAGGCACACGCGGGCATGCTCAACCTGCTCGGCTCCCACGACACCGAGCGGCTGCTCACCCGCTGTGGCGGCGACCCCGACCGCCTGCGCCAGGCCGTGGCACTCCTGGTGACCTCTCCGGGTACGCCGATGGTTTACTACGGCGACGAGATCGGCCTGACCGGGGAGAACGACCCCGGCTGCCGAGCCTGCATGCCTTGGGACGAGTCCGGCTGGGACCTCGGAATCCGCGACTGGACCCGCGCCATGCTGCGGCTACGGCGCACCAACAGCGCCCTGACCCGGGGCGACGACTCCTGGGCTCACGCCGACGGATCGCTGCTGGTACGCCGCCGCAGCCACGGCGCCGAGGAGGTGCTCGTCGCCGTCAACGTCGGCACCGAGCAGGTGACCGTGCCCGCCACGGTGCTGGGCGATCGTGTCTGGCGGGACGCCATCGATGGATCAGGCTACGGTACCGGCAGGCAGGTGATGGTGCGGCCACATGGCGTCGTCATCATGACGGTGGACACCGGCGCGCGAGTGGAGGACTGAATGGGTGGCAAGGTGACGCTCGCCGACGTCGCGACAGCGGCAGGGGTGTCCAAGGCGGCCGTCTCGTTCGCGTTCAACCAGCCCGATCGCCTCTCCGAAGAAACCCTGCGGCGGGTGCTGCTCGTCGCCGAGGAGCTCGGCTACTCCCGTAACCCGATGGCCCGCATGCTGCGCCAGGGCCGGATGAACAGCATCGGGGTGCTACTCCCGCAGGACATCCCGACCGTGATGGCCAACCCGTACTACGCCCAGTTCCTGGTCGGGATCGGCGCCGTCTGCCAGCGGGAGGGGCTCACCCTGCTGCTGGTCCCGCCGCTGCGCGGCTCCACCCTCAAGGCGATCCCCGCCGCGGCCGCCGACGGGTTCATCGTCTGCGGGCTCGAATCCGACCGCGGCGAGGTAACCACACTCAACCAGCGCGGCGTACCCATGGTGCTCGTCGACGGGGAACCGATCGTCGGTGTCTCCTCGGTGGAGGTCGACGACCGGGGCGGCGCAGCGTCCATCTGCGAGTACGTCTTGTCCCACGGCCACCGCCGCATCGGCATCGTGGCGTTCGAGCCCGGCCCGCACGACGAGGGCCCGCGCTACCGGGGACCGCTGGCACGGCGAATGGAGGGCATCGCCCAAGCGCTCTCCGGGGCCGGGCTGTCCCTGGAGTCGCCGTCGGTGGACCTGGTCGAGGTGGACTGCAACCGGTCCGGCGGCCACCATGCCTTCCACCAGCTGTGGTCGCGCCCATCGCGGCCCACCGCGATCATCGCCCTGAGTGACATCCTGGCGATGGGGGCGATGGACGCCGCACGGGAGGCGGGTGTGCGTATCCCGGACGACGTCTCCATCACCGGCTACGACGACCAGCCCGAGGCGAGTTGGACGACCCCGGGCCTGACGACCGTACGCCAGGCCGTAGAGACGAAAGGCCGGCTCGCGGCGGAACTGCTCGTCGACTCGATCTTCAGCCGCCTGGACAGGGCTCAGCAACACCGCCTGCCGACGACACTGGTGGTGCGCGATTCTGTCGCCGCGATCGGAGTGCCGGTAGCCCCGGCGTACCTGGAGGCTCGTTAGCAGACCTCGCCGGCTGGCCCGAACCCGGGGCCATGTGTCAAAGGCACTACGGATCAGAAGGATGCGGGTTCGAGTCCCTTCGGGCACACAAGATCAAGCGGATCTCGCTGTTCAGGCGGCAGCTACGCTCGGCGAGCAGTGGTCGGACTTCGCCGATGCTGCGGGTGATCGTGGAGCGGTGTACCCCGAACCAGGCGGCGACCACGTCGTGGGTCATGCCGTGCCGTAGGTGCACCAGTGTGGCCAGGAGCCGGTCGGTGAACCGCGATACCCAACGAACGTGGACAAGGCTCGACTCGGTCAGTGCCGTCGTAGTATTAGGTAGTGTCTTGTGAATCATGAGGGCGGGAAGATCATGGATGTCCGGAGTGTTACCCGGACACCATGCCCGCACGATTTGAACTGACCGACGCCGAGTGGAACCGCATCCGGCCGCTGTTGCCGGCCGATCCGCCGCGAGGTGGTCGGTGGAACGATCACCGGACGGTGATCAGCGGCATCCTGTTCAGGGAACGTACCGGTATCCCCTGGCGGGACCTCCCCGCCCGCTTCGGGAACTGGAAGACCGTGTACCTGCGTAAACGCCGGTGGGCGTTGGACGGCACCTGGCAGCACATCGCGCAGAGGCTAGGTCTGGACGCCGACCTGGACGAGGGCGACGACTGGACCATCAGCCTCGACAGCAGCGTCGTTCGCGCTCACCAGCACGCCGCCGGTGCCCGCCACCAACTTCCGGCGGACTACCCAAAACACTGACGGCGCCCAGCGACCGCCCCAAAGACCGGGAGTCTTTGGGGCGGTCCCGCGGCGGGTACGGCACGAAGCTGCACCTGGCTGCCGACCGCGCGAGCCGGCCGATCAGCCGGCACGCCACCGCTGGTCAACGCCACGACCGGATCGGGTACGAGGCGGTGATGGCCGGCATCCGCATGCCCCGCCGGATCGGACGACCCCGTACCCGACCCGGCCGGGTCCTGGCCGACAAGGCGTACTCCATCAAGGCCATCCGCGCCGACCTGCGCCGCCGTGGCATCAAAATGACGATCCCGGAGAAGGTCGACCAGCAGGCCAACCGCCGCAAACGCGGTACGGCCGGCGGCCGGCCGCCCAGGTAGCCGCCGGGGACCTGGTGGCCTTCGCCGCCACGGCGGAGGTGGCGGCGGCGGTGGGCTGGCGCTATGCGGTGGTCATGGGTTGGAGGCTGCACGTGCTGACCACGGTGGACACATTGTCGTCGCAGCGCCGCCCGTTGACCGACCGGCTCGGCATGGTGGACCAGTTGATGAGCGCGGCGGCGGGCGGGCCGAAAACGTTCGGCGAGTTCCAGGTGTTGATCAACGTCGCGAGGCTGTCGGCAGCGACCGGTTACAGGGCCGCGGATCGTGTTGACACGCCGAAGGCTGTCGGAGGACAGGCCGCAACGGTAACGCTACGTATCGGTAGCACATCTTCCGCTTTTGACCTCGATCCTTACCGTCGGACCAGGACCGACGGGACGGAGTAGGGGATGCGCAGGCTGAGGATCATCGTGGGGGCCGGGGTGGTGCTGGTGGTGGCGGCTGGGTGCAGCACGGTCAGCACCGAGTCTGACCAGGTGTCGCTGCACTACGACGCCGGTGCCTTCTCCAGCACCACCTTCCAGGAGTGCGTCACGGAGAACAACCGGACCTGGGACGGCCCGGGAGAGAAGTACTTCACCTACCCTGCCGGCCAGCGGACCTTCGACTTCACCGGCAATGACGACGCGGAGGTGCCACCCTTCACGGTGGTCTCGAAGGACAACCAGGAGTTGACTGTGTCGGGGGGCCTGACGTTCCACCTCGACACCTCGTGTGAGGACGAGGGCGGGATGCTGCGCGACTTCCACGAGGAGATCGGTCTCAAGTTCCAGCCGATCCTCGACGACGACGGCCGGTACACGGACAGTTGGCTCGAACTGCTGCGCTTCTACATCGGGCAGCCGTTACACAAGGCGCTGACCACCGAGGCGCAGAAGTACGACTGGCTGGCCCTTTACAACGACCCGGCGACCCGGGCCTCGTTCGAGACGGCGATCAACGCGAACCTGGGCAACTCCGTCAAGGCCACCACCGGCGGCAAGGCGTACTTCCTGGAGTTCAACCTGACGCTGCAGAAGCCGATCCCGCGCAAGGAACTGGTCGACGGGCTGGCCGCCGTGCAGGTCGCGATCACCGAACGGCAGGCGGTGATCGAGCAGAACGCCACCGTCGACGAAAAGCTCAAGCAGATCCGCAAGCTCGTCGCGGTGCTCGGCCCCTACGGTTACGTCCTCTACGAGGCCATGCAGAAGTGCCTGATCAGCGAGGCCGCCAAGGGCTGCCCCACCTTCCTGCCCGTCCCCGAGGGCGGCAACGTCAATGTCCCCGGACCCCCCGCACCCGCACCCGCCGCAACATAGCCTCTCAGCTAGTACCGGTGCTGTCGGCGAGGTCGTCGGTCCAGCCGGGACACCCTGGCCCGGTGGGTGAGGCAGGCCAGGGTCCGCTCGACCACCCACCGCCTCGGGTGGACCACGAACCCTTCCTGGTCGGCCGGCTTCCGGACAATCTCAAGATGAGTACGGAGAACATCGCGGCACCAGCCAACCAGACGGCCGGCGAAGCCCTAATCGGCGAACACGAACCGGATCGGCGTACCGGCGTAAGCGGCCAGCAGGGCACCCTTCGCCCCGTCGCGGTCCCGCCACGACGCCGCCAGGACCCACACACAGACCAGCAGACCGAGAGTGTCGGTCACGACGAACCGCTTCCGACCGTTGACCCTCTTCCCAACGTCGTAGCCGCGGGTGTCCCGGCCCACCGCGTCCGCGCCCTTCACCGACTGGGAGTCGATGAACCCCGCCGACGGCTGCGGGTTCCGACCCCCAACCAGGCGGACCTCCTCCCGCAACAGGTCCAGAATCCGCTCGGTGACCTGACGTTTCTCCCACTGCCTGAACTGCCAGTACACCGTCGACCACGGCGGAAAGTCCACCGGCAACCGCCGCCACGAACACCCGGTCCGCACCACGTACAAGATGGCCTCGACCACGTCCCGACGCGGATGCTTCGGCACCCGACCAGGCTCCTTGACCAACGGCAACAACGGCTCGACGAGATCCCACTGAGCATCAGTCAGGTCCGAGTCATACATCCGCATCCGCTCCACACCGGAACCCTCCAACGAAGATCCACCTACCCGGTGGACACGCCGTGCGACACCCTCTCAAACACTCAGTTAGCCGTGAGACCTGAAGAACTACACGGTCAGTCGTCGATAACTCAGGGGAAAGTGGACAAGGAACGAGAGGCCGGCCAACCAGGAGTGGGCGGCGAGCCGAAGGCCGCCGCCCACTCCTTCGAGCTAGACCAGCACTGCTCACACGTGCTTACGTGCGGTCCAGGCTATGTGAAGCAACTGCTTGCGAAACAGGGTCATGCCCCACTTGATCCGCCGAACTTCCGACCAGATTTCCCTGTCATTATGATCCCTTCGACCCTACGTCATCGAATGGATCACCAGACTCATACCGCCTCAACAGCCTTGAATCGGCTTAGCGCAATTGGAAGGCGACGGGTTATCCGGCAGGCGGTTGACGGTCACCTGGGATACCGGGCCCAAAGGATGTAGCCTGGCGAATCATGTTCGCAGTTGTATTCCTTGAAAAGGGGCAGCACCTCGTTCTGCGCAATCCGGATGCACTGCGACAGGGTGGGGAGATGGTCGACGAAAAACCAACCTGCACCGGGTGGTCGCGCATTGGCTGGAGTTGCGAAATTCACCCCGGCCAGCGCCAGGCCTACGGATAGGGCGACCGCCGTGAAGGCGCGCCTCGCCTTAAACAATGATCTACACCTTTCTCGAAGGGGACGACTTGCATGACGAGATCAGCGCGCATAGTCACAGGTCGTCGTCACTCAACACCGAAATGCGTCCGATCGTCCGCATGTTCGCGCTCATTGCCCCTGCCCTCGGTTGATGGGCCGACCTCGACTTGCCGTGCGTACGGGAGCGGCGACAGCGCCGTCAGTAGTCATTGAGGCAGGTTGTATAAGTGAATCCCCAGCGGGATCCCACCCAGACCGCAATCCACTGGTTAGCGTTGGTAACTCCGCAGGCGGTATACCGGCCACCCAGGTAATAGGTGCCTCGGTAGCAGGAGTACACCCACCCCTTTTGTGCCCATTCAATGATTGTCGAAGTCGTCGTGGTGTCCACACGAATCGGAAGGTTGTTGGCCACCGAGATTACGCCGCCAGTCGGGCAGCCGAACGTGTAGGCCGGGGCGTTCGCCCGATCGGAGCTAGCCACAGCAACAGCCAGACTAGCCTCTACACCCTTAGGAGCTGCCCCACCCGGACTAGCCGAGGCGACATTCCCAGACGCGCTCAATGCCAATGCGAGTGCAGCCATGGTTATCAGCACAGACCTGATTAGTCTAGACTTCACTACTTTCCCCTATCTTCTTCAGGGTTGCCTTACCGATACTCGGACATAAACGGTTCCGGGAGTTTCACGAATAATTGAAATGCTGTCGCGGGAGCATACCGAAAGGCTCCCGTGTGCCCGGTGGCTCCTTAACGCTCCTACCAACCAGAGGTGACCTATTGCGAATGAAGGCACCTTAGAGGATCGGGATGTCCCGTACGCTCGGCGGTGCACGCTGGCGCGGTCTTAGCCACATATTGCCCCTATTGACGCTTGCTGTCAGGAGGACCTTGCGGGTCCGGCTCACTCTATCCCGAGCCAAATTGTCTTACTCTCGGCCCGTTTCCACTCGTCCCATCACAGTCGACTACATGGAATGACTTTGGACTAACGCAGTGAGGCCACCAGGTGCCGCGCGGTCCGAAAAGCCGATCGGCACCAGATCACGAACACCACCGTGACCCAGTCGAGAATAGAACGCTCCTACTTGTATCGTGAACGAGCATTCGGTGGGCAAGCTACCGCCTCCACTCTCGCGGATACGTCTACTGAATCGCACTGCTGCTGGCTCGCGCAGTAGTCTCGCCGAATACCAGGCCGTCAGCGATACCTCCTCGGTGAGGCACACGCGAACCAGTCGGTAGTAATTGTCTATTTCGAGTTCCGAGTCTCACTCTTAGCCCGATTCCTGCAGGTGGTGGAGACAATTCTGCGAGCGGGATAGGGCCGTGGCGACGAACAGCTCTGCCTTTCGAACCTCTCGTTACACCCTCGTCGGTCACCTCGTCGTGTGGATGGAGACGAAATCGGTTGGGTTTGATTCTGCCTGCCCGCTCTTACCAGATCGCTTACCAACGCTCGTACCGGTGGCCGAGATCGATACAATCATGGTCATGGATTTCCGCGTGCTCGGGCCTGTCGAACTCCAACTTGCCGGTCGTCAGGTGCATCTCGGGAGACGGCAGGAGCGGTGTGTGCTGGCCATACTCCTGCTGGAGGCAGGTAACCCGGTCGCGGTCACGCGCCTCACGGAGCTGGTCTGGGCACAAAGTCCGCCGGATGCCGCACGAAGCGTCATGCAGACCTATGTCTCTCGGCTGCGTGCCCGGCTCCGGGCTGAGGGCCTCGGGGAAGAGGACCTGCAGCTTCGTCACCGGCGCGGTAGCTACCAGCTTGACGTCGCGCCATCGAACGTGGACGCGCACCGGTTTATGAGCCTGTGTCACCAGGCACAGGGCTGCTATGACCCTGCGGAGCGAGGGCGGCTTCTGCGGTCCGCGCTGGCGCTGTGGCAAGGGCCGGCGATGGCCGATCTTCAACCCGTTGCCCGGGACCGGCTTGCCGCCCGACTGGAGGAGGCACGTCGCACGGCTCTCGACCTTAGAATCGAGGCAGACCTTGAGGTGGGTCGGCACACCCAACTGATTGGCGAACTCACCGAACTGCACGCCGGTGCCCCGCTCGATGAGCGGCTCGCACGTCACCTGATGCTCGCACTGTACCGCGACGGGCGCCGCGGCGAGGCGTTGGAGGTATTCGCCGGAACACGCGCGCGAATCCGCGACGACCTCGGTCTCGACCCGGGCAGCGAGCTCCAGCGACTGCATACGGCCATGCTCCGCTCGGATGCCGCCCTCGATCTCCCTCCTAGATTTCACTACCCGGACAGTTCGGTCAGCTCCATCAATCTGTCCAGCCCCGCACCGCGACCTCGGATACGGGTACCGGACCAGCTACCTGCTGCCCTTCCCGATTTCACCGGACGGAAGACGGAACTGAGCGAGCTCGACTCTCTACTAGCCGCCCGGAGTTCGAAAAGGTCGTCAACGATAGTCATCCATGCTGACGCTGATGGTATCGGCAAGACCGCTCTAGCGGTCCGTTGGGCTCAGCACGCCGCAGCCCGCGACTTTGCTGACGGACAGATTTTCGTCGACCTGCACGGTAACGACGAGGGTACGGCGATGCGTTCGCTCGACGCACTTGACCACGTCCTACGTGCGTTGGGCGTGTCTGGGTATCAAATCCCAGACAACGTCGAAGAAGCAGCGGATCTGTTTCGAACGATGACCGCTGGCCGACGAATATTGATCATTCTTGACAATGCGTACGATGCTGAACAGATTTGGCCGCTACTACCCATGGAAGCCGGTTGCCTGGCAGTGGTAACCACGCGCGACCGACTAGAACCACTCGTCGGCGACGACATTCGCCGCTTGACGATCGGGCGATTCTCGGAGGTTGACTCCCTGACGTTGATCAAAAGGGTTCTGGGATACGGCCGAGTCGATTCCGAGCCCAGCTCGGCCGCAAGGCTGGCCCAGGAGTGCGGATACCTTCCCCTCGCTTTACGTATCGCCGCCGCACAAATCAGACGGAATCCTGACTTGCCAATTTCGCATTTTCTTTCCGTCTCCCAAATTGAGCGATCCGCGAATCCCAATATGCCGGACGATCATGTCCGTACTGCGGCACATGTAGTTATCGACACATCTTGCGCCGAGCTCCAGCCCGACGAACGTCGAATGTTACGCGCCATAGCTCTATGTCCTGGATTCGACCTCACCACCTTAGCCGCCGCCAACCTTCTCGCGACGGCCCCCGAACGTGCGGCTGAATACCTAAAGAATCTCTGCGACCTCCAATTGCTGTCGCAGCGCACGCCCGGAAGGTACGCAGCGCACGAGCTCGTACGTTCACGCTCCCAGGAATGCTCGAACGACGAGGACCACGACGCTGCCACCCGGCTCCTGCACTGGTACCTGTATTCCGCTGCTGCGGCCGTCGACCTCCTCTACCCGCATATATCTCGGCTCCGCGCACCCACAATGCCGCCACATATCGTGCCCATGGTGTTCGGCGATCGAAAATGTGCACTCGCCTGGCTGGAATCCGAGAGGGCGAATTTGGTGTCGGCGGTCCGATACGCCGCCAAGCTGGGCCCAAGGAGATTGTCATGGCTGCTCGCAGACGCGCTCCGTGGCTACTTTTGGCACGAGGGCTACCCGACGGACTGGCTCGTAGCGACTGACGTCGGCATCGAAGCAGCACAGCGCGACGGCGATCTGGTGGCTCAAAGCGCACTTCATATCAACGCCGGGGTGGCCAGTCATGAGCGGAAACGGTATGCGGTAGCTCGGGACCACTACAGGTTGGCAGGTCAATATGCAGAAAGAATCGGGTGGGATGAGGGCAAGGCGGCATGCGCGGGCAACATTGCAAGGATTCACCTTCATGTCGGCCAACCTCATAGAGCAATTGACCTGTACGACCATTTGGCCGCATTCTATCGGCAGCGGAACAATCTGTCAGGACAAGCTAATGCTACAGGCAACAAGGCTCTAGCTCTCAAAGATATCGGTCATCTGGAGAATGCCAGCGGTGGACTCGCTCAGGCGATCGAGTTATACCGCAAGGTGGACTCGAAGCTCGGCGAGATGACGTCCCTGATCGCACTCGGCGAAGTAGAACACTGGCTGGGCCGGTCTTCCGTCGCACGAATGTGCGTCTCCGACGCGCTGGCCTTGCAGACGGAGATCGGGAAACGGTTCGCCGAGGCAGACACCTTACGAATTCTCGCAATGTTGGAGCATGAAACCGGGAATCATGCTCTAGCGCTTCGCGTGGCCAAGAAGGCCCTTGCTTCTGCGCGAAAAATTGATGAACGAACTGCAGAAAGCCAAGTATTGAGCCTACTAGGAACGATTTACACTCATCTAGAATTCCACAACGAAGCCGTCGAACATCACCGCCAGGCGCTCGCGATTCTGCCCCCTGCCGAAAAAGAACGCCTACAGAGCCAGGCACTGACCGGCTTGGCTACGTCACTGATCGCCCAACCGAGGCGGGATGAGTTCTCAAAGGAAGCCGCGGTTCATATCGTGGATGCGCTTGCTATTGCCCGGCGCGCCGGATATTTGGTGCCCGAGGCCGATGCATTGACGGTGCATGGCCGAATCCACTACGCCTCCCGTGACGTTGACACTTCCAGCAGGCTTGCCCGACAAGCAGTTCAAGTCTACAAGCGGACCGGCTATCGACTTGGAGAAGCCCGTGCCACGCATCTGCTCAGCAACATTGCCCGAAGACTCGGCGACCGACCTGCCGCGGAGCGATACCTGGGAGATGCATGCAAGATCCTTGACGAAATCAGTAGCATGCCCTGTCCTGGTCCTTCCTGAGTGCAAGCGTGGTGCGCGCAGCGAACGAATGCGCACGAGGAGCGACTGCGCTCCCAGCCCACTGCCGCATGAACCGCGCGCAGGCCTGGCCAGACGCGGGCGCACAGGAACATCAACGGGCGGTCAACGAGGCGGTCCTGTCGATGTACGCCAAAGCCCTCACGACCGGGGAAATCTCCGTGCACTTCGCCAAGATCCACGGGCGGTGTCGAAGGGGGTGATCTCCCGAATCACCGACAAGGTGATCGAGGAGATGGCCGGCTAAGGGACGTCTCGTAACTCGGTGGGTGCTCCATGGTGGATCATGTTGTGGTGCAGGTGATCTCGGCAGCCCACCCCGAGTGGATCTTCCCGTTCACTGGGCTGCAGCCCGTCCAGTTCCGCCGCCTGGTCAAGCTCGTCGCCGAGCGTGGCGGGGACGCGATCGCTGACGGTCGGCCGGGCCGGCAGTGGTCTCTCGACCTGCCGGACCGGGTGCTGCTGGTCGCCGCGTACTGGCGCACGAAGCTGACAATGCGGCAGATCGGCCCCCTGTTCGGGGTATCGCACTCCGCCGCCCACCGGGTCATCGACACCCTCGGCCCACTGCTCGCACTCGCACCGGTACGACGACGCCGGGTCGACCAGATCACCATCGTCGACGGCACTCTCATCCCGACCCGGGACCACCGCCTGGCCGCCCCGAGCAAGAACTACCGCTACTCGACGAACCTGCAAGTCGCTATCGACGCCCACACCCGCCTCGTCGTCGCCCTCGGCGACCCGCAACCCGGCAACCGCAACGACCATCGTCTACCGCACCAGTGGCATCGACCAGAAGCTGGCCGGCCGCCCGGTCATGGCCGACGGCGCCTACCGCGGCAACCCCGAGGTCATCATCCCGTACCGCAAGCCCGCCGACGGCAGCGAACTGCCCGAGTGGAAAACCGACCTGAACAAGCAACACCGCACCGTCCGGGCACAGGTCGAACACGCCCTGGCCAGGATGAAGTGCTTCAAAGTCCTACGCGACTACCGCCGCGCCGCCCGCACATTGGCCGACACCGCTTCCGGTATCGCCAACCTCCACAACATCATCCTGACGGGATGACACCAGCATAGACAAACTTTAAGGCCCTGACCGGCGTTCTTGCTGGTCAGGGCCTTAAAACTGTGGAGCTGAGGGGACTCGAACCCCTGACCCCCTCGATGCGAACGAGGTGCGCTACCAGACTGCGCCACAGCCCCCCGCCCGACTGGCGCCGGGCGACCGACCCGCCGTCCGAATCTCAACGGCGAACCGGCGCCAAGGCTAACAGGTACCGCACCCGCCGGGCGAATCAGCCCCCGGCGTGCCGGTTCCGGCACCGGCACGACCCGGAGACGGTCAGGCGGAGTGGGAGCCGCGCCCGGCCTCGTACGGGCGACCGCGCAGGCCACCCGAGCGGCGGTAGGAGACCGAGGCGCGGGCCCGGCCACCGCTGGCCGCCGCCGGCAGGTCGTCCGGCCGGTCCAGGCCCATCGCGGCGCGGCGTACCGCCTCGCGCTGGGCAGCCAGCCGGCGCTGGGCCTCCCGTCGGGCGGCGGCACGGCGGGCCTGTTCGCGCCGGACCTCGGCCTGTCGGGCGGCGAGCCAGGCTGCCTCGCGGGCCTGGATCCGGCGGCGTCGGCGTCCGGCGATGGCGCGGTTGCGCAGGTGTACGACGTACGCGGCGAGCAGTGTGGCGGTGACGGCGAAGCCGATCCAGAAGCCGGGGCTGACCGCGACGACGCCGATCAACTCGGCGAGGTTGAGCAGGAGGAGCGCGGCGAAGACCCGACGGCGCCGGTAGACGGCCGGGGTGTGCCGCTGGGTCGGTGGCCGGCGACGCGGGCGGGATCCGGACCGGGGTACGGAACGCAGCCGGCTGGCCCGTCGACCGGTGGCCGGGGGCGCGGAGACGGGGTCGGGCATCCCGTAAACCGGGTTCTTGCCACCGGACAGATCGCCGCGCAGAGTAACCGTGAGAACACGTGACGGATTGACCGGCTGCCGACCCGGAACAGTACGGCGTCGCCGGCGGCGCTGAAGCACCCGCGCCGTCGACTGCGCCCGCTCCGCCACCAGCCGCTCGGTGGCGTCGTACCGGCGAACCAGCGCTGGCGCGAAAGCGAGCAGACCTGCGGCGGCGAGGACGGCGAGGAGCACCGAGGCCGGCACCCTCACCCCTCCCGTCACCCACGTCGGGTAACCCCGCCGGCCGTCGCGACACCTGCCGAGCTGGCAGGGTCGTGACAACCGGCGGACAGTTACCACACATCTAGTTACTTCAGGTTACGGGCGGTACACCAGGATCAACGTGCGCCGCGCCGACTACCACCAGCAACAATGATCAAGAAGTGACGGTACGGAGCCGGTGCCAGCGGGCCAGCAGACCGCCTTCGGCCGCGACCTCCTCGCTGGTCATGGCGTATCCGATGTGGTCGCGCCAGGCGCCGTCGATGTGCATGTAACGCGGATGGTACGACTCCTCGCGGAAGCCGAGCTTCTCCACCACCCGGCGGGACGGGCCGTTCTCCGGCCGGATGTTGACCTCGATCCGGTGCAGCCCACCGGGGCCGAAGGCGTGGTCGGCGACGAGCGCCAGCGCGGTCGGGATGACGCCCCGCCCGGCCACCCGCGCGTCCACCCAGTAACCCACGTACGCGGAGCAGAACGCCCGCCGGACGATGTTGCCCAGGTTGATGTGCCCGACCAGCCGCTCCCGCCCGTGCTCGCGCAGGCAGACCGCGAACGGCATGCTCTCGCCACGGCGGGCCGAGCGGCGCTGGTCCCGGTAGACGTACCGGAACGCCATCGGGGAGTTCAGTTCGTCCCAGCCGCCCTGCGGCGCGGTCTCCCACGGCGCCAGCCACGCCTGGTTCGCCCGGCGCACCTCGGACCAGGAGGCCGCGTCCCCACGCTTGTACGGCCGCAGCAGCACCGCACCGTCGGCCAGGACAACCGGCCAGCCCGGTGTTCCCATCAGGCTCATCGGCGCCGGTCCAGCAGCAGCACATCCACCGTGGAGCCGGCCGCCGCCGTGGTCACCCGCTCCCCCAACACCAGCAGGCCGTTCGCCTCGGCCAGCCCGGCCAGGGTGTGCGGACCGCCGCGCAACGGCTGGACGGTGTAACCGCCGCCGCGCCGCTCGGCGACGTGCGCGGGGCGGAACTCGCGCAGCCCACCGGGGGACGACACGGTTTCCAGCAGGTGCGCGCGCACGCTCGGCCGGAACACCGGCTCGGCACCGGCGAGCAACTGGATCGCCGGGCGGGCCAGCATCTCGAAGCCGATCAACGCGGCACCGGGTTCACCGGGCAGACAGACCACCGGAACCTCCTCGGCACCGACCGTACCGAATCCGAGGGCGCTACCGGGGTACAGGGCCACCTCGGTGAAGGTCACCGGCCCGGCCCGGCCGGCGTCGCGCCGGGACAGGATGCGCCGCACCATGTCGCCGGGGCCGGTGCCGGTGCCACCGGTGGTGATAATCAGATCGGCCCGCAGGGTCTGGTCCTCCAGCAGGCCGCGCAGCCCCTCCGGGTCGTCGTCGCAGATCCCGACCCGGTACGCGAGCGCCCCCACCTCGGCGGCGGCGGCGGTCAACGCGTGCGAGTTGGTGTCCACCACCTGGCCGGGCTGGCTCGGCCGGCCCACCTCGACCAGTTCGTCACCGGTCGCCACGATCACCACCCGGGGGCTGGGCCGGACCACCACGTGCCCGATGCCGGTGGCGGCGAAGACCGCGACCAGCGCCGGTGAGACGTACGTTCCGGAGCGGGCGAGCAGGGCCCCGGCCGGCATCTCCTCCCCGGCGCGGCGCAGGCCGTACCCGCGTTTCGGCACCCGGAAGATCTCCACGGCGGCCATGCCCTGGTCGGTCCACTCGACCGGGACGACCACGTCGGCGGCGATCGGCAGCGGCGACCCGGCCGCCACCGAGAAACAGGAGCCGGGAGTGAGCCGGACCGGGCGCCAGCTCGCCGCGCCGAGGTCGCCGACGACGTTGAGCCGGACCGGGCGGGTGTCGCCGGGGCGGCCACGACCGGGTGCGGGGGGGGGGGGGGGGGGGGGGGGGAAGGGGAGAAGGGGGGGGGGGGGGGGGGGGAGGGGCGGGGGGGGGGGGGGGAAGAGGGGGGGGGGGGGGGGGTTTGTGCCGCAGGAAAAAAACA
>NZ_JBVJHT010000026.1:0-80563 GCF_055586685.1 Micromonospora sp. NPDC049529
GGGGAAAAGATTTCTTCCCTCCCCCCCCCCCCCCCCGCCCCCCCCCCCCCCCCCGCCCCCCCCCCCCCCCCCCCCCCGCCGGAATCGGGCATGAGCCCTCCCGGTACGGGAATGAGATCATCGACGGCGCCGTTACACCGCCGGAAGCGGCCCCGGTGTGGGCGCGCTCGGGGCGTACCGATCAAGGAGAGAGATCATGGCGACCGGTGTGGAGTTCGGGCTGGACACCTTCGGCGACGTCACCGTCGACGCCGAGGGCAACCGTCTGCCGTACGGCCAGGTGATCCGCGACGTCGTCGAGCAGGCCGTACTCGCCGACCGGCTGGGCGTCGACGGCTTCGGCATCGGCGAGCACCACCGCGACGACTACGCGATCTCGGCCCCCGAGATCGTGCTCGCCGCGATCGCCGCCCGGACCGAACGGATCCGCCTCGGCACCGCCGTCACCGTGCTCAGCTCCGACGACCCGGTACGCGTCTTCGAGCGGTTCGCCACCCTCGACGCGGTGTCCCGGGGACGGGCGGAGATCACCCTGGGCCGGGGCTCGTTCACCGAGTCGTTCCCGCTGTTCGGGTACGACCTCACCGACTACGACCGGCTCTTCGCGGAGAAGGCCGACCTGATGTCGCACCTGCTCACCGAGGACGCGGTGACCTGGCAGGGCACCGTCCGGGCCCCGTTGGACAAGCAGCACGTCTACCCGAAGACCGAGTCCGGGCACATCCGTACCTGGATCGGTGTCGGCGGCAGCCCCGAATCCGTCGTCCGCGCCGCCGAGTACGGCTTCCCACTGGTGTTGGCCATCATCGGCGGTGCGCCGGCCCGGTTCGCGCCCTACGTCGACCTGTACCACCGCGCCCTGGCCGAGTTCGGCAAGGAGCCACTGCCGGTCGCCGTGCACTCCCCCGGCTTCGTCGCCCGCACCGACGAGGAGGCGGCCGACGTCATGTGGCCGCACGTGCGGGTGCTGTTCAACCGGATCGGTGCCGAGCGGGGCTGGCCGCCGATGACCCGCGACCGCTTCGACGCCGACATCGCCGAGGGGGCCATGCACGTCGGGTCACCGGAGACCGTCGCGCGCAAGATCGCCAAGACGGTGAGCGCGCTCGGCGTACAGCGTTTCGACCTGAAGTACTCCACCGGCACCCTGCCGCACGACCGGTTGATGACCGCGATCGAGCTGTACGGCACCGAGGTCATCCCCCGGGTCCGCGAACTGCTCGCCGCGAACGACTCCACCGGCTCCTGAGCCACCGGGTCGGGGGGTGACGCCCGTCGCGCCGCAGCGGCCCGCCCGTCCCGACCGGGGTGCCCGGGCTACTCCGGCGCCGGCATCCGCAGCCGCATCGCGGGATCGGGCGTACGGACGAAGCCCAGCGACGCGTAGAGCGGTTCGCCCTGTTCGGACGCGCGCAGTTCGACGGTGGTGACCCCCCGCTCGCGATACCAGTCGAGCAACGCCGTCACGCAGGCTCGGGAGTAGCCGCGCCGTCGATGGTGGGGATCGGTGCCGACGTTGAACACATGCCCGGTCTCGCCGGTGTGGTTGCCCGGCCCGCCGATCCGGTACTCGACCGTGCCTACCGCACAGGCAACCAGGGTGCCCGGCCGGTCGGGGTGGTCCACCACGAAGGCCGCCAGGACCGGATCCGGTCCGATCAACCGGCTCCGCAGGGTTGCGGTCGCGGCCCTCTGCCACCCGTCAGCCTCCGGCTCGCGACCGGTGACGGCGGCCAGCAGCACCGCACGCAGCCGGACGAGTTCCTCGGCATCGACGGCGGTCCCTCTGCGTACCTCCCCCACCCGCCCAAGATTAGTCGGGGCCGGTGATCCAGTCCGGCCCGGTGCACACCGGACTGACCGAGCACCCGGCCGGCGAGCTGGCCCGCCTGCTCGACCTGCTCGTCCGCTGAGCGTCAGAAGCCGGGCAGGGCCCGACGCAGGTCGTCCAGGCTGAACGGTCCGGTCACCCGTACCCCGTCCGGGGTGTACCGCTCGGCCAGCCGCCCGACGGAGAGCCGCAGCCACGCCTCGGCCGGCATGACCAGTTCACCGTCCGGCTGCTCCGGTACGTCGGTCAGCGCGAACCGCTCACCCAGCCGCAGCCCGTACGCCCGCTCGGGGTCGCTGATCCGCAGCGCCAGGGTGCCCCGCCGTCCGTCGAGCGTGTCGGGGCGGGCGGCCCAGCCGATCATCCAGCCGACCTGGTCCAGGAGGAGCGGGACCGCCGTGGGCGTGACGGTCGCGTACGGGTTGAAGGCGACCTCGACGTCCCACTGGTGCAGGGCGGCCTCGCTGAGCCGGAACCGGGCGGCGGTGGCGACGTCGAGCGGCTCGGGCAGGAAGCCGAGGTCGACCCGGAGCTCCGCGCGGGTGGTCTGGTCCAGCGCCTCGAACGCCTCGACCAGTTCCCGGCTGGCGTCGAGGAAGCCGGCGGCGTGCTCGGCGGGCTCCATGGCGTCCCACCGGGCCCACACCTTGCGGTTGAACTCACCGTCGGGCGCGGAGCCGCCCTCGATCGAGGCGGTCAGCGCCGCCAGGCCGATCTCGGCGCCGCTGCCCAGGTGACTGAGCACCTGGGACACCTGCCACTCGCTGGCGGCGGAGGGCCGGAGCAGGTCGTCCGGGCCGAGGTCCCGGACGAGACCGGAAAGTTCGTCGTGGCCCGAGCGCAGGGCGGCGATGGTCTGGTCGGCGAGCGTGCTCATGGTTCTCCTGTCACCTGGGTCGGTGCCGAGTCGGCGCCGCCCGTGAGGGCGACCCGTGGCAACGATCCATCATGCCCGGTCCGGCACCGGATCGACACCGGGTCCCCGGACGGTGACATCCGGGGACCCGGTGGTGCCGGCTCGCTGACGGCGGGCGGTGCTACTTGGTGAGCGGGGCGAGCTTCGGGTCGTTGGCGTACGCCTCGACGGCGTTGGTCTTGGTGACGATCAGCGGCGGAAGCAGGTACGCCGGGACGACCTTGACGCCGTTGTCGTACGACTCGGTGTCGTTGACCTGGACCTCCTTGCCGGCCTGGAGGTCCTTGACCATCTGGATGGTCTGCTTGACCAGGTTGCGGGTGTCCTTGTTGATGGTCGAGTACTGCTCCCCCGCCATGATCGACTTGACCGACTCGACCTCGGAGTCCTGCCCGGTCACCACCGGCAGCGGCTTGTTGGCGCCCCGTACCGAGGTGATGATCGCGCGGGCCAGGGTGTCGTTCGGCGAGAGCACGCCGTCCAGGGTCTTGCTGCCGTAGCTGGCGGTGAGCAGCGAGTCCATCCGCCGCTGGGCGTTCTCGGCCTTCCAGCCGTCGGTGGCGACCTGCTTGATGTCGGTCTGGCCGGAGCCGACCACCACGTTGCCGGCGTCGATCTCCTTCTTCAGCACGTCCATCGCGCCGTTGAAGAAGACACCGGAGTTGTTGTCGTCCGACGAGCCGGCGAACAGCTCGATCGTGTACGGGCCGGTCGGCTTCTTCTCCTTCATGCCCTTGAGCAGCGCCTCGCCCTGGAGCTGGCCGACCTTGAAGTTGTCGTACGCGACGTAGTAGTCCACGTCCTTGGTGTTGGTGATCAGCCGGTCGTACGCGATCACCACCGCGCCCTCCTTCTTGGCCGCCTCGACCTGGGTGGAGAGCTGCGCGGCGTCGGTCGCGCCGATGACGATCACCTTGGCTCCCTTGGTGACCATCGCCGAGATCTGCGACTGCTGGTCGGCCACGGTGGTGGAGGCGCCGGCGTACTGCACGTCGGACTGGAAGCCGGCCTCCTTCAGGCCGTTGGTGAACAGGTCACCGGCGAGGACCCAGTTCTCCGAGGTCTTCGACGGCAGCGCCACACCGATCAGCGCGTCGGCGGCGAAGCCCTTCTCCGACCCGGTGGAGCCGGAGTCGGAGCCTTCCCGTTCGGAGCAGGCGGTGAGCGCCAGCAGGGCTACGGCGCTGAGCGCGACGCTCCTGGCGAGGAACTTACGCATGGTGGTGGCCCTTCTTCGGAGTGAGCGGGGCGGATGTCTTCCACCCCGCCGGGGGTGGCCGTCAGCCGGCTACCGGGGTCTTCACGGGCTCGGGGCCCGGTTCGGACACGGACGCCGGTCCGGTGGCGGCCTGCCGGCGGAACTGGCGCATGAACGTCCCCGTGATCGAGGTCCGTCCCTGGTTCTTGTTGTAGACGTCGAGCGCGACGGCCAGCAGCAGCACCAGGCCCTTGATGATCTGGACCCGGTCCGACCCCACGCCCATCAGTTGCAGGCCGTTGTTGAGCACGGCCATCACCAGGCCGCCGACGATCGAACCGCTGATGGTGCCGAGTCCGCCGGAGACCGCCGCGCCGCCGATGAAGACGGCGGCGATGGCGTCGAGCTCCCACCCCAGCCCGTCCTGCGGGCCGGACGCGGCGGACCGGGCGACGAAGATCATGCCGGCCAGCGCCGCGAGGACCGACATGTTCATCATCACGAAGAAGTTGACCCGGCGCAGTTTGACGCCGGACAGCTCGGCGGCGCGCGCGTTGCCACCGACCGCGTAGATGTGTCGGCCGCCCGCGGTGTTGCGGGTGATGAACGAGTACGCGAGCACCAGGACGGCGAGGATGATCCCGGAGATCGGGAAGCTGGTGCCGACCCGTCCACCGGCGAACCGCAGGGTCACGTACACGATCACACCGAGCGCGACCGCGACCCGGAGCACCGAGATCCACATCGGAGCGACCTCGGCCTCCATCTCCCGCCGGGTCCGGCGCAGCCGCCACTCCCGGACCACCACCGCGACGCAGGCCGCGAGGCCGAGCAGCAGGGTGAGGTTGTTGTACCCGGTGTCCGGGCCGACCTCCCACAGGAAGCCGGCACCGATGACCTTGAACCCCTCGGGTACGGGGATGGTGTCGGCGTTGCCGATGTACTGGTTGCCGCCCCGGAACAGCATCATTCCGGCGAGCGTGACGATGAACGCGGGCACCCCGACGTAGGCGACCCAGAACCCCTGCCAGGCACCGATCAGGGCGCCGACGCCCAGGCCGATCAGGATCGCGAGGAACCACGGCACGGAGTACTCCTGCATGACCTTCGCGACCACGATGCCGACGAACGCGGCGATCGAACCCACCGAGAGGTCGATGTGGCCGGCGACGATCACCATCAGCATCCCGATGGCCAGGATGAGGATGTACGAGTACTGGCTGACCAGCGAGATCAGATTGCCCGAGTTCAGGGTGAGCCCGTTGGTCAGGATCTGGAACAGCAGGACGATCGCCACTAACGTGAAGATCATCCCGAACTGTCGGGCGTTCGAGGTCGTCCCTCCGAACAGGGACTTCTGGAGGTCTCTGATACGACTCATGGCGTCCGCGTCTTCTTCGCTGAGGTCATCTGCTTCAACAGGGTCTCCGGGTCCGCGTCCCGCTTGTCGAGGTTGCCGGTGATGGTTCCTTCGAACACCGTGTAGATGCGGTCACACAGGCCGATCAGCTCGGGCAGCTCCGAGGAGATGACGACAACGCCCTTGCCCTGGTCAGCGAGCCGCTGGATGATGCCGTAGATCTCGTACTTGGCGCCCACGTCGATGCCGCGGGTCGGCTCGTCGAGGATGAGCAGGTCCGGGTCGGTGAACATCCACTTCGCCAGGACCACCTTCTGCTGGTTGCCGCCCGACAGCGTGGTGACCCCCTCGTCGACGCTCGGGGCCTTGACCCGCAGACCGGTCCGGTAACCCTCCGCCGCGCGGTACTCCCGCACCCGGTCGACCACACCACGGGTGGAGACCTTGGCGAGCTTGGCCGAGACCATCGAGGTCTTGATGTCGTCGAGCAGGTTCAGGCCGATCGACTTGCGGTCCTCACTGACGTACGCGAGTCCGTGCTCGATCGCGTCCGACACGGACTTCAGCACGATCTCCCGACCGTCCTTGAAGATCCGCCCGGACAGGTACGTGCCGTACGACCGGCCGAACACGCTCATCGCCAGCTCGGTCCGCCCGGCACCCATCAGCCCGGCGAAGCCGACGATCTCGCCCCGCCGGACGGTGAAACTGGATCCCTTGCAGACGAGGCGCTCGGCCGAGATCGGATGCCGGACCGTCCAGTCGCGTACCTCGAAGAAGACCTCCCCGATCGACGGGGTGTGGTCCGGGAACCGGCTGCTCAGCTCCCGGCCGACCATGCCCCGGACAATCCGGTCCTCGTTGACCCCCTCCGCCTCGACGTCGAGCGTCTCGATGCTGCGACCGTCGCGCAGGATGGTGATCGAGTCGGCGATCTGTTCGATCTCGTTGAGCTTGTGCGAAATGATGATCGAGGTGATGCCCCGCTCCCGGAACCCGCGCAGCAGGTCGAGCAGGTGCTGCGAGTCGGCCTCGTTCAGGGCGGCGGTGGGCTCGTCGAGGATGAGCAGCTTGACGTCCTTCGCGAACGCCTTCGCGATCTCGATGAGCTGCTGCTTGCCGACGCCGATGTCCTTGACCAGGGTGTCCGGGTCCTCCCGCAGACCCACCTGCGCCATCAACTCCAGCGCCCGGCGGTTCGCCACCTTCCAGTCGATGGCGCCGGCCCGACGCGGCTCGTTGCCCAGGAAGAGGTTCTCCGTGATGGACATGCCGGGAACCAGCGCCAGTTCCTGATGGATGATCACGATGCCGGCGTGTTCACTCGCCCGGATGTCGGAGAACCGGCACTCGGCGTCGCGGTAGAAGATCTCACCGGAATAGCTGCCGTACGGGTAGACCCCGCTGAGCACCTTCATCAGGGTGGACTTCCCGGCGCCGTTCTCACCGCAGATCGCGTGGATCTCACCGGCGCGGACCACCAGGTTCACGTCGGCGAGCGCCCTGACGCCGGGAAACTCCTTGGTGATCGAGCGCATCTCCAGCAGGATCGGGGCATCGCTCATGCTCGTGGCCTCCCGGTCCGGTCCAGCGGCGGGTAGGCGGGCTGCGCGGCCGGGGCCGCCGGATGAGCCCGCCCCGGTAGCCGGAGGCACCCACACGCACCCGTCCGAAGCGGGCCGCGCCACGTCACCAACGCCATGGTTGCCTCCGCGCAGAGATCGGCCCCGATCGTTCGCCGCGGCAAGCAAACTATGTGAGTCGAGGCTGTTTCGCAACCCGTGAACGCGCTCTACCGTAGCGGCTACTTCCCATGCTCACAGACCCGGATCGCGCTCTCTTTCGGAGCGCCGAAGCCGGGCCGGGTCAGCGACCCGCCACCGGCCGGCGGCACAACTCGACCACCTCGTCGGCGCAGCCCCAGGCGAGCGTGACACCGGCTCCACCGTGGCCGTAGGCGTGCACCAACCGGCACCCGCCCGGCAGCCCGGCCGGATCGACCGCCACCCGCGCACCGCCGTGCCGCGCCGGCCGGAGGCCGACCAGGTGTGCCAGCACCGGAGCCCCGGCGAGTTCCGGCACCAGGGCGACGCACCGGTCCAGGATCGCCCGCGCGGTGGTCTCGTCCGGTGTGGTGTCCCAGACCTCCGGCTCGAAGGTGCCGCCGAGCACCACGTCGCCGGAGCGCGGATGGACGTACGTCATCCCGGCCGGGTTCTGCTCGTCCCGGACCGAGACGTGCAGTCCGGGATTGCCGACCACCACGATCTGACCACGGGCCGGATGGACCGCACTGTCGTCGGCCAGCACACCGGCGGCCAGGCCGGTGGCGTTGACCACCACCGGGGCCAGGTCCGCGACGTCGGCGAGGCGTGCCACCCGCCGCCGCCGCAGCACCCCGCCGGCCGCGCTCACCTGCCCGACCAGCCAGTCCAGGTAGGGGCCCATCTCCACCGACGGCACGGTGAACCGCCACTGCCCGGCGTAGCCGTCGATCGGCCCGGTCGACCGGAAGTCCGGTACGGCGGCCGCCCACCACGGGGACGTTCCGTCCCCGGTGCGCAGCAGCATCCGGGTCGGTCGCATCACCACTCCGGGCACGCCCCGTCGCGCCTGTTCGGACAGTTCCCCGAAGGTGCTCCGGGCCCAGTCCAGCACCCGCGGGTCGCCCTCGGTACGGGTCGGGTACCACACCGCCGCGGCGATCCGGGACACCGTCCGAGCGGGTTCGTCCGCCGTCACCACGGCCACCCGAGCCCCGTCCCGTTGCAACCGCAGCGCACAGCTGAGCCCGACCACCCCCGCCCCCACAACCACCACGTCGACCACCCGTCCACCCAACTCCCCCGTCCCCCTCCCCGTCCAGAGGGGCCGGGAGCGGCCGGCCGGGGTCGGGGGCAGTCGAACCAGCGGGTCTCCGCGCCGTCTCCGTGGTACGCGTTTCGTCGGGCACCACAGTGGGGCCGATGTCGGTCGAACTGTTGGCCGCACCCGGCAGGGGGTGCGGCCAACAGTGGTTGGTGTCAGTCGACCTTTGCTGGTGAATGGTGCCTCCACCGGGCAGCGGCCTGGTCCAGCCGGCCGTATCCGGCCCCTGCTGAACCGCCGGAGCAGGCCGACCAGATGGTGGTTACGGCACTACCGGGAGGCCGGTGTCGAACCAGAGGTTGGTGGCCCGATCCCAGCGGATGCCGGTTTGGTTGGGGCGGGCGATGACGCCGTAGCGATAGTTGTGGCCGAATTTGTTGTTCCGGATGACGATGTTCGAGGCGACCAGGTCGTCGCGTACTCCGATCGAGTAGTTGCCGCCGTTGCAGTAGTTGTTCTCGAAGGTGAGGTTGCGGACCGCGTCGGCGGTGGTTGAGCCGATCATGATGCAGCCGTTGTGTGGGTCGTTGCTGCTTGCCGTGTACGGCTCGATCCGGTTGTGTCGAACCAGGATCTTGCTGCCGCCGGTGGTCTGTAGGGCGTCGTTGTGTGAGCCGGGTATCCGGGCGAGGTCGTGGATCCAGGAGTCGACGACGGTGCTGTTGGTGCTGAGTCGTGGACCGTCGACCATTCCGTAGATGTTCGTCCGCCGCAGGAGGTAGTTGCTGCAGCAGACGGAGGCAGAGTTCCGTCCGGTGCCGTTGATCTCGACGTCTTCGACGAGCAGATTGACCGCCGTGTCGTAGACCCTGACGGAGTAGGTCGTGCTGTTACAGGTGATCCGCGACCTGCGGATGACGACGTTACTCGCTCGTACTGTGACACAGCCGACGATGTTGAGGTTGGTGAGTACCTGTCCGGCGGTGCGGAGGTCGAGTGGGCCGGAGTTCGTCAGTACCGTGCCGGCGGGTACGCCGGTGTTGGTCGGGCCGGGCCAGTAGGTGATCGGGGTGGGCGGCACGACGGTCGGTGCCTCGGGTGGGTCCGCCGACGGATCCTTGGGGCTGGGGTCGGGCGCTCCGGGAGCGACCTCGACCCCACCCGGTACGTCCGGCGAGTACGCCTCGCCGTTCTGCTCCGAGTCCACGATCGTTGCCGTCGCGTTGGTGGACTGGACGAACGCCTGACGGCAGTCGTGGACCGTCACCCGCGTCGCGGAGTAGTCCCCGGGCACGATCCCGTCGGTCTCGTCGTCTGTGCAGTAGATCTCGGTGTCGGTGATGGTGGTGCCCGCGACGTCGGGGCGGATCCGGACGGCCGCCGTACCACCTGTTCGGATGGTCACCTGTTGTAACCGGATGTTGTCTGCCGCAATCTCGATTGGACGGTCGAAGGTCTGACCAGCGATGACGGCGTTCGGTGTGCTGAGTACCAGGGTTTCCCTGCCCGAACCGGGATCGTCGAGGACGACGTACGCCGTGGCGCCGACGGCGGCGAGACTGATAACGCCGGCGGTGGCGATGCGCCAGGTAGGGATGGTACGACGCGGAGCTTCAGCTTCGTTCGTTGGGCAAGGAGAGCCGGTTTTGTCCATGACTTTGCCTTCGGGAAGTGGCGGCGCACGGCGAGGCCACACTGGCCGTTCTGCCCAGTGGTCCGCATGGGTGCCGGGTAGGGTCCCGGTCGCCTTTTCAGGCAGGTTCATAAGGGCATTGATCGAGGGCCTTGTCGCCCCGGAAGCAGGTAGATACTTCTATCCGAATACTACGCTCTGTGGTGCATTTAGCGACTTCAGGTGATCTGACGGCTTTCTAACACAATTGCTGGACATCATCCCCATTTGGCGGGCAATCCAGAGTGCCACTGTCGCGATCTCCGGCATTTGTGGTGCACCACCGCAGGTGCGTCCTTGTCGGGGACGCATCTGCGCGCTCTGGCGCTCACTGGCTGTGCCCGGGTTCAGTTGACGAAGCGGATTTCGACGGAGGCGGTATCACTCTGAGCGTTCTGGGTGAGCCGGTAGGAGAAGCGGTCGGTGGTGCCGTGGTCAAGGTTCGGGGTGTAGACGATGGTGCCGCCGGAGGTGACCTGTGCGGTGCCATGTGACGGTGGGGTGGCGATGGTGATCTTCACGTCGCTGTTGGCGATGTCGTTGGCGAGTACGGGGATCGCGGTGCGTTTGTTGCCCCGGACGGTGGCGGCGTCGTCGTTGGCCACCGGTGCGCGGGTGAAGTGCGCGAGACCGTCGTTGATGAATATCTCGGTACGCCCGGTGATGACGTCGACGGTCCGCACGTCAGGAATGCCGTCGCTGTTCGCGTCGATGACGGAGACCCGCCAGTCGTTGCCGTTGGTGGGGTCGTTCTGGAGCAACTCGGTGGATCCGTCGTCGCGGATCACCACCACTCCGGTCTCGTTGTTGTCGCATCCGGACCGGTAGGCGATGGCAACGCCCGTGATGCCGTTGCCGTCGAAGTCCGCCAGGACGTACTGGGGCAGCCCCGAGCACCACCGGACCGGGCCGGGCACCAGACGACCCGATACGGTGTTCAGGTAGGTGGCGAAGCCGCCGCCCTGGTCACCGGTCTGGTAGATGTCCTGGTGACCGTCGCCGTTCCAATCCTCCAGGCGCATCTCGTCGGGGTACGCCAGGCCGTCGAAGCCGCCCACGGGTTGGAAATTACGGAGTACCAACATTCCGTAGTCGACTCCGGGCGGGCGGCCGTTGAACCACGACACGACGATCTCGTTGACGCCGTCCCAGCCGAGATCGATCACCACACCAAGGTGAGGACACCAGTCCTCGCCGCTGCGGTCCGCCGGACTCCGGTAGGTATGGATCTCCCGTACGCCGTAGCCGCCCTCGGGGCGGCCCGGCTCCACGATCACACCGCAGCGGTCCGGCTCCTGGTAGCCGAGAGTAACCCGGTCGGACCGGCTGTCGCCGGTCACGTCGCCGTAGAACGGTTCGTTACCTCCCCCGGCCCGCGCCGGCCCGGCAATAGCCAAGCTTGCCAAGGTCACTATGAGCGTCGCGGCTAAAAGTTTACGCCACATGACGCCTCCCTTGCATGAATATAGGCTATCCTCGCTAGTTTTTTCATATTTTGCAGTATAAGTGCGAAATCTTTAGATATAGATTGTCCTGTCCGTGATCCGACCACAGGTAAGCCTTCGACCTGCAAAACCGTCGAACCGGCACTCGACCTGTTCCGAAACCGTCGGTTACGCCCACCACCATCCCGGCAACCACCGGCAGGCGATCGCGTGCTACCGCCGGGCGGTGGCGCTCAGCGACATGGGTGACCGCTCGTCCGGGTGGACGGCGTGCGTGGCACCGGACCGTACGCCCGTAGGCTGCCCCGCGACAGGTGTGATCCACAGGGGAGAGTGCGCGGCGTGAACGAGGTTCCGGCTGCCGTCAGGACACGAGTGGCGGGCTGGTGTGGGCGGGTGGTGGGCGCGGACTGGTTCAATGCCGCCGCCTTCGGCGTGATCATCGTCAACGCGGTCGTGCTCGGGGTCGAGACGTACGACCGGGCGCTGGACCGGGCCGGTGGGCTCCTGCTCGCCGTCGAGTACGCCTGCCTCGCCTGCTTCACGGTCGAACTGGCGCTGCGGTTCGGCGCACACCTGACCGCGCCACGCGGCTTCTTCCGGGACGGCTGGAACGTCTTCGACCTGCTGGTCGTCTGCGCGCCCCTGCTGCCCGGCGTACGGGAGAACGTGACCCTGCTACGACTGTTCCGGCTCGCCCGGGTGGTGCGGGCGGTACGGCTCTTCCCCAGTCTGCGGATGATCATCGGCGGGGTGCTGCGCAGCCTGCCCGGCCTGGGCAGCTTCCTGCTGATCGCGACGCTGACCGTCTACCTGTACGCGATGGTCGGCTGGATGACCTTCGGCGACGCCCAGCCGGACCGGTACGGCACCGTCGGCCGAGCCATGCTCACCCTGTTCCTGCTGCTCTCACTGGACGGCATCACCGACGCGCTGGAGACCGGGCGGCTGGTCTCGGAGTGGAGCATCCCCTACTACACGTCGTACATCATCGTGGCGTCGTACCTGCTCACGAACCTGCTGATCGGCATCGTGCTCAAGGCGTTGGAGGAGGCCCACCAGGCGGAGCGGCCGGCAGCGCCCACTCCCGCCCCGGACCCGCCGGAGAGCGCGCAGGCCATCGGTGAGCGGCTGCGTGAACTGCGGACCGCCCTGAACGCCCTGGAGGCCGAACTGGCCCGGCAGCAACCACCCGCCGCGAGCAGGCCGGGTCGCACCGGCGGACGGCGGTCCAAGGCCCGGCGTACGGCCGGCAACCGGACCTGATCACGAACGCCGCCGCCGGACCACTATCGTGACCCGCTGGTCGCGGCGCTCGAACTGTATCTGGACCCGGACGCCACCCGGCGGATCCGGACGCTGTGGCCCATCACGCCGACGTGCACGCCCGGCTGGCCGCCGCCGACGTGGTCCTCGACGAGCGCTACCAACCGGGCCGGTGGGTACCGCACTGCACCCTCTCCATGCGGGTACCGAACGCGCTGATGGCCGCGGCCGTACGGCGCTGCCTGGAGGTGCTGCCGCTGGAGGCCACCGTCGTCGGGGCGGCCGTCGTCGACCACGCCCGGGACATCGTCCAACCCCTGCGCTGACGCCCCGGTCGCCCCCACGACGCCGCTACGTCGAGTACGACGCGTCGGCGGCCGGGTCGAGGTCGAGGTAGCGCCAGAGCATCACGGAGAGTTCCTTGGTGTCGTCCCACCGGTCGTGCCGGTGGGCGTAGTCCGTCACCGCCATCAGGTTCGGCCGTTCCGCGTCCAGCCAGCGTCGGGCCGTGTCCGGGTCGGGAAACGGCGGCAGCTCGCCGTGGTACCCGCCCCGGGTGAGCCAGTCGTAGCGCTCGTCGGGCGAGGCGACGTCCAGGGCGGCGAGAGCGGTGTGCCGGTAGTAGTCGACCAGGACGTCGACCCGTTGCCGCTCGTCGTCGCCGAGCAGTTCGTAGGCGTACGCGCGGAGCAGGTCGTGCAGTTCCATCCGGTCGCCGTCGACGCGCTGGACCAGGTGGGTCCGGAGCAGCGTCTCCAGTGGCCGGTGCAGTTCGGCCGGGTGGAGTCCGGCGAGCGCCGCCGCGGCGTACCGGTCGAAGTCGCCCGGATGCAGGGCCAGCAGCCGGAACAGGCGCATCGCCGGGGCGTCGAGCCGACGGTACGACCAGGAGAAGACCGCCCGGACGTCGGTACGCTCGTCGCCGCCCGCGTCGAGCAGGTCCAGCCGGCGCTGCTCGTCGGCGAGGTCGGCGGCAACGTCCGCCAGCCGGGCCGTCGGGCGGGCGGCGGCCAGGTCACCGGCGATCCGCAGGGCCAGCGGCAGCTGGGCGCAGCGGCGGGCGAGCACGACCGCCGACTCGGGTTCGGTCGTGACCCGGGGCCCGACGAGGGCGCCCAGCAGACGCAGCGACGCGTCCAGCGGCAACCGGTCCAGTTCCACCCGCCGCGCACCGTGCCGGACGGCCAGGGCGGTGAGCCGGTCACGGCTGGTCAGCAGCACGAAACAGGACGCCGTGCCGGGCAGCAGCGGCCGGACCTGGTCGACCGAACCGGCGTTGTCCAGCACCAGCAGCATCCGCCGCCCCGCCACCAGGGAACGGAAGCGGGCGGCGAGTTCGTCCGGGCCGCCCCAGGACTGGACCCGCCCGCCGTCCAGCGCGTGCAGGAAACCCTCCAGTGCGCGCACCGGTGTCACCGGCGCCTCCACGTCGTAGCCGCGCAGGTCGAGGTAGAGCTGCCCGTCGGGGAACGCGTCGGCGACCCGGTGCGCCCAGTGCACCGCCAGGGCCGTCTTGCCGACTCCCGCCGTACCCGAGACGACGGCGACCGACCCGGCGGACGCCGCCGTGGCCAGCAGGTTGTCCAGGGCGGCGAACTCCGCCTCCCGGCCGGTGAAGGCGGGGACGTCGCCGGGTAGCTGACGCGGCGGGTCCGAGGCCGGTACCAGGCCCGGCACCGCCCGCCCGGTCCCGGTGAGTTCGAACCGCGCGGCCACCGCCCGGCGGTGGCCGGCCCGACGCTGCGCCAACTGCTGCAACAGCCCCCGGTACGACGCCCGCCAGTTGTCCAGGTCGGCCGGCCAGCCGCCGAGGCGGGCGCAGGTACTCACGTACGCCTCGACGAACTCCCACGACGGCTTCGAAACCCCGGCGAGCTTGTCACTGACCGTCGACCGGGGAAAAGGCCGGCCGGCCTCTTTCATGTACGCCGCCAGGTCCCGTACCGACGGTTCGCCGCATTCCGCGCGCAAGTCGCGCAACCGGGCCGCGAACAGTGCCAGCGGCTCTTCGTGTGCCATGGCCCCGACGCTAGGCGACGGCGGGCCCGGAGCATCCACAGTGTCCAGACTCCGTCCGGAATCATTGCCGGACGCCACGCAATGTGCTCAGACCGGCTGCGCTGGGTATCCGAAGCCCGCCCGGCGGCTCTCAGCCCACCTCGCCGAGCAGACCGTCGACCAACTCGCGCGGCAGCCCGTGGGTGTCGTGCAGGTAGTGGTAGTCCTCGTCGGCCAACGGGCCACGGGACCTCGCCCGGGAGACCAGCGGGCGTCCGCGCCGCAGCAGGCCCCGGAACCGCCGCTCCTCGTCGGCGAGCAGATCACGCAGGTCACCGGGGTCGACCCGCTGACGGAACCGGTCGAGGGTGTGTGCGAAGGGCTCCACCGGCAGGTCGGACAGGCTTCGCGCGGGATCGTCGCGCCACAGGATGGTGAGCACCCGGCGGACCAGTCGGCGCAGCACGTAGCCCCGGCCGGTGTTCGAGGGGCGTACACCGTCACCGACGACCACGACGCTCGACCGCAGGTGGTCGCAGACCCGGCGCAGCGACGCCCCGTCCTGCCCCCACAGCCCGGAGACGGTACGCACCCACGGCTCGAAGCCGTCGCCCTCGAACACCGAACCGTTGCCGCGCAGCACCATCTCCATCCGCTCCAGCCCCATGCCGGTGTCGACGTTGGGCTGGCGCAGCGGTTCGAGGCGGCCGTCGTCGTACCGGCGGTAGCGCATCCGGACGTGGTTCCAGACCTCCATCCACCGGTCGTCGGTGCCCGGCGTCCCCTGCGGCGGGGTCGGCCCGGTCCAGACGAATATCTCGGAGTCGGGCCCGCACGGTCCGGTCGGTCCGTTCGACCACCAGTTCTCCTCGCGGGTCAACTCGACCGGTACCCCGAGGTCTTCCCAGACGGCGAGCGACGTGGTGTCCGGCCCGACCCGGTCGTCGCCGCCGAAGACGGTGACGTGCAGCCGGTCCCGGTCGATGCCGAAGCCCTCGCGGAGCAGGTCGTAGCCCCAGCGCAGGCTCTGCGCGCCGTCGTAGTCACCGAGTGACCACGAACCCAGCATCTCGAACACGGTCAGGTGGGTGGGGTCGCCGACCTCGTCCAGGTCGGTGGTACGCAGGCAGCGCTGGAGATCCACCAGACGCCGTCCGAGCGGATGCGAACGACCCTCCAGGTACGGGGTGAGCGGATGCATCCCGGAGGTGGTGAAGAGCACCGGGTCACCGGGTGGCGGGATCAGCGAGGTGTCGGGCACCAACAGGTGTCCCCGCTCGCGGTAGTAGTCGACGAAGGTGCGGACGATCTGCTCGGGTGTCACGGCGGCGGCCTTTCGGGGTCATGACGACCGGAAAGGACCACCGAGGTGGGGCGAGTCACGCGGAGTCGACGCACCGGCGGACCGTTTCCGGTCGCCGGCGGGGAATCGGGAGATCAGACGGCGGCAACCGACGAGCTGGTAGCTCGCGCGGTCGCGGCGGTGTGCCGACAGGTGATCTCCATGGGCCCTACTGTACCGCCAGGCGGGACCACCGCCCACCGCTTTCCCGGCCGACGCCACCCGCTGACCGGGAGTGCGGCAGAACAGGGCGGGTAAGTGGCTCACGCCGTACCGCGCGGTGGGCGCGGGCGGGACCGGCAGCCGAGGGGGTCTCATGGCGCGGCAACGGGCGCACCCGCTGGCCAACCTGACCAACGGCATCCTGGCCGGCGCTGCCGCCACCCTCGCCCGCGAAATAGTCAGCAACCTGGACGTGGTCGTCCGGGCCCGACCGATGAGCAACAGCCACGAACGGACGGTGCAGCGACTCATGGAGCGGGCCCAGCCCAGTCTGGGGCCCGAGGACTGGCGGGCCCAGGACTGGGTCGAGGACGCGCTGCCGTACGTCGCCTACAGCCTGACCGCCGTGGCGACGCTGACCCTGCTCGACCGGGCCACCGACCCGGCCCGGCGCCGCTGATCATCCGCGCGCCGCTCCGCCGACCGACGGGACGGTCGCCGTCAGCGTCGCGGCGTACGCGTTTACCCGGTCGCCGCGACACACCGGCCTCATGCCGTGTTCACCGCTGCCGGCGATCCAGTGGTTCGCGACCGGGAGTGCGTAGTACTCAGCCGGCTGTCGCCTGTCGCCAGTGGCGCCTGGCGACAGGAAACATCTGGCGGCAACTGCCCGACCCTCCGCAGCCTGAGGTACGCCGACTGGAGCCGAGGAGGAAATTTGACCGAGCAGGTGCAGCGCCGTCGGGCTGCTCCGGTGCACACCCGGCCGGTTCCGCCATCCGCCACCACCGAGTTGCCGTTGACCGCCACAATCGCCGGATCGTCCCACGCCACGGAGATCCGGCGGGTGATTCGACGGAGGCTTGGCCGGCTTGCGGCGCACACGGGTGCGTTGCAGGCGTACGGGGTGAGGATGCTCTGCGTGGACGCCTCGCCGGCAGAGATCGGGACGGGGCACCCCGAGCCCGGCCCGGTGGTGGAGCGGTCGCGCGCCGCCACCGATGACGTTCCGGCCACGGTCTGGGCGCGGTCCGTCGCCACCGCCCCGCATCCCGACCTTCGCGGTGTCGCCAAGATCGCTGAAGGTTTGTGGGTCCTGACATTCTGCCGCCCCGACTCACACGACCAGCGCAGGAGCACGACCATCCAGTGGTCGGCGGCGACCGAACGGGTGCCGGGAGGAGTCCTGCACCAACTGCTCGCCTCGTACCTCGAATTCGAGTTGCACGAGTCGTTCGAGCAGGTGCACGTCGAGGTGGAGCGGCTGTGGTTCCCGCACCGGGCCTGGTGGCGCAGTGGGCGGGTGCGCTCGGCCCCGCGCCTTCTCGCGCATGTGCACTGGTCCGGCGGCGCGGCAACACGGCTGGAGGTGCTGCGGTGACCCTCCTGTGGGACCTCGACCCGGCGCAGGCGCGGACCGCTCTCGCGTCCGCTGGCTGGATGGTGCACCGGTTCGCGGCACCGCTCAGGCCGCGCCGGCTGCTGCGCAATGTCCGAGCGATCGGCCTGCCCGTGGCACCGGACGGTGCCCGTTTCGTCTGGCCGGTCCGCAGCAGCGCGGAGGCTGGCGCCGACGCCACCTTCAGTCAGACGTCCCGGGCGGCCGGACCACACACCGACTCCCAGTACAGCGATCGGCCGGAGGATGCCTTCGTGTTGCACTGCGCGTGGCCTGCGGCCTGCGGCGGCGGCAGCAGTATCCTCATCCGCGCCGCCGACGTGATCGCCATGCTCGAACGCCGCGATCCGGCGGCGCTGGCTCTGCTACAGCAGGTCGACGTCCCCTTTGCCGCTCCCCGGACGTTTCGGATGCACGGCACATCGTGGGGGCGGATCATCGACGCTCAGGGGCGCGTCCGATGGCGGACGGACACCCTCGCGGCCGGCCTGCGGTTGACCGGTTTCCACCGGCCCGGACTACGACCGGCGATCCAGGCGTTCGAGGACGCCATCGGCGTGGTGGACCGGGTCGAACTGAGGCTCCGCGCCGGCGAGGAGATTGTGGTCGACAACACCCGGATGCTGCACGCGCGGACCGCGTTCCAGGACCACCGGCGGCTGCTCTGGCGGATCCGGTGGCGGTGGGAGCCGTACCCACTGACGGCTGCCACCGCCGCGTCCAGCGGACAGTGCTCCGGATGATCACGAGGCTCGACATGGACTACCGGTCACTCGCGGCCCGGTTGGACGGTTCCTACCACCACCGGGGCTGGTGGTTCCGGTACATGACCGAGTTGGCCATGCTGGAGGCGCTGCTCGGCGGCGATCCCGCACGGCCGGTCGAGGTCCTAGCCACCGAACTGGCCCGACGGCCACCGCAGGCCGACGAGACGTACGGCGTGAAACGGCATCTCGCCCGGTTGCGGCGCGTACTCGTGGCATGTGACATCCCGGCGGACCTGGCGGCGGTCGCGGTGACCGGGACGGCGGGCGAGTCGACGGGTGACCGGCTACCGCCCGTGGCGTCGCTGTTCGGCCTGGATCCGGCGGCGGTGCGGTCGCTGGCCGACGCGGCAATCCGGGCCCTGCCCGACCTGTATACCCACGTCGAGAACCATCCGGTGGACTGGGCGGCCGCAGTCGCCGACCCCGAGGAACAGCGCGAGCGGATTCGCGCCCT
This sequence comes from Micromonospora sp. NPDC049529, assembly GCF_055586685.1. Classification (NCBI taxonomy): domain Bacteria; kingdom Bacillati; phylum Actinomycetota; class Actinomycetes; order Micromonosporales; family Micromonosporaceae; genus Micromonospora; species Micromonospora sp. NPDC049529. The sequence continues at coordinate 18,619 of NZ_JBVJHT010000026.1, forward strand.
GGCCGCGCCCCATGTGTCCGTCATCGAGGTCCCCGGCGCCGACCTGCTCTTCCGTCGCTGGCACGAGATCTCTCCCGGTCGCCATGTCTATCTGCTCGACCCCGACACTAACGGCGACCTGCTGTTCCACTGCCAGCATCTGGTGCACGACGGTGGTCACCTGCGGCATCTGAACGCGCTCGCGACAAGCCCGGACCAGGGATTACCGATAGCGCTGCCGCGTCAGATGCTGGCCGGCGAATCGTGGGCGATGGCCGAGGAGTTGGCGTCGCTGGCGGAGACCCGGCAGGCCGGGATACGGAACGCGCTCATCCATGCCGTCTTCGAACGGTTCCTCAGGGTGGAGCTGGAGGTGAGGGTCCGCTGGCGCGGGCAGCCGATCGATGCCGCTGTCGGGGCGATGCGACGACGGTACCCGAGCGCTGTCGGGTCGCTCGGCGACCAGCTTCTCGAATTCGCGGGACAACCCGGCTTCGGCCTCATGCACGTCTGCGCCATGGCCAGCGCCGCCGAGTACGGATGCCGCCTCACCGGACTGGGCACCCGACGTCCGACCCTCACGACCGCGTTGACACTGATCAGGGCTGCGATGCCAGCGCCGCCGAGGTGATCGAGGCCTTCGTCGTTTGCCGCCACCAGCTCACCGTCCGGCCACCTCACGACACCCGCGACAGTTCTCGCGTTCGGACCAACTCTGTCGCTCCAGGTCGGCTGGCCCCAACCGGGCGTGGTCGAGGTCCGCGCGCACCGCCATCCGGAACTGCCAGATCGCCTCGGCGAACTCGTGGTACGCACGGTGGTACTCCCCCGACGAGAGGGCCACGCCCGAGCGGACCGCGTTCCGCACCCCGATCAACCCCTGGTAGGCCAACTCCCCGGCCTTGACGATCTCCGTCGTGCCGGCCACGAGCAGGCGTTCTCGTGCGGCGAAGACGTCAGCCTCGTGGACGACGCGGTTGGCGGAACGAAGACGGTGCGACGGATCCTCGTCACTCTGGGCGACCTCACGGAGTGCGCTGTGGGCCGAATCGAGCGCCACGGCGAAGTCGAGACAATACCCGAGGCGCTCGGTTTCCCGATTGCGCCGACGCTCCGTACGGTTGTGCTGCAACTCCACGGTCACCGCACTGGCGAGGGCGATGACGGCCCCGCAGATCGCACCAACAAACGTTATCCATTCCACGTTTTCAGTCTCCGCCCGTGGTGTCCGGACTCGCCACGCGTTCCTGTCTCCCGTCCGATCGGGAGTCAGGAAACACCGACTGCGCCGGGTTACCCGGACAGTGGACGGATCATTGGCGGATCCCGACGACACAGAGACCAGCCCAGTCGAAGGGGCCGAGATCGGGATGCTCGTCACGGATCTCCCGCTGCGCGTCGCGCAACGCCGTCACCACCGGGACCCCCAGCCCGACCTGTCGCACCACGTGCTTGCCGACGAACGCCGAGGCGACGCCACCGATCCGGCCTGTGCCGGCCACCACCGTATCCGCACCGCCGATCAACGCGCCGATGGCCAGGCTCAGTGGCTCGTACCCGTACCGGCTCAACGCCGTGCCGCTCCAGCAGCCGCTCAGCACGACCAGCCTGGGCAGTTGCCGGGAAGCAAGCGCGTCCATCGTCACGCCGTCGGGGCCGAGCAGCCCGGTGGCACCCGGCCGATCACCGTGACCGGAGACGTAGAGCAGCGCGGGGGGTGGTCCGTCGTCGACGCCCGGCAGCGCGACAAGCTCCCGGTGACCGCCCGGCCAGCCGTCCAGGGCGGACTTCAACTCGGAATGGCGGGGCAGCTTGTCGTCGAGCAGGCTCACCACCGGGTCGGTCGCCGCCGGGCCGGACCCACGGGTCCCCGCCGAGCGGGCCAGCAGCAGCTCCACGGTCCGCAGGCTTGGTGCCAGGGTGACCTCGGCCACGTCGCAGAGATACGTCCCCTCGCGGGTCAGCGCCGCGTGCGGCAGATGCCACAGCCGTGGGTCCGGAACGATCGTCACTGACCTGGGGCGCTCCGGTGAGCCGTCCCAGATGGCCGAGTCGGGCAGCAGGAACGCGCCGAGTTCGTCCCACAGGGCGCGGGTCAGACCACGTTGTGGTGCGCGGCCAGCAGCCAGACCGTCAAGCTGCGCCGCCAGGCTGGCCGAGGCAGTACACAATGCCGACCGCCACGCCCCGTGCCTGGGCCTGACCAGCACCGACGACCACCAGCCGTCCGACCCCGGCCCGAGAGTGACCACCACCACGACGTCGCCCATCGCGTCGAGCACGGCCGGAGACGGCAGGTGTCCGGGCAACGGCAGCAGTGGCACCTGTGCGGCAGGTCGCTCGGAGCGGATCGCCGCAGCGGCGAGCCGGGCCACCGTGAAGACCTCGTCGGCCAACGCGGGATCAGCAGGCGGTGCGGAGATAGGAGACTGCGCCACGGCCACCGTCGACCCGTCCGTACCGTCGGCCAGCACCTGGTTCAGGAGATCGGCTCGTCCGGTCTCGGCGATGCGCGCCGTCTCCTCCGGCTCGTCGAGATCTGTGTGTACCAGCAACGCCGCCGCGTACACCTCCTCGCGCGCGGCATGCAGCGACCACCGCTCGTCCGGCTCCACCAACGAACTGCGTTGCAGGTCGGCGGCGACGAGCGCAGCCCGGCCGGCCGCGTGTCGCAGCGCTGGCGGCAGGAGGTCCGTGGTCGGCGTCCGGTGCAGGTCGTACAGCGCGAGCATGGTCCGGCTGAGGTCCCGCCGTTCTGGTCGGCCGGCCAACCGCAGGACCGCGGCCAGGTGTCCGGCGATGACCGCAGCCTCGCCGTTCGAGGCGATCAGGGTGCGGGCCATGTGCCGGTGCCAGCGCAGCGCCTCCAGCGTCTCAGCCTGTTCGTAGTACGGCCGCGCCTCCGCCAGGGTGGCCGCGACGGCAGCCAGCTCGCCGCGACTTTGTAGAACCTCGGCCCGTTCCAGCAGTACCTGACCAAGTCGATAGATGTCACCGGAAACGCGCAGCCGATTCGCCAGATCGTCGGCGATCCGCAGCGCCTCGCCGAACCGGCGCAGCGCACGCAGCGCCCCGATTTCGCGTAGCCGGGTGGACAGGAGGTTCACCTCGCTCACGCCGTCGAAGGCGGCGGCTGCTCGCCGGTACGCGCCGAGTGCCGCCTCGGGTCGCCCGAGCACGATCTCCAGTCCGCCTTCGCGGTGCGAGAGCAACCCACGGGTGAACGCGTCGAGGTTCCGGTGGTCGGCGAGCTCGCGGGCCTCGCGCAGGACGTCCCGCGCGGTCATCACCTCGCCCCGCTGCCGGTGCAGTGTCGCCTGCTGCATCAGGACCTTGACGTGCTGTTGTCCGATACGGGGTGCATCGGCGTACCGGCGGCACACCGCGACGGCCTGGTCGCAGTAGGACAAACCCGTTTCGTACCGGCTTGCCGCCTCCTGTAGCGCCGCCAGTTCCCGCCAGGCGTACGAATGGAACCAGGCGGTGCCGGCATGCAACGGTTCCCGCAGCAGGATTCGGTTCCACAGCTCGGCGGCAACGAAGCCCTTACTGAGTCTGTGCCAGAGGGCGACGAACGCGACCGCCTCCTGACATCGTCGCTGATCATCGTCGCGCAGGGCAACTCGGCTCTCGGCGAGCAGGAGCCGCAACGCCATCGGCGCCCGCTGCTGGCGCCATGCGGCCGTGGCTTCTTCCTGGCACAGATCGGCCAGCAGACCCCATTGTCCCTCGACATACAGGCGCATGGCGGCAGGCCGGGAGAGGTGGTCGTCCGGTAGCGCGACCATTGGATCAACGAGTTGATCGAGGAGAGCGGCGCATGGTCCGGAGTCGATCACACCACCGTCCAAGTAAGATCGATTGTGAAATGCCACAATGACGTCCGTGACAGACTCAGCTTCCGGGCGGGCAGTAGTCAAGTTCGTCGAGGAAATTGATGGTTCCGCTCGGGATAACCTCACGGAGCGACTGGCGGCTGTGGGACTCGCACCACGCGTCGGTTTCGACCTGGGCCATCTGGACCTCGAACCGGAACGGCTGTTTCCGGCTGCGGTGATCACCCTCTTCGACGGCCTCGCCGAGATCGGCGCAGATCGGCTCACGCAGGTCACCCGGGCCGCGCGGGACTGGTTGGCGTCCATGGCCGCGCCGGGCTTCGTCGAGTTGGAGTTACCCGGGACCGACCAGGTGGTGATTGTCCGGGGCAGTGACCCGGTTCGGGCAGCCGAGGTGCTGGCTGCCATGCTGGCCAAAGGGCCCACTCCAGGACCAGTGACCTGGAGCGGTGACCGATGGGCCACCGAGCCGGCCCAGCCGACTGGCCGTACCGCCGGCCCACCGCCCCGGGTGCTGGCGCTGGACACTCACTGGTTCTCCGCCAAGGGCGGGTTGAGTACGTTCAACCGGTCACTCTGCGCCGCGCTGGCCCGGATGGGCGCGGAGGTCGTGTGCGTTGTTCCCCAGCCGTCCCCGGACGAGATCAGCCACGCCCGCGTACGCGGTGTCACCTTGGTCGCCGCCCCTCCGCCGGTCTCCGGCGCCGCCGAGCGGGACGCGCTGGGCCGCCGTCCGCGACTGCCCGACGGTTGGGTACCCGACCTGGTCATCGGACACGGCCGGATCACCGGCGGATACGCCCGGATCCAGGTGGAGGACCATTTCCGGTCGGCCGCCAGGGCACACATCGTGCACACCTGGTCAGACCACATCGAGTGGCAGCGTGGTGACCGGCCGGACGCCGGTGCGATCGCCGATGGCCGTTGGAAGGAGGACATCGAGCTGGCTCGCACCGCAGACCGGGCCTTCGGGGTGGGACCGCTGCTGCACGGTCTCCTTGAGCGCGACCTTTCCGGCTACCCCGGCACCCGCGCCCCTGGGCGGATCGACCCGGGCTTTGAGCTCGACGACCAGACGCCCCGCGTACCGCCGTCATGGCACCAACGCCAGGTCATGCTCATGGGTCGGCTCGACGACTGGTCGGTCAAAGGGCTCGATCTGGCGGCGCGAGCGGTGGGAAACGCAGTGGAGCTGCTCAGCCTCGGCGGCACCGAGCCGGAACTGGTGCTGCGGGGCGTGCCACCAACGGAGCACGGCCAGGTACGGGACCTGGTCCTCAAGTGGGCGGACCGGCGTACCTTGCAGGTCACCCCCCGGGCCTACTCCACCAGCGAGGAGGAACTCCGGGCCGACCTGCGCCGAGCGTGCCTCGCTCTCATGCCCTCCCGCGCCGAGGCATTCGGTCTGGTCGGACGCGAGGCCATCGTCGCCGGCACCCCACTGCTCGTCAGCGCGAGAAGTGGTCTGGGCATGCTGCTCCACGAGGTGCTACCGCCGAGGGACGCAGCGCTGATCGTGCTGCCGGTCGATGACGACGAGTCGGCCGACACCAAGCGCTGGGCGTTCGAGACGGCGCGGATCCTGCGCGACCCCGCAGGTGCATTCGCCATCGCCGAACGGATCCGACAGACCATGGCAGAGCGGGTCACCAGCGACCAGGCTGCCGCCTCCGTGCTGGGTACGCTCGCCTGACTGTCCAGGTCTCGCGCGGAGGGTTAGGCTACCTCGCCACAGTCGCGGCATCGTTCACGATCCGACCAGTCTTGCCGGCCGAGCGCGTCCGGGGTCAACGGTGGCTGTCCCAGGTCGGCCCGCACGGCCATCCGGAAGGCCCACAGCGCCTCGGCGAACGGATGGTAGACCCGGTGGTAGGCCGCCTCTTCTAGGCGCGCCCCGGCCCGGATCGCGTCCCGAACCGCGATGAGCCGCAGGAAGGTCGCTTCGGCCGAGCTCACCAACGGCGCAGCGCCCAGCACCAAGAGGCGCTCACGGAGCGCGTACACCCGCGCGTCGTGGAGCGTCTCGTTGGCCGGGTCGCGCCGCGCCCGGGGTGGCAGATCGGTACGGGCGAGGGCGCGCAACGCGTTGTGCGCCTCGTCGAGAGCGAGCATGAACGCGACAGCGGTAGCCGACGAGACCGACATTCCTGCCTGGGCCAGTGGCTCGTCGGGCCTGTGCTGAAACATCCCCTCGTCGGGGCGACGCTGGCGAGGCCACCCGATCGGCGCGTCCTGCGTGCGGTCGCGCGACTCCGTCCGTTCGGATGGGCGCGGGTCACGTAGCTGCGCTCGCGCAAGTCTGGCCAACACGCCGCTGGTCCCCAGCGCCTCGTCGCAGCGCTCCGCCAACTGGACGTTGCCCGGCGCGCGGCCTGTCTCCACTTTGCTCAAGTAGCCACGGCTGTAGTTGACTTTCCGGGCGAGCCCGGAAAGAGACAGCCCAGCGGCCTCCCGGTACCGGCGGAGGCACTCCCCCAGCCGTTCCGGAGTGTCGGTTGGTGACTCGCATTCATCGTCACGCGCGGCCATCATGCCACAGCGTCGTCTTTGCAAGACACGTCGTAACTGTATCAAGGTCAACCCTCGCACGGCGGTGGCCGGCGGACGGAATGACCGCCGGGCCACCGCCACGATCAGCACGCGGGCGTCGACACCTGGGCCGCGACCAGCGATGAGTGGATGTAGCCGCCCGTCGGCGCAGTTACCCTGAACCAGCGGTTCGACGCATAGTTGGAGTTCGGCGGGTAGACCCACTGGGCATCGGTCCAGCAGGCCATCGTCACGGACGTGCCGTTGCCGTAGAACCCGTAGGACGTGCAACCGGTGTTGGCGCAGCTTCGGATGTTGGCACCCCCGGAGTTCGAGCTGATGTACGGGCCGGCCGCAGATGCCGGCACACTTGTCACCGCCAAGAAAGCGCCGACCGCACCGACGATCGCGGCCATCCGCCCGAGACGGTGGCGGAAGGCAACCCTGCTCTTCGACATCGCGCACTCTCCTCTGCACTTCCGGGCTGGCAGACCAACCAGCCGACTGCCATGAGCGTCAACCGCTCAGCCCCCTTTCCGGAACGTGTTTCCTGTCGCATGTCACAGGAAGGAGACACCGCACGGTCGACCCACGCTGAGGCGTGACGAGACGCGATACGGGGTTGATTTTCAGCGCCGGAGGGCGCTCCCAGGGTGTTCACGAAACCGGCCGGCCCGGTAAGCCCCGATTGAACAGGTCACCGCAGAAGCCGCGCCCGCGAGCTGCCGGCAGGCCAGTATGGCTGTTCATTTGAACACCACCCAGCGCGGCGGCACGAGCGTACGGGGCGGATGGCGAGCTTTGGCCCGGCCGGGCCGTTGAGTGTGGATCGGACCCGCTCAACGATGTCGGCTCACCTCCGATGCCGCAGCCTCCACCGCCGAGGGGTGGACGCCCGTCTCGGTCGGCCCGTGCTTGGCCCAGGCCACGAACCGGGCCGAAGGCGAGGGTGAGCTGGTCGAGCAGCGGGGCGGTGGACGGGTGAGGGTCGCGACGTGGTGTGAGCGTGTTGGTCGGCCAGCGCCTCGATGCGCACCGGGTCCGGGCCGGCCAGCGGGTGGTCGAAGGGCAGGACGACGACCATCTCGTCCGTCTCCAGGAATCGTCGTGGCAGACGCGGATCGTCGGGTAATCCTGGTGGCGCATCGGTGACGACGGCGACGTCCAGGGCAGCCGGCCACGCGACGGCCGAGTTCACGATCGGCGCCCTGATGAAGGACATGGCACTGCTGGCCGCCGCGTCAAACACCCCCTCCGCAGTGCGACCGGCCTGACCTCCGATACCCCCGCCGGCCAGCAGGCCGACATCGCCGTTGCCGCTACCGTCCCCGCCGTACACGACGCCGTGCTCGAACCGCTACGCGCCTGCGTCCGCGGACACGCCACCGGAGACCCCGCACACTTCCGCGACGCGTTCCTGCCCAGCGCGCACATCGAGGGAGTTCGGGACGGCGCGTTCGCCTCGTGGCCCCTGGACGATTAGTGCACTGTCTTCCACAGCCACCCGGCCCCAAACGAACCGATCCGCTCCCGCCGCATCGACTCCGTCGATGTCCTCGGCACCGTCGCGACCGCGACCACGACGCTCTGGCACGGCGCATACACCTCCACCGACATCTTCCTGCTCGTCCGCGTCGACGACAGGTGGCTCGTCGCCAACAAGGTCTACCACCGGCACTCCTCGGTTGACGGGCGCACCAACGTAGAAGCGACTCATGTTGTGGGGAGGGCGGTCGTGGCCGCCCTCCCCACCGGTTCACCTCGGATCAGTTGAAGTTCAGGTACGGCTGGACCACCGTCATCCGGAAACCGGCCGCCCACATCTCCGCGTTCTTCGCCATCAGCTCGGAGAAGGTCCAGGCGGTGACGAACGGCCGGCCGTCACCACCCGGTTCCCAGATGGCGTCGTAGCGCAGGCCGTCGGTGCTCGTCCGGTACACGTTGAGGTACTTCATCCGGTAGCCGCCCGGCCAGTGGTTGGCGTTCGCCTGGCTCATCTCGTCCCAGGTGGCACCGAAGATCGTCGGCCGGGTGTCCGTACCGGGCATCCAGATGCCGATGTAGCGGATGTCGTTCCCCGACGGCGTGGCCTGGCGTACGCCGCTGGCCTGGATCAGCCGGTAGCCCTGGGCCCGCATCCGGGCGTCCTCGGCACGGAACGACTCCGCCGTCCAGTCCACGACGAACCGACGGCCGTCGGTGCCCGGCTTCCAGATCGCGTCGTAGAGGTACGTGCCGTTGTGCGGGTACCGGTTGATCCGCCAGGCCCGCAGCCCCTGCGCCCAGTAGACCGAGTTCTGCTCGAAGAACTGGGCCTCGGTCCAGCCGACCACGAACGGGCTGGCGCCGGTGCCGGGCTTCCAGATCGCGTCGTACCGCAACTCGCCGTTGTCCAGTGTGACCTGGGTCAGTGAGTCGATCCGGTAGCCCAGGCCGAACAGTTCCGAGTTGCGCTGGAGCAGTTGGGCCGAGGTGTGGGTGTGCGCGGTCGGCCGGCCGTCGCCGCCCGGTTCCCAGATGGCGTTGAACCGGACCACGGACGCGGTGGTCCCCGCCCGGTCCGCCGGTGCCGACCGGGCCGCCGCCGGTGCGGCGACCCCGACGACAACGGCGGTCAAGCCCAGGAGTACGCCGAGTGTGCTGGTCAGCACCCTCGGTCCGAATCTGGTGGAGATCTTGGACATCGCTGGGTTCCCCCTCGTTGGGTGTGGTGGCGGGCACCGTCCGGGACCCGCTGGATCGATGTCTAGTCGCCGACTCGTTGTCCGGCTTCGGGGCACGGGGCCGGACAATCAACTGCGGACAAGGTGGACCGGAATGGACCTTTGGGGGCTTGGTGCCACGGCCGGAGGGTGAGCTGGGTCCGGGCGACCCGGAGATCATGGAATTCGCGGCCGGGTTGCGCCTGCTGCGGGAGAAGGCCGGCCGACCGGGTTACCGGGAACTGGCCCGACGGGCGCACTTCTCCTCCACCACCCTGTCCGAGGCCGCCGGGGGCCGGCGGTTGCCGACGCTCGCCGTCGCCCTGGCGTACGTGAACGCCTGCGGCGGGAACGGCCCGGAGTGGGAACAGCGGTGGCGGGCCGCCGCGGCGGGAACCACGACGACCACGGCCGACCCGGACGGGGCCGGGCAGGAGGTGCCGTACCAGGGGCTGGCCGCGTACGGGCCGGAGCGGGCCGAGTGGTTCTTCGGGCGGGAGGACGTGGTCGACGACCTGCTGCGCCGGTTGACAGGGCAACGGCTGGTGGCGGTCTTCGGGGCCTCCGGCAGCGGCAAGTCGTCCCTGCTGCGGGCGGGACTCGTACCGGCGGCCCTGGTCGGGCGTGCACCGGGGCCGGGCCGGTCGGCGGCGGCGGAACCCGTTCGGCCGGTGGTGGAGGTGCTGACGCCGGGGGCGGACCCGATCGGCGAACTGGCGGTACGGCTGGCCCGGTTGACCGGCGTACCGGCCGGGGCGTTGCGGACCGACCTGGCCGCCGACCCGGCGCACCTGCACCTGGCGATCCGCCAAGCCGTCGGCGGTGAGCCGACCGACCCGGAGTTGTGGCTGGTCGTGGACCAGTTCGAGGAGCTGTTCGTGCTGTGCCGGGACGACCGGGCGCGGACCGGCTTCGTCGGTGCCCTGCTGGCGGCGGTACGGGCACCGGACAGCCGGCTGCGGGTGGTCCTCGGGGTCCGGGCCGACTTCTACGGCCGGTGCGCCGAGCTGCCGGAGTTGCCGGCGGCGCTGGCGCAGGCACAGGTGCTGCTCGGACCGATGACCCCGGCGCAGGTCCGCGACGCCGTGGTGCGACCGGCCGAGCGGGCCGGCGCGATGGTCGAGACGGCCCTGGTCTCGACCATCGTCGCGCAGGTGGCCGGGCGGGCCGGCGCCCTGCCGATGGCCTCGCACGCACTGCTGGAGGCGTGGTGGCGACGCCGGGGCAGCGCGGTCACGCTGACCGGGTACGAGGCGGCCGGCGGGATGGACGGCGCGGTCGCCCAGACCGCCGAGCGGATCTGGCAGGAGTTCGACGCCGACCAGCGCCGCTGCGCCCGACACGTGCTGCTGCGGATGGTGGAGATCGGTGCCGGGGACGAGCCGGTGACCAGTCGCCGGCTCGACCGCGCCGAACTCGACGACGCCGACCCGGTCACCGCGTCCGTGCTGGAGCGGCTGGCCGGTGCCCGGCTGGTCACCGTGGACGGGCAGTCGGTCCGGGTGGCCCACGAGGCGCTGCTCGGTGCCTGGCCCCGGCTGCGTGACTGGCTGGACGAGGACCGCGAGGGCGTACGCACCCACCGCCAGCTCACCCAGGCCGCCTCGGTGTGGCAGTCGCTGGAGCACGATCCGGGGGCCCTGCTGCGCGGTCTGGCCCTGTCCCGGACCCTGGCCTGGGCGGACGGCCAGCCGGGCGGCCTGACCCGCACCGAACGGGAGTTCCTCACCGGCAGCCGGCGGGCCGAGGAGCAACGGTCGGCGAGCCGACGTCGGCGGGCGCGGATCCTGCACGGGACCCTGGCCGGGGTGGCGACGGTCGTCACCGTGCTCGCCTCACTGGCGGTGATCCAGGCCGGACGCGCCGCCGACCAGCGGGACAACGCGCTGCACGGGCAGCTCGTCGCCGGGGCGCGGGCCCAGATGGAACGCGATCCGCAGCTGGCCTTCCTGCTGGCGCGGGAGGCGTACCGGTTCCGGCCGGACAGCCGCGCCGAGACGGTGCTGCGGCAGGCCACCCTCAACTGGCGGGTGCTCGCGGTCCGACCGGTGTTCGGCCCCCGCAACCGGGCGGCGGCGCTGAGCCGGGACGGGCTCCACGCCGTGGCCGGCACCGCGGACGGCACCGTCCGGGTCTGGCACGCCACCGACGCCCCCGGTACCGCCGCACCGCTGCCGGAACCGGGCACGGACCTGCGGGCGGTGGCGATCGGCAACGACGGTCGGCGGGTGGCCGCCTCCTACAACTCCGCGGTGGTCCGGGTCTGGGACACCGAGGCGCCGAACCGGGGGCCGGTGCTGCTGTCCGGCCACACCGGACCGGTACGCGACGTCCGGTTCAGCCCCGACGGCCGGCAGCTGGCGACCGGGGACGCCGACGGGACCGTACGGCTGTGGGACCTGGCCGGCGCTCCGGTGTCCCGGGTGCTGCCGTACGGGGGTCGCGGTGGTGTCTACACACTGGCGTGGTCGGCCGACGGGCGACGGTTGGCCACCGGAACCGCGCAGTCCCCGGCCCGGATCTGGGACCTGACCGACACCGCCCAGAAACCGGTCGAACTGACCGACTCCGTCGACCCCGACGAACTGCTGTTCAGCCCGGACGGGACCCGGCTGGCCGGCAGTGCTGACGGAACACTGCGGATCTGGTCGGCGACCGGAAACGATCAGCCAACGGTGCTGGGGCGGCTGCGCGGGGTCATCCCGGCGGCGTTCAGCCCCGACGGCCGACGGCTGATCACCACCAACGGGTACGGCGTACTCGGCTTCTGGGACACCGGGACGCCCGGCGACCCGGTGCCGCTGCGCGGTCACGCCGGTGCGGTCCGGGCCGCCACGATCGGACCGGACGGACACCTGGTCAGCGTCGGCGAGGACGGCACCATCCGATCCTGGGACGTCGACGGGCCGTTCCACCCCGAGATCACCCACCCGCACGACGATCTGGCGCACGTGGCCCGGTTCAGCCCCGACGGCCGGCACCTCGCCACCGGCGGCATCGACGACGGACTGGTCCGGATCACCACCCTCGGGTCACCGGGCGGCGACAGCACCACGGCGGTCACCGCCACCACCGGCGCACCGATCCTGGGCGGGCATTCGGGCATGGTGCTGGAGGTGACGTTCGCACCGGACGGCACCCGCCTGGCGAGCCTCGACTCGGCCGGCACCGTACGCGTCTGGAACTGGCCGACCGGTGCGCTGGCCGCGACCTTCGACGCCGCCGGCTCCAGCCGGATCGTCTTCGGCCCGGACAGCCGGCGGCTGCTGACCAGCGGACCCGGCGGCGTGCGGGTCTGGGACGGGACCGTCGGCGGCGGTCCCACCGCATCGCTGGCCCCGGCCGGTTCCGTCGCCGCGTTCGCCCCGGACGGGCGGCGGGTGGTCACCGGGGCCGAGGACGGGACCGTGTCACTGCGCCCGGCCACGGCGCAGGACGGCCGGGGCGTCCTGCTCGGCCGGCACGACGGGCCGGTGACCTCGGTGTCGTTCAGCCCGGACGGTCACAGCGCCGCCAGCCTCGGCCTGGACAGCACCATCCGGATCTGGCCGGCGACCGGCGGCGCGGCCACCCTGCTGGCCGCCGCCGGCCAGGGTGCGGCCACCACCCGGCTGACCCACACCCCGGACGGCCGCCACCTCGCGCTGCTCGGCGGCGGCGAGCTCACCGGGATCCAGCTCTGGAACACGGGTGCCGGCACCACCGAGCCGGTCACCGTGCACCCGCTCGGCCCCGGCCCGCTCGGCTTCGCGTTCGGCCCCGACGGCGAACGCGTCGCGACCGTCCACTCGGACGGCTCGGTCCGCACCTGGAACTGCGACGTCTGCGGACCGGTCGACCGGGTCCTCGCCGTCGCCGGGACCCGGCAGGTACGGCCGTTCACCCCGGACGAACGCCGGGCCTTCCTGCTCGACCACTGACCGGGGCCGTTTCCTGCTCGCCCACCGGTCGGAGGTTCCCGCTCGACCACCGGTCGGCGGTGGGTCGCGGTTGCCCGACGCGGACGCGTCGGGCAACCGTGGACGACGACTACCGGTCGGCACCCATGGCGTCGATGAGACTCTGCGGCCGCAGGTCCGTCCAGTGCGCCTCCACATAGTCCAGGCACTCCTGCCGGGGACCGGGGCCGTGCAGGGTGGTCCACCCGGCCGGCACGTCCACGAACGACGGCCAGAGGCTGTGCTGGTTCTCGGCGTTCACCAGCACCAGGTAGGTGCCGTCCGGGTCTTCGAACGGGTTGGTCATCGTTTCTCCTCAGGTTGGGTCGACGGACGCGACGAGCCCGCGCAGCGCCCGGGTCCAGGTGTCGGCCAGGTTCCGGACCGCGCTCTCGGTCAGCACCGCGTCCGGCCAGGTCCAGCTCGCCATCAGGTAGGGCCCATCGGCGCGGTCCTCGATGTGCACGGTGACACTCAGACCGTACGCCTGCGGCATGTCCGGGTCACCGGCGTGGGCCGAGGCGGCTGCCATCTCCGGGGCGAACGCCCAGTCCGCCGCCCCCGGCAGCCCGAACCGGCCCAGGTAGTTCAGTTGGATGTCGGGCAGACCGAGCGCGGCCAGGGTCGGCGCGGTACGCGGGTTCAGGTAACGCAGCAGGCCGTACCCGAGCCCGTTGTCGGGCAGCGCCCGCAACTGGTCCCGTACCCGGGTCACCGCGTCGGCCAGCGGCGGGAGCCGGTCCGTGCCGGCCGGGTCGGTCAACCGGGCCGGGCCGGGATCGAGGCGTACCGGGTAGACGCTGGTGAACCAGCCGACGGTACGGGACAGGTCGAGCCCGCCGCGCGCCGGACCGGCGTCGACGGCCGCCTCCTCCCGCCCGTGTCCCTCCAGCGTGAACCGGACCGAGGTGCCGGTGTCGCCGCCACCTTGCCGGGTCTCGTTGACGGCCAGGGCGAACCCGGTCATCAGCACCTCGTTCACGGTGGCGTCGAGCGCGGCCGGCAGCCGGGTCAGCAGCGGCGACACCTCCGCCGGGCCGAGCGTGACCCGTACCTCGCGGGTGGTGGCCGTGGTGTCCCTGGCCGGGTCGACCGGGTCCAGCAGCGGCACGGCACCGGTCATCACCTCGACCCAGTACGCCAGCTCGGCCTCGCGCGCCGGATCGACCGCCGCCTCGCCGAGCACCTCCGCCCACCGGGCGAACGACGTGCCCGACGCCGACGACTCGGAGACGCCGGCCGGCGACTCCCCGGTCGCGGGCTCAGCGGTGGCGGCCCACGGTTCGGTGGCGGGCGACGGTTCGGTGGCGGGCGACGGTTCGGTGGCGTCGGTCCAGGCGGCGGCGAGTTCCGGCACCAGGATGCGCCAGGAGACACCGTCGACCGCGAGGTGGTGGACCATCAGCAGCAGCCGGCCGGGCCGGTCCCCCGCGTCGAACCAGACCGCCTGCACCAGCACGCCCCGATCCGGGTCGAGCCGTTCCCGGGCCAGCCGGGCCTGCTCGCCCACCACGTCGGTGAGGCCGCCGTCGTCCATCGTCGACACGTCCACCCGCCGGACCAGCGGCCCGGCGTCGACCGTGCCGGCCGACGGGACCCGCAGCGACCAGGTGGAGCCGTCGGCCCCCGTCCGGTCGAGCCGGGCCCGCAGCAGGTCGTGCCGGCCAAGCAGGGTGCCCAGCGCCCGGCCGAGCCGGTCGGTGCCGAGACCCGCCGGCACCCGCAGCACCACCGACTGGTTGAACCCGGCGACCGGACCGGTCAGTTCCCGCAGCCAGTGCATCACCGGGGTCAGCGGCACCACGGTCTCCACCGGGACCGCGACCTCGGCCAGCGCCGCGACGGTCCGCAGCCGGAACACGTCCCGGGGACGGACCTCCAGCCCCGCCTGCCGGGCCAGCACCACCAGCTGGATCGAGGCGGCACTGTCCCCGCCGAGGGCGAAGAAGTCGTCCTCGACCCCGAGCTCCGGTCGGGCCAACGCCCGTACGGCCACCGCGAGCAGCGCCTGCTCCACCGGCGTACGGGGTGCCCGGCCCCGCGTGACCGGGTACTGCGGCACCGGCAGGGCGCTGCGGTCGAGTTTGCCGTTCGGCAGCACCGGCAGCCGGGGCAGCACCACGAACGCGGCCGGGGTCATGTACTCGGGCAGCAGCCCGGCGAGGTGGGCCCGTACCGCCGCCCGGTCCACGTCCGCGCCACCGGCGGCGACCAGGTACGCCACCAGGTGCCGACCACGGGCCCGGTCCTCGCGTACGACCACGGTCGCCGAACCGATGTCGGGGTGCCGGGCCAGCGCCGCCTCGATCTCGCCCGGCTCGACCCGGAACCCACGGATCTTCACCTGGTCGTCGGCCCGCCCGGCGTAGTCGAGCCGACCGTCCGGGGTCCACCGGGCGAGGTCGCCGGTGCGGTACATCCGGGCACCGGTCGGCCCGTACGGGTCGGCCACGAACCGTTGCGCGGTCAGTCCGGGGCGGCCCAGGTAACCGCGCGCCAGTCCGGCGCCGGCCAGGTACAACTCCCCGGTCACGCCGGGCGCGACCGGCCGCAGCGCGGTGTCGAGCACGTACGCCCGCATGTTGTGCACCGGGCGGCCGACCACCGGTACGTCGCTGTCGGAGATCCGGGCGACCAGGGCGTCCACCGTGCACTCGGTCGGCCCGTACAGGTTGTATGCCTCGGTGCCGGTCAGTTCGCGCAGCGTCCGCCAGAGCGCCGGTGGCACCGCCTCCCCACCGACCCCGACCACCGCGAGCCCGCACCGGCCGTCGCGGACCAGTCCGGCCTCGGCCATCGCGGCGAAGTGCGCCGGGGTGACCTCGATGAAGTCGAGCGCGGCGGCACCGATCTCGGCGGCGAGCCGACCGGGGTCGCGGCGGGTCTCGTCGTCCACGACGTGCAGGGCGTGCCCGTCGAAGAGCCAGAGCTGCGGCTGCCAGGAGGCGTCGAAGGAGAACGACCAGGCGTGCCCTACCCGCAGGTGACGCCGGCCAATGGCGGCGACCGCCGGGCGGTGCAGCGTGGTCCGGTGACTGTGGAACAGGTTCACCAGGTTGCGGTGGGTGACCACCACGCCCTTGGGTCGCCCGGTGGACCCGGAGGTGTAGATGACGTACGCCGGGTGGTCCGGGCGCAGCGGCGCGAGCCGGTCGGCGTCGTCGAGCCCGTGCCCCGGCTGGCCGGCGAGCAGGTCGGCCGTGTCGGCGGTGTCGAGCAGCAGGTGCGGGCGACCGGTCGGCGGCAGGTCCCCGGCGAGCGCGGTGGTGGTCACCAGCGTCACCGGGTCCGCGTCGTCGAGCATCATGGTGACCCGGTCGGCGGGCAGGTCCGGGTCGATCGGCAGGTACGCCGCCCCGGCCTGCTGGGTGGCGAGGATCGCCGTGATCATTGCGGCGCCGCGCGGCAGCGCCAGCGCGACCACCTTCTCCGGGCCGGCGCCCCGGGCCACCAGCAGCCGGGCCAGCCGGTTCACCCGGTCGTCGAGGTCGGCGAACGTCCAACCGCCCGCACCGGTGTCCGGTGCGACCAGCGCCACCGCGTCCGGCGACTGCGCGACCTGCGCGGCGAGCAGCGCCGGCATGGTGCCGACCGGTACGGGCAGGGCGGTGTCGTTCCACTCGGTCAGCACCCGGTGCCGTACCGGACCGGGCAGCAGGTCGACCGTGCCGACCGTACGGTCCGGGTCGTCGGCGAGGGCGGTGAGCACCCGGACGAACGCGTCGGTGAACCGGCCCACCGCCTCGGTGTCGAACAGGTCGGGCCGGTACTCGGCGACCATGGTCAACTCCGCTCCGGGAGCGATCGCCCAGGTCAGCGGGTAGTGGGTGGCGTCGCGCCCACCGGTCGGCCGGATGGTCAACCGGTCACCGGGAGTCTCCGGCAGGTCCGGTACGGCGGGGAAGTTCTCGAACACCACCAGGCTGTCGAACAGTTCCCCGATGCCGGCCGAGCGCTGGATCTCCGACAGGCCCAGGTGTTCGTGTTCGACCAGCCGCGACTGGGCCGCCCAGACCCGGTCGAGGACGGTGCCGAGCCGGTCGGCCGGGGCGCAGCGCACCCGTACCGGCACGGTGGTGATGAACAGTCCGATCATCGCCTCCATGCCGGGCAGGTCGGCCGGGCGGCCGGAGACGGTGGCACCGAAGACGACGTCGTGCCGACCGGTGAGCCGGCCGAGGACAACCCCCCAGGCGGCGTGCACCACGGCACCGAGGGTCACGCCCCGGCGCCGGGCCAGCGCCGTCAGCGCCTCGGTCACCGACTCCGGCAGCACCGCCCGGTGCAGTGCCGGTGCGATCGGCAGCCGGGTCGGTTCCGCCGCCGCCAGCAGCGTCGGCTCGGTCAGCCCGGCGAGTTCCGCCGCCCAGGCCGTACGGGCGGCGTCCCGGTCCTGGCCGGCGAGCCAGCCGAGATAGTCCCGGAACGGTACCGCCGGGGCGAGCGCGCCCGGATCGGCGTCGGCGTGGTACAGGGCGGACAACTCCTCGACCAGCGGCGGCCCGGACCACCCGTCGAGCAGCAGGTGCTGGTGGGTGAGGAGCAGCCGGTGCCGGTCGGAACCGAACCGGGCCAGCAGCAGCCGCAGCAGCGGTGGGCGGGCCGGGTCGAACCGGGCCGCCTGCTCGTCGAGCAGTCCCCGCCAGGTCTGCTCGGCGGCCACGGCGTCGGCACCGGTCACGTCCCGTTCGGTCCACGGCACCGGCGCGTGCGCCGGCACCACCGCCACCGGGCGGCCCGAGGCCAGGTAACGGAACCCGGCGCGCAGGTTCGGATGCCGGTCCAGCAGCGCCTGCCCGGCCCGGCGCAACCGGGCCGGGTCGACCGGACCGTCCAGGTCGAACCAGGTCTGCACGGTGTAGACGTCCGGCCCGTCGGTGTCCAACGCGGTGTGGAAGAGCAGACCCGCCTGCAACGGGGTCAGCGGCAGCAGTTCCACCGGGGCCGGGTCGAACCCGGCCACCTCGGCCCGCTCGGTCGGGTCGAGGTCGAGCAACGTACTGGGCGCCGGCACCGGGGCATCGGCCAGTTCGTGGGCGGCCCGGGCCAGACCGGCCGGCGTACGGGCCTGGAACACGGCGGCCGGCCGGATCGCGTACCCCTCCCGGCGGACCCGGCTGACCAACTGGATCGCCACGATGCTGTCCCCGCCGAGGGCGAAGAAGTCGTCGTCGGCGCCGACCCGGGGCAGGTGCAGCAGTTCGGCGACGAGCCGGCAGAACACCTCCTCGCGGGCGGTGGCCGGCGGCCGTCCGCCGCCGGTCGCACCGAAGTCCGGTGCCGGTAGCGCCCGCCGGTCGAGCTTGCCGTTCGCGGTCAGCGGCAACGGGCCGTCGAGCACCACCACCGCCGCCGGCACCATGTACTCCGGCAGCAGGCCCGCCACGTACGCCCGGATCGCGCCCGGGACCGGGACCGTCGGGATGGCCGGGTGGGGCACCACGTACGCGACCAGCCGCACCACACTGCCGGCCCGGTCGGCGACCACGGCCGCCTGGGTCAGGTCGGGGTGCCCGGCCAACGCCGCCTCGATCTCGCCCAACTCGATCCGGAAGCCCCGGATCTTCACCTGGTCGTCGACCCGGCCGAGGAAGTCGAGGTTGCCGTCGGCCCGCCACCGGGCCCGGTCACCGGTGCGGTACATCCGCGCTCCGGGCGGACCGAACGGCGAGGCGACGAAACGTTCGGCGGTCAGCGCGGACCGGCCGAGGTAACCACGGGCCAGCCCGCGACCGGCGACGTACAGCTCGCCGACCACGCCGGGCGGAACCGGGCGCAGGTTCGCGTCCAGCACGTACGTGCGGGTGTTCGGGTCGGGGCGGCCGATCGGTACGGCCGCGTCCCAGTCCGGCTCCGCCGCCCAGAGGGTGGAGTTGACGGTCGCCTCGGTCAGGCCGTACGCGCCGAACACCCGCTGGCGGCGGGCCAGCCGTCGGATCAGGTCCGGCGGCACGGTCTCCGTACCGACCAGGACGGTGCCGCCGGCAGGCAGCTCGCACTCGGCCGGCAGTGCCGACAGCAGCGACGGCGGCAGGATCATGTGGGTCACGCCGTGGGCGTGCAGGAAGTCGGTCAGCGGATGGTCGGCGACCCGCGCCTCGTCCGGGACCAGCACCAGCCGCCCGCCGACGCACAACGACATGACCAGGTCGAACACGGCCACGTCGAAGCCGACGGAGGCGAACTGCGACACCCGGCTGTCGGCGGTGACGCCCATCCGGTCCACGGCGGTGGCGATCAGGCTGCCGATGCCCTCGTGGCTGACCACCACGCCCTTGGGCCGGCCGGTCGAGCCGGAGGTGTAGATGACGTACGCGGCGTGGTCCAGCCCCGGCGGGATCCGGGTCAGGGCGGGATCGAGCGCGTCGTCGGCCAGGGCGGCCAGCTCCGCGAGCGTCTCCGGGGTGTCCAGCCCGATCCGGTGCACACCGGGTGCGTCCGGCAGCCGGTCGGACGCCTCGGCGGTGACCAGCACGAGCCGGGTGCCGCTGTCGGTGAGCAGGTAGTCGAGCCGGTCGGCCGGCAGGGTCAGCTCCAGCGGCAGGTACGCCGCACCGAGCTTCAGCACACCCAGGATCGCGGCGACCATCTCCCGCGAGCGGGGCACCGCCAACCCGACGACGTCCCCGGCCCGCACGCCCCGGCCGGCGAGCAGCCGGGCGATCCGGTTCGACCGGGCGTCCAGGTGCGCGTACGTCCACTCGCCGGCCGCGTCGACCACGGCGACCGCGTCCGGTCGCCGCGCCGCGCGGGCGGTGAACAGCTCCGGAACCGTCGCCTCGTCGACCTGCCGGTCGGTGTCGTTCAGGTCGTGCAGCACCCGGCGCCGCTCGGTGTCGTCGAGCAGGTCGGCCCGGCTCACCGGGGCGTCCGGGTCGGCGGCGACGGCCTCGACCAACCGGCTCAGGCGCCGGCCGATCGTCTGCACCGTGGCGGCGTCGAACAGGTCGGCCCGGTACTCCAGCAGCACCGTGATGCGGTCCTCGTCGGCCTGCTCGCCGAAGCTGAACACCAGGTCGAACCGGGCCGCGTCGCTCGCGTACGGCTCCGGGGTGACCTCCAGGTCGCCCAGCTCCAGCCGGTCGTCGGCCCGGTTGCGGTAGACCACCATCACCTGGAACAGCGGGTTGTCGGTGACCGACCGGTCCGGGTTCAGCGCCCGCACCACGGCCTCGAACGGCACGTCCTGGTGCGAGAACGCGGCCAGGTCGGCGGCCCGGACCCGGCCCAGCAGTTCGGTGAAACTCGGGTCGCCGGCCACGTCGGTCCGCAGCACCAGTGTGTTGACGAAGAAGCCGATCAGGTCGTCGAGCGCCTCGTCGGTACGACCGGCGATCGGGGCGCCGAGCGGGATGTCGGTACCCGCACCGAGCCGGTGCAGCAGTGCCGCCACCGCCGCCTGCCCGACCATGAACATGCTGGCACCGCCGGCCTGGGCGAGTCGGCGCAGGGCGCGTACGGCGGCCGGGTCCAGCTCGACCGTCGTCTCGCCACCGACCCGGCGCCGCTGCCCCGGTCGGGGCACCCGGTCGGTCGGCAGCTCGATGCGCTGCGGCAGGTCGCGCAGGGTCTCCCGCCAGAAGTCGAGCTGGCGGGCGGCGAGACTGTCCGGGGTGGCCGGGTCGCCGAGCAGGTTGCGCTGCCAGAGCGTGTAGTCGGCGTACTGCACCGGCAGCGGGGTCCAGTCCGGGGCGGCGCCGCCGACCCGGGCCGCGTACGCGACGCCGAGGTCACGCAGGAACGGGCCGTCGGACCACTCGTCGGTGGTGATGTGGTGCAGCAGGAACACCACCACGTGCTCGTCCGCGGTGAGCCGGGCGAGGGTGACCCGCAGCGGCAGCTCGGTGGCGAGGTCGAACGGGCGGGACGCGGCGGTCCGGATCACCTCGGCCAGGTCGGCCCGGTCGACGGCGACCGTACGCACCACCGGGTGGGTGTCGGCGGGGGCGACGACCCGCTGCGTCGGCAGCCCGTCGTGCTCCTCGATCAGCGTACGCAGGGCCTCGTGGCGGAGCATGACGTCACGGATCGCGGCGGTGAAGGCAACCTCGTCCAGTGCTCCGCGTACCCGAGCCACCAGTGGGAAGTTGTAGGCCGGGGAGTCGGGGTCGAGTTGCTGGATGACCCAGAGCCGCTGCTGCGCGTACGCGGCCGGCAGCGGGTCGGGCCGGTCCACCGGCACCAGTGCCGGGCGGAGCGCGGCGGCGGTCTCCGGGGCGAGCCGGGCGGTCAGCTCGGCCACGGTGGGCGCCTCGAACAGGTCCCGGATGGACAGTTCGGCGCCGAGCACACTGCGGGCCCGGCCGATCAGCCGGGTGGCGAGCAGGGAGTGCCCGCCGAGGTCGAAGAAGCTGTCCCGGACCCCGACGGCGGGCAGCCCCAGTACGTCGGCGAAGAGCTGGCAGAGCTGCTTCTCCTGCTCGGTGACCGGGGCCTGGTCGCCGCCGACCGAGCCGGCGGGCTCGGCGTCCGGCAGCGCCCGTACGTTCAGCTTGCCGTTCACCGTCAGCGGCAGCGCGGAGAGGGTGACCAGGGCGGCCGGCACCATGTAGTCGGGCAGCCGGAGCTTGAGGTGGTCCCGCAGCCGGGTGGTGAGGGCGGCCACGCCCCGGGCCACCGCCGGCCGGTTGGCGCAGTCGGCCGGGGTCGCCGCCGCCCGCAGCGGCCGGCACAGGTCGACCGGCAGGGTGTCGTCGCCGAGCCGGTCCGGCGCCACGAAGAGCGCGTCGAGGCTGCCGTCGGAGAGCTGCGACCAGGTGGTGAAGACCCGGTAGCCGAGCCGTTCGCCGAGTGCGTGCAGGTCCTCCGGCTCCACCGGGGTCACGTCCGGCGCACCGGCGGCGTCGGCCCGGTCCGGGTCGAGCGCCCGGAGGACGGCCAGTTCGTCGGTCAGCCGGGCGTTGGGGACCCGTTCGACCCGCAGCCGGTCCGGCCGCCGGGTGGTCAGCTCGTTCTCCAGTGCGGACAGGTTGCCGACCCGGTCGCCCCAGCGGATCGTGGGTGCGTCCGCCAGGGAGAGCGGGTCGCCGGTCGGCGGGGTGAGCGGGTCGCCGGTCGGCGGGGTGAGCGGGTCACTCGGCACGACGGCAAAACGCGTGTCGAGCCGGCGCAGGACGGCGTCGTACCGGTGCCGGGTCAGTTCGTTGTGCCGGTGGCCGCGCCTGGTCCGCACGGTGACCGCGACCGGGGTGGTCCGCGCCCAGGCCGCCGGCAGGGTCGCGAACAGGTCGGGGTCGACCAGCAGTTCCTTCTCCAGCAGCACGGAACGCTCGACCGCCCGCCGCAGCCGGTCGAGGTCGGCCCCCGCTCCGGCGCGGGTCGCCTGCACGGCGGCGTGGAACGTCCGCGCCAGGCGCAGGTTGCGCACGTCGCCGACGAACAGGGAACCGCCCGGCACCAGCAGGTCAACCGCCCCGGCCAGCACCTCGACCAGGTACTCGACGCTCGGGAAGTACTGCACCACCGAGTTGATCACGATGGTGTCGAAGTGGTCGCGCGGCAACCCGTCGAACACGTCGGCGCTCTGGTGGCGCAGCTCGACCCGGCCGGCGAGCTCCGGCAGCCCGGCGATCTCGGCCCGCAGTTTGTCGATCACCGGGCCGGCGAAGTCGGTGCCCCAGTACGACTCGCACTCCGGCGCGATCCGGGACAGCAGCAGCCCCGACCCGACGCCGATCTCCAGCACCCGGCGCGGACGCAGCTCGCGGATCCGGGCGACGGTCGTCTCCCGCCACTCGCGCATGTCGGGCAGCGGGATCGGCTGCCCGTCGTAGCTGCTGTCCCAGCCGGCGAAGTCCTCCTCGGCCACGGCGGTGCCGATGGCGGCGTACTCGTCGTGGTAGATCTGCTGCCACTCGGCCAGGTGTTCACGTTCGTTGCCGGCGTCGACACCGGCGACCGGTACGACGTACCCGATCAGCCGGCGGCCGGTGCCGGAGGCGCCCTCGCGGGCGATCACCGCGGCGCGGGCCACCTCCGGATGCTCGGTCAACACCGACTCGATCTCGCCCAGCTCCACCCGGTAGCCCCGGATCTTCACCTGGTCGTCGGTGCGGCCGAGGAAGTCGAGGTTGCCGTCCGGGCGGCGGCGGACCAGGTCACCGGTGCGGTAGAGCCGGTCGCCGGGGCTGCCGAACGGGTCGGCGACGAACCGCGACGCGGTCAGCCCCGGCGCGCCGAGGTAACCCCGGGCCAGGCCGGCACCGCCGATGTACAGCTCGCCGGGGCAGCCGTCGGGAACCGGACGCAGCCACGGGTCGAGCAGGTACGCGCGGGTGTTCCAGATCTCCCGCCCGACCGTCGGGGTGGCACTGTCCTCGGTGCCGCCGCCGAGGGTGTTGATGGTGTACTCGGTCGGGCCGTACAGGTTGTAGCCGAGCGTTCCCTCGGTGTCCCGCAGACTGCTCCACACCTGCTCGGAAACCGCCTCACCGCCGAGCAGGACGAGCACCGGCCGGTGCCGCCCGGCCGCCGGGTCCTGCCGGAGCAGCCCCTCGGCGATCAGGTGGTCGGCGTACGTCGGGGTCACGTTGACCACGTCGATCCGGTTCCGGTCGCAGTACGCCACCAGCGCCTCCGCGTCGCGGCGCAGGTCCTCGTCGCAGACGTGCACCTCGTGCCCCTCGACCAGCCAGAGCAGCTCCTCCCAGGACATGTCGAAGGCGAACGAGACGGTGTGCGCGATCCGCAGCCGGCGCCCGCCGGCCGCCGCCACCGTCGGGCCGAAGATCGCCTCCTGGTGGTTGAGCTGCATGTTGGTCAGCCCCCGGTACGGGGTGACCACGCCCTTGGGCCGCCCGGTCGAACCGGAGGTGTAGATGACGTACGCCGGGTGTTCCAGCCGGTCGGCGCGGGTACGGGCGAAGGCGGGGTGCTCGGCGTCGGTGACCTCCGACGGCGGCAACGCGTCGAGTTCGGCGGTGACCGCCGGATCGTCCAGCGCCACGGTGCCGGGGACCGGCAGTCGGGCCGCCACGGCGGTGGTGGTGAGCACGCAGACCGGGGCGGCGTCGGCGACCATGTGCGCCAGCCGCTCGGCTGGGTGGTCCAGCTCCAGCGGCAGGTACGCCGCACCCGTACGGAGGACCGCGAACAGCGCGGCCACCATGTCCGCCGACCGGGGCAGGGCCAGCGCCACCACCCGTTCCGGGCCGGCGCCCCGAGCCAGCAGCAGCCGGGCCAGCCGGTTCACCCGCGCGTCGAGTTGCGCGTAGCTCAGCGCGGACTCGCCGAAGACCAGGGCGGTCTCGTCCGGCGTACGCCGGGCCTGCGCGCCGAGCAGGTCGGCGACCGTCTCACCGGGCAGCGGGCGGGCCGTCGCACGGGCACCGGCGGTCACCGCCGCCCGCTGCGCCGCCGGCAGGACGTCCAGCCGGCCGACCGGCCGGTCCGGGTCACCGGCGAGCCGCTCCAGCACGGTGGTGAACCGGTCCAGCAGGCTCGCCGCCGTCGTCGCGGCGATCGCGTCGTCCCGGTACGCCAACGTCGCCCGTACGGTCGCGCCGGGTGCGACCACCAGGGTCAGCGGGTAGTGGGTGGCGTCGACGCTGCCGACCTCGGTGAGCCCGTACCGGTCCCGCAGGTCGGTGGCCTCGTCGCCGCCGCCGACCTGTTGCAGCGCGAACAGGGTGTCGAAGAGCTGGGCGTGCCCGCTGCCGCGCTGTACCTCGCCCAGACCCAGGTACTCGTGCGCCATCAGCGCGGTACGCGACGCCTGGATCCGGCGCAGCAGGTCACCGACCCGCTCGGTCGGGTCGAGGGTGACCCGGACCGGCACGGTGTTGAGGAACAGCCCGACCGCGTTCCCGACGTGCGGGATCTCGGCCGGCCGGCCGGCGACGGTGGCACCGAACACCACGTCGGTACGCCCGACCGCGCCGGAGAGCACCAGCGCCCAGGCAGCGTTGAGCAGCGTGTTGAGGGTGACGCCGTGCTCCCGCGCCGCCGCCCGGATCCGGGCGGTCGACGCCGGCGACAGCTCCGCCCGGCGGCGCTGCGGCAGCACCGGGCGGCGGGCCCGGTCCACCGGCGCGACGAGGGTCGGCTCGGCCAGGTCGGCGAACTCGGCCTGCCACGCGGCCAGGCCCGCGTCCCGGTCCTGTTCGGTCAACCAGACCAGGTAGTCCCGGTACGAGCCGGCCGGCGGCAGGTCGGTGTCGTCGCCGCCGGTGGCGTAGAGGGCGAGAAGCTGGTCCAGCACGATCCGGGCCGACCAGCCGTCCCAGAGCAGCACATGGTGGGTGACGACCAGCCGGTCGGTGCCGTCGTCGAGCCGGAGCAGCAGCAGCCGGAACAGCGGCGGGCGAGCCGGGTCGAACCGGCGGGTCCGGTCGTCGGCCAGCAGCGCCTCGATCCGGGCCGCCCGGTCCGGGCCGGGGACCGTGGAGAGGTCGACCACGGTCAGCGGCGGCGGCGGGTCGACGGTGACGAACTGCACCGGCGCGGTCAGTCCGTCACCGGTGAAACCCACCCGCAGGCCCGGGTTGCGGGCCAGCAGGGTCGCGCAGGCGGCTCGCAGCCGGTCGGCGTCCATCCGGTACGCCACCTCGAAGGCGACCTGTGCGGTGTAGACGTCGATCTCGCCCTGGTCGTAGCTGGCGTGGAAGAAGAGCCCCTCCTGCAACGGCGACAGCGGCCACACCTCGGCCACCGGCCACGGGCTGCGCGAGCGGACCAGTTCCAGCTCGTCCGGGTCGATCGTGGGCAGCGACCCTGCACCGGCGTCGACGGCGGGGGTGGTCAGCTCGGCCAGTGCGGCGAGCCAGTCGTCGGCGAGTTCGCGTACGTCCGGTTCGTCCAGTGCCGCCGTCGACCAGGTCCAGGTGGCGGTGCCGGCGTTGCGGACGGTGATCTGGAGCGGGTGCGGGTGGGCGGTCGGGGTGGTCAGCCACTCCGCGTCGGGCAGCGCGTCCGCGTGGTCGACCAGCACCGGCGGGCGCGGTGTCTGGGCGAGGATCGGGGCGGCCTGCGGGTTGAGGTGGCGCAGCAGGTCGTACCCGGATCCGTGGTCGGGGACGGCGGCACGGCGACGGCGCACCTCGGTCAGCGCCTCGGCGGGGTCGGTCGACGCCGGCAGGCGTACCGGATGCACCCGGCCCAGCGGCCCGACCGTGCCGGACAGGTCCGGGCCGGTCGGGGTGCGGCCGGCGGTCACGACGTCGACCAGGAGGTCGGTGTCGGTGTCCCGACCGAGCCGTCGCTGGCGGCGGGTCACCGCCACCCGCAACGCGGCGAGCAGCAGGTCGACCGGGTGCGCGGTGACGGGGTCGAGGCGCAGGTCGATCATGGACCGGTCCAGCGGGTCCGCGCCGGGCGGCAACGGGCGGCCCAGCGGGTCCGCGCCCGGTGCGAGGGTCTGCGCCCAGTGGGTCAGCTCGGCGAGCCGGTCCGGGTGCTGGGCCTGCTCCCCGAGGGACCGGACCCAGCCGCGCAGCGGGGTGGGTACCGGCGCCACGTCCGGGGCCGGTACCGGGTCCACCGGGGCCGATGCCAGCAGCGCGGACAGGTCGGCCAGCAGGATCGGCCAGGAGGCCTCGTCCACGGCCAGCCGGTGGGCCGCCAGCAGCAGGTGGCCCGGCCGGTCCGGGCCGCCGGGGAACCAGACGGCGCCGAACACCACACCGGACTCCGGATCGAGCCGGCCGAGCGCCGCCGCCGTCTCCTCGTCTATCCGGGCCCGGTCGAGCGCCCCGGCGGTGGTTTCCACGGTCAGCGGCAGGTCGTCGCCGGGGAGGGCGCCGGCCGGGGCGATGTGCAGGGTCCAGAGCAGCGCGCCGATCCGGGTCAGCCGCTGGCGCAGCCCGTCGTGCCGGTCCAGCAGCGCCGCGACGGCGGCGCGGAGCTGCGCCGTGGTCGTCCCGACCGGGGTACGGGCGAGCACCGCCGTACCGGCCGGGGCGACGGGTACGCCGCTCTCCCGCAGCCGGTGCACCGCCGGGGTGGGCGGCAGGTCCCCGTACCGGTCCGACACCGGCTCCGGAATCGCCGCCACCGGGACGGGCTCGGGCTCCGGCGTCGTGTCGACGGGTTCCGGGCCCACGGGTTCGGAGCCGACCAGTTCCGCCAGGTTGGCCGGGGTGCGGTGGGTGAACACGTCACGTGGAGTGATCGTCAGCTCCTCGGCGTGCGCCCGGTTGGCGACCCCGATCGACGCGATGCTGTCCCCGCCGAGGACGAAGAAGTCGTCGTCCGGCCCGACCTGCGCCACCCCGAGTACGGACGCGAAGATCTCGCAGAACAGCCGCTCCCGCCCGGTGCGCGGCGCCCGGCCGGCGACCCGTACGGGCGCCGGCTCCGGCAGCGCGTCGAGATCGAGCTTGCCGCTGGCCGTACGCGGCAGCGCGTCCAGGACCAGCAGCGCGGCCGGCACCAGCGGTGTAGGCAGGGTCTCCGCCAGCCCGGCCAGCAGCGCGTCCGGGTCGATCGTGGTGCCGGTCCGGGCGACCACGTAGCCGAGCAGCCGGGCGGTTCCGGCCGCCCCGATCCGGGCGACCACCGCCGAGGCGGCGACCGCAGGGAGGTTGGCGAGCCGGGCTTCGATCTCGCCCAGTTCCACCCGGTGGCCCCGGATCTTCACCTGCCGGTCGGTCCGCCCCAGGTATTCGAGGGTTCCGTCGGCGGTGGACCGGACCAGGTCACCGGTGCGGTACATCCGCTGCCCGGCCGGCCCGTACGGGTCGGCGACGAACCGGTGCGCGGTCAGCGCCGGCCGGGCGAGGTAACCACGGGCGAGTTGGACGCCGGCGACGTACAGCTCACCGGGTACCCCCGCCGGCACCTGGCGCAGCCCCTCGTCGAGGACGTAGAGCCGGGTGCCGGCGACCGCGCGTCCGATCGGGACGGTGCCGCCGGCCTGCTCCGTCGGGTTCGTGCCGGCGGTCGCCGGGCCGGTGTGCCCGTCGACCGGGTCGGCACAGGTGACCTGGATCGTCGCCTCGGTCGGGCCGTACACGTTGTGCACCGGGACCCCGGTGAGGTCCGACCACCGGCGCGCGACGGTGTCGCCGAGCGCGTCGCCACCGGCGAGGACCCGGCGCAGCGTGCGTACCGACCGCGCGTCGCCGCCGACCTCGACCGCGTCGGCGAACGCGGCCAGCATCGAGGAGACGACCACCAGCGTGCTCACCCGGTGCCGGCGGACCGCCTCGGCCAGCCTCGCCGGGTCGCCGGTGGCGTCCGGTGCGGTGAGCACCACGGCGGCGCCGGTGGTCAGCGGCCAGAAGATCTCCAGCGCGGCCGGGTCGAAGCTCGCCGACAGGTGGTGCAGCACCCGGTCGTCGGCGGTGAGCCGGAACCGGTCCTGCACCCAGGCGAGCTGGGCGGCGATCGCCGAGTGCGGTACGAGCACACCCTTCGGTTGCCCGGTCGAACCCGAGGTGTACAGCAGGTAGGCGGGGTGGGCGGGGTGCGGAACCGGCGCCGTGGCGCCCGGTGGCGGCGCGTCTTCGGCCGGGACGAGGAGGTCGAGACCGGTGGCGGGCAGCAGGGGTGCGGCGGCAGCGGTGGTGACCACGGTCCGTACGCCGGAGTCGGCCAGCAGGTACGCCAACCGCTCGGCCGGGTGGTCCACGTCCAGCGGCAGGTACGCCGCACCGGCCCTGAGCACGCCGAGCAGGGCCACGACCAGTTCCGCCGAGCGGGGCACGGCCACGCCGACGACGTGCTCCGGCCGTACGCCCCGGGCCACCAGGTCGGCGGCGAGTGCCGCCGCGCGGGCGTCGAGTTCGGCGTAGCTCAGCGTGCCGTCGTCGGACACCAGCGCGGTCGCGTCCGGGGTCCGCGCCACCTGCGCCCCGATCGCGGCGACCAGGGTGCCGGGGACGGTGTCGTGGTCCGGGCCGGACAGCCGGGTCAGCAGTTCCCGCCGCTCGGCGGCGGAGAGCAGCTCGACCCTTCCCACCGGCCGGTACGGGTCCTCGACCACCTGCTCCAGCAGCCGGGTCAGCCAGCCACCGATCCGGTGTACGGCGCCGCGGTCCAGCCGGGCGGCGTCGTGTTTGAACCGCAGCTCCAGCCGGTCGCCGGGGACGACGATCAGAGCGAGTGGATAGTGTCCGGCGTCCCGGTAGTCGGTGCCGGTGACGGCGAGCGTGCCGGCCGGGTCGCGCAGGTCGGCCGGGTCCGGGTAGTTCTCCAGCACCACCAGGGTGTCGAACAGCTCGTCCAGGCCGGCGATCCGGTGCAGTTCGGCCAGGCCGAGGTGCTGGTGGTCGAGCAGGTCGGACTGTTCGGCGTGCAGCCGCCCCAGGACATCGACCAGCGGCTGTTCCGGACGCCACCGGGCCCGGATCGGCAGCGTGTTGATGAGCAGCCCGACCAGGTCACCGATGCCGTCGAGGTCGGCCGCCCGGCCGCTGACGGTGGTGCCGAAGAGCACGTCGCGGCGCCCGGTGAGGTGGCCGAGCAGGATGCCCCAGGCGCCCTGGAGCAGGACACCGAGGGTGATGCCGTGTTCGCGGGCCCGTGCGGTGAGCCCGGCGGTGGTCGGTTCGGGCAGCGCGATGCGTACCTCGCCGGGGCGGGCCGGTCGGTCGGGTCCGGTCGGCGGCACCAGCCGGGTCGGCTCGTCCACCCCGGCCAGCACCTGCCGCCAGGCGGTCCGGGCGGCGTCGCGGTCCTGCCGGGCGAGCCAGCCGAGGTAGTCGCGGTACGGGGTGGGCACCGGCAACGACGCCACGGTGTCGGCGGGCCCGTACAGGGCCAGCAGGTCGCGCAGGAGCACCGGCACCGACCAGCCGTCGGCGACGATGTGCGGGAACTGGAGCACCAGCCAGTGCCGGTTGCCGTCGCGGCGGACCAGCAGCGCCCGCAGCAGCGGCGGTCGGCCCAGGTCGAACGGGCGGGCCCGCTCGCTGTCGATCTCGACGGCGAGCCGGTCGGACTGCCCGGCCTCGTCCAGCCCGGACAGGTCGACGGTGCGCCAGGGCAGGTCCACGGCGGTGACCACGGCCTGGATCAGCCGACCGTCGCCGGTCAGCCGGAACCCGGCCCGCAGCGGCGCGTGCCGGTCGAGCAGCCGCTGCCCGGCCCGGCGCAGCGCGGCCTCGTCGAGCGGGCCGTCGAGTTCGACGACGAGTTGCACCAGGTAGGCGTCGGTCCCGGTGCCGTCGGCGAGGGCGTGGAAGTAGAAACCCTCCTGCATCGGGGTGACCGGCAGCGCCTCGACCAGCCCCGGCAGGTCGACGGCGAGTTGGGCGGTGGCCTGCGGGTCGAGCACCGGGGCGAGCGGTTCGGTGACGGCCGAGGTGACGGGTACGGCGACCGGGGCGAGTTCGGCGACCGTACGGCTGACGAACACCTGCCGCAGGGTGAGCGCCAGGCCGGCCTGCCGGGCGCGGATGACCAGTTGGATGGCGACGATGCTGTCCCCGCCGAGGGCGAAGAAGTCGTCGTCGATGCCGACCGTGGGCAGGTCGAGCACCTCGGCGTAGAGGGTGCAGAGCAGTTCCTCGCGGGCACTGCGCGGCCGTACGCCGGTGCTCAGCGCGCCCCGGTCGGGGACGGGCAGCGCGGCCCGGTCGAGCTTGCCGCTGCCGGTGACCGGCAACCGGTGCAGCGGCACGATCGCGGCCGGCACCATGTACTCCGGCAGCCACGTTCGGGCCTGTTCGCGCAGCCGGCGCAGCAGGGTGGGGATGTCGCGGAAGCGGGTGGGACGGTTGCCGTACTCGGGGCGGCGGGGGCCGGTCGACGCGGGCCGGTAGGCGTCGGCGGTGGCGGGACCGGTGGTGAACAGCACGTCGAGGCTGCCGTCGGTGGCGTCCGGGGTCCAGGTGACGACGACCGTGTAGCCGAGTCGGGCGCCCAACCGGTGCAGGGCCTCCGGGTCGACCGCGCCGGTCGCCGGTGCCGGCTCACCGGCCAGGGCGCGGGCGGCGGCGAGGTCCACGGTCAGGCGCGCGTTCGGCACGGCGGTGAGCCGCAGGGCCGGCGGCCGCACGTCGGTGAGCAGGTCCGCGAGCGCGTCGAGGTCCGCGACCCCGCTCCCCCACCGGTACGTCCGCGCTCCGTCCGCCCCGTTCGTCGGCGCCGGGACGGGGTCGCCGCCTCGGCGGCGCAGCACGACGTCGTACCGGTAGCGGGTCAGTTCGTTGTGGTCGTCGCCGCGCTTGACCCACAGGTCGGTTCGGTCGACCTCGGGCAGTTCGCGGGCGAGGGCGGGGAAGAACTCCGGGTCGAGCAGGAGTTCGCCCTCCCAGGCGAGGTCCTGCTCGACGGCGGTCCGGGTCGACTCGATCGCGGTCGGATCGGCGTCCGCGCCCCGGCGTCCGACCTGGATCGCCGCCCGGAAACACGGCAGCAGGCGCAGGTTGCGCACGTCGCCGACGAAGACCCGGCCGCCGGGCACGACCAGGTCGACCGCGCGCCGCAGTACGTCGGCGAGGTAGTCGGCGTCGGGGAAGTACTGCGCCACCGAGTTGACCACGACGGTGTCGAAGTAGCCGGTCGGCAGCCCGTCGAAGCGGTGTGCCGGTTGGGCCCGCAGGGTGACCCGGGCGGCGAGGTCGGGATCGCGGTCGACGTGCCGGCGCAGCGAGTCGATCGCCTGCTCGGACAGGTCGGTGCCCCAGTAGTCGGCGGCGTCGGGGGCGAGTCCGGACAGCAGCAGGCCGCTGCCGACACCGATCTCCAGGATCCGTTCCGGGCGCAGGGCGGCGATCCGGGCGACGGTGGCGTCGCGCCAGGCCCGCATCTGCGGCAGCGGGATCGGTTGGCCGTCGTAGCTGCTGTTCCAGCCGGTGAAGTTCTCCGCCGCCGGTTCGGTCGTACCGGCGGTGTAGAGCAGTTCGTGCAGGTCCTTCCACTGGGCGACCTGGTGTTCACCGCTGCCGGCGGCGAGCTGGTCGCCGGTGGCCGGGACCACGTACGCGACCAGGCGGCGCTCGCCCGGCTGGTCCTCACGGACCGTGGCGACCACCTGTGCCACGTCGGGATCGCGGACCAGCGCCGATTCGACCTCGCCGAGCTCGATCCGGTAGCCACGGATCTTCACCTGGTCGTCGGCGCGGCCGACGAAGTCGAGTTGCCCGTCGGCGCGCCACCGGACCAGGTCACCGGTCCGGTAGAGCCGCTGTCCCGGCCCGCCGTACGGGTCCGCGACGAACCGCTGGGCGGTCAGCGCCGGCCGACCGAGGTAACCCCGGGCCAGCCCGTCGCCGCCGAGGTACAACTCGCCGATCACCCCGACCGGCACCGGTCGCAGGCCTGCGTCGAGCACGTACGCGCGGGTGCCGGGGTCGGGTCGGCCGATCGGCACCGAGGAACCGGGGCGGGTGGTCGGGGTGCAGCGGCCCAGGGTGGAGTTGACCGTCGCCTCGGTCGGCCCGTACGCGTTGAACATCCGCTGCCGGCCGGCATACCGGGCGACGAGTTCGGCGGAGACGCGTTCGGTGCCGGCGAGCAGGGTCGCGCCCTCGGGCAGTTCGACCTGCGGCGGCAGGGCGGCGAGCAGGGCCGGCGGCAGGATCATGAAGGTGGCGCCGTGTTCGTGGGCGTAGTCGGCGAGGTCGGCGGTGGGCAGCCGTCGCTCGGTGGGCACCACCACCAGCCGGCCGCCGGAGAGCAGGGCCAGGCAGAGGTCCCAGAACGCCACGTCGAAGCTCGGGGACGCGAACTGGAGGATCCGGCTGTGCGGGCCGACGCCGAAGCGTTCGGTCTGGGTGGCGAGCAGTTTGGCCACGCCGGTGTGGGAGAGCACCACGCCCTTGGGGCGGCCGGTGGAGCCGGAGGTGTAGATGACGTACGCGGTGTGGAGCACGTCGAGCGGGGCGGTCCGGTCGGCGTCGGTCGGGTCGGTGTCGGGGCCGGCGGCGATCTGCCGGGCGAGTTCGGGGTCGTCGAGCAAGAGTCGGGCGGTGCCCGTCCGCTCCGGTACGTCACCGGCCAGCTCGACGGTGGTCAGCAGGCAGATCGGGGCGGCGTCGGCGAGCATGTAGGCGATCCGCTCGGCCGGGTAGTCGACGTCCAGCGGCAGGTACGCCCCGCCGGCCTTGAGCACGGCGAGTTCCGCCACGAACAGGTCGACCGAGCGGGGCAGCGCCAGCGCGACCAGCCGCTCGGGTCCGACACCGGCGGCGATCAGCCGGTGGGCGAGCCGGTTGGCGGCCGCGTTGAGTTCGGCGTAGGTGAGTTCGGTGCGGTCCAGCACCAGGGCCACCGCGTCCGGGGTGCGCCGGACCCAGGCCTCGAACAGTTCCGGCAGCGGGGTGGACGGGCCGGTGAGGGCGGTGTCGTTCCACTGCCGCACCAGCTGCTCGTGTTCGGCCGCGCTGAGCAGGTCGAGCCGACCGATCGGGTGCTCCGGCCGGCGCAGCCCGTCGGTGAGCAGCAGTTCCAGGTGGCCGAGGAGCCGCTCGGCGCCCGCCGGAGTCAGGGCCCGGTGCCGGTGGCGCAGTTCGAGCGTGAGCGTGTCCGCCGTGGTGGTGACCCCGAGCCAGAGGTCGTGGCGGGGGTCCGGGGTGCCGGCGTACCCGACGGTGGTGAGCGGGGCGTCCCGTTCCGGGTCCAGGTGCGCGGTGATCACCGGCAGCGGCAGCGCGTACGCCGACGCCTCGGCTCGCGCGGCGACGACCCGTCCGACCAGGTCACCGAGACCGACGACACCGGTCAGGTCGAGCCGGAGCGGCAGGTCCCCCACGGTCAGCACCGGGTCGGTGCCGTTGCCGTAGCGGGCGAGCAGGGCCACGAGCCCGGCGAGCACCACGTCGTCCGGGTGCGCGCCGACCCGCCGGGCGTGCGCGGCCACCAGCGCGCTCGCCTTGGCCGGCAGGACCCGACCGGCGGTCCCGACCGGGTCCGGGTCGACGTCCTCGGTGAGATCCCGTTCCGGCCCGTCGAACGGTAGCGCGATCGCCGGCGCGGCCGGGCTGAGCCGGTCGCGCCAATACCGGAGCGCGTCGTCCACGGTGGTCAGTTCGCTGGCGGACAAGAAGACTCACACCTCTTCGACAGGGTTGCGCGGGCGGGCGCGGGACGGCGACGCGGGCGGCGCGGCCGGTTGCGCGTCGGGCAGGCAGGGTGGAGCCCGACGCCGGGTACCGACCAGCCGGGGAGGACTGCTCGGGCGGCGGTCAGCCCCGCAGCGCTCCGGCCGGGTACGCCGGCACCGGGCTGGGCGAGTCGCGGTGGGCCAGGATCGACTCCAGGATCTCGGCGGCGCGCACGGAGCCGTTGGACAGCAGCGAGGAGCTGATCCCGTGGCTGTGCTCGGTGCCGCCCTGGAGGTAGATGCCGCAGCGCAGGTCGTCGCCGGTGGAGACCCGGTAGTCGCGGTCCAGCCGCAGCCGGCCGAGTTCGTCGCGGTGGCAGTAACGGCTCAGCTCACCGAGCATGGTGGCCGGGTCGACCGGGTCGTATCCGGTGGCGCAGACCAGCACGTCCGCGTCGAGTACGGCCGGCTGCCCGGTGATCATGGTCTCGATGGTGACCTGTACGCCGTCCGGGTGGGACACGGCGGCGCGCAGCCGGGAGGTGTTGAGCAGCCGCAGCCGGGACTGGCCGAGCACCTGTTCCCGGTAGCTGCGCCGGTACAGCTCGGCGATCAGGTCACCGTCCACCACGGAGTAGTTGGTGTTGCCGTGGTAGTCCATGAGCTGGGTCTTGACCTCGGCGGGCGCGTCGAAGTAGTCGTCGACGGCGCCGGGGTCGAAGATGCGGTTGGCGAACGAGCTGTCGTCGGCGGGGCTGTAGCCGTACCGGGAGAAGACGGCGCAGATCTCGGCGTCGGGGAAGCGTTCGTGCAGGTGCGCGGTGATCTCGGCGGCGCTCTGTCCGGCGCCGACGACGACGAACCGGGACGGGGCCGGGCCGGTACGCCGGTCGAGGTTGAACAGCAGGTCGCGGCTGTGCCAGATCCGGTCGTCGGCGATCACGCCGGCCGGTAGCCGGGGTTGCAGGCCGGTGGCGAGCACGAGGTTGCGGGCCCGGTGCACGGTGGTGCCCCGACCGGTGTCGACCATGACGTCGACCAGTTCGATGCCGTCGTCGGTGGTCACCGGGCGCACGCCGATCACCTCGTGGCCGTAGCGCACCAGGTGGTCGACCTGGGCGGCGGCCCATTCGAGGTAGTCGTGGAACTCGATCCGCAGCGGGTAGAGCGTCTTGTGGTTGATGAAGTCGACCAGCCGGTCCTTGGCGTGCAGGTAGGCCAGGAAGCTGAATCGGCTGGTCGGGTTGCGCAGGGTCACCAGGTCCTTGAGGAACGAGACCTGCATGGTCGCGTCGTCCAGGAGCATGCCGCGGTGCCAGCCGAAGCTCTGTTGTCGTTCGAGGAAGAGCGCGCTCACCGGTCGACTCGACCCGCCGGGGCCGGTCGTTTCGGCCTGCTCGGTCAGGGCGATGGCCAGGGCCAGGTTGGACGGCCCGAACCCCACTCCGACGATGTCGTGAACAGGCACCTCGTCATGCGGCGGTACGTGCGCCATGGACCACACCCCTAGATCGTCGATTTAGGGTAGGCTACCCTTGCTTCAAATCCCGGTCAATGAGTCGACGGCAACACCGCACACGCTAGCTAGGTAAGCCTTGCCTGACTAGTATCCCCCAATCGCCAGGAGGCCTCCACATGCGAGTGATCATGTTCGGTTACCAGACCTGGGGTCATCGGACCCTGCAGGCGCTGCTGGACTCGGAACATGAGGTCGTCATGGTGGTGACGCATCCCAAGAGCGACCACGCGTACGAGCAGATGTGGGACGACTCGGTGGCCGACCTGGCCCGCGAGCACGGCGTACCGGTGCTGTTGCGCCAGCGCCCGGACGACGAGCTCGCCGACCAGGTCAAGCAGGCCGACGCCGACGTGATCGTGGCGACCAACTGGCGCACCTGGCTGCCCCCGGCGATCTTCAACCTGCCCCGGTACGGCACCCTCAACGTGCACGACTCGCTGCTGCCCAAATACGCCGGCTTCTCCCCGCTGATCTGGGCGCTGATCAACGGCGAGCCGGAGGTCGGGGTCACCGCACACCTGATGGACGAGGCGCTCGACGGCGGCGACATCGTGCTGCAACGCGCGGTGCCGGTCGGACCGACCGACACCACCGCGGACCTGTTCCACCGCACGCTGGCGCTGTTCGGGCCGATCACGCTGGACGGCCTCGCACTGATCGAATCCGGTCGCACCGACTGGACCAAGCAGGATCCGAGCCAGGGCAGCTTCTTCCACAAGCGGTCCATCCAGGACAGCCTGATCGACTGGACCTGGCCGGCGGAGGACCTGGAGCGGCTGGTCCGGGCGCTGGCGGACCCGTACCCGAACGCGTTCACCCACCACCGGGGCGAGCGGATCCGGATCATCGAGGCCGGCGTCTCCCGTGGCTTCTACGGCGGCACCCCCGGCCGGATCTTCATCCGGGAGGACGACGGCATCGTCATCGTCGCCGGCAGCGAGGCGCGGCGCGGTCGCAGCCACGGCCTGGTGATCAAACGGGTACGCACCGACGACGGCACCGAGTACCCGGCCACCGAGTTCTTCCACACCATGGGCGGCTACCTCACCAACCAGCCCTGACCGCGCACTCGGGCGGGCCCGTCGCCGTGGTGGTATCGCCCCACGCCAGGCGGACCCGCCCGAGCCGTCAGTTCGGTTGCGACCTGCCCCGGCGCCAGTACCCCATGAAGGCCACCGAGCGCCGGTCCACTCCCCGCTCCCCCACCAGGTGCCGGCGCAGCGCCACCACCGCGCCCGCCTCCCCGGCCAGCCAGGCGTAGAACCCGCCGGCACCACCGGCGTCGCCCGGTTCGGGCACGTCCCAGGGGTCGTCGTCGGCCTCGTCCGACCGGTTCCCGTCGTCGGCGCGGTGATCCGCCGAAACCGGCCGTCCCGCCCGGCCGGCGGCGGTGCTTCCCACCGGCAGCGGGACCAGGTCCGCGAGCAGTTCGCGGACCACCGGCCCGAGGCGCTCGCCCCGGCTGCGGGCCAGCCAGATCACCGAGACGCCGGCCGGCGCGTCGAACTCGACCGCGTCGGCGGGTTCGGCCACCTCCAGCACCATGGTCGCCCGGTCGTCCGGCCCGAGCGCCTCGGCGATCGCCGACGCCGCCGGCAGGGCGGCCTCGTCCGCGGCGAGCAGCAGCCGCCGCCCGGTGCCCGGCGGTGGTGCCCAGGCCACGTCCGCCACCGGTCCGGGGTGCCCGGCGACCGGGCCGATGACGGTGAGCGGGTCACCGGGGCGGGCGGCGCCCGCCCAGCGCGACGCCGGCCCCACGTCGCCGTGCAGGACGAAGTCCAGGTCGAGTTCGCGGGCCTTCGGCCGGAACGCCCGCACCGTGTACGTCCGCAGCGGCGGGCGCCGCCGCGCGGGCACCGCCTGCCACCGGTCCACCCAGTCCGGGCCGGTCGGCAGCAGGTCCGGATCGCCGCCCGGCGGGAACAGCAGGTTGATCCGCTGGTCGAAGCCGTGACCGGCGAACCCCGCGAGGGACTCGCCGGCCACGGTCACGCGTACGAAGGTGGGGCTCAACCGCCGCACCCGGAGCACCCGTACGGCGAACGGCAGGTACGCGGCCACGCTACCGACCGGGCGCGACGAGCATCGGCAACAGCTGGTCGATCGCGTACGGAACGCTCAGCACGGTGACGAAGGACAGTGCCGCGCCGACCGGCGGCTCCATGTAGGGCACGAACACCGCCCGCTGCTCCTTGGCCACCTTCAACGCCGCGAAGACCGGGTCCGCCTTGACCCTCGGCTCCACCGACTCGTCGGCGGTCAGCAGCACCAGCCGGTCCACGTCGAGCAGGTCCAGCCGCTCCGAGCTGACCACCGCCGCGATCTCCTTGCCGGCGAGCTGTTCGACCTGGTCGGAGAGCTTGAAGCCCATCTCGCCGAGCAGTTGCGCCTTGGGGTCGTTCTTGGCGAAGGCGGCGTACGTGCCCGGCTCGCTCGGGTCGGCCACCACGGCGGTCTGGGTGGCGAACTCCGGGTGCTGCTTGCGGATGTCGGCGAGCCGGGTGTCGATCGCGGCGAGCAGTTCGTCGACCTTCGGCTGCTGGCCGAGGGCCTGCCCGATCACCCGGGCCATCTCGTCCCACGGGGTGGCGTAGTCGTCGTACTTCTTGGACTGGGCGACCACCGGGGCGATCTTCGACAGGGTGGTGTACTGCTCCTGGGTCATGCCCGAGTACTGGGCGATGATCAGGTCCGGCTTCAGCGCGACGATCTTCTCGACCTGGTAGTCGTCCCGCTCACCGACGATCTCCGGCGGGGTGCTGCCCCACCTGTCCTTGGTCCAGGCCCAGTTGCCGAACGGGCGCTCGCCGAACCAGTCGACCGCGCCGACCGGCGTGACGCCCAGCGCCAGCACGGTGTCCTGGTCGCTGAGCCCGAGGGTGACCACGCGGGTGGCCGCCTTGGTCACGGTGGTCGAACCGTACTTGTGCTCGATGGTGACCGGGAACGCTCCGGAGGCGGCCGACGGCGCGGCGGCGTCCGGCTCGGCGGACTCGCCGCCACAGGCGGCCACCGTGGCGGTCAGTGCCACCGCGAGCAGCGTCCGCGCCAGCACACCGGACCGGCCATTGACTATCTTCGACGGGCTATGCATTGGTCCCCTTCGGGATCGGCGTCCAGCTGAGCCTCGGCACCGGCCGAGGAGAGGTTGCCATATAGTAAGGGTCGGCTTACCTAACCTCAAGCCGTAGGATGCTCGCAGCCGTGTCGGGCGACGATCACCGACGCCGATGACACCACCGCGAGGGGAGACCACGTGAGCACACCGATCCGGCCACCCACCGTGCCGGGGCGGACCCGACGGCACGTGGTCGCGCTCGGCGCCGGGATGCTCGTCCTCGGCGTGGTCTGCCTACTGTCGATCGCGATCGGCGCCCGCCAGATCCCCCCGGCCCAGGTCGTGCGCTCCCTCGTGGACCCCGGCGGGACACCCGAGGACATCCTGGCGATCGTCCGCGGACTGCGGCTGCCGCGTACCGTCCTCGGGCTGCTCGCCGGAGCCGCCATCGGCCTGGCCGGCGCCGTCATGCAGGGGCTGACCCGCAACCCGCTGGCCGACCCCGGACTGCTCGGCGTCAGCGCCGGCGCCGCCCTCGGCATCGTCACCGCCAGCGCCGTGCTGCACATCACCGGCCTGTACGGCTACATCTGGTTCGCCATCCTCGGCGCACTACTGGCCAGCGCCGCCGTCTACCTGCTCGGCGGGGTCGGACGCGGCGGCGCCACACCGGTGAAACTGGCCCTGGCCGGGGTCGGGGTGACCCTGCTGCTCGGCTCCCTGACCAGCGCCATCGTGCTGGCCAGCCCGCTGGCGCTGGACCGCTACCGGTTCTGGACCGCCGGCTCCATCGCCGGCCAGACCAGCGGCACCCTGCTGCGGGTGCTGCCGTTCCTCGCCGTCGGCATCGTCGCCGCCCTCGCCCTGGGCCCCGCCCTGAACAGCCTCGCCCTCGGCGACCAGGTGGCCACCTCACTCGGCCGCCGGGTCGGCCTGATCCGGCTCGCCGGAGCGGCGGCGATCACCGTGCTCGCCGCCGCCACGGTCGCGGTGACCGGACCGATCGTCTTCGTCGGACTCGTCGTACCGCACCTGGTGCGGATGATCACCGGGCCGGACTACCGCTGGCTGCTGCCGTACACCCTGGTCCTGGCCCCGATCCTGCTGCTGACCGCGGACATCGCCGGCCGGGTGGTGGCCCGGCCCGGCGAGATCCGGGTCGGGATCATCGTCGCCTTCCTCGGTGCGCCGTTCTTCATCGCCCTGGTCCGCCGACGCCGGCTGGCGGAACTCTGATGGCCCTGCTCGAACTCTCCACCAGCGCCGGGCGGGCCACCTTCCGGCTGGGCCGGGGCGCGGTCTCCGGCGCGGTCTCGGTCCGGGTGCTGGTGGTCGCCACCGTGCTCGCGGTCGCCACCTTCGGGGTGTTCTGCCTCGGTGTCGCCACCGGCGACTACCCGATCGCGGTGACCGACGTGGCCCCGGCCCTGTTCGGCGTCGGCGACCCCGGCACCCTGCTCGTGGTGAACGAACTGCGCCTGCCCCGGGTGCTGGTCGGTCTGCTCGTCGGGGCCGCCTTCGGCATCTCCGGCGCGGTGTTCCAGACCATGACCCGCAACCCGCTGGCCAGCCCGGACATGATCGGGGTGATCGCCGGGGCGCAGACCGCGGTGGTCGC
The DNA here is from genome assembly GCF_055586685.1 of Micromonospora sp. NPDC049529. Lineage (NCBI taxonomy): Bacteria > Bacillati > Actinomycetota > Actinomycetes > Micromonosporales > Micromonosporaceae > Micromonospora > Micromonospora sp. NPDC049529. Next base: position 58,724 of record NZ_JBVJHT010000026.1, read on the forward strand.
CGGGATCGTGCTCGGCTTCGGCGCCGGACTCGGCACCCAGGCACTCGGACTGCTCGGCGCACTGGTCACCGCCCTGGTGGTGTACCTGCTCTCGCGCGGACGCGGGGCGACCGGGTACCGGATCGTGCTGGTCGGCATCGGCGTCGCCTGGATGTGCACCAGCGCCACCGACTACCTGCTCGCCAAGGCGCTGCCGTTCGAGGCGCAGAAGGCGGTCGGCTGGCTGGTCGGCAGCCTCAACGAACGCGGCTGGCAGCACGTACGCCCGCTCGGACTGGCGCTGGCGGTGCTACTGCCCGCCACCGTGCTGCTCGGCCGCTGGCTGCGTACGCTGCAACTCGGCGACGCGGTCGCCACCGGTCTGGGCACGCCCGTCGCGCGGGCCCAGTTGGCGCTGCTGGTGGCCGCCGTCGGGCTGGCCGCGTTCGGCACCACCGCCGCCGGGCCGATCCTCTTCGTCGCCCTGGTCGCCCCGCAGATAGCCCAGCGTCTGTCCGGTACGGCCGCACCGACCCCGGTGGTCTCCGCCCTCACCGGGTCGCTGATCGTGCTCACCGGTGACCTGATCGCCCGGCACGTGCTGCCGGACGACCACCTGCCCGTCGGGGTGGTGACCGGGGTGCTCGGCGCCCCGGTCCTGCTCTGGCTCCTCGCCCGCGCCAACCGCACCGGCTCCGGAGGCTGACCCCGTGATCGCTGAACCGCCCGGCCGCGCCACGCCCGACCCCGCCGCCGCACCGCCCGACCCGCGATCCACCGCCGACTCCCCGCCACCCGCCCCGCTCGGTGCCGAGGCAGTCGCCGGCCGGTCCGCACCGCCGGACCTGCGCGCGAGAGGGCTGCGGCTGGGGTACGACAAGGTCGTCGTCGTGGACGACCTGGAGGTCGCCATCCCGCCCGGCCGGATCACGGTGATCGTCGGCGCCAACGCCTGCGGCAAGTCCACCCTGCTCCAGGCCCTGGCCCGGCTGCTGCCCCCGCGTGCCGGAGCGGTCGAACTGGACGGCCGGTCGATCCAGTCGATGCCGACCCGGCAGGTGGCCCGCCGGATCGGGATCCTGCCCCAGTCACCGGTCGCCCCGGCCGGGCTCACCGTGATCGACCTGGTCACCCGGGGACGCGCACCGCACCAGACCTGGTGGCGGCAGTGGTCCACGGCGGACGAACGGGCGGTGCACGACGCGCTCGCCGCCACCGACATGCTCGACCACGCGCACCGACCGGTCGACGAACTCTCCGGTGGCCAGCGTCAGCGGGCCTGGATCGCGATGGCCATCGCGCAGGGTACGCCGGTGCTGCTGCTCGACGAGCCGACCACCTTCCTCGACCTGGCCCACCAGATCGACGTACTCGACCTGGTGGTGGACCTGAACCGGCAGGAGAACCGCACCGTCGTGATGGTGCTGCACGACCTGAACCAGGCCAGCCGGTACGCCGACCACCTGATCGCGATGAAGGCGGGACGGATCGTCGCGCAGGGCGCCCCGGCGGAGGTGATCGACGCGGAGCTGGTGGAGCAGGTCTTCGACCTGGACTGCCAGATCACCGTCGACCCGGTCACCGGCACCCCCATGATCATCCCGATGGGTCGGCACCACGGAACCCGTACCGCCCCGGTGGCCGTGGCATGACCCGGCCGACCGAGCCGGACGCACCGGACACGTCCGGCACACCCCGGCCGCCCGCCCCGACCGCCCGCCGGATCCTGCGCCGGGCGGTCACCGGACAGGGCCGGTACGTCGCCCTCGGCAGCCTGCTCGCCATCGGCCACCAGGCCGGCGAGGCACTCGTGCCGGTCATCATCGGGGTGGTCGTGGACCGGGCGGTGGCGACCGGCTCCACCTCCGCGCTGGTGCAGTGGCTGGCCGTACTGGGGCTGGTGTTCGCCGGGCTGTCGACCAGCTACCGGTTCGCCGCGCGGGCCGGTGAGCGCGCGGCCGAACAGGCGGCGCACCAGATCCGCCGCGAGCTGACCGGGCGGGTCCTCGCCCCGTACGGCGGGGTGGAACGCGGACACCTGTCCGGGGCGCTGGTCAACATCGCCACCAGCGACGCCAGCCGGGTCGGCGCGGTCAACATGGCGCTGACCGCCGCCGCGGCGGCACTCGCCGCACTCGCCACCACCGCCGTCGCCCTGCTGCACATGTCCGTGTCGCTGGGTCTGCTGATCCTGCTCGGCGCGCCGCCGGTGCTCTGGATCGCACACCTGCTCGGCGGCCTGCTCCAGCGGCGCAGCGCCGCCGAGCAGGAGAACGCGGCACACGCCTCCGGGGTCGCCGCCGACCTGGTCGCCGGCCTGCGGATCCTCAAGGGCATCGGCGCCGAACGGGCCGCCTGGGCGCGCTACCGGATGATCAACCGTCGGTCGCTGGCCGCCACCCTGCGCGCCGCGCAGGCCCAGGCCTGGCACGACGGCGCGCTGATCGCGGTCACCGGCGTGTTCATCGCCGTGGTCGCCCTGTGGGGGGCACGGCTCGCGATCCGTGGCGACATCACCATCGGCGAGCTGATCGCCGCCGTCGGGCTGGCACTCTTCCTGCTCAACCCGCTGTCGCTGGTGAGCTGGGTGAACGCCGAACTCGCCCAGGCCCGTGCCTCCGCCGCCCGGGTCGCGGCAGTGCACGCCGCCCCGCCCGCGGCCCGCTCCGGCGGACTCGACCTGCCCACCCCGGTCCGGGGCGAACTGCGGCTGCGCGACATCGTGGACGGTCCGCTGCGCGTCGACGACCTGCGGGTGGCACCCGGCGAACTGATCGGCGTCGTCGCCCCGGAACCGGCGGCGGCCAACGCACTGGTCCGGCACCTGGCCCGGGAGAGCGACCCCGCACACGGCACGATCACCCTCGACGGGGTCGCGCTGACCGACCTGGACCCGGCCCTGGTCCGTACCGCCATGTTCACCGCCACCCACGACGCCGTGCTGTTCGAGGGCAGTGTCCTGGAGAACGTCACGGCGGTCGGCGGGACCGGCGACGGACTCGACCGGGTGCTCACCGCCACCTCGGTCGACCAGGTCGCCGCGGTGCTCCCCGACGGGATGCGCACCCCGGTCGGCGAACGCGGGCGGTCACTGTCCGGCGGCCAACGCCAGCGGATCACCCTGGCCCGCGCGTTGAACGCCGACCCGGCGGTGCTGGTCGTACACGAGCCGACCACCGCCGTCGACGCCGCCACCGAGGCCCGGATCGCCGTACGGCTGCGGGAACTGCGGGCCGGTCGGACCACCGTCCTGGTCACCGGCAGCCCCGCACTGCTCGCGGTCACCGACCGGGTGGTGCTGCTCGACGGCGACCGGGAGCCGGTCGTCGGGCGACACACCGACCTGGTACGCGACCACGAGCGCTACCGCGCCACCGTCCTCGCCTGACCACCGGCAGCACCCCTACCACCGCCACCCAATGCCGCCACGCAACGCCGCCGAGGGAGACCAGTGACCCCGCACGTGCTACCGATCGCCACCCCGGCGCAGACCACCGCGGCGGTACGGCACCTGCTGCGCGGACGCAGGGCGCTGGCCGTGGGCTCGCTCGGCGTACTCGCCGCCGCCACCGCGATCGGCCTGCTGACCCCGCCGCTGCTGGGACACATCGTCGACCTGGTCACCCGGGGCGGCACGGTCGACGCGCTCGGCGTACCGGCGCTGCTGCTGGTCGCGATCGCGCTCACCCAGGCGGCCGGCACCGCGATCGGGATCGGGATGATCGCCCGGCTGGGCGAGGGAATGCTGGCCGACCTGCGCGAACGGTTCGTCGACCGGGCCCTGCACCTGCCACTGGGACGGCTGGAACAGGCCGGCTCCGGCGACCTCACCTCACGGGTCACCAACGACGTCACCGCGATCGCCGAGGCCGTCCGGGGCGCGCTGCCCGAACTGGTCCGCTCGGTCCTGGTGATCGGGCTGACCCTGGCCGGCCTCGCCGTACTCGACTACCGCTTCCTGCTGGCGGCCCTGCTGGCCGTCCCGATCCAGTGGCACACCGTCCGCTGGTACCTGCGCCGCAGCCCGTCGCTGTACGCCGCGCACCGGCTGGCCGTCGGCGCCCAGCAACAGCAGCTGCTGGAGAGCGTCGGGGGTGCGCCGACCGTACGGGCACTGCGCCTCGACGGGCACCACCTGGAGCTGGTGACCGACCGGTCCGGAAACGCGGTCGGGCTCGCGCTGCGCGCCGTACGGCTGATCACCCGCTTCTACGGCCGGCTGAACCTGGCGGAGTTCGTGGGGCTCTCCGCCGTACTGGTGGTCGGCTTCCTGCTCACCGACGCGGGTGCGGTCACCATCGGCACGACCGCCGCCGCGACGCTCTACTTCCACAACCTGTTCGGCCCGATCAACTCGGCGCTGCGGCTGGTGGACGACGCCCAGGTGGCGACGGCGAGCCTGGCCCGGCTGGTCGGCGTGACCCAGCTCGACACCCCGCCCACCGCGCCGGAGAACCCCACGCCGGTGGACGCCTCGGTCAAGGCGGTCGACGTCGAGTACGCCTACCTGCCGGGCCGGCGGGTGCTGTCGGGGGTGACCCTCGACATCGCACCGGGGCAGCGGGTGGCCCTGGTCGGGGCGAGCGGGGCCGGCAAGACCACCCTGGCCCAGCTCGTCGCCGGTGTGCACCGGCCGACGGCGGGCACGATCCTGCTCGGCGGGGTGAACCTCGGCGAACTGCCGCCGGAGCAGCGGCGCCGGACGGTCGCGGTGGTCACCCAGGAGGTGCACGTGTTCGCCGGGCCGCTCCGCGACGACCTGCGGCTGGCCCGGCCGGACGCGACCGACGAGCAACTGCGCGCCGCCCTGGCCGAGGTCGAGGCGCTGGACTGGGCGCTCGGGCTGCCCGACGGGCTGGACACGGTCGTCGGCGACGGCGGGCACCAGCTCTCGGTGACCCAGGCCCAACAGTTGGCGCTGGCCCGGGTGCTGCTGGCCGATCCCCGGGTGGTGATCCTCGACGAGGCGACCGCCGATGCCGGCAGCGCCGGGGCGCGGGTGCTGGAACGCGCGGCCGAGCGGGCGCTACGCGGTCGTACGGCGCTGGTGGTCGCCCACCGCCTCACCCAGGCGGTCACCGCCGACCGGATCGTGGTGCTGGAGGCCGGTCGGGTGCTCGACTCCGGCACCCACGACGAGTTGGTCGCCCGGACGTCCGGCCACTACGCCACACTCTGGCAGGCCTGGTCGCAACAGCGCTGATCCGCCGACCGGTCCCCGGCGCAGGTTCAGGCCGGGAAGGCCCGCTGGGCGGAGATCGTGCAGGTGACGAACATGCCGCCGGTCTGCTCGGCCACGACCCGGTCCCCGACGAGCAGCCGGCAGCTGGCGTTACCTCCCGGCGCGGCCCGCGCGGTGAGGACGACCACGCCGGTGGCCGAGGTCACCTCGATGCTCTCGGTCCACGGGGTCGCGATGGTCTCCGTCAGCCCGCCCAGCTCATGGATCTTGTTGTTGTCGTCCGGGCCACGCCAGTTGATGCCCGCCACCCGGTCCGAGTTGGAGGTGACCTCCATCCGGATCTCCCGGTCGTCGCCGCCGAGTACCGCGACGCCCACCCCGGTACCGATTCCGACGACGCAGACCGCCGCCACCGCCCCGATCGTCTTCGGATTGCGGAACCAGGGACGGTGGACCCGCACGGGGTCGACATGATCGGTCACGCCGGCAGGCTAGCGGACCAGCCGGACGGTCATCGAGGCGCCGTCGCGGGTCGACGCAGGTCCCGTCGCAAGGGGCCGAAAGTCCCGTCCCGGTACGGGACCACGGCCTCTGCTGCCCACCCGCCGGAAGGCGTCGAATGGAGGTAGCCAGAGCGCCTGGCCGGATATCCAGGAAGGACGTGGGGACAATGACCGCGATGGCCGAACGGCACACCGGGCCGAGGACCGCAGCGATTCCCGAGCAGCGCGCGGAGCAGGTCGCAGGCGTACGGCAGCAGGCGGTCCGGTACGTCTGGGCCGGTGTTCGGATCGCCCTGGGTTGGACCTTCCTCTGGGCCTTCCTCGACAAGACCTTCGGGCTCGGCCACGACACCGAGTCGAAGGCGGCCTGGATCAACGGCGGCAGCCCGACCCAGGGCTTCCTGAACTTCGGCGCCGCCGGTCCGTTCAAGGACTTCTACAACGGCATCGCCGGCAGCGCGTGGGCGGACTGGCTGTTCATGATCGGTCTCGCCGCCATCGGGGTGGCGCTCCTGCTCGGCATCGGCCTGCGGGTCGCCGCCGTCGCCGGTGGCCTGCTCTTCGTGATGATGTGGACCGTCGTCCTGCCGCCGGAGAACAACCCCTTCATGGACGACCACCTGATCAACGCCGCCGTCCTGGCCGGGCTCGCGCTGACCGCCGCCGGGGACACCCTCGGACTCGGACGGACCTGGGCCCGGCTGCCGATCGTGGCCCGTCTGCCCTGGCTCAGATAGCGCACCGACGCCCGACCCACCCGCGCCGCGGGCGGGTCGGGCCCGTACCGGCGGACCGACAAAAGAAACATCAGACGACAGGAGAAATCGCCATGGTCGAACCGGCTTCGGTACCGGAACGTGCGCCCGCGACGGTGCTCGCCCGGGCAGCGGTGGCGGCAGGCTACGCGCCCTCGGTGCACAACACGCAGCCGTGGCGCTGGTCGGCCCACCCGGACCGGCTGGAACTGCACGCCGAACGGGACCGTCAGCTGCCCGCCACCGATCCGCAGGGACGGCTGCTGGCGATCAGCTGCGGGGCGGCGCTACACCACGCGCTGGTGGCGCTGCGGGCCCAGGGCTGGACCGCCGAGGTGGACACCGCACCCGACCCGGACCGACCGGACCTGCTCGCCACGCTCACGGCGGGAACGCGCACGCCGGTGACGGCCAGAGGCAGGCAGCTGTTCGAGGCGCTGGCGACCCGCCGTACCGACCGTCGGCCGGTCAGCGACCAGCCGGTGCCCGCCCCGGCACTGGCCGCGATCCAGGAGGCGGTCACCGGCCGGGCCCGGCTGCAGGCGCTCACCCGCGACCAGGTGCTCGACCTCGCCTCGGCGGCCGACGCGGCGGCGAACGTCGAGTCGGCGGATCCCGCCATCCGGGCCGAGTTGGCGTACTGGACCGGCCGGTCGGCGCGCGGCGGTGTGGGGCTGACGGCCGGCGTACTGCCGGGGCACGCGCCGCACACGACGGTGCCGGACCGCGACTTCGGCCGGGCCGGGACCCTCGTGGTCGGGCCCGGCCACGACCGGGCCGCGACCTACCTGCTGCTGTACGGCGACGACGACGAACCGGCGAGCTGGTTGCGGGCCGGCGAGGCCCTCTCGGCGGCCTGGCTGACCGCGGAGGTGCTCGGCGTGTCGGTGCTGCCGCTCAGCGTGGCGATCGAGGTCGCCGGTACCCGGCAGCTGCTGCGCCGGCTGCTGTCCGGTCTCGGTCATCCGTACCTGGTACTCCGGCTCGGCATCGCGGACCCGGACCAACCCGGACCGCCGCACACGCCCCGGATCTCCCCGTCCGGCCTGGTCGAGATCGCCACGCTGTGAGCGCCGGTGCCGGTGCCCGCGTACGGGCGGCTCGGGTCGCCGCCGACCTGCTCGATAGCATCGGCGCATGCACGCGTCAGAACGGCCCGACGCCGACCGGCGCGACGCTCCCTCGCTCGGGCTGAGTCCGCTGTCCCGGGTACGGCTGGACGAGCTGCTGCAGGAGATGCTCGTCCGGGTGGGTGAGGTCGTCACCAGCCGTGAGCGGCTGCGCGCCCTGCTGGACGCCGTGGTGGCGATCGGCTCCGACCTCGACCTGCGCAGCACCCTGCGACGGATCGTCGAGGCGGCCTGCGAACTGCTCGGCGCCCGGTACGGCGCGCTCGGGGTGATCGGCCCCGACCGACTGCTGACCGAGTTCATCACCCACGGGATCGGCCCGGAGCAGCACGCGCACATCGGTGACCTGCCGAGCGGTCGGGGGGTGCTCGGGCTGCTGATCGCCGACCCCCGCCCGGTACGGATGCCGGACATCACCGAGCACGCCCAGTCGTACGGTTTCCCGCCGCACCACCCGCCGATGCACAGCTTCCTCGGCGTACCGGTCCGGATCCGGGACCAGGTCTTCGGCAATCTGTACCTGGCCGAGAAGCAGGCCGCGCGGGAGTTCACCGAGGACGACGAGGAGATCGCGGTCGCGCTGGCGGCCGCCGCGGGTGTCGCGATCGAGAACGCCCGCCTCTACGAGGTCGCCCACCGCCGGGAACGCTGGCTCGCCGCCACCGCCGAGATCACCTCGGTCCTGCTCGGCGAGGTGCGCCAAACCGACGCGCTGGCCCTGGTCGCCCGCCGGGCGCGGGAGCTCGCCGATGCCGAACTGGTCCTGGTGCTGCTCTACGACGAGGAGGCCGATCAGTTCGTGGTCGAGGTGGTGGACGCGGCCGAGGTGAGCACCGCGCCACCGGTCGGCATGCTGCTGCCGGCCGTCGGCGCGACGTTCGCCACCTCGGTGACCGACCGCCGGCACACCGTCGTGGAGAGCCTGGCCAAGGCCGCCGACTGGCCGGTACGGGTGACCGACGGCCCGGCCGTGGTCTGCACGCTGTCGGCGGCCGGGACGCTGCACGGCGTACTCGTGGTGGCGTATCCGGCGGGGTCGGGGCAGCGCGGCGACGACGAGGTGCCGCTGCTGGCGAGCTTCGCCGCCCAGGCGGCGCTGGCGATGGAACGGGCCCGGGCGCAGGAGGAGCGCGAACTGCTCGTCGTGCTGGAGGATCGGGAGCGGATCGCCCGCGACCTGCACGACGTGGTGATCCAGCGACTGTTCGCCACCGGGTTGCAGTTGCAGAGCACGGTGCCGCTGGCGGCCCGGCCGGAGGTCGGGCAACGGATCAACGCGGCGGTGGACGAGCTCGACTCCACCATCCGGGACATCCGCCGGGCGATCTTCGAGCTGCGTACGCCGATGAGCGCCGCGCTGCGCACGGACATCCGGGCCGAGGTCGACACCGCGACGGCGGCGCTCGGCTTCCGGCCGGCCCTGGAGATCGTCGGACCGGTCGACAGCGCCGTGCCCGACGCGACCCGCCCCGAACTGCTCGCGGTGCTGCGGGAGGCGCTGTCGAACGTCGTACGGCACGCGGGCGCGACCCGGCTGACCGTGCGGGTACGGGTCGAATCGGGTTGGCTCACCGTCACCGTCGACGACAACGGTGGCGGCACACCCGACCCGGGACGGGCCCGGGGCGGCCTGGCCAACATGCGGGAGCGGGCCGAGCGGCTGGGCGGCGAGTTCACCGTCGGACCGGTGACGCCGCACGGCACGACGGTGCGCTGGCACGTGCCGCTGCGCGACTGAGACCGGTCAGGTACGCGGGCCGAGCAGCCGGGTGGCCAGCACCGCGGCCTGGGTGCGTCGCTCCAGCCCGAGCTTTGCCAGCAGGCTCGACACGTAGTTCTTGACCGTCTTCTCGGCCAGGAACATCTTGGTCGCGATCTCCCGGTTGGTCATCCCCTCGGCGACGTACTCCAGGATCCGCCGCTCCTGCTCGGTCAGGGCCCTCAGCTCCCGGGGCGCCTCGACCCCGTTGCGGACCCGCTCCAGCACCCGCTGGGTCACCGCCGGGTCGAGCAGCGACTGCCCCGCCGCCACCCGGCGCACCGCGTCGACGAGGTCGGTGCCGCGAATCTGCTTCAGCACGTAACCGGCGGCACCGGCCATGATCGCGGCGAAGAGCGCCTCGTCGTCCTCGTACGAGGTGAGGATCAGGCCCCGGATCGACGGCTCGACCGCCCGTACGTCCCGGCACACGTCGATGCCGTTGCCGTCGGGCAGCCGGGCGTCGAGGATCGCCACGTCCGGCCGCAGCGCGCAGATCCGTACGGTGGCCTCCCGCGCCGACCCGGATTCGCCGACCACCTCGATGTCCCCGGCGGTGTGCAGGAGGTCGGCCAGGCCACGGCGGACGACCTCGTGGTCGTCGAGCAGGAAAACACGGATCATCCGTTGTTTCTACCCGCCCCGGCTCGCTCGTGAACAGGGCCGAAGGTCCCGCCCCGGCGCCTCGCCGGGCAGTCCGGACCGGGAAAGGGACCGTGGTGCGGAGCGGGCGAAAATGGGACACATAGACCATTGTGATGGTCGTGATACAGTCGGTGACTCCCTGCGGCGGGCCACTCGGGGCACTCCCCCGGACCCACCGGTTCCCTGCGAGTCATCGGTGAGGGTTGATGTCAGAGACGTCCGGGCGGGTACTGCCGGTCTACCTGGTGGCCGACGAGTCGCGGTCGATGACACCGGTCGTGGACGAGCTGAACGCGGGACTCACCTCACTGCACGACGCCCTGCTGCGCGAGCCGATGGCCGCGGCCAAGGTGCGGTTCTCGGTGCTCGGATTCTCCAACGACGTGATCGTGCACCTGGCCCTCGCCGACCTGCGCGCCGAGGCGGCCCTGCCGCGACTGTCCGTACGCGACGGTACGAGCTACGGCGCCGCGTTCTCGGTCCTGCTGGACCGGATTCCGGCCGACGTCCGGGCGCTCAAGCGGGAGGGCTTCTCGGTGCACCGACCCGCGGTGTTCTTCCTCAGCGACGGGCAGCCCACCGATCCGGGGCAGTGGGAACAGCCGTACCGCCAACTCGTCGACCGGGAGCGCACGCCGACCGCGCCGAACATCATCGCCTGTGGCATCGGCGACGCCCGCGCGGCAACCATCCTGCAGGTGGCCACCCGGCCGGAGTTCGGTTTCGTCGCCACCCCCGGCGTCGAGGTGGGGTTGGCGATCGCCGAGTTCTGCGCCGCGCTCACCAAGAGCGTGATCAAGTCCGGCCAGGCCGTCGGCGGCGGCGACGCGGAACTCGTCGTCGAACGACCCGACAACTTCCGGATGGCACTGGACGTCGTCTAGGCGGGGGCGGCAGACCATGGGCGATTCGGGTGTGCGGACGAGCCCCTCCGGCGGACGTGACGCCGACCTTCCACCTGCGCGCCACGGGGACACCCCGGCGTCCTGGGCACCGCTGGTGATCGGGCGCCCGGCCGCCCCCTTCCCCGTCCGGGGAACGTCGGCCGGGCCGTACCGGCCCGACATGGTCGCCGACGGCTGGTCGTCGGAGCACTTCGACGTACGCTGCGCCTCGGTACGCGGTGCCGCTCACCGTTTCCTGGGCGAGCCCCGGCAGGACGAGTGCGCCGTCGTACCGCACCCCGGTGGCGCGGTGATCGCCGTGGTCGCCGACGGGGTGTCCAGCGCTCCCCTGTCCCACCTCGGCGCGACGATGGCCTGCCGGACCGTGGTCGACTACCTGTCGCGGGCGCTCGACGACGGGGTGACCGACCTGGACTGGCCGGATCTGATGCGCTGCGCCGGCTGGTCCCTGGTGGAGTACGCGTCCCGCCAGCTCGGTGTCGGCGAGCCGGATCCGCAGGCGGCGGAACGGTTGCTGGCCACCACCGTCGTCGTCGCCTACGTCCGGCCGGACGGACCGGGTCGCGCCAGGGGCTGGCTCGCCCGGATCGGCGACTCCACCGCCTGGACCCTGCGCGGTACGGAATGGACACCGCTGTTCCCGACGGTCGGACCCGCCGCCGAGTTGCTTCCGGACGGGGTGTCCGCCCTGCCCCGCGTGCCGGCGGCGGTCGTACCGGTGGAGGTCGAGCTGACCGTCGGGGACGTGCTCGTGCTCGGCACCGACGGGTTCGCGGAACCGCTGGGGGACGGCACCGGCACGGTCGGCGACCTGTTCGCCGCCGGCCTGGCCGATCCGCCGACGCTGCCCGGACTCGCCTGGCTGCTGGACTTCGACTCGGCGGTACACGACGACGACCGGACGGTGCTCGCGGTGTGGCCGGTGCAGACCGACACGCCGAGCGTCGAGCGGTAGCGGGGGGGCGGCGATGGCGGACCCACCCGTACCCGAGGTCGATCTGGCCCGGCTCGGGACGCTGACCCGGCTCGGTGTCGGCGGCCAGGGCACCGTCTACGCCCCGGAGCTCACCCCGGACCTGGTCTTCAAGGAGTACGCACCCCAGTTGGTGGACGACGTGGACGTCGCCTCGCTGGTCCGGTTCGTTCGGCTCGCCGAGAAGGTGGGCGCACCCGACGCCGAGGTGCTGCTGCGGCTCGCCGCCTGGCCGGTGGCGATCGTCCGCAAGGGTGGGGTGGTCCGGGGGTTCCTCATGCCCCGGGTGCCGGACGAGTACCGGGTCACCCTGCGCCTGCCCAGTGGGCCGGCGACCGTGCTGGCCCAGGCCCAGTACCTGCTCAACAGCGAGGACTACCTGCGGGCCCGTGGGCTCGACATCGGCGACCGGCTGCGGATGGAACTGCTCCGCGACACCGCCGAGGCGCTGGCCCTGTTCCACCGGCTCGGGATCGCCGTCGGCGACTTCTCCCCGAACAACCTGCTGTTCAGCCCGACCGCCCGGCCGCGCTGCTACTTCATCGACTGCGACGCGATGCGTCTGGACGGCGACTCCGTCCTGGCCCAGGCGGAGACACCGGAATGGCAGGTGCCGACCCGTTCGGACGGCCCGGCCGCCGACGCACCGGACGGGGCGGACCCGGACGGAACCGGCCCGAGCAGCGGGGGCATCGGAGGGAGTGGGGCCGGTCCGGGTCTGCGGCCGGCGGTGCCGGCGGAGGAGCTGGCCACCCCGGCCAGCGACGCGTACAAGCTCGGCCTGTTCGCCGTCCGACTGTTCGCCGGAGACCAGCACCTGCGGGATCCGGCCGCCGCCGCACCGTACCTGCCACGTACGCTGCGCGCGCTGGCCGCCCGCAGCCTGGATCCCGATCCGGCCCGCCGGGCCCTGCCCGCGCAGTGGATCACCGAACTGGACTCGGTCATCACCCGCATTCCCGACGGGCCACGGCGGCCACCGTTGCGGCGTCGGATCCGGCTGGTACCGGGCCGGTTGCGCAACCCGGCGGGCAACCAGCCGGGCCGGGCCGGAGCCGCGGGCGGTGGGCCGGCGGGCCGGGCACCGGGGACCGCCGGCTTCCGACCCGGTCGGGGTCCGGGCATGGCGACGCGTACGTCGGCGACGGTCAACGCCCGACGGCTGCCCTGGGAGTGGATCGTCCCGCTGACCGCGATCGTCGTGGCGATGGTCGCCGGACTGTTCAACGGCGGTGGTACGACCGACCGCGTCGGCGGCGGCACCCCGGTGAACCAGCTGCCGACCATGGCACCGTACCGGGCCCTGCCGCAGAGCCCGGCCGGCCTGCCCGGCTTGACGGCGTACCCCCGCTATCCGGGACTGCCCAGCATCTCGGGACTACCGGGGATACCCGACCTGTCGATCCTGGGGCCGAGTTTCCGGATGCCACTGCCCATGCTCTGTTTCCTGGGTTCGGAGGTCGGCCCGGGACTCGACGAGGACAGTGAGCGGGTCAGGTCGGCCTCGTCGGCCACGTCCCGCTTCCTGTGTTCGCTCAACGACGACGACGCGGAGGGGGCCTTCAGCGGGCTGGACGGGGCGACGCCCGACGCGACGCAGCGGAGCAGGTTCGCCGAACTGGCCCGCCGTGCCCCGTACGCGAAGGCGACCCTGATCGGGCTGCGGACCGGATCGGCCGGTCGACCGGAGGCGAACGTCGTCTTTCAGACCGACCCGGACAACGGGCCGGCAACCTGCTGGCGGTCCCGGCTCTCGCTCGTCGTCGAGGACTCGGTGTGGGACGTGGTCTCGATGACCGCGCCGGAGTCGTGGCGCTGTGGATAGGGGGTCGCTCCCTTGTGCAGCTGGTCGTTGACGAGGTCGGCGGTCGAGAACGCGAACGGCCGGCCGGGCTCGGTGGCGTGGCCCAGCGCCTCGGCGAGCCGGCGGTGGTGCAGGTCCACGACCGATTCCACGGTGTCCGCGAACAGGGCGGCTCCCTGCCTGCCCCGCCACCAGCCGTACCCGGCGAGCGCGAGACCGACCGGGAGGGCCGGCCACCACAGCGGCGCCAGTGCCGCGTACAGCACCGCCCAGCCGGCGAACGTGCCGGCGTGCTCGAACCGGTCCCGCGCGTCGTGGACCAGGATCCGGACCTCGGGATCGAGCAGCAGCCACAGCCGGGGCCAGATCAGTCCCAGCCGCAGGCCGTACTGGGCGCTCACCCGGACCTCGGCCAGCCGGATCCGGTCGCCGATCCAGGTGGGCCGCTCGGGCAGGTAGGCGCTCGGCAGGGCGGTCCGGTCGACGTCGAGGCGATCGCGGGCGCGTTTGCGGCGCCGCGCGGTCAGCCGGGCCGAGGCGGGCCGGGCCGGGCCCCGCCACTGTCCGAGCCAGCCGGCCCGGACCAGCGCACCGACCGCCTGTGCGGTCAGGCCGACCACGGTGGCGACGAGTACGGCCAGCACCGCGCCCAGCACGACCAGGGTCGGGCGACGCAGCAGTTCGTCGATGCCGGACTCGGCCCGCAGGAGCGCGGTGTCGAACCGGAACGGGCGGGAGTGGCCGAGGAACGCCCCGAGTGCCGCCACCGCGCACCAGAGCAGTCCGGGGCCGACCGCCCGGACCAGCCACCGGTCGGACAGCCGGCGGCCGACCTCGCCCAGCAGGATCTCGATCACGGGTCGGCGTGGAACAGCATGGCCACGCCGGACACTTCGCAGACCGGCGTGCGGCCCAGGTCGTCGCGTTGGCCCCGGCGGGGGCAGCGGCCCGAGGGGCAACGGTAGCGGCCGGTGAGGACGACGTCGGACAACCCGGCGAGTCGGCCGCCGGTGCTGTTCGGCGGTCCGGCGATCCGGGATGGGTGTTCGTGGCTGTCGGTGTCCGTTTCGCCGCCGAGCAGATCGAGTCTCCGGCAGATCTCCACCGCGGACCCACCGTCGCGGACCTTGCCGACCCACCAGTCCAGGTCGTCGGACCAGGATCCCGCCTCGGCCAGGTCGCGTGCCGCCGGCAGGTGGGCACAGAGCTTGGCCAGGGCCTGCCGCTCGGTCGACTCGAGCGAACGATCCACTGTAGAGACTCCCTCGACGAAGGGTCTTGACGGTAACACGCACCGTTCAATCTACTGGTCGGATGCCCGTACCGGAGGAAGGTGACGACCCCGTCGACCTGGCGGTCGAGCTGCTCGAACGGTACCGGCAGCAGCGGGACCTGACGGCCATCGCCCTGGCCGAGGACCTGCTGCGGCGGGTACCGGAGGCGGACCCGGCCCGCCCGGTCGCGCTGGTGGTGATGGCCGAGCTGATCGTCCTGCGGGTACGCGAGTCCGACCCGCTGACCTCCCTGGACCACGCCGTCGACGCCGCCCGGGCCGCGGTCGACCTGGTCGGACCGGGCAACCCCCTCGAACCGCTGACCCGGTCCCAGCTCTGCTGGACCCTGTGCCAGCGGCACGAGGCCACCGGGGACCTGGCGGACCTGGACGACGCGCTGCGCCAGGGCACGGCCGCCGTGGCCGACGCGAGCGGGCAGGACCGGGCCGGCGCACTGCGTAACCTCGGGTACGCCCGCCGGCTGCGGTACACCCGGTTCGGCCAGCTCGCCGACCTCGACGAGGCGGTACGGCTCACCAGAGCGGCGGTCGCCGCGGTGGACGACCCGGTCGGTCTGATGATCAGCCAGGGGCTGCTGACAACCTGCCTGATCAGCAGGTTCATGGCACTCGGCCGGATGGCCGACGCCGACGAGGCGGTCGAGCTGGGCCGCGCCATGCTGGCCGCGTTGCCGGCCGAACATGTGGAGCGGGTGCTGGTGCAGGCCAACCTCGCGCACGCGCTGTGGCAGCGCCACATGCGCGGCGGGCCGGTGGCGGACCTGGAGGAGGCCACCCGGACCAGCCGGGAGGTGGTCTCGATGCTGCCGGCGTACCCGAGGATGAGGTCACAGTTCCTGGCCAACCACGCGGTGGTGCTGTTCGGACACTTCCTCACCGGCGACTCCGGCGGGCAGATCGAGGTGGCGGTGCAGGCCGCCCGCGAGGCGGTCGAGGGGGCGGCCACGGACGACCCGAAACTGGCCATCCACCGCTCCAACCTCGCCAACATGGTGCTGGTCCGGGCCCGCCTCGGCGGGGACCCGTCGGGTGTCGAGGAGGCGATCGAGATCGGCCGGGTCGCCCTGTCCGGGCTGTCGCCGGGAGATCCCGACCGGGCCCGCGCGTTGAGCGTACTGGCGACGGCGTTCCGGGTGCGCCACATGATCACCGGTGCAGCGGCGGACCTGGACTCGGCGGTCGGGCTGTGGCGGTCGGCGGTCGGTTCGCGGCTCGGACCGATCGAGGTGAAGATGGGAGCCGCGACCGCCTGGGCGAACGCCACCGCCGAGGTCGGCGATGCCACCCTGGCGCTGGAGGCGTACTCGGCGGCGGTGGGGCTGCTGCCGGTGCTGGCCTGGCGGGGGCTGGACCGGTCGGTCCAGGAGCAGCGGCTCGCGAAGTCGGCCGGGCTGGGGGCGGACGCGGCCGCCTGGGCGCTCGCCGCGGGTCAACCACGGCGCGCGGTGGAACTGCTGGAGCACGGACGGCAGGTGCTCTGGTCCCAGGCGGTGCAGACCCGCAGTGACCTGTCCGCCCTGGCGGTGGTGGCCCCTGACCTGGCCGCGCGGCTGGACGAGACCCGGCGCGCGCTGGACGGCGAGGGGGCGGACTGGGTGACCGGCCGGGTGGGCGGTCCCGACCCGGCGGGCGGTTTCGAGTGGCTGGCGATGGCGACCGCGACGGGTTCCGGGACGGCCGGCGAGGCGGACCACCGGCGCCGGCTGGCGGAGCACTGGGAGCGGCTGCTCGCCGAGGCCCGGCGCCAGCCGGGATTCGAGGAGTTTCTCGCCGCACCCCGGTTCGAGTCGCTGCGGTGGGCCGCCAGCGACGGTCCCGTCATCCTGGTCAACACCACCCGGTGGCGCAGTGACGCGCTCGTGGTGACGCCCACCGAGGTGTACCCGGTGCGGTTGCCGTGGCTGGACCACGACACCGCCCAGAACCGGGCCGGCGCACTGCTGGCCGCGCAGCGGGAGGCCGAGTCCGGCCGGGGCGGGCTGGCTCGTACGCACCTGCGCCAGACCCTGATCTCGATCCAGCGGTGGCTGTGGGACACCCTGGCCGAGCCGGTGTGCGGCGCGCTCGACGAGATCCTCGGCCCGGCACCGGCCGCCGGACCGGGGCAGGTCGACGCACTCACGGGTCGGCGCCGGGTGTGGTGGTGTCCCACCGGACCGCTGACCCTGCTGCCGCTGCACGCCGCCGGACGGTACGGAGCGGGCAGGGAACTGCGCGACCGGCGCCGGCCGACCGTGGCGGCGCGGGTGGTCTCCTCGTACACGTCGAGCCTCGGCGCGCTGCTGCGGGCCCGGTCCGGGCCCGCGCCGGCGCGACCGGCCCGGGTGTTCGCGGTCGGCCTGGCCCAGACGCCCGGTCAGCCTCCGCTGCCGGCGGTCGCCGACGAACTGCGCGCGGTCGGGGCGAACCTGCCCGGCGTACGCCTGCTCAGCGGGCCGGGCGCGACCACCTCGGCGGTGCTCGCCGCGCTCGGCCAACACAGTTGGGCGCATTTCGCCTGCCACGCCCGGCAGGACTTCGACCACCCGAGTGCCAGCGCCCTGCACCTGAGCGACGGTCAGCTCAGCGTGCTGGACCTGTCGTCCAGCCCGGCGATGGCGGCCCGCTCCGGTGCGGCGCAGGGTGCGGGCGCCGACCTGGCGTACCTGTCGGCGTGCCGGACCGCGGCCGGCGGGCGGGACCTGCCCGACGAGGCGATCCACCTGACCGCCGCGTTGCAGCTCGCCGGCTACCGACACGTGATCGGCAGCCAGTGGGCGGTCTCCGACCGGGTCGCGGCCCAGGTCGCCGAGGCGGTGTACGCGCGCCTCACGGCCGGCGGCGAGCCGGACGCGAGCGGCGCCGCGTACGCGCTCGACCTGGCGGTCGCCCGGGTTCGCGAGGAGCAGCCCGACCGGCCCGAGCTGTGGGCCCCGTTGATCCACACCGGACCGTGAACCGAGTGGGCGCCGGCGGGCTCAGCTCGGTCGGTCGCCGATCCGGGCACGGGCGCGGGCGACCCTGATCGCCGTGGTCAGGGTCGTGATGTCGTACGCCCCGTAGTGGCGCTGTTCGTTGACGAAGAACGTGGGTGTGCCCGAGACACCGCTGAGGTCGGCCGATTCGAGGTCGCGGGCGACCCTGCCGGCGTGACCGTGCAGCAGCAGGTCGCTGCGGAACCGCTCAAGATCGAGCCCGAGCCGGTCGGCGTACCCGAGCAGGTCGTTCATCTGGAGCTTCTCCTGGTGGTCCAGGAGCAGGTCGTGCATCTGCCAGAACGCACCCTGGGCGGCTGCCGCCTCGGCCGCCTCCGCCGCGAGTTGCGCCTGCGGGTGCACGTCGGTCAGCGGCAGGTGCCGCCAGACGTAGCGCAGGTCGGCGTCGCTGAGCAGTTCGCGTACGACCGGTTCGGCCTGTCCGCAGTACGGGCACTGGAAGTCGCCGTACTCGACCAGGGTGACCGAGGCGTTCGCCGGCCCGCGTACGTGGTCCCGCTCGGGGTCGACGGGCGCGACGAGGTCGACGAGTTGGTCGGTCTCACCGAGCAGCAGCCGGGCCCGACGCGGCTTCGGCAGCGCGTTGGTGACCCGGTACACGGCCCAGGTGAGCAGCGATGCCACGGCGGCTGCCGCCAGTACGCCGATCTTCGCCTCGGCGAGGTGCGGCTCGTCGAAGGCCAGGGTGGCGATCAGCAGCGACACGGTGAACCCGATCCCGGCGATGGTGCCGCTGCCGAGGACCGCCGCCCAGCCGACCGCCGGACGGATCCGGCCGGCGGTCAGTCGGGTCAGCAGCCAGGAGACCCCGACGACCGCGAGCGGCTTGCCGATGACGTACCCGAGCAGGATGCCGAGGGTCACCGGGGAGGTGAAGGCGCGGGCGAGGAAGGCACCGTCGATGGCGATGCCGGCGTTCGCCAGCCCGAACAGCGGGACGATCAGGTAGCTCGTCCACGGGTGGTACATGCGTTGCAGGCGGTCGTTCGGGGACAGTGTCTGGGCCAGGCCGAGGGTGGCGGAGCGGGCGAGTTCGGCGGTCGGCTGTTCCCGGAACAGCTTGAACAGCCCGGTGGCGCGTTCCAGGGCCCCGCGCGGCGGCGAGTACGCCGTGGCGGTCAGGCCGATGGCGAGTCCGGCCACCACCGGGTCCACCCCGCTGGTCAGCAGCGCGGCCCAGAGGGCGACGCAGAACGGCGCGTAGACGACGCCACGCCGCAGGCCGAGGGCGCGCAGGCCGAGCAGGACGCCGAAGAGGGCCACGGCGATGACGATCGGCATCAGTTTGATGTCGTCGCTGTAGACGACGGCGATCACCACCAGGGCGATCAGGTCGTCCACCACGAACACGGTGAGCAGGAAGACCCGTGCCTGGTCCGGTACGCCGCGTCCGAGCAGGGCGAGCAGACCGAGGGCGAGCGCGGTGTCGGTCGACATCGCCACGCCCCAGCCGTGCGCGCCGGGTCCACCCCGGTTCACCAGGAGGAAGATCAGCACCGGGATCAGCATGCCGACCACGCCGGCGGTGAACGGCAGGAGGAACCGTCGCCGCTCGCGCAGGTCGCCGAGGTCGAACTCCCGACGCGCCTCCAGCCCCACCACCAGGAAGAACAGCGTCATCAGCCCGCTGTTGATCCAGGTACGCAGGTCGTGGGCGGTGCCGAAGGCGCCGAGCCGGATCGAGAACTCGGTACGCCACAGCGCCTCGTACGAGGTCGGGCCGAGGTTCGCCCAGACCAGTGCCGCGACGATGGCCGCGACCAGCACACCGGCACTGCCCGCCTCGGTACGGATGAACACGCGCAGCGGTGCGGTGATCTCACGGGTGCGGATGGTCCGCCCGCCCATCCGGGACGGGGAGGGATCAGTCACCGGTCATCCCGCCCCGCCGAGCCGGGTTCACCGACAAACCCGACAAAACGCCCTCCGGGCTGATCACGCCCGTACCCCGTCCACCGTCTCTCACCTGGGAATCTTGACAGTGCTGGGGGCGTTGTCGAGAGCGGACCGGCTGAACAGGTCGGGTCCCGGAACCGGATGGAGGCAGTCATGAAGGTCCGCAGATCACTACGGTCGATGAAGCAGCGGCCGGGTTCGATCGTGGTACGCCGCCGGGGGCGGGTGCTGGTGCTCAACCGCACGAACCCGAGGTGGAAGAGCCGCCAGGCCTAGCCGACCGGACATATGTATCGAAACTTCGCTTAACTGAACATAAAGGACAAGCAGCGCGGCCCACCCCATAGATCCAGGGGGCGGGCCGCGTTTCGGCGCAACCACCCGATCGTCCCGCTCACGGTTCACCACTTGACCTCAACCTCCGGTGAGGTTGCAGGCTTTCGGAATGGGGATTGCGCGCGAATTGGTCAGGCCCTACCGGCACGATGGCGGCATACGACCGCACGTACGGAGGGAGAAGTGGTGACCACCACGACGGGGGCGACCGGACCGGGCTGGCTGCGCGGGCCGCTGCGCCCGTTCCGCAACAGCCAGTACCGGCTGCTGGCCGGCTCGCTGACCATGTCACTGTTCGCCGCCGGGGTCTGGATCATCGCCCTCGTGTGGCAGGTCATCGCGATGGGCGGTGGACCGTCCGAGTTGTCCTTCGTCTCCGCCGCGATGGCCGGCGGCATGCTCGCCACCGCACTGCTCGGCGGCGTGCTGGCCGACCGGATCCCGCAGCGCCGGATCCTGTTGGCGGTGGCCGCCAGCCGTACGCTGGCCATCGGGCTGGTCACCGCGCTGGCCCTGACCGACCTGCTGGAGCTCTGGCACCTCGCGGCCGTGGCACTGCTCATCGGCGCCGGAAACGGCTTCACCTACCCGGCGTACTCCGCGCTGCTTCCCTCGATCCTGCCGACCGGGGACCTGATGGCGGCCAACGGCGTCGAGAGCACGCTCCGGCCGACGATCATGCAGGCGGCCGGACCGGCACTGGCCAGCACCCTGGTCGCGGCCTGGTCACCGGGGGCCGCGATGCTCGTGGTGACCACGCTGGAGGCGGCCGGTGTCCTGTTCCTGCTGGCCCTGCGACCGGTTCCGCTGCGCGGTGACCACCCGACCCGTACCGACCACCCGGTCCGGGGCACCCTGGTCGACCTGCGGGACGGCTTCCTCTACATGGCACGGACGCCCTGGCTGCTCGCCACCCTGCTGTACGCGTCGCTGCTGATCCTGCTGATCATGGGCCCGATCGAGGTGCTCGTCCCCTTCGCGATCAAGGACCGGGCCGGTGGCGGACCCGCCGCGCACGCACTGGTGCTGGGGGCGTTCGGGGTGGGTGGCGCGATCGGTGCGCTGGGAATGGCCGCGCTGCGGATGCCCCGGCGTTACCTCACCATCATGAACCTGCTCTGGGGCCTGGGCTGCCTGCCGCTGGCCCTGGTCGGCTTCGCCACCCATCCGTGGCTGATCGCCGTCGCCCTGTTCGTGGTGGGGTTCTGCTTCTCCGCGCCGATGGTCATCTGGGGCACCCTGCTGCAACGCCGGGTGCCGGCACACATGCTCGGCCGGGTCTCCAGCCTGGACTTCTTCGTCTCCCTGATCTTCATGCCGCTCTCCATGGCGGTCGCCGGGCCGGTGAGCGGGGCGATCGGACTATCCGGCACCTTCGCCATCGCCGGCCTGCTGCCCGCCGTGGTCGCCGTACTGGCGATCGTCCTGGCCCGGATGCCGCACGACGAACTGGCCCACCCGCTCGACGTGGGGTCGGAACCGGCCGAGCAGGGGCAGTCCGCCGACGGCGCGGACGCCGGCCGGTCCGCACCGGACCAGCAGCTCGCCGGGCACCGCGCCGGCGACTGACCAGGCGTTGGCGGCCACCGGCCCGGTCCCTTACGCGGCTCGGCCACCGCACGACGTGGGGGGGGGGGGGGGGGGGGGGGGGGGGGGCGGGGAGAGGGGGTGGGCGGGAGCAGGGGCGGGGGGCGGGTCCCTGTT
>NZ_JBVJHT010000026.1:80573-117198 GCF_055586685.1 Micromonospora sp. NPDC049529
CACCTTCCCCCCCCCCCCCCCCCCCCCCCCCCCCCCCCCCCCCCCCCCCCCCCCCCCCCCCCCCCCCCCGCCGTCGCCGAGCCGGTACCGGGTTCGATCAGCCGTTGAAGTTGCGGAACAGCAGGGACGCCAGACCCAGTGCCAGCAGCAGGTTGAACACGGTGGCGCTGGCGAAGACGGCGATCGGCCGCCAACCCGCCTCCCGCAGCGACGCGACCCGGAACTCCAGCCCGATGCTGACGAACGCCAGGATCAGGAACCAGACCCGCAGGTCGTTGACCACACCGATGACCGCCTTGCCGTCCGCACCGGCACCGTCGAGGTACCAGGTGGCGATGACCGACGCGGCGACAAAACCGAGTACGAACTTGGGAAAGCGCCGCCACAGCTCCCCGACGCCGGGTCGGGCCGCCCCCGGCTGACGCTCGACCCGCAGGGTGAAGTACGCGGTGAGCGCCACCGCGACGACACCCATCAGCGCGTTCTGGGTGACCTTGACGATGGAGGCGATCTGGAGCGCCTCCTCACCGGCGAGCGCACCGGCGGCGGTGACCGCCGCGGTGGTGTCGATGTTGCCGCCGATCCAGGCACCGGCGACAGCGTCGGAGAGCCCGAACACGTCGGCGAGCCAGGGCAGGATGAAGATCGACGGCAGCGCGAAGAGGATAACCAGACTCGCGGTGTAGGCGAGTTGTTCCCGCCGGGCCCGCACCGCGCCCGCGGCGGCGATGGCCGCGCTGACCCCGCAGATCGACACCGCCGAGGCGAGCAGCGCGCGCAGCTTGTCCTCCAGCCCGAATCTGCCGGCCAGCCACCAGGTGAACAGGAAGACGCCGCTGATCAGCAGAATCGCCTGGGCGATCGCCGGGCCGGCGGCACTGGCGATGACGGAGAGGTTGATCGAGGCACCGAGCAGCACCAGCCCGGTCTTGATGAAGAACTCGGTACGGAACGCGGCGGAGATCCGGTCCCGCAGCCCGAGCAGCGTGACGAGTACGTTGCCGAGCAGGCCGAGTGCGATCGCGTACACGGGGTACTCGATCGCCCCGGCGACGTCCTCCAGCGCGGTGTCCTCGAAGAAGACCGGCACGTTCTGTTCGAGATACCGGGTCAGCGCGGCCAGGCCGATCACCACGAGCAGTCCCAGTGCCGTCCAGGCCCAGAACCTGGTCGACGGCGTACCCGAATCCGCCGTGGCCGCCGCGGACGCAGCCCCGGTGTCGGTGTCGGTGTCGGTGTCGGTGTCGGTGTCGGTGTCGGTGTCGGTGTCGCGAGTCTCTCTCGGGGCCCGGGTGGCGTCGGCGGTCATCAGGGCACCAGCCCGGTGGGGATCACGCCGACCAGGACCAGGACCAGCAGAACCAGTCCCAGGATGGTCGCGGCCCAGTCCTCGTTGATGGCCAGCCGGCTGGCGGAGGCCGTCGGGGCCGGTGTCGGCTCCGGACGGGGTTGTTGTTCGTCGCTCATCGTCTTCCTCGGGGTACGGCGGCTCCACGGCGGAGCCGGGACGGAGGGTTCTGGCGGCTGCGGGCCCGCACCGGCCCTGGTCGGAAGGGACCGCTCGGGGCGGGTGTGGCGCGGGGTGCACAGCGGGACTGGCTCGGTGAGCCGTCGGACCACCGGCGGCTACGGCCGGGACCGGACGTCGGTCAGGAGTTGACCGGATCGCGGCGGCGACAGAGCTCCGAGGCGACCCGCATCAGGTCGACGACCCGGCGGGAGGTGAGATGGACCTCGATGAGCACGGCCCCATATTCCTATCCTTCCGATAGGAATAGCAAGACCCGGTTCACCATCTGGTCGATCCTCGCGGTGAGCAACCGACGCCGGGCACCGCGGAGCACGTGGGCCGGGTGCCGATCGATGTCCGGGAAACTCACACGACAACGAGGCGGACCGCACCCAACCCGACCATGACGGCGAGGACCGTCCGGAGCAGCCGGTCGGGCACCAGGGCGGCGTACCGGGACGCGCAGTAGCCCCCGATGAGGCCGCCCGCGCCGAGGGCCAGCCCGAGCGGCCAGTGTGGAGTGTTCACCGCCGTGTGTCCGGCGAGGTCGAGGCCGACGTAGGTGGCCAGCCCGGTGACCGAGACGACGAAGGTGGCGATCAGCGCGGCGCCCGATATCCGGACCACCGGCCAGCCGGTGAGCAGCAGCGTCGCGGGGGCGGCGAGGACGGCGCCGCCCAGGCCGTAGAACCCGCCGAGCAGGCCGCTCGCGGCGCCCACGAGGACCAGCCCCCAGCGGCCCGCCCCGGTCAGCGCACCCGTCCCGGACGGCTGCGGACGGGGTACGAGAACGCTGACCGCGACCACGCCGAGCAGCCCCGCTACCAGGCCCCGGAACGCCGCCGAGTCACCGAGCAGGAAGACGTTCGCGAACGCGCCCAGCACCGCGGCCGGCGCCGCCGACCCGACCAGCAGCCGGGTCAACTGGGCGTCGACCCGGCGCTGCCGGACGATCCCGACCGGTGTGGACACGATGTTGAACAACAGGTTGGTGGCGCTGGCGACGGTGCCGCCCAGCCCGAAGACGGTCAGTAGCAGCGGCAGCAGGAGCAGGCCGCCGGAGACGCCGGTCGGCGTACCGATGGCCGCCGCGAGCGCACCGAGGACGACGGCGAGACCGAGTTCGGCGCCGCTCGCCTCCCACCCGTTCAGTGGACTGCGCCGGGTTCGGGCGCGTGCAGGTGGGGCGCGAGCAGGTCGGCCAGGCTCGTCCGGTCCACCACCGCCTCGATCGCGAGGTGTACGGCGAGCCACACGTTGCCGAGTTCGGTCGCCACCCCGTGGTAGGCGGCGGCCTCGGTCGGCAGTCCGCGTACGGTGGTCAGCGAGCCGCTCAGGGCGCGCAGCACGTCCCCGACGCTGATCTGGGCGGCCGGGCGGGCCAGCAGGTAGCCGCCGTCGACTCCCCGGTAGCTCAGTAACAGCCCGGCCCGGCGCAGGTCGTGCAGGATGCCGTGCAGGAAGCTCAGCGGAATGTCCTGCTCGGTGGCGAGCGTGGCGGCCTTGACCGGCCCGCCGCCGCCGCTGGTCGCACCACCAGCGGCGGCGGAGTGGGTGTCACCCGCATGGACCGGGTTCGGCCGGGGATGGGATCCCGCCGCGATGGCCAACATGGCGCGGATCGCGTAGTCGCTGCGGGCTGAGACGTACATGTACCGCTGCCTCCCCAGGAGCGTGGTGGTTCCAGGAGCGTGGTGGTCAACGACGTGGTCGCAGCAGGCCCCAGCGGCGGCGGATGGCCCGGTCCGCCGCGCCGAAGGCGGCGTCGACGAGCAGGCCCAGCACCAGGATCACGATCATGATCGCGATCAGCCGCTCCGCCTCGGAGAGTTCCCGGGCGTAGACGAGTTGGGCGCCGATCGAGGTTTTCGTCGCGATCACCACGAGCAGCTCGCCGGCCATCAGGCTGCGCCAGGCGAACGCCCAGCCCTGCTTGAGTCCGGCGACGATCGCCGGCAGCGCTGCCGGGGCGATCACGTACCGGTAGAGGTTCAGTCCCCTGGCACCGATGTTGCGCCCGGCCCGCAGCAGCAGCGGCGGAACGTAGTCGACGCCGTGGATGACGCCGTTGGCGATGGACGGTGCGGCGCCGAGCACCACCACGAAGAAGATCGCCTGCTCGCTGAGCTGGAACAGCAGGATCGCCAGCGGGAACCAGGCGATCGACGGCATCGTCTGCAATGCCGTGATCATCGAGCCCAGCGCCGCTCGCAGAATGCGCCCCCGGGCCACCGCGAGACCGAGCACGAGTCCGAACGCGACGGCGGCGAGGAAGCCCACCGCGGCCCGCCGTGCCGTGGTGGCGAGCCCGTGCCAGAACGCCGAGGTGGTCAGGTACTGCCCGAGGTCGCTGAAGACGGAAACCGGACCGGGTAGCGCCCACGGGTCCTTCCAACCGGTCCAGACGACCGCCTGCCAGATGCCGATGGCGAGCCCGACGGCGGCGAGCTTGGGCCAGGTCGCCGCCCAGAGCACGCGGGCGCCACCGGCGACCTTCTGCCGGGAGGCGATCTCCAGCGCGTCCAGGCCGGAGAGCGTCTCCGCGTCGCCCCGGCCGGTGGTGATGGTGTCACTTGCCATGGCGGCCCACCTCGGTACGCAGTCGGTCGGTGACCTCGGCGGCGATGGCCGCGACCTCCGGGGAGTCGATCCGGCGGGGGCGGGGTGTGGTCACCCGGGTCTCGTAGATGATCCGGCCCGGTCGGCTGGACAGCAGCACGATCCGGTCGGCGAGCCGGGCCGCCTCCCGTACGTTGTGGGTGACGAACAGGACGGTCAGCCGACGCTCGGTCCAGATCCGTTCCAGCTCGTCGTGGAGCAGGTCACGGGTCATCGCGTCGAGCGCGCCGAAGGGTTCGTCCATCAGCAGCACCGGGGTGTCGAGCGCCAACGTACGGGCCAGCGCGACCCGCTGGCGCATCCCGCCGGAGAGTTCGTGCGGCCGCCGTCGACCGAAGTCGCCCAGGTGCACGGTGTCCAGCAGTTCGGCGACCCGGTCGCGACGGGTGGCCCGGGGCAGGCCGCGCAGTTTGAGCGGTAGCTCGACGTTGGCCGCCACGGTGAGCCAGGGGAAGAGCGCGGGCTCCTGGAACATCAGGCCGGGCGACGGTCGCCGGCCCGAGGACCCCGGCCCGTCGCCCTCGGCGACCCGGATCGTGCCGGCGCTGACCTGGTCGAGCCCGGCGACCAGGTTGAGCAGTGTGCTCTTGCCGCAGCCGGACGCGCCGACGAGGCAGACGAACTCGCCCGGCGCGACGTCGAGGGAGACCCGGTCCAGCGCGAGGACCGCGTTCTCGCCCCGGCCGTAGACCTTGCTGACGCCGGACAGCGCGACCGAGGTGGTCACGCTGTCCGGTGCCGTGGATACGGACGTCATGTCAGCGGGACCTCGGCCTTGCCCTGTGCCTTGAGCACCTCGTTGAGGTAGGACAGGTCGTAGAGCCCCTTGAGGTCGACCGGCTCGGTGAGGCCGACCGCGACCGCGTGGTCCAGCCCGGTCTTCAGCGACGATTCGATCGGGTCGTTGAGGAACTGGAGGGTCGGCCACGCCTGCTTGATCAGCTTGAGGTCGAGCGGCTTACCGGTGATCTTGCCGATGTGCTCGGAGATCGCCTGCTGGGCCTCGTCCGGCTTGGTGTTGACGAACTCGTTGGCCGCGACCTGCCCCTCGACCAGGCGCTTCACCACGTCCGGGTGGGCCTTGGCGAACTTGGTGCTGACGATCAGGTTGGTGATGACGAACTTCTTGTCCGGCCACAGGTCCCGCTCGTCGATCAGCACCTTGCCGCCCGCGTTGACCAGCCGGGAGACGAACGGCTCGGGCACCCAGGCGCCGTCGATGGCGCCGCTGCCGAAGGTCTCGACGGTCTGCGCGTTCTCCTGCGGCACGATCGAGACGTCGCCGCCACCCTCCTTGTTGGTGGTCAGGCCCTTCTCCTTGAGCCAGAACCGGATCGCCACGTCCTGGGTGTTGCCGAGCTGCGGGGTGGCGATCTTCTTGCCACGAAGGTCCTCGGCCGAGTTGATACCGGCCTTGACCACCAGCGCCACGCCGCCCGAGGCGGCGCCCGAGATCACGCGTACGGCTTCGCCCTTGGACTTCGAGTGCGCGTTCACGGTCGGGTTCGGGCCGATGTACGTGGCATCCAGAGCACCGGAGAAGATCGCCTCGATCGCGGCCGGCCCGGCGTTGAAGGTCGACGTCTCCAGCTTGACGTCGGCGCCCAGCTTCTCGGTGAAGATCCCCTTTTCCACGCCCACCACGGCCGGGGCGTGGGTGATGTTCGGGAAGTAGCCGAGGCGCAGGGTCACCGGGCCGGAGGAGCCACCCTCTCCGGTCGCGCCGTCGTCACCGCCGCAGGCGGCGGTGGCACCGAGCATCGCGGTGGTGAGGACCGCGATGGCGGCCAGCCGGCCGGTCCGGGCGTACGGGGGACGTCTCATCATCATCCAATCCGCAGTATTCCTACTTGATTGATAGGAAGAGTGGACTGCGCGAGCGCATAGGTCAAGTGCCCGTTCGTACGGACGGCGTCATCCGAGCGACCCCGCCCGGTCGACGCCCGGTCCGTCACCGCTCGGGTCGGCGGAATCGGCTGTGGTGAAAGACAGTGGAGAGATCTCGGCGTCGCCGTCGAGGAAGACGGCTCCCCGCCACGATGCCGACCGGCGCCCCGTCGGCGAGGGCGGCGACCGCCACCACTCCCGTCGGGAAGGTCGAGAAGTCCCGGCGCAGCTCACGCGCTTCCAGAGCCTGTTCCAGACTCATCGTTCACCCCCTCGATCCGGTTTCCGGTCAGCGTTGCCTGCGCTCCCACTCCTGCGCGATCAACCGGTAGGAACGCACCCGGTCGGCGTGGTCGTGGGTGATGGTGGTGAGGACCAGCTCGTCGGCACCGGTCGCGTCGCGCAGCCGCTCCAGCTGATCGGCCACCTGACCGGGAGTGCCGACGAACTGGGTGTCCACCCGGTCGGCCACCAGCTCGCGGTCGGCGTCGCTCCAGGAGTGGGCACGGGCCTGCGCGGGGGTCGGGAACGGGATCGCCCCCTGCGCCGTCCGGATGCTGCGGACCCAGAGCCCGTAGCCCGAGGCCAGTTCGCGGGCGGTGGCCTCGTTCTCGGCGACGACCACGTCGGCCGAAACGCTGAGGTAGGGGCGGTCCAGTTCCTCGGACGGTCGGAACGCGGCCCGGTAGCCCTCGGCCGCCTCCAGGACCGCGGCGGGGGTGACGTGGTAGTTGGCGGCGAAACGAAGCCCGTTCGCACCGGCCACGTTCGCGCTCTCGCCACCACTGCTGCCGAGGACCCACACCTGCACCCGCGCACCCTCACCCGGTACGACGTGGGCCGGCTCGCCCTCGGCGGAGCGGTACGTCCCGCGCAGCAACCGCAGGATGTCCCCGACCTGCTCGGTGTAGTCCGGCGACTGCGCACCGGGCTGTTGCAGCAGTGCCTTCTGGAGGGCGACCCGGGGCGAGTCGAGCAGGTGGGCGGAGGAGAACGGCGGCGGTATCAGCAACCCGTTCGGGGCCCGGCCGTCGACGACGCCGGTGCCGGTGCCGCTGACGAGTGCCGGTTCGGAGGGCGGGTTGAACGGGCGTCCGCCGGACCGACCGAGTCCAAGGTCCAGCCGTCCGGGGTGGAGGGCGTCGATCAGCCCGAACTCCTCGACCGTCGCCAGCGCGGTCCGGTGTCCCAGCAGCACCGCGCCGGAACCGATCCGGATGGTCGAGGTCGCCGCCGCGGTGAACGCCGCCAGCACCGCCGGTGAGGTCCCGGCCACGCCGGGATTGAGGTGGTGCTCCGCGAACCAGTACCGGGCGTAGCCGAACCGCTCGGTCTCGCGGGCGAGGTCGATGCTGTTGCGCAGGGCCGCCGAGGCGGTCGACCCCGAGGAGATCGGGACCAGGTCGAGCACTGCCAACGGAGTGGCCACCATGGCGTCACCCTTCTCGAACGGCGGAAACGGGCTCGGGCACGACCGGCGCCCAGGGCCATGGCGGGTCCGGGATCCCCCGGCGCAGCACCGGGGCGTGCACGATCAGCGTGATCGGCGGGAACCTCACGGGGCCAACCGGGCCGGCGTACCGGTACGGCGAGGGGCTCCCAGGCCCAGGTGGTCCCGGAGGGTGTCGCCCCGATACTCGGTACGGAACACGCCTCGCTCCTGCAGCAGCGGCACCACCGTGTCGGCGAACGCGTCGAGCCCGCCCGGAGTGACGTGCGGGACCAGGATGAACCCGTCACTGGCGTCGGCCTGGACCAACTCGTCGATGGCGGCCGCGACGGTCGCCGGGGCACCGATGAACGTCTGCTGCCCGGTGACCTCGATGATCAGCTCTCGGATCGAGAGGTGCTCGGCCTCGGCACGCTCCCGCCACTGCCGGGCCACGGCGACGGGGTCGCGGTACATCCGTACGCTCGCCCGTCCCCGGGCGACGGTGTGCTCGCCCGGATCGGGGTCGATGTCGGGCAGCGGGCCGTCCGGGTCGTAGCCGGACAGGTCACGGTTCCAGAGCTGCTCCAGGAACTTGATCGCGGTCTGACCGCTGACCTGCTGGAGCCGTACCTCGTGGGCGATGTCGCGGGCCTGCGCGTCGGTGTCGCCGAGCACGAAGGTGGCCGCTGGCAGGATGAGCAGTTCGTTTGGGGTGCGCCCGTAGCGGGCGAGGCGGCCCTTGACGTCGGCGTAGAAGGCCCGGCCCTCGTCCAGGGTGGCGTACCGGCTGAAGATCGCGTCGGCGGAGGAGGCGGCGAACTCCCGCCCCTGCTCCGAGTCGCCGGCCTGGAGGATGACCGGCCGGCCCTGCGGCGGCCGGGGCACGTTGAACCGACCGGAGATGTCGAAGTCCGGGTCCCGGTGCGCGAACGTACCCGCGTCGGGGTCGCCGAGGAAGACCCCGGTGGCCTTGTCCGCGACGATCTCGTCACCCTGCCAGGAGTCGAAGAGTTCCCAGGCGGTCTGTAGGAAGTCGCGCGCCCGCCGGTAGCGCTGGTCCTGCGCCAGGAACCCGCCCCGGCGGAAGTTCTCACCGGTGAACGCGTCCCAGGAGGTGACCACGTTCCAGGCGGAGCGACCGGCGCAGAGGTGGTCGAGGCTGGCGAACTGCCGCGCGACCTCGTACGGCTCGTTGAAGGTGGAGTTGATGGTCCCGGCGAGGCCGAGGTGCTCGGTGACCGCCGCGAGCGCGGCGAGCACGGTGAAGGTGTCCGGGCGGCCGACCACGTCCAGGTCGTAGATCCGGCCGTTCTGCTCGCGCAGCCGCAGTCCCTCGGCCAGGAACAGGAAGTCGAACTTCGCCCGCTCGGCCGTGCGCGCGAGATGCGCGAACGAGCTGAACTCGATGTGGCTGCCGGCCTGCGGGTCACTCCACACGGTGGTGTTGTTGACACCGGGAAAGTGGGCGGCGAGGTGGACCTGCTTGAGCGGTCTGTTCATGGTCGAGACGGTCCTTCCGGTTCGCTGCGCCGATGGTCAGACGGCCGCGTAACGATTGGCGGGACGCGGCAGGCCGAGCCGCTCACGCAGGGTGCCGGCGGCGTACCCGGTCCGGAACGCCTGCCGCCGCTGCAGTTCGGGCACGAGCGCCCGGCTGATCTGCTCCAGGTCGTGCGGCACCGCCCCGGGACGCAGGCGGAATCCGCTCAGTCCGGCCCGCTGCCACTCCTGCAACAGGTCCGCGAGCTGCGCCGGGGTGCCGACGAACACCGGGGCGTCACTGGCGTACGGGCTGCCGTCGAGTTCGTCGAGGCGTGCCTTGCGGGCGTCAGCGGCCGGGGCGGTGTTGTCGAGGAAGACGACCAGGTCACCGAGGACGTGCACGGTCTCGGCGGACCGGCCGGCGGCGGCCTGTGCGGTACGGATCTCGTCGGTGATCGCCCGCACCTGCGCCGTGTCGTGCGGTGTCACGTAACCGATGTCGGCGGACCCGGCGACGAGCCGGTACGGCACGCTCTGGTGCGCCAGCGCGGCGACCGGGGGTTGCCCCTGCGGTGGCCGGGGGGTGATGGACGGGCCCTTGACGCTGAACCAGCGTCCCTCGAAGTCGACGTAGTGCAGCTTGTCCCGGTCGATGAAGCGGCCGGTGGCGGCGTCGCGGATCTCCGCGTCGTCCTCCCAGCTGTCCCAGAGACGCCGTACCACCTCGACGTAGTCGGCGGTCTCGGCGAACAGGTCCGCGACCAGTGCCCGCGCCTGCGGGGTGGACGGGTCGTCGAGGCGGATCGCGGGCAGGGTGCGGCGGCCGAAGTGCGCCGCCTCGTCCGGCCGGGCCGATACCCGTACCTGCACCCCGGCGCGGCCGGTGGAGACGTAGTCCAGGGTGGCGATGGCCTTGGCGATGTGGAAGGGCTCGGTGTGGGTGACCACGACCGTGGGCACGAGTCCGATGTGCTGGGTCAGCGGGGCGACGCGGGCGGCGACCAGCACCGCGTCGAGGCGTCCCCGTACCTGGTCGGTGCGCCGGTCCGGCTCGGTACGGCTCGACGACTGCACACCGAGCGAGTCCTCGATGGTGACGAAGTCCAGCAGCCCTCGTTCGGCTTCGCGCACCAGGTCGAACCAGTAGCGCGGGGTGAACAGTTCGGCCGGGCGGGCGTCCGGTTCGCGCCATGCGGCGGGGTGCCAGCCGGCGCCGTCGAGGGCGACCGCGAGATGCAGTGGGTTTTCCGGATCGGGCATGACGATGCTCCGCTTCCTGCTGGGATGGGGCGGCACGGACCGGCTGGTGGGTCACGGCCGGCGTCGGCGCGGGACCGGTCGGGGTGCCGTCGCGCGGGGACTGGGGTCAGGTCAGCGGGGACAGAGCGCGGCGGCAACGCGGCGCAGGTCGATGTGTCGCCGGGAGACCAGGACAACACCGGCACGGCGCGGTGTCGACGCGATGACAACGAGGCGGCGGCTGAGGGGGCGCATGGTCGTCACCTCCGGGGGTCTGGCGCGTCGATCGGAGTCCGGGAAACCACGGTTGCGCCGGGTCGTCGAGGAGAGCTTGGCGGCGGTACGGGTCGGGTCGGCGGCCGCGACGTCGGGGCCGGTCGCCGGTACTAGATCCTTTCCGGAGACTACTCCGGCCGACCTGAAGATGTCTATCCCTACAGGTTTAGTGGGCTTTGCGGTGGCGAAAGTACTGGTCGGTCCCCTCCGGCGGCCCGACCCGCCCGTCGGTCAGCAGTCGCGCAGGAACCGGTCCAGTACCCGGGTGCCGAATGTGAGCGCGTCGACCGGTACCCGCTCGTCCACGCCGTGGAAGAGGGCCGAGAAGTCGAGCTCCGGTGGCAGCCGCAGCGGTGCGAACCCGAAGTGGCGGATCCCCAGCAGCTGGAACGACTTCGCGTCCGTACCCGCGGAGAGCATGTACGGCAGCACCCGGGCACCGGGATCCTCCACCCCGATCGCGGAGACCATGGCGTCCACCAGGGTCCCGTCGAAGATGGTCTGCACCGGGGGCAGACTGTCCCACTCGCGCTCGACGTCGGGGCCGAGAATGCGGGCGATCTCGGCCTCGAACGCCCGCTCCCGGCCGGGCAGCACCCGTCCGTCCACCGTCGCCCGCGCCTGCGACGGTACGACGTTGGCCTTGTAACCGGCGTCGAACATGGTGACGTTGGCGGTGTCCCGCAGCGTCGCGCCGATCATCCGGGCGAGGTTGCCCAGCCGGGCGACCGCGGTCTCCGGATCGTCCTCGTCGAACGGCACGCCGGTGATCTCCGCGACCCCGGTCAGCAGCTCGCGCACCGGGTCGCTGAGAACCAACGGGAACCGGTGCCGGTCCAGGCGGGTGACCGCCGCGGCGAGTTTCGCCACCGCGTTGTCGGTGTGCAGCATCGAGCCGTGCCCGGCCGTGCCCCGCACCTTCAGCCGCAGCCACACGACGCCCTTCTCCGCCGTCTCCACCAGATAGGCCCGTACGCCGTCGCCGAAGGTGACCGAGAAGCCGCCGACCTCGCTGATCGCCTCGGTCACGCCCTCGAACAGCTCCGGGCGGTGCTCCACCAGCCACCGGGCGCCGTAGAAACCGCCCGCCTCCTCGTCGGCGAGGAAGGCGAAGACGATGTCCCGGGGCGGCACCACACCGGTGCGCTTGAAGGACCGGGCGACGGCCAGGGTCATCGCGACCATGCCCTTCATGTCGACCGCCCCGCGCCCCCAGACGTAGCCGTCGCGGACCTCGCCGGAGAACGGGTGCACCGACCACTCCCGCGCGTCGGCCGGTACGACGTCGAGGTGGCCGTGCACCAGCAGCGCCCCCCGGCTCGGATCCGCTCCGGGCAGCCGGACGACGACGTTGCCCCGGCCGGGGGCGCCGGACTCGACGTAGACGGGTTCGTACCCGACCTCGGCCAGCTTGGCGGCCACGTACTCGGCGGCGGCCCGCTCGTTGCCCCGTACGGTCGGGTCGCCGGTGTTGCTGGTGTCGATCGCGATCAACTCGCTGGCCAGCGTCACCACCTCGGCGTCGACCGGCGGGGCGCTCACGCGGCGACCTCGGGGAACCCCGACCCGACGGCGTGGAGCCGGCGGACCCGGGGCGGACACCAGCTGCTCAACGCTCCACCTCGATCACCATCTGCGTCCCGGACCCGCCCATCCTCCACCGTCGCACCCGCACCGTGAATCCACCCCACGCTCGTTGCCATAAGCCCTCTAACGCTATAGGAATAATAGGAATAACCCCGGGGGTGGAGGTGTGAACCGGTGGCACGCACGCACATCAGCCGGCGCCCGGAGCGCCGCTGACCGAAACCCACCTGCCGATCTCGACGCTGTCGCCGCTTCGACCGGAAGCCCGAACATTGCCCTCCCGGAGGTACCCCATGCCCGGACTGTCACCCTTGCGGCGCCTGGCCAGTCCCGCCGACCCCGACACCCACGGTGAATACCGGATCGTCCGCCGACCCGACGACCCCCGACCGCTCTACCGGTTCGCCGGACGCATCAGCGAGCAGAGCCCCGACGGCTTCACCCCGCGCGCCGACCGCTACCACGTCTACGCCGGATGGTTCTGCCCCTGGTCGCAACGGGTGACCATCACCCGCGCCCTCGCCGGGCTGGAGAACATCGTCGGCGTCTCCTACGTCGACAACGCCCGGGACGGTCGCGGCTGGGCCTTCCGCGAGCGGTACGGGCCCGACCCGGTGAACGGATTCACCCTGCTCCGCGAGGCGTACGAGGCGACCGAGGAAAACTTCGACGGCCACGTCTCGGTGCCGACGCTCTGGGACCGGGCCACCGCCGCCGTGGTGAGCAACAACTTCAAGACGATCGGAATCGACCTCGCCACCGGATTCGGGCACCTCGCCACCCGGCTCGTCGACACCTACCCGGAACGCCACCGGGACGAGATCGAGGAACTCGACGAGTGGCTCAACCCGGCCGTCAACCACGGCGCCGGTGCCGCCGCCCGGCCGGGCCCGGACGGCTCGCGGGCCCGCAGCGCGCTGCTCGACGCGTTCGCCGTGCTCGACGAGCGGTTGGCGGTGCGCCGGTACCTGGTCGGTCCGACCGTCACCGAGGCCGACATCCGGCTCTGGGTGACCCTGGTCCGCTACGACGTCGGCCCCAACGCCCACCGTGCCATCAACCCCGGCCTGCACGAGTTCCCGCACCTGTGGGCGTACGCGCGGGACCTCTACCGCCGGCCCGCGTTCCGGAGAACCACCGACTTCACGTCGTTCACCGCGCCGGGCGCGCGGATCCCCGACTGGCACACCCCGGCCATCCGCACCGTGGCGTGACGTCGGCCCCGGTCGGGCCGACACGGCGGGACGGGCCCGGATGTCCACCGACATCCGGGCCCGTCCGCTGTCACTCGTCCAGGTACGCGTCCGGCGCGACTACCGCTGGGCGGCCCAGAGCACGGCCCGGCCGAGCTGCGACTGCAGCCCCTTCGGGTGGGTGCGGTACGTGGGGTCCGTACCGAAGAGCACGACGCCGTTGCCGGCGGCCGTGACACCCCGGACGATGCTGGCCTGGTTGGCCGCCGCCGCCGGACCGTTGGTGCCGGCCGCGTTCGCCGCCCACCAGCCGGAGAGCAGCGGGTCGGCGGTGTAGGACTGCTCCACCGTCACCCCGGCGCCGAGGTTGGTGAACCAGACCGGCTGGTTGATGAACGAGTGCGGGATCGCCCCCGAGGTGACCGGCCCCTGGCTGTTGACGATGTTGACCACACCGCTGGCCAGCGAGGCGCCGGCGGTGGCGGTGACGCTCAGCAGCCCGGCGGCGTTGCTGAAGCTCGCCCCGGCGGTGTCCAGACCGATGACACCACCGCCTCGGGCGAGGAAGGCGTTCAGCGCGGCCCGGTTCTCCGCCGTCAGGTTCGCCACGTTGAGGTTGCCGCCGACGAGCAGCACGTCGACGTCGGCGGTCAGGGTCGTGGCCAGCGTCGCGGCGGTGACCGTACGCGCCTCGAAGCCGAGGTCCCGCAGCGTGTCGCGCTCCTCGACCGTGCCCAGGTAACCGACGACGACCTTGTTCAGCAGGGTCCCCTGCCAACCCGCCGGAGCGGCCTCGAAGGCGACGTCGTGCTTACGGGCCTCGGCGTGGGCGAGCCGGCGGTTGGTGGTCGTGTGCGGGATGGCGACCGATCCGTCGGCCAGCCGGTAGACCTGGACGCCCTGGTCCAGCAACGCGTTGACCGCGAGCAGGTCGGCGGCGTCCTGGAGGTTCAGCCGCAGGTCGGGGGTGCCGCCCGGGACGGAACTCTCGGCCTTGCCGTCGTAGGCCCGCTTAAGGCTCACCGCCGGCAGTTGGTCCCACAGGGTGTCGACGGTCGCTCCCCAGGTCAGTCCCTGGCTCCAGGCGGCCGGGCCGGCGTAGAGGTCGTCCACCCGATCGGTGATGTCGGCACCGGGTTCGAGCAGGGAGTTGACCAGGCCACGCTTGGGCTGGTGCATGTCGATCACGTACGAGCCGGCGGGGTAGGTCCTGCCGTTGGCGGTGAAGTTCTCCTGCGCCCGCCACACCCGGCCGCCGCTGCCGATCAGCAGGTCGACGAGACGGGCCGCGGCCGGCGCGGAGTGCTGACCGGCGCCGCTCGGGATGACGTACGAGCGGGGGAAGGTGGTGTGGTAGTTGTCCTCCGGACCCCAGCCCGGCACGTAGCCGTCCGGGAGGTCCCGCTGCGGCTCACCGGCCCAGCCGCGCCGGTACCCCTCGGCCTGGTCGAACAGCACCTCGGCCCGGTGGTCCTGGATGTACTGCAGCGAGGTCTTGATCGCCACCTCGTGCACGTCGGTGTTGATCGCCGAGCGGCGTGCCTTCTCCGCCGGGGTCAGGTTGCCGCGCGGGTTGAGCGGAGCCTCGATCGTGTACGGGATGCTGCTCTGCAGCATCGCGAAGGACGGCACGTAGATCGGCGGGAAGTCGTCCCAGACACCGGGGTCGTCGTCCCGGAACGGGATTCGCGCCTGCTGCGTCTCGGGGTAGCCCAGGGCCTTGAGGCCCTGCTCGATCGCGAGCGCGTTCGGCAGGCCGTGCTTGATGTAGAGGTCGTACTCGTTGTTGACGTTGTGCGGCGGGGTGCTCGGGTGCAGCAGCGTCGGGTTGACGTAGCCGTGCAGGTCGAGCGTGATGATCGGCCGGGTGTCGACGATCAGCTCGCGGATCAGGTTGGTCTCCGGCTGCGACACGATGGTCAGGTCGCGGTTGAGGTCGTAGCCCGCCGCGTTCTGCCGGGTGCCGGCCACCCGACCGTCCGGGTTGGAGGTGACGTTGAAGACCAGCCGGTTGCGCTTGAGCAGCTGCGCGACCTGGGGATCGGTGCTGGTCGCGAACTCCTCGATCACCCGCAGGGCCGCGTCGGTGCCCTCCCACTCGTTGCCGTGGATGTTCGCGTTGACGAACAGCGGGGTCTTGTAGTCCGCCAGGAGGCGCCGGTCCTGCTGCGCGGTCTCCGGGTGGTCCTCGATCAGGCGCCGCCAGTTCTCCTGCCGCCGCGCCTCGTCCTGGGTCTCGGGTGCGGTCACCGTCACCGCGTACAGGTCGTAGCCGCCGGAGGACTTACCGGCGACCCGCGCCGAGACCCGGTCGGTGTTCGCCTGGAGAGCGTTGAGCTTCGGGGCGATCTCGTCGTACGGGGTGACCCCGATCGGGATGGAGGCGTCGTTCGGGTTGTCCGCCCAGACCGGCAGCACGTTACGGGCGGGGTAGCCCTTGATGCCCCAGAAGTCGATGCCGGACGGCGGCACGGACGGCAGCGCGGACGCGTTCACCGGTGCCGCCCACACCATGGTGCCCAGGAGCGAGGCGGCAACCGATGCCGCGGCGATCCTGGAGAGCTTTCTACCCATGAAAGGGGGATCTCCTGTCGGGATATAGGACTATGCGCGCGGACAGACGCCACCGCGGGGCCGGAGACCCGTGGGAGTGGAGAAACGTCAGCAGCGTGCGAGGAAGGAGGAGCCCGGCGTCAGATGGAGCGTCGACAGGCGGCGCTGGCGACACGCAGGAGGTCGATGTGACCTCGCTTGGTCAGATAGGCGCTTCGCACGTACTAGATCTTCGTTGACTCATGATCACCTGTCAACCAGATGTGCGCATCCGTTGATCAGTACGTGACGAACCGGACCCGAACGGGACGGCAGGCGGAGGCAGCCGTCGATACGCTGTCGGCACCGCCGTCCGGCGGTCGGTGACAGGGGGGTCTCGGCGATGCAGATCAGGACGTTCGGCTCGACCGGCCTACGGGTCAGCGCGATCGGGCTCGGTGCGTGGCAGCTCGGGCGCTCGGCGCAGTGGCCCGACGGACCGGACCCGGCGGAGGCGGTCCGGATCGTGCACGCCGCGCTCGACGCCGGTGTCAACCTCATCGACACCGCACCCGGTTACGCCAATGGGGACAGTGAGTCGAACATCGGCCGGGCGCTGACCGGCCGGCGCCGCGACGAGGTGATCATCTGTACCAAGGTCGGATACCACCCCGACGGCAGCCCGAACTGGACACCCGACGCCGTCGAGGCGTCGATCGAGAGCAGTGCCCGCCGGATGAACGTCGACCACGTCGACATCGTCGTCCTGCACAACCCGCCACCGGAGATTCTCGACGGCACCCGGGGCGAGCACTACCAGGTCCTGCAACAGCTCAAGGACAAGGGCACGATCCGCGCGTACGGCGCGTCGGTCGACTGGGGCGCCGACATCGACACCGTGCTCACCACCAGTGCCTCGGACGCGCTTGAGGTGCGGGCATCCGCCCTCTACCAGGAGCCGTGGCAGGCGATGGGCCGGGCCCGGGACGGCGGCGTCGGGACCCTGGTCAAGGTGCCACTGGAGTCCGGCTGGCTGGCCGGCAGGTACGACGCGGACAGCGTCTTCACCGACGTACGCGACCGGTGGACCCGCGCCGACGTGGTGCAACGCGCGGGCCTGGTGGACGAGTTCCGGGCCCTGCTGCCCGACGGCGTGGGCCTGCTCGACGGGGCGCTGCGCTTCCTGCTCGGCTACGACGCGGTCTCGACCGTCATCCCCGGCACCAAGTCCCTGGCCCAGCTGCACAGCAGCATCGCCGCCGCCGCCGAACCCCTGCCGGTGGAGACGTTCCGCGCGATCCGGGGCTGGTACGACGAGCGGCTCGCCGCCCAGCCCCTCGACTGGTAGCCCTGGCGGGCGTCCCGCCCGTCAGGCGCCGCTCCCGTTCTCCGGGCGGGGCCCGCCGGTCGTGCGGGCCCCTGCCCTGGCCGTCCAGTTACTCAGGCCGACCAGGTCGTCCGGCGGCGCGTCGGGCACCTCGTCGTCGAACCGGGCCAGGGTACGCACCCGCAGCGACACCGCCACCACCACCGCGATACAGACGGCGAAGAGGATGTAGAGCAGACCGGTGCCGCGTCCCGGTCCCACGCCGATCACCGCTCCGACGGTGCCGGCGAGCGCGCCGTCGGAGAGCAGCAGCGGCTCGAAGCGCGGCACCAGCAGCGGCGCGAGGACGGCCTGCCCGAGCGGCATGGTCGACAACGCGATGACCATGTTCAGGGCGATGACCCGGGCGTGCAGCCGCTGCGGCACCTTGGTCTGGATGATGGTCAGCCAGATCCCGTTGATGACCGACAGCGACAGCGACATCCCGAGCGCACCCGCCGCCACCACCGCGACGCTCGGGCGCAGCCCGGTGACCAGGCCGCCGGCGGCGAACGCGAACGTCAGCAGCAGCATGCCGCGCATCCGCCGGTGCCGGGGGCCGCCCCACGCCGTCATGATCAAACCACCGACAACCGCCCCGATGCCACCGGCGAGCGACACCTGGGCCACCGACTCCAGCGGGGCGAACGCCAGGACCAGCGGGGACAGCAGCAGGAACAGCGGTGCCAGGAAGAGGTTGAACCCGGCGAAGAAGAGCACCATGGCGCGGAAACTGCGGTTCTGCACGGTGTACCGCAGTCCCCCGCTGATCTCGGCGAGCAGGCTCTCCCGACGGCGGCGGGCCATCGTCCGGGGGAACTTGACCAGGATCAGCACGGTGACCGCGAACACGTAGCTGCCGAGGTCGATCAGGAGGATGCCGCCCAGGCCGATGGTGGCGATCAGGCCGACCGCGACCAGCGGTACGAGGAACTGCGCGACGCCGCCGCCGAGCTGGAGCATGCCGTTGGCGTGACCGAGGTAGTGCTTGGGTACCAGTTGCGGCACCGCGGACATGTACGCCAGCCGTTGGAAGGTCAACGCGACCGAGAGCCAGCCGATGAAGGTGTAGACGTGCCACGGTTGGAGTTGGTCGGTCCAGTACAGGGCGGCGAAGAGGGCGATCGCGGTCAGTGCGGCGAAGTCGCCGGCCAGCATGGCCCGACGCCGGTCGCTGCGGTCGATGATCGCACCCGCGATCGGCGCGGCCAGGATGCCCGGCACCTGCCCCAGCACCGCGAACAACGCGAACCGGATCAGGGACCCGGTTTCGAGGTAGGTCCAGAGCGGCACCGCGAAGGTGGTCAACGCCGAGCCGATCGCGGAGACGAGCTGGCCGCTGGCGACCGTCAGGAAGCGTCCCATCCCCGGCTGCTTCTCGACGGCTGCCACGGGTGCCGGCCCGGTCTCCGTGGAGACCGCGGTGACCTGCCACGACAGGTCCGGGTCGTACGCGGCGACGGGGTCGTCGAGGCACCGGTCGACGGCGGTGATGATGTCGGCGACCTCGTCGGCACGGAACTTGGCGAAGTAGTGCCCGGCCTCCTGGAGGACCACCAGGGCGGTGGTGCCGCTCAGGAAGTGCCACTCCCGGTACCGCTCCTGGTGGTACTCCGTACCGGGATCGCGGTCGCCGACGACGCTGATGACCGGCGCCCGCAGCGGGGTCGCGTGCTGGTGCAACAGCTCGGTGAAGTAGTTCTCGGCCGCCTCGCCGTCGTGCCGCATCGCCCGGATCAGGAACCGTTGCTGCTCGGCGTCGAGCGCACCGAGGTCGGCACCCATGCCCTGGAGCCAGTTGGCGTAGACCCGGTCGCCGCGCAGCCGCTCGCCGAGGCGGAGCCGGGTGAGCCGGCCGAGCAGACCGCCGACCGGTCGGGCGAACGGGAAGATCCCGCCGAGGTAGAGCGCGTCGAGTTCCCGTCCGGCCGCCTCCAGCCGCCGTGCGACCTCGACCGCGAGCGCCCCGCCGGGCCCACAGTGGCCGTACACGACCAGTGGTCCGGTGATCGTGGTCAGGATCTCCTCGGTGAGCCGCTGCGCGGTCACCTCGATCGGTTCGATCTCCTCGGCCAACCCGATGT
Organism: Micromonospora sp. NPDC049529; assembly: GCF_055586685.1. Classification (NCBI taxonomy): domain Bacteria; kingdom Bacillati; phylum Actinomycetota; class Actinomycetes; order Micromonosporales; family Micromonosporaceae; genus Micromonospora; species Micromonospora sp. NPDC049529. The sequence goes on from NZ_JBVJHT010000026.1 coordinate 99,781, forward strand.
CGTGGCCGGGTACGGCGACCGCGTACAGGCTGTGCCCGTCCGGGAGGGCGTCGGCCAGCGGTTGGTACACCACCGCGTTCGCCCCGCCGTACGGGACGCAGACGTAGGACCGTTTCCGGATACCGGCCGGCGGTCGGGTGAGTTCGTGCAGCAGCCGGCCGGTCGGTTGCCCGGATTCACCGGTGGTGAGCAGGGCGAGTTCCCGGACCGTACGGCACCGGAACAGGTCCATCACGCTGATCGGCCGCTCGGTGGCCAGCGTACGGCGCAGCCGGGCCACCACCTGGGTGGCGAGCAGCGAGTGCCCGCCGAGGTCGAAGAAGTCGTCCAGCGCGCCGACCCGTTCGACCTCCAGCACCGACTCCCACACCGCCGCGATGGCGGTCTCGACCGGTCCGTCCGGCGGGACGTGCTCGCCGGCGGCGGCGGTCGAGGCGGCCGGTTCCGGCAGCGCCCGGCGGTCGACCTTGCCGTGGTCCTGCAACGGCAGCCGGTCCAGCCAGACGAACTGGTTCGGGATCATGTACTCGGGCAGGGCCTCGGCGAGCAGCCGGCGCAGCGTACCCGGATCCGGGTCGGCCGGGGTTCCGGTGTCGTCGGCGGGGGCCTCACGTTGCAGGTAGCCGACCAGCCGGTCGCCGCGCAGCACGGCGACGGCCGCGCTCACCCCCGGGCAGTCGACCAGCGCCGCCTCGACCTCGCCCAACTCGACCCGGTAACCGCGCAACTTGACCTGGCCGTCACGCCGGCCGAGGAACTCCAACTGCCCGTCCGGCCGCCACCGGGCCAGGTCACCGGTGCCGTACATCCTGGCCCCCGGCCGCGCCGCGTACGGGTCGGGCCGGAACCGCTGCGCGGTCAGGCCGGGCTGGCCGAGGTAGCCCTGGGCCAGCCGGTCACCACCGAGGTACAGCTCACCGGTGACACCGACCGGCACCGGTCGCATCCGCTCGTCGAGCACGTAGACCCGGGCGTGCGGCAGCGGCTTGCCGATCGGGGTGGTGCCGGTTCCGGTCTCGGACGCCTCGACCCGGTAGGTGGTGACGCCGACGGTGGCCTCGGTCGGCCCGTAGTGGTTGAACACCGCCGCCGGCCCGGCGGCCAGGCCGGCGGCCCAGTCCAGTCGGGACGCCTCGCCGCCGAGCAGCAGCGCCTTCGCCGGCACCAGCCGCTCGGGCGGGACCTCGACGGCCAGCGCCGCGAGGTGCGAGGGGGTCATCTTGAGGTAGTCGATGCGCTGCTCGCGCAGGTAGTCGGCGAGTTCGTCGCCGGTGCAGCGGCGGGGCACGAGGTGCACCGCACCGCCGGTGCCCAGGCCGAGGTAGAAGACGGTCACCGCGAAGTCGAACGACAACGACTGCAGCAGCGCCCAGCGGGCCCCGGACACCACGTCGAGCCGCTCGGCGACCCCGTCGAGGTAGTGGCGCACCTGCCGGTGGGCCACCGCCACCCCCTTCGGCCGCCCGGTCGACCCCGACGTGAAGATCACGTAGGCGAGGTCGTCCGGATCGACGGGTCCCGGCGCGACCGGGTCGCGGGCGGCGATCTCGTCGCGTACCTCGTCGAGCCGGACCGTGGCGACGGCGTCGAACCGGTCCACCAGGTCGGACGTGGTCAGCACCAGGGCCGGTCGGGCGTCGGCCATGATCGTGGCCAGCCGGGCCGGCGGCTGCTCCGGATCCAGCGGTACGTAGGCGGCACCGGCCCGCAGCACACCCAGCAAAGCCATCGCCAACTCGGCCGACTGCTCCAGACAGACCCCGACCAGCGATCCCCGGCCGACCCCGCGCGCACGCAGCCAGCCCGCCATCCGGTTCGCCCCGGCGTCCAACTCCCGGTAGCTGGTGGCAACGCCCTCGTGGACGATCGCCGGTGCGTTCGGGGTGGCCACGGCGTGCGGCGTGATCACGTCCGCGAGGCTGCCCTCGGCCGGTTGCGGTGCCGGCGCCCCGGTCCCCAGGTCGAGTACGGCCGACCGCTGTGCGGCCGTCATCAGCTCCAGGTCGGCCAGGGGTGTGTCCGGTCGGGCCACCGCGGCGGCGAGCAGCCGGCGGTAGTGCTCGGCGAACCGGGCCACGGTGTCGGCGTCGAACAGCTCGGTCCGGTAGCCGAAGAGGCCGTAGACGCCGTCGGGAAGCTCGTCCACGTACAGCGACAGGTCGTGCTTGTTGGTGGTGATCGGGCCGCCGGCCGGCAACCGGACCAGACCGTCGGGCCACTCCCCCGTCGACCCACCGGAGTTGTGCATGCCGAACAGCACCTGGAAGATCGGCGACCGGCTGGTGTCCCGTTCGACGTTCAACTCCTGGACGAGCCGCTCGAACGGCAGTTCCTGGTGACTCAGCGCCTCCAGCACCCGGTCGCGGGTCTGGGCCAGCAGTTGCGCGAACGTCAGCTCCGGAGCCAGCTCGGCGCGCAGCGGCAGCATGTTCACGAACAGCCCGACCAGCCGCTCCAGTTCGGGGCGGACCCGACCGGCGACCGGCGAACCGACCGCGAAGTCGCGCTGCCCGCTGAGCCGGTAGAGCAGCACGTGCAGCCCGGCGAGCAGGGTCATGAACAGCGTCGCCCCGTGCTCCCGGCCCAGTGACCGGAGCCCGTCGACCAGCTCGTCCGGGAACCGGACCCGGTGCCCCTCACCGCGCCAGCCGGGCTGGGCCGGCCGGGGCCGGTCGATCGGCAGGTCCAGCGGCGGCACCCCGTGCAGCGCCTGCCGCCAGTACGCCAGGTCCCGATCCGCCGCCGGGCCGGACAGCCGCTCCCGCTGCCACGCCGCGTAGTCGCCGTACCGGATCGGCAGCGGTACGGGCGGCGGCGCCAGGTCGAGCCGGGCAGCGTAGAACGCGGCCCAGTCGGCGAAGAAGACCGGCCACGACCAGCCGTCTCCGACGATGTGGTGCATCGCCACGTGCACCACGTGGTCGTCCGGGCCGACCCGTACCACCAGCGCCCGCAGCAGCGGTGCCACGGTCAGGTCGAACGGTCCACAGTCCTCGGTGGTGAGGGTCTGCGCCCGGTCGAGCACGTCCGGCTCGACGTCCGGGTCCAGCTCCACGACCCGGAACGGCACCTCCACCCGCTGCGCCACCTCGGCCGACGCCCGCCCGCCCTCGTCGACGGGAAAGCGGGTCCGGAGGGTGTCCTGGCGTTCGACGACGTCGTCGAGGGCACTGCGGAGCACGTCGAGGTGCAGCCGGCCACGCAGCCGCACGCCGCCGCGCATCACGTACGCGTCCGTGCCGGGGTCGAGTTGCTCCATGAACCAGAGCCGTTCCTGGCCGAACGAGATCGGCGGTTCCACGTCGGCCGGCAACCGGGGAATGTCCGGTGCCTTCACCGATGCTCCGGCTCCCCGGCGTACCCGCTGGGCGAGCAGTGCCCGACGCTGTTCCGACAGTCGCTCCGTACGCGCGCGTGCCACCGGCGCGAGCACCGGTCCGGCCGCCGGGGCGGTTTCGTCGTCGATCTGGTTCTCCAGGTCGGTCACGGGTTCACGCCCTCGTCGAGCAGCCGGACAACCTCGTCGTCGGAGAGCTGTTCGAGGTCGGTGACCAGCAGTTCTTCGAGCGCCGCCGAGAAGGCTTCGACGGTGGAGTGGACGAACAGGGTCCGGATCGGTATCTCCAGGTCCAGGGCGGCGCCGAGCCGGGCGACGGCTCTGGTGGCGAGCAGGGAGTGGCCGCCGAGGTCGAAGAAGTCGTCCAGCGCGCCGACCCGTTCCCGCCCGAGCACCTCACCCCAGGTCGCCGCGACCAGTTCCTCGACTTCGGTGCCCGGTGGGACGTGTTCCCTGGCCTCGGCGTCGAGGATGTCGGTGGGAAGGTTACGTCGGTCGATCTTGCCGGCGGTGTTCAGCGGCATCGCGTCCAGGACGAGCACCTGCCCGGGGATCATGTACCCGGGCAACGCCTCGGCCAGGTACGACCGCAGTTCACGCCCGGTGGGAGCCTGCGTCGAGGCGGCGGTCACGTAGCCGATCAGGCGCGCGTCCTCGCCCTTGCCCGTCACCACCACGGCGGCCTGCCCCACCAGGGGATGGCCGACCAGCCGGGCCTCGATCTCACCCAGCTCGATCCGGTATCCCCGCACCTTCACCTGGTGATCGACGCGGCCGAGGAACTCCAGTCCCCCGCCCCGCAGCCACCGCACCCTGTCCCCGGTTCGGTACAACCGCGCGCCGGAGGACCCGAACGGGTCGGGAACGAACCGTCCAGCTGTCAACGCCGACTGACCCAGATAACCCCACGCCACACCCGAGCCGCCGATCAGCAGTTCACCGGGGACCCCCACCGGCACCGGCCGCAGCCCGCGATCCACCACGTACACCTGCGTGTTCGCGACCGGCGCCCCGAGGGTGACCGCGCCGACCCCCGGTGGGATCTCCGCAGACGTCGACCAGATCGTCGTCTCCGTCGGCCCGTACACGTTCACCAACCGCGCCACCCGCGACCGCAACTCCCGACCCAACCCGACCGGCAGCTCCTCCCCACCGGACAACGCCACCACCGACGGTGAATCGAAACCGGCGTCCAACAGCATCCGCCACCCCGACGGCGTCGCCTGCACATGCGACACCCCCTCGTCCCGAATCAACCGGACGAGCGCCGCACCGTCCCGCACCAACTCCTCCGAAACGAGCACCAGCCTCGCCCCGGTCACCAACGGCAGGAACAACTCCAACCCACTGATGTCGAACGACAACGACGTCGACCCCAACCACACATCCGATGCACCGCTACCCAACACGTCCCGCATCGACAACAACAGGTTCGTCAACGCCGAGTGCGGCACCCCCACACCCTTCGGCCACCCCGTCGAACCCGACGTGTAGAGCAGGTACGCCAGAGCCGAAGAATCGGTCGCCGCCCCGAACGGATCCGCCGACTCCGCCCCGATCTCGGCCGCGTCCCGGTCCAACCACAACACCCGCGTCGACGCGGCACCGCCCGTTTCCGGGGCCATTCCCTCCCGCGTCACCACAAAACCAGCGCGGGAGTCCGTGAGCAGCCACGACATCCGCGCCGCGGGCAGTCCCGGATCCAATGGCAGATACGCCGCGCCGCACCGCCACACCGCCAACAACGTCGCCACCACATCCGGTGTCCGATCCAGACACACACCGACGACCGAACCCGACGTCACACCCGACCGGGACAGGTAACGCGCGATCCGATTCGCCCGCTCGTCCAGCTCCCGGTAACTCCACGACCCCACGGCCACCGCGTCCGGCGCCGCACCCACCCGCGCACCGAACAACGACAACACCGTCCCCGCGTACGGACGACGCGGCCCCTGACCCCGCGACAACACCGAACGCACACCCACCGCGTCGTCCAACGGCAACTCCGACACCCGCCGGTCGACGTCCTCCACACACCCCCGCAACAACACCTCGAACCGACGCAACATCGCGCTGACCGTGTCCGGCGTGAACAGGGCAGTGTCGTAACGGGCCGTCATCGCCAGCCCGTTCGGGGTCATCCAGGCGTCGACCACCAGGTCGAACAGGGTCTGCACCACACCGACGGTGAACGGCGCACCCTGCACGCCGGGAAGGACGTCCAGTCCCGGCTGACCCTGGGTGTGCAGCACGAACATCGTCTCGAACAACGGTGTACGGCTCACGTCCCGCGCCACGTCCAACTCGCTCACCAACCGCTCGAACAGCACCTCCTGGTGGCCGTACGCGTCGAGGGCGGTGTCGCGGGTACGGCGGAGCAGTTCGCGTACGGTCGGGTCACCGGAGAGGTCGCCCCGGAGCACCAGGGTCTGGATCAGGCAGCCGACGAGCGTCTCCAACTCGGCCCGGGAACGCCCGGCGCTCGCCGTACCGACACAGACGTCCTCCTGACCGGCATGCCGGCCCAGCAACACCTGGTAACCGGCGAGCAGCACCATGAACAACGTGCACCGCTGGCTCTGCGCGAGCCGTTGCAGCCGGGCGGTCAGGTCACCGTCGAGCTGGTGCCGCACCTGAGCCGTACGCGATGTCTTGAACAGCGGGCGGGGCAGGTCGGTCGGGAGTGCCAGGGTGGGCGCGTCGGCGAGCCGCTCGCGCCAGTACGCGAGGTCCCGCTCCACCTTCCCCGGCGGCTGGTCGGCCTGCTCACGCACGTAGTCCGCCCAGCCGATCGGCAACGCCGGCAGGTCGGGGGTGCCGCCGTCGACCAGGGCGCCGTACGCCGTACGCAGGTCGGCCATGAGGATCGTCACCGAACTGCCGTCGAAGACCACGTGGTGGACGACCACGAGCAGCACGTGCTCGTCCTGTCCCAGGGTCAGCAGCACGGCCCGGATCAGCGGTCCCCGGGCCAGGTCGAAGCTGGTGTCGAAGACCTGCCGTCCGATCTCGCGGGCCCGGTTCTCCCGCAGCGACTCCGGTTCCCCGGTCAGGTCCACCCGTTCGAGGTCGAACGGGCCCGGATCGGCGATCACCTGCACCGGCACCCCGGCGCGGTCGACGATGGTGGCCCGCAGTGCCTCGTGTCGGGCACTCACGGCGGCAAAGGCCCGAGCCAGCAGATCGGTGTCGACCTTTCCACGGAGCCGGCTGGCGTAGGTGACGTTGTTCGGCGCACCCGGGTCGAACCGGTCGAGGAACCACAGCCGTTCCTGCGCAGGCGACAGCGGTAGCTCAGTCATGGTGCGCCACACTCCCCATTCGATCCATCAGACACACGCGCGGCACGACGGCCACGGCAGATTCCACGAGCGGCCCCGGCCGGACGGTGTCCCAGCAGCGGGCGGGCCGCGCGGTCGACGGAGCGGTCCCCGGTGCCGTACGGACACGTACCGGCACGGGTCTCTCCGATCCATTGTCGACGGTGGCCGTTCCGGCTGCTGCCAAGGGGAACGGGCGCACTTCGACAAGTATCTGTTTGGCGGAGGCGACCGGGACCAGCCGAGAAAGCCCATTCCGATGACCATTTGGTTGATCCCGAGCGCCAGCCGATGGACCAGGATGTGTCAGGTCGCCGACCGGACCTCCGGCCTGGGTGCCGCATGCCCACCGAACGCCCAGGTGGGCCGGGTCCCGTCGTTCACCCGGCCGAACCGACTGTTCATCGGCCGTTGGTCCGGGGCAACCTGGACACGTCGTCGCCGCAGCCCGCTAATGGAGATCGCCTCCAGCCAACCGGGTGTCCGGCCCGGCGAGAGGCAACCCCCCTCCCTCTCCACCCGTACCTTCGTGTCCGACGGCTGCCCGCAGTCGGACACCGGGACCCTGCACCCATCGGAGTCCGCCCGTGGACGCTGCTGTCCTCACCGAGGCGACCGCCGCCGCCTATGTCGCCGCCGCCGGTTTCCGGGTCGGCCCCGTCGGTCGCGTCGGCGTGGAACTGGAGTACGTCGTGCGCGATCCGGCGTACCCGCTCGACCGGCCACCGGCGGCCCGCCTGTACGCCGCCCTGGCCCACCTCGGGGACCCGCTGCCCGGTGGCAGCCGGATCAGCGTCGAACCAGGTGGTCAGCTCGAACTGTCGTCGGGCGTCGGCGCGGACCTGCGCGTCTGCGTCGACGAGGTCGCCGGTGACCTCGCGCTGGTGCGGGCAGCCCTCGACGCGGACGGTCTGCGGCTCGACCCGACCGGCCTGGACACGGACCGACCACCTCGGCTCGTCACCGAGCACCCGCGGTACCTCGCCCTGGCGGCGTACCACGACCGCACCGGCACCGCCGGCCGTACGGTCATGTGCAACACCGCGTCGGTGCAGGTGTGCCTCGACGCGGGGGACGAATCGGATGGGTGGCGCGGGTACCGGCACCGTTGGCGGCTCGCCAACGCGATCGGTCCGGTGCTGCTCGCCGCGTTCGCCAACTCGCCGCACGTCGACCGGTCGGGTACCCGCTGGGTGTCGTACCGGCAGGCGCTGCGGTTGCGCACCGACGCCAGCCGTACCCGGGTCCCGCGTACCGCCGCCGACCCCCGTACCGCCTGGGCGCGGTACGCGCTCGCCGCCCGGGTCGCGCTGATCGCCCGACCCGACCCGCTGCCGTGGCTCGTGCCGGCCGGCCTGACCATGCGCGACTGGCTCGCCGGGCGCGGGCCGCGCCCGGTCACCCTCGACGACCTGGAACGGCACCTCGCCACCCTGGTCCCGCCCGTCCGCCCGCGCGGCTACCTCGAATTCCGGATGATCGACCAGCAGTCGGGGGACGGCTGGGTGGTGCCGGCGGCCGTGACCGCCGCCCTGCTGGACGACCCGGCCGCCGCACACGCCGCGGCCGAGGCGACCGCGCAACTGGGCTATCTGCGCCCGCAGCGGACCTGGCTGACCTCGGCCCGCGAGGGCCTGTCCAATCCGGCGCTGCGGGCGGCCGCGCTGACCTGCTTCACCGCCGCGGCCGGTGCCCTGCCCCGGCTCGGCGCCCCGGCGGCGGTCCGGACGGCCGTCGCCGAATTCGTCGACCGGTACGTCGCACCGGGCCGCTGTCCCGCCGACGAGTTCACGACGGCCGCCGACCACGGTTACCTCCCCCGGTCGGCGCCGGCCGGGTCAGCGGCGCCGTGACCGGCGTGATCCGCCACAATGACCCGGTGGCGAAACGCGGTGCCGTCCGGAAGCCGGCCGACGACTCGATCCGGCCCTGCCCCTGCGGCTCGACCCGGACCTACGGTGACTGCTGCCGCCCGCTGCACCGGCGGGCGGCGACCGCCGCAACGGCCGAGCAGCTGATGCGTTCCCGATTCAGCGCCTTCTCGGTCGGGGACACCGCCCACCTGCTGCGGACCTGGCACCCCCGCACCCGCCCGGACCGGCTGGAGCTCGATCCGGGGCAACGGTGGAACCGCCTGGAGATCGTCGGCACCGATCGTGGCGGGCTGTTCGACAGCACGGGCACCGTCGAGTTCCGCGCCCACTACCGCGAGGCCGGACAGCCGCACACGCTGTACGAACACAGCCGTTTCGTCCGCGAGGACGGCGAATGGGTCTACCTCGACGCCATCACGCAGACCTGACCGCTGTCCGGCCGGCCGGTTCCACGGCCGGCCGGCGTCGACGACGGGCGGTCAGTCGGGCAGCGACTGGCCCAGGTGGCGACGGGAGGTGATCCCGAGCTTCCGGAAGACCTTCCGCAGGTGGTAGTCGACGGTATTGGCACTGAGGAAGAGGTGGGTGGCGATCTCCGGGTTGGTGGCCCCGCCCTTGGCCAGCCTCGCGATCGTCAGCTCCTGTGGCGTGAGTTCGTTCGCGAGTTCCACCGAGCGCCGCCGGGCGCGTTCACCGGTGGCGACCAGTTCCTGCCGGGCCCGGTCGGCGAACGCGGTGGCGCCCATCTCCTCGAACATGGCGAGCGCCGTACGCAGTTCGTGGCGGGCGTCCCGGCGGCGTTTCTGACGGCGGAGCCACTCCCCGTACAGCAGGTGCGCGCGCGGGCCAGGTCGGACCGCGCCTGGGTCGACGCCAACCCGGCGACGGCCTCCTGGTAGAGGCCGTCCGCCTCGTCATCCGGCGCCAGCAACGCCCGTGACCGGGCCAGGACACCGAGGGCGACGGGCACACCACTGACCATCGCCCGCATCCGCAGCTCGACCAGGGTCCGCTCGGCCAACTCCCGGTCGTCCGCGCGGACGGCCGCCTCGACCAGGTCGGGCAGCACCCGGGTGTGCAGCCGTACCGGGTCGTTGTCGACGAGGTCCCGGCCGATCGTCGCGGCCTCGGCGTAGTCGCCCCGGGCGATCGCGTGGACCATGAAGGCGATCCTGGCCGTATCGGCGCTGGCACCCATGCCCAGCTGGAGCGACGCGTCGAGGATGCGCTGGATCTGGTCCCGGATCCGCGCGTCGTCACCGTCGGCCCGCCAGGCGACGATCTCGGCCATCCGGTAGACCTCCCACTGCTCCGGCGTCTCGCCGAGCGCCGAACGCACCTGGTGGACGTCGACCAGCCGGGCGTCGGCCTCGGCGAGGTGTCCGAGCACCACCTCGTGCAGGGACCAGGCGAACAGGACCATGTCGAGGGTGTGCAGCGCGCCGGCCCGGCGGGCGATGTCGGCCGCCCGCCGGAGGATGGCCAGCCGGGTCTCGTCGTCCCAGATCATCGTGCAGAAGGAGACGCTGGCGAGGTAGCGGGACAGCACCTCGGTGTCGGAGGTGGCGGGGTCGAGCAGGAGGGCGTTCGCCCGGCGCAACAGCGGTACGGCGGCCGCGAAGTCGCCGCCCACCATGGTGGCGAGCGCGAGGAGCTGGTAGTCGCCGACCGTGACGGCCTTCGACGCGTCGATCTGCTGGTGCGCGACGGCGGCGATCTCGGCGAAGGTGGTGTCGACCATGCAGCCCGCCGCCCCCATGGCGTGGTCGAACGCACGCAGCAGGGCATGCCGGGCGAGGTCGGGTGCGTCCCGGCGGAACTCGGCCGAGGCGGTGAGGAAGATGGCCGCCACCCGTGCCTGCGCCCCCGCGTGCGCTAGCGCCTCACTGCGCACCATGAGCACGCGCCCCCGGGCCAGGTGGTCGATCAGTGCCAGGTCGATCCCGTCGAGCAGGGCCTGCGCGCGTACCGCCGCGCCGGCGTTCAGCGCGGCCTCGGCCGCCTCGAGCAGGCGCCCGGCCCGGTTCGACTCGTCGGGGGTCAGCTGCGCCGCGCGGGCGAGGAACGTGGCTCGGGCCGCGTAGCCACCTCGGGCACCGGCTCGCTCGGCCGCCCGGTGCAGTTCGGCGGCGACGGTCTCGTCCGGGCCGATCGAGGCGGCGGCGAGGTGCCAGGCGCGGCGGTCGACGTCACCGGACCGGGTCGTGGCGGCGGCGAGCGCGCCGTGTGCGGCGCGGCGGGTGGCCCCGGACGCGCCGCCGTAGATCGCGGACCGGATCAGGGGGTGCCGGAAGACGATGTCGGGCCGCAGTTCGACCAGCCGGGCGGACTCGGCCGGATCGGCGGCGTCGGGCTCGATCCCCAGCATCGCGGCGGCGTTCGTGACGTAGTACAGGTCCCCGGCCGGTTCCACGGCGGCGAGCAGCATCCACCGCTGGGTCGGGTCGGGCAGCGTCCGCACCTGTTGCAGGTAGTGGGCCTCCAGCCGGGCGCCGAGCGGCAGCGGTTCGAGCAGGAGGGTGCCGCCGACCAGCCGGTCGTTGGCCAACTCGGCGGCGAGGTCGGTCAGGGCGAGCGGGTTCCCGCCGGTCTGGGCCACGATGTGGGCGGCGACCTGCCCGTCGAGCGGCGCGCCGACGACCGTGGTGAGAAGTTCGATGGCATGGTCGCCGCTGAGGCCGACCAGGTCGATGGTGGGCAGCCCGTCCAACGCCGTCATGTCGGTGCCGGTGCGCACCGTGAAGACCAGTCCGATGCCGTCGGCGTGGATCCGGCGGGCGACGAACGCGAGTGCGTGCAGGGACTCCTGGTCCAGCCACTGGGTGTCGTCGACGCAGCACAGCAACGGTCCGTGCGCGGCGACCTCGGACAGCAGCGACAGGGCGGCGAGGCTCACCAGGAACCGGTCGGCGGGTGGTCCGTCCGCCAGACCGCAGGCGACGTGCAGCGCCGTTCGCTGCGACGGCGGCAGCGGATGCTCCGTCCGCAGGAAGGGCACCAGGAGCCGGTGCAGACCGGCGAACGGGAACCCCGACTCGGACTCCACCCCGACGACCCGTACGACCCGGAGGTCGTCGGTCGCGGCGACCTCGTTCAGCAACGCCGTCTTACCCACACCGGCCTCGCCGCGCAGCACCAGTACGCCGCTCAGACCGGCCTTGGCGGCCTCGACGAGTTCGTCCAGGCGGGCCCGTTCAGCATCGCGTCCCACCAGCACGGCGCGGTCACGGCGTCGCGCGGAGCCTGTCAAGCCGTCGCCGTGCGTGGTGGTCGACATCGGCAGAGAGTACGCGACCACAGGGTTTCGGCCGAACCCGAGCGGCCGTGACTACGTGGTCCACGTCATGCGAACCGCACGACTACGTAGTCTCGTGATTCGAGAGCGGAATCGGTCCCCGAAGGTTCACGGGGAACAGCCGGGTTCCGGCTTCTGCGCTCTCGAACGATAGGGACCTGACATGACCACACCGGACACGATCGTCCTGGTTCACGGATTCTGGGTGACCCCCCGAAGCTGGGAGAACTGGATCGCGCACTACGAGCGGAAGGGATTCCGGGTCATCGCGCCGGGATACCCGGGCTTCGAGGTGGAGGTCGAGGCGCTCAACGCCGACCCCACCCCGATCATGGCGGTGACCGTGCCGCAGATCATCGAGCACGTCGAGGCCATCATCCGGGAACTGCCGACCCCGCCGATCATCATGGGGCACTCCGCCGGCGGGGCGTTCACCCAGATCCTGCTCGACCACGGGTACGGGGCGGCCGGCGTCGCGCTGAACTCGGCCCCGACCGAGGGGGTCCGGGTCGTACCGCTGTCGCAGGTGAAGTCGACGTTCCCGGTGTTGAAGAACCCGGCCAACCGGCACAAGGCGGTCGGCCTCAGCTTCGACGAGTGGAAGTACGCCTTCACGAACACCTTCACCGAGGAGGAATCGCGGGCGCTGTACGAGCGCTACCACATCCCGGCCAACGGCGGGATCCTCTGGGGCAGTGTGCTGGCCAACTTCCAGCCGGGGCACCAGGACACCTGGGTCGACTACCACAACGACAACCGGGCGCCGCTGCTGTTCGTCTCCGGCTCCGAGGACCACATCATGCCGCCGGCGATCCAACAGTCGAACGCCAGGCACTACAAGTCGAACACGGTCACCGAGATCAGGCAGTACGAGGGCTACGCGCACCTGCTCCCCGCGCAGCAGGGCTGGGAGGAGATCGCCGACCACGTGCTGGACTGGGCGCTCCGCCACGCCGAGAAGGCACCGAGCGCCCGATGACCGACGTACGGATCACGCATGTCGGCGGCCCGACGACGCTCGTCGAGGTCGGCGGTTGGCGGCTGCTGACAGACCCGACCTTCGACGCCCCCGGCCGTCGGTACGCCTTCGGTTGGGGTACGTCGTCGCGCAAGACCGCCGGGCCCGCGATCGCCGTCGCGGACCTCGGTCCGGTCGACGCGGTGCTGCTCACCCACGACCACCACGGGGACAACCTCGACGACGCCGGCCGCGGAATGCTGCCCACGGTCGGCACCGTGATCACCACGGTCTCCGGCGCCCGCCGGCTCGGCGGCAACGCCCAGGGGCTGGGCAACTGGGCGACCACCACGCTCAGCGGCCCCGGCAAGCCGACGATCGAGGTCACCGCGACGCCCTGCCGGCACGGTCCGCCGTTGAGCGGGCCGATCGTCGGCGACGTCATCGGCTTCGCCCTGGCCTGGGAGGGCCAGCGGCACGGCGTGTTCTGGGTCTCCGGCGACACCGTCCTGTACGGCGGGGTGCGCCAGGTCGCCCAGCGGCTCACCGTCGGCACCGCCCTGGTGCACCTCGGCGGGGTCAGGTTTCCGGTGACCGGGCCGGTGCGGTACTCGATGACCGCGCGCAACGCGGTCGACCTGTGCCGGGAGGTCCGCCCGCACACGGCGATCCCGGTGCACTACGAGGGTTGGAAGCACTTCCAGCAGGGCCGCGACGCGATGGAGGCGGAGTTCGCCGCCGCCCCGGAGGAGGTCCGGCGCAGTGTCCGGTGGCTGCCGATCGGGGTTCCCACCGACGTCGACGCCTGACCTCGACCGTCGGGGCTCGACCATCGGCTGCGGGGGGGGGGGGGGGGGGGGGGGGGGAGGGGAGAAAAAGAGACAACCGGCGGTTTTGGGCTAGAGCGGAGGGGGGCACCCCGCCCCATCCCCCCCCCCCCCCCCCCCCCCCCCCCCCCCCCCCCGACGACGGTCGCCTCACTGTCGTTGCGTACGACGGGACGGTCGCTCACCCGTCCCGTGCGGTCCCCGCCTCCCGGATGGCGAGTGCGGCCTGGACGAGTGCCGCGTGGGTCAGCGTCTGCGGGTAGTTGCCGAGGTGGGCGCCGGTCGCCGGGTCGATCTCCTCGGCGTACAGGCCGAGCGGGCTGGCGTGGTCGAGCAGGGCACGGAACAGCTCGACCGCCTCGGCCCGCCGTCCGGTCCGGGCCAGCGCCTGGGCGAGCCAGAACGAGCAGGGCAGGAACGCACCCTCGGTGCCGGGAAGATCGTCACTGCCCGGCGGGTACCGGTACAGCAGTGGGCCGCCCGCGGACAGCCCGGTACGGATGGCCTCGATCGTGCCGCGTACCCGGGGCGAGTCGACGTCCTCGATGCCCAGCAGCGGCAGGACCAGCAGTGCCGCGTCCAGTTCGGTCGAACCGTAGCTGCGGACGTAGCTCCCCCGCGCCTCGTCGAAGCCGAAGCGCCGGACGTCGGCGGCGATCGCCGCGCGGACGGCCCGCCAGTGCCGCCGCCGGGCGGAGAGCCGGTGGGTGTCGGCGATGCGCAGCGCCCGGTCCAGCGCCAGCCAGCCCATCAGTTTGGAGTGCACGTGTTGGACCGGGTGGCGCGACTCCCAGATCCCGGCGTCGGGTTCCCGCCACCGCCGGGCGACCACGTCGGCGAACCCGCGCACCGTCCGCCACGTCTCGGCGTCGAGGTGCTGTCCGGTCCCGACGAACACCCAGGTCGCGTCGACGACCCAGCCGTAGCCGTCGAGCTGGTGCTGACCGGCGGCGCCATTGCCGGTGCGTACGGGCAGGCTGCCGGCGTAGCCGGGCCAGCCGTGGAGATCGCGTTCCGTCGGCACCCGCAGGCCGTCGAGGGTGAACAGGGCCGGCAGGCGTGGTCGCTGCAACCTGCTGGCCCGCAGCAGCCAGCCGAGGAAGCCACGGGCCTGGTCGGGCTTGCCGGTCCCGAGGAACGCGGCCACCCCGATGCTGGCGTCGCGGGGCCAGACGTACCGGTAGTCCCAGTTCCGGGAGCCGCCGGGGTGTTCGGGCAGCGACGTGGTCGGTGCCGCGACCGGGGCCTGCGAGGGTGAGTGGGTCAGCAGCCGCAGGGTGAGCAGACTCCGCGCGACCGGTTCGGGAAACGGCACCGACGGGTCGACCCCGGCGGTCCAGGCCCGCCACCGTTCCTCGTCGGCCAGCAGGAGTTCCCAGGCGGCGGCCGGGTCGACCCGGACCAGCGGTTCCCGGTGGGCGACGGCCAGCACCAGGGTGACCGGACTGCCCGGCGAGACCGTGAACGCGGTCGGCCGTCCCGGTTCGACGGTCAGGTCGGGGGCGCAGTCCAGGGAGACCGCGAGCGCCCCCCACTCGCAGACGAGCAGCCGGTGGCGGCGCCGGACCCGGGGTCGGCGGTGCCGGGTGCCGAGCCGGGGATCGAAGTCGACGACCGCCTCGACGTCGCCGCCCTCGGCGGTCAGCCGCCGGACCAGGATCGTGGTCGGCAGCAGGTGTCCGGCCACCTCGGCGACCATCGCCTCGGTGAGGGTGAGCCGGGCGCCGCCGACCGCCCAGGTCGTCTCCAGGGTGGTGGTGTGTCGGCGGTAGCGGCGTTCGACCACCGCGCCGTGCCGCGCCGGACCGAGCCGGTACGTTCCCGCCGACGTCCCGCCGACCAGTCGACCGAAGATCGACTCGCCGTCGAACCGGGGTACGCACAGCCAGTCGATCGCGCCGTCGCTCGCCACCAGCGCCGCCGTACGGGTGTCGCCGAGCAGGCCGTAGTCCCCGATCGGCGGGAGGGGTCGGGGTTGGCTCATGTCGGTGGCGTGCGTCAGCGGGCCTGGATGAGCAGACCGAGGACGCTGCCGTAGACGATGTGCACGACGACGGTGACCACCGGGGTCTGCACACCGTAGTTGAGGGCGAGCAGGCCGGGCGGCTCCAGTACGGCCGTACTGGCGGGACCGGCCCGTGGTGACGCCATCCGGGGGTGCACTCCGGGCAGCAGCGGCAGGAGCACCGTCAGGGCCACCGCGACGTGCAGCACGCCCAGCAGCGCCCCGATCCACCAGGTGGAGCGTTGCAGCAGCGCGAACACGGCCGTGTAGCCGAGGGCGAAGCCCTGTCCGGCCGCGAGGTGGATGAAGAATCCGGCGACCCGGGCCCGGTCGGGGTCCTCGGCGACCAGGGTGCCGAGGATCAGGGGCAGGTCGACGCGGGTGAGTCCGGCCAGTTGCGCGCTGATCATCGCGGCGGTGAGTGCGGCCGTGGCGACCACGCCGAACACCGCCCATCCGGCCCAGTCCATCTCAGCGGCGCGTCCGCGTCACCGAATGTTCGCGGGCCGAGCGCCGACCGGGCCCGAGGTCGGGTCGTTGCCGTACGGCCATCGGTACTCTCCCGGCTTACTGGGCGGATGGTGGATGATCGGTGCGCTTCGGGCGGCCCGTTCCGGGTCCACCGTAAGCCGGGAGCCGGTGTGGGTGGGTGCGGCTCGCCGGGCGAAATGCACCATATTCGACTCTCATTTGACGATGATCGTCACCTGGTTGTCCCAGTCGGCGAAGTCGGGCGCGATTTTGCCCTTGCCGTCCAGGGCGCGCAGCGCCAGCGTCGCGCCGGTCGGCGGTTCGCCGGTGTTGACGACGTGGAAGGTCAGCCTGCGTTCCTGGCCCGGCCCGAGGGGCGGCAGCGTGCAGGAGAGACGCCCGCCGTCCACCGCACGCTCCCGGCAGGCGTACCAGCCGGGGCTGGCCGTCGGCTGACCGCCGCCGGGCGTCAGGTCGAAGTCGAGCCGTGGCCGGGACGCGGTGACCGTGCCGGCGTTGGTCATGGTGACGGTGATCTCGCCGGTGCGGGTTCCGTCGTCGTCCGGCGCGCGGTAGACCAGGTCCGTCGCGGTGACGGTCAGGTTCACCCGGTACGGGTTGTCGGGGAAGCTCCGCGCCCCCTCTGACTGGGTGAACCGCTCCCCGTCCCAGGTGAAGCCGCGCCACTGGCGCTGTGACCAGTTCAGGTCCCATCCGCCACCCGGCGCGAAGTCGGCCACCTCGACCCGGACCACACCGTCGGCGCGGACATCGACGTCGAGCAACCACTGTGGAGTCTTCGAATCGGTCCGCGTGACCTGACCGAGCGTGACGATCCGGCCCGCCGCGTTCCGGTCGAAGGCCACCACCTGTGCCGGCCCGGCCTGGTTCACCAGGCAGCGTACGAGCGCGACGGTCTCGGTCGAGCCGTCGTCGTCGACGTCGCCGTAGGCGGTCGCCACCAGGATGTTGTCACCCTCGTCGACACCCTCGCCGGTCAGTTTCGCGCCCCGGTCCGGGCAACCCGCACCGGCCCGCCAGGCGGGTAGGTCGACGGTGGCGGCGAGCAGGTCGGCCCGGGAGATCCGGCCGTCCGGTGTGGTAGGGCCGGTCGGGGTCGGCGTCGTGGACCCGCTCGGCGTGGGGCCGGCCGTCTCCGCCGGGCTCGGGCTCGCTGTCGTGCCCGGCGACGGCGAGGGGTTCGGCGGGTTGTCGAGCGACGCCACGGCGGCGACCGGGCCGATGACGAGGACCAGGGCCAGGGCCAGGCCGGTGGTGGTCGCGACCCGACGGCGGTGCCGGACCGTACGCCGTACCGCGTCCGGACC
>NZ_JBVJHT010000027.1:0-107397 GCF_055586685.1 Micromonospora sp. NPDC049529
TGGTGTGGGTGGGGGGGTGTTGTGGGGGGGCGGGGGAGAAAAGAGAACGGCTGGGGGAAAGGCCAACCCAAGAGCAGCGTGCGGGGGGGGGGGGGGGGGGGGGGCCGCCCCCCCCGCCCCCCCCCCCCACCGTGCGTCTCAGGCCGGTGGTCGCGGCAGCTCCAGCCGGGCCACCAGGCGGACCAGCAGGTCCAGGTCCGCACCGGTCAGGCTCTCCAGCAGGTGTACGCCGTCCGTCCGGTCCAGCGGCGCCTCGCTCGGCACCGCGAGTACGGCGGCTCCGGCGGCGACCGCACTGGCCACCCCGGCCGGCGAGTCCTCGATCGCCACACACCGCTCGATCGGCACCCCGAGCAGCCGCGCGGCGGTCAGGTACGGCTCCGGATCGGGTTTGGTGGCCAGCACCTCGTCACCACAGACGATCACGTCGAAACGGTCCCGCCCGAGCGTTTCGAGGGCGATCTCGACCAGTTGCCGCCCGGTGGAGGTGACCAGGGCGGTCGGGATCCCGGCGGCCCGGACCAGTTCGAGCAGCCCGACGGCGCCCGGTCGCCAGGGCAGACCGGCGACGAAGAGCTCGGCCATCCGCTTCTCCAGCCAGGCCGCCCCGTACGCGGGGTCCCGGTCCTGGCCGAGGTCGGTGTTCAGGAGCGCCATCGAGCTGGCCATGCTGGAGCCGATCATCGCCATCCGGGCGGGCGCGGAAAGCCGACCGCCGTAGTGTTCGGCGAGTTCGTGCAGGGCGACGTCCCACAGCTTCTCGCTGTCGACGAGCGTGCCGTCCATGTCGAAGAGCACGGCGGCGGGGTGCTGGCCAGTCAGAGGATCCTCCCGAATACGAGTACCAATCCCACGATCATGCCAAGCACTGGTCGCGGCGGTGTGCGTACACCGGGTGAACTGTGGCCGATGCCTCAGGAGGTGACGGTCCCGGTCGTGCGGTCAGGTGAGGTCGCAGGCGGTGTACGAGCGTTCGTAGCCGCGGAAGAAGGAGTCCATCCGCTGTTCGGCGGTGCCGTGCGAGCCCTCGTCGAACCACGGCTGGTCCGGGTCGTCGCCGACGGCGACCAACCCGTCGCGCAGTTCGTCCAGGTCGCCGGCCTGGAGGGTGAGCTGCCCGCCCTGCACCGAGTCACCGAGGTACGCCCCGGCCATGCAGTCGGCCTGCAACTCGGACTGGATGGTGAACTGGTGCTGGATGCGCAGCCGGGCCTGTACGGCGTGCGCGTACTCGTGGCCGAGCAGGAAGAACAGGAACGCGTCCCCGACCTGCCGGAACGCGGCGACGGCCCAGTTCACGTCGTACGCGATGAAGTCCCCGGCGGGGCAGTAGACGGCGTTGTTGCGGGGCAGTTCCTGCTGGGCGCAGGTGACCTCACCCGAGCGGGAGTACGCGAGCACCCGCCGGACCGGCTCGAACCGCTCACCGGACTCGGTGAACCGCTCGCCCCAGTACTGCTCGGCGAGGCGTACCGCACCGGCGAGGTCCCGCTCGAACTCCTCGACCGTCATCGAGCCGTCGACCGGCTCACCCGACGAGGGCGCCGGAGCCGGAGCCGGCTGCCGCTCGCCCGGGTTGCCGGGGCCGACCGCGCAGGCGAGCGTGACCACCAGCGCGGCGACCAGGCCGAGCGCGGCCACGCCCCGGCTGGTTCGGTGTCCGGTTGCAACGCTCACGGTGGCCTCCTCGGCTGATCAGGGCCGGCCGAACCATCGCACGGGGACGATCCGGGCCCGTGGTTCGGCGGTAGGTCCATAATCGCCGGCCGGTCGGATCCGTACCAAGTTCCACAGTGGCGTACCCGTCGGATGACGCCGGAGCCGGCCGGCCGCTGACGATGCGGCCGACCGGCTCCGGGTGTTCCTCCGATCAGGCTGGCGGTGCCGACGGTCTCCCCGTGGTGGCGCGGCCGGGCGTCGGTCACCTGCTGGCGGCGGCGACCGGGGTCGGCAGGGTCGCCGGGGTCGGCGCCGAACCGTCCACGGCCGGGCGGGACGCGCGTCGCACGGTCGGCACCAGCAGCGCCGCCGCGACGGCGAGCACCGAGAGCCCGGCCAGCAGGGCGAACCCGTGGGTGTAACCGGCCTCGCGGGGCAGCCCGCTGGCCTGGAGGTGACCGGTGACGATGCTGCTCATCATCGCGGCACCGATCGCGCCGCCGATGGTGCGGATGTTGGCGTTCATGCCGACCGCGGCACCGGTGTGGTGGGCCGGCACGCTCTTCACGATCAGGTTCGTCATCGCCGAGTAGGCCAGCCCGATGCCCAGGCCGAAGACGGCGGCGGCGGCGCCGAGCTGCCAGCGTTCGTCGTGTGCCACGACCAGTGCGGCGCAGGAGAGCACGCCGAACGCCGACCCGGTGACGAGTTGGGCCTTGGCGCTGAAGACCCCTTCGAGTCGCCCGCTGAGCAGGCCGGCGACGAACATGGTGACCAGCATCGGCAGCATCAGCAGGCCGGCCTCGGTGACGCTGGCGCCGAAGCCGTATCCGGCCGCCGTGGGAGTCTGGGTGAACTGCGGGAGGAAGCCGTAGAGGGCGAACATCGCCCCGCCGAACAGGAGCGCGACCAGGTTGGTGGCCCAGACCGCCGGCAGGCGCATCATCCGCATGTCGATCAGCGGGTTGGTCGAGCGGACCTCGGTGGCGGCCCAGGCCGCGAAGACCACAACCGCGAGCACCAGCAGCCCGATCACCCCGGTCGACTGCCAGCCCCACTTCGGTGCCTCGCTGACCGCCAGGAGCAGGGCGACGAGCCAGCCGGACATCAGGGCGGCGGAGAGCAGGTTGATCCGGCCCCGGTTGCGTACCGGCGACTCGGGGACCAGCAGGTACGCCGCCAGTGCGGTCAGCGACACGATCATCAGCGGGATCCAGAAGAGCCACCGGTAGCCGAGCAGGCCGACGATCGGTCCGGCGAGGACGACGCCGAGGCCGCCACCGACGGCGACGATGGCCGACATCGCGCCGATGGCGGAGGACATCCGAGCCGGTGGGAACTCGTCGCGGATGATGCCGAACGAGAGCGGGAAGACCGCTCCGCCGACGCCCTGGATCAGCCGGGCGATGATCAGCACCCCGATGTTCGGGGCGACGGCGGCGAGCAGGCAGCCGATCGCGAGGCCGATCAGGGTGATGACCAGGACGCGTTCCTTGCCGACCATGTCGCCGACCCGGCCGAGAATAGGTGTGAAAATCGCCGCCGAGAGCAGGTACGCGGTCAGTACCCAGGTGACCGTGCTCTGTGAGGTGTGCAGATCGTGCTGGATGGTGGAGAGCACCGGGCTGATCAGCGACTGCATCATCGCGAAGAAGCCGGCCCCGGCCGCGAGGACGGCGAAGGTCAACTGTCGAGGGGTACGTCTGGTGGTCGATGCCACGAGAACTTCCTTACGAAGTAGCTGGATGAGATGTTGCCGATGGCCCGACCGGCGCGCCTGGTCGTCCGGTGGGCGGACATCGAGCGAACGTGCTACGCCCACCCCGTTCCGACGGGGAGGTAGAGTATCTGGAGGGCCCCCTCCGCAAAGTACCGGAGGGTTGCCTCCGAAAACATTACCGGAGGGGTGCCTCCGGTCGCAACAGAAGAAGGGAGACCTGGCTGTGACGAGCGCCGCACAGGTACCCGACGCCCCCTCCCGGCGCCCCAAGCGGGCCGACGCGCTGCGCAACTACGAGAACCTGATCTCCGCCGCCCGGGACGCGTTCGCCGAGCACGGGTCCTCGGCGTCACTGGAGGACATCGCCCGTCGGGCGCGCGTGGGCATCGGCACGCTCTACCGGCACTTCCCCACCCGCCAGGATCTCTTCGAGGCCGTCTACGTGGACGAGGTCGAAGCACTGTCCCGCTCCGCCAGCGACCTGGCCGACGCACCGCCCTGGGACGCCCTGGTCGGCTGGCTGCACCGGGTCGTCGGCTACATCGCCACCAAGCGGGCACTCGCCGAGGAGTTGCTGCACGACTCCGAGATCTTCCAGCGGTGCCGTACCGAGGTCTACGACGCCGGGCGGCCGCTGCTCGTACGCGCCCAGACCGCCGGGGTGGTGCGGGCCGACACCAACATCGACGACGTGATGCGCCTGGTCAGCGGGATCACGATGATCAAGGTGGCCGAGCCCGGCCAGCTCGACCGGGTGCTCGACATGGCCCTCGACGGCCTGCGCCCGCAGCCGCCGAAGGGCTGACTCACTCCCCCGGCAGGTGCGTCACGCTGTTGTACTCGGCGAGCACCAACCGTCCGGTCCCGGCCGTCCAACGGGTGAGCGAGGCGTTTGCCACCATCCCGGCCCGGACGACCGTTTCCAACTCCGGCAGCGACAGCCCCTCGACCAGGTGACGCAGCATCAGGACGACGGAGTCGTGCGCCACCAGCAACACGCGCAGGTCGGCGTGCTCCCGGCGTACGTCATCGAGCAGCGACCCGACGCGGGCCGCGACGTCCAGTAGCGACTCGCCGCCCGGCGGACGGTAGTGGAACCCGTCGGTGCCGGCCCGGCGGGCCGCCTCGGCCGGATACCTTGCCGCGATCGCCGCGCTGGTGAGCAGCTCCAGCTCACCCATCACCCGGTCGCGCAGCCGGTCGTCGATCAGCGCCACCGGCAGGTCCGGGCCGCCCCCGGCCCGCGCCGCGTCCGTCGCCAGCTGCCAGGTCTGACAAGCCCGGCGGTACGGCGAACAGAGCACCACCTGCGGCCGACGATCAGCCGCAAGGGCGGCGAACCGGTGACCGAGTGCAACGGCCTGCGCCTGCCCGAGCGGCGAGAGGGGGATGTCGGCGTCCCGTCCGGTGACCCCGCTCTCCACGCTGCCGGCCGCCTCGGCCAGGGCGAACGCCGCGTTCGCCGTGCTCTGCCCGTGCCGGACCACCGTCAACTCCGCGACCTCGGTGGGTGCGGACCGGCCAACCACGGCACCCTCCCCTCTCCTGCCAGCTAGCGGGTCAACGGTTACGGCGGCGGCGCGACATCGCCCAGAGCACGCCGCCGAGCGTCGCGGCGAACAACGGCAGCAGGCAGACGACCGACAGTATGAGCAAATGCCACGGCTTGATCGCACCCATTCGCCGAACCCTACGGTGATCTCTCCCGTTCGGGTGACCCGGCGGTGCCGGGCTTGGCCGGTCCAGCAACCGCCACCCGCCGGCCGTAGTGCTTGGTCAACTGCGCTACCTCGATCAGCGGACCAACATCCCAGTCGGGGCTCAGCGGCGCGACGGACCGAGCCACTGCCCCGACGCTGTGCCGGTCGGTCGTAACATACCCCCGCAGTTGGTGTCGACAGATACATCACGACGGGCGCGAAACGCCGACTCCGCGCCGGTACGAATCTGAGATCGGCCGATAGGTTTGGAAGGTTGCGCCCGGTCCACCCACCGACACCGCCCGACCCCGGAGGATCAACCCGATGGCAAAAATCATCTCCACACTGTTCATCTCGGCCGACGGTGTGGCCGAGATCGACCCCGACTGGCACTTCCCGTACTTCGACGCGAACATGGGCCGCGCGGTCGGCGAGGACTACGACACGGCGGACGTGCTGCTCATCGGCCGGGAGACCTATGACAGCTTCGCCGGGGCCTGGCCTGACCGCGAGGCCGCGGGTGGGGAGGACGCACCGTTCGCCAAGCAACTCGGTGACGTACGCAAGGTGGTCGTCTCGCGCCAGCCGCTGGAATTCTCCTGGCGCAACTCCGAGTTGCTCAAGGGCGATCTGCTCGACGCCGCCAGCGCGCTCAAGGCCGACGGCGGCATCAGGGGCATCCTCGTCCCCGGGTCGATCTCCGTGGTGCAGCAACTGCTCGCCGCAGGGCTGGTCGATGAACTGCGCCTGTTGGTCCATCCGGTGGCGGCACGGAAGGGCCGCAGGCTGTTCGACGACGGCGATGCGCCGTACCACCTGAAGATGACGGCGACGGAGGTGTTCCCGACGGGTGTGATCCGCGTGATCTACTCGCCGACCGGAGAACCCGCCAAGGTCGGCTACGACGAGGTCACGGACCAGGTACCCGCAGGAAAATAGTCACCAAGGCCACCCACTGGACCTTGGGATCCGATGCCGGTGTCCGCCGGTGCGACTGCGGTCCGCGAGGAGTGGTACGGCGACGCATTGGGGCACATCGTCATGCTTGACCCCGAGGGCAACGAGTTCTGCGTCGCCTGAGGCCGTGGTGGGGTGCGAGTTCGAGGGCGGTGGAGATGGCGGGACACGTTGCCGTACCCCTGGTGTGTCTCCCACGGACCTGTCGTCCGGTGTCACTGGCAGCCTGAGGTGATGCGTTCCCTTGGTTGGCCGTACGACTTCCGTGGAGAGCCGTGGGCGGACATCGCGACACGGCTGCACGCCGTCCTCGACAGCAGCACGACCTATGAACCGGTGCTCGACATCGTCGACAGCGTGATCGCGTTCGAGGCCGACAATCTTCTGGCGGGCATCACCTCGATGACCGACCTCATCGTCACAGCCGTACCCGTCACACCAGCACCGGTCGACGTCATCGTGGTCCGGTCCGCCCACGACTGGGTAACCATCGAACACCTCGCGCACGCCGGCCGTAACGACCGGATAGCCAGACCGGCTCAAGACGGGGTTGCCCTGTTCTGGCGATTCGTGATTGAAAAGTTCGGAGTTCACCCCACGCCGACCGGCGCACCACCCGAACAGCCAGTCAGATTGCCGGACGACACGCCATAGACGCTACGACAAGGCGTTCGCAACGCGCTTCGCTGCATCCGTGTACGGTCCGAAGCGGCGACGTAACGGGGACCGCCAACGCGCTACCCGGCCCAACGTGGGAGCCGACATGACGCGACGCACCACCTTTGCCGTGAATCCTCGCTTCGGAGTCGAGGTCCGACGCCTACGCGAGGCCGCCGGCCTGTCACTGCGTGACCTCGGCATGGCCACCACCTACTCGCACACCTACCTGTGGGAGTTGGAGACCGCCCGGAAGCGTCCGAGGCCGGAGGTGGCCGCGCGGCTTGACAAGGCACTGGGTGCAAACGGCCAGCTCATCGCTCTGGTCGCCGACACGGCGGCGCCCCCCGATGACCTGGATCGGTTGACCGACGTCGCCACCCGGTCACGGGCGATGGACCCGACGGCCGCCGACTCCCTACTGACGATGCTGTCCCAACCGCGTCGCTCTGATGAACTGATCCGGTCCGAGCCGATGGTGATTCACCAGGAGCACGTCCTGGACGAGCGGACACGGGGAAGGGACTTCTCGGCGTTCGCGTCTCTGATGGAGCCGGTAGAGGACGGCACGGCTGAGGGCCAGACTCTCCAAGCACCGAGTGGGCGGTATTTCCCAGGCGTGCCGGTAGAGGTGGAGGTGTATCCGGCAGTCGACGACGGGCGGATCCTCGCGACAATCCCACACGGCGACGCTGGACGCTCGTGGCCTCGTCCTCTGCGGCGTCGTCTGGTCGCCGGACGGGTCACCGCAGCCGACGGCGAGGGATTGTTCGCGTTGGATTCCCGCCAGGCATTCCGGCGGCTGGTCGACATCGGCGACGACGCCCGCCTGCTCATCCCGCGCGTCTACCGGCTCGACACGATCAGCGGGGCGGTCCTGTGGGCGGTAGCGAACCTCGATCAGTCGCTGCTCCTGGACGATGCTCGACTGGACACCTCCCGAACCGCTGCCGCTGAGTACACCCACCTGACCAAGTCCGCCGGCAGCGGCGACGTCGGCCAGGATCTGGACATGGTGTCGCGGCTGTGGCTCGGTTCGGCGTTCTGCGCCGACCACATCAGCCGCCACTCCGGCAACCTGATGGAGGTTCCCATTTTCTGGACGCGGGAACAGCGCGGTGAGGAGGCGAGTACCTGGCTGTTGTTTGAACACAAGTTCCGCTACCTGGAGACGATGGCGGCACGATTCACGACCAACTCTCAGCGGTCGACGAGATTGTTCTGCGTCCCGCAGACCGCCGTTGCCGCATCGACGGAGTCGGAACGGATCCTCCTGCTGCTGGCCGTGGCGTTGATGGAGTCGTTCGGCATCAACGTCGCGATGACCGACGAGCCCGACTACGGCGCTTTGCCCGGCTTCGTCTTGACCCAACAACGGGCGATCGTGGCGACTTGGATCGGTGCGGACGGTGTGTGGCAGGTTGACGTCACGAACCGGCCTTCAGCTCTCGCCGAGTACCGCGCTGCCGTCGGACCTGTGCGAGCCCATTCCCTGATCGCCGCCGATACGCCAGGGTCACGGCTGCGGGTCCTCGCCGATTACCTGGGCCTCGACTGGGCCTGGCTACGGGGACGGTGTGCCGAACTTGGCGAACACGGCCTCAAGGGAATGGCTGAGCCACGCAGCCGCCTGCTGTCCCTCGACGGTGTTGACCAGGCGTGCCGCTTCGTCGGCGCGATGCCGTAATAGGCTCCCCGGACGTCCACCGCATAGCCCGTCGGAAGGAATCCGCGTGCCCTCGACGTCGAAAACGCCTGCGCCTCGGGTCGTGGTGTTCGGCCTCGGCGGCACCATCGCCATGACCAGCGCCAACGGCGACGGTGTCAGCCCCAGCCTGTCCGCCCGGCAACTCGTCGAGGCCGTACCCGGACTTGCGGAGACCGGAATTGAGATTGAGGTGGTCGACTTCCGTCGCCGCCCCGGTGCCTCGCTCACGTTCGCGGACATCACCGACCTCTCCGCTGCGGCAACACGCACGCTCGACTCGGGTGCCACAGGAGTGGTGATCACTCAGGGCACGGACACGATCGAGGAAACCTCGTACCTGCTCGACCTGCTGCATCGCCGACCCCAGCCCCTGATCGTCACCGGCGCGATGCGAAACCCCACTCTCGCCGGGGCGGACGGGCCCGCCAATCTCCTCGCCGCGATCCAGACCGCCGCCTCGCCGGCCGCTCGCGAGCAAGGCTGCCTGGTCGTCTTCACCGACGCGATCCACGCTGCCCGCTGGGTCACGAAGACCCACTCCACCAGCGGCGCGACGTTCCGCTCCCTCGACACCGGCCCGCTCGGATACATTCTGGAGGGCACGGCGCGGATGCTAAGCCGAGTGCCGCACCGGCTGACGCTGCCGTTCCCCCAACTCGGCGAGCACGTGAGCGTCGGCCTCTACACCGTCGCTCTCGACTCCGATGTCACCCTCCTGGACGCCATCGGCCCACACCTCGACGGCCTCGTGGTCGCCGGCTTCGGCGTAGGCCATGTCCCGGAGCCCCTCGTCAACACCCTCACCGATTTCGCCGGGCGGATTCCGGTGATCCTCGCCTCCCGAACCTCGGCCGGATCCACCCTCACCCACACCTACGGCTTTCCCGGCTCCGAACAGGATCTCCTGGCCCGTGGCCTTATCCCCGCAGGCTGGCTGCATCCCTACAAGGCCCGCATCCTGCTCCGCGTCCTCCTCGCGACCGGGGCAAAACCAGAGGACATCGGCACCGCAGTCACCACTGCGGGTGGACTTACCGAACCCGCCATCTGGCCCTGGCCGATGCCCATCGCCGACACAGGTCAACCGGAGAGGGGAACAGCGCATGCGTAGCCACGAACTCACCCAGGGACGCATGATCGGTGTTGTCTTCGACCACGGCGACGACTTCTTCACCGCTCTGACCAACACCTGCCGCGCCCACGGCATCAGGCAGGGTTACATCCCGATGTTCATCGCCGGACTCTCCACGGCCCAGGTTGTCGGCACCTGCCAACGCCTCGACAACCCCGACGCTCCGCTCTGGTCACACGTCGACCTGGCCAACATTGAGGCTCTCGGCGGCGGCACCATCGCCTGGGACGACGCCGCCCAGGCAATCAAGCCTCACATCCACATCACCGTCGGCCTCAAAGCACAAAGCGCCACCGCTCACACCAGCCACCTTCTCGCAGCCAGCGTCCAGTTCCTCACCGAAATGCTCATCATCGAGATCAGCCACCCCAACATGCACCGCGTACCGAATCCTGACCTCTACGACGTACCGCAACTGCACTTTCGCCCATGATCGTCGTAGCGACAATTCCGGGAATCTTTGCTGGTCGTCGCCTCGTAGACGATTCACGCATCGCGAAGTGACTCACCCTGCCGCCAGCAATTACGCCGTCCTGTGATTGGCCGACGTGGCGGGTACGGCATCTCCTGAAGTGACTCTGAATGTGGCCGTCAGCCAGGCTGTTTGCTGACGTGTGCCTGCTATCGGTGATCGGCCAGAGAGGGAACGCTTAGCCGCAAGGCGTGGCGACCTAACCTGCACGAGGAGTGGATGAGTCGCCGCACTTCCTGATCGCGTCGGGCCGGCTGCCCCCGTGGCTGGCCCGACGCCCCCGGTCACCCGACGGAGGTACGCGATGCGATGGCTCGATCCGCCCGACCCACCACCGGTACAGCCCGGCCCGGCAACCGAGTACCCCGACCGGACCGGTGCGTACCGGCCGGCCGACGCCCCGCCGGTCCCGATGCCACCGCTGGCCAAGGACACCCGGGCCCTGGTCCGGATCCTGTGGAACACCCGCCGCCCACGCTGGGTCTGGCGGCGGCGATGAACAACCAGCAGCACCCGCTCACCCGAGCCTCCCGATACCTGTGGCCGACCCTGCTCGGGATCGCCCGGTCCACCGTGCGCCGTCACGATGGCGGCGAGGAATGCGGATTGTGCCCGTCCTACAAGCCCGGCCGCTGTACCCGGCTCCGATGGGCGCGGCTGATGGTGGTTGACCCGGCGATGCTGGCCGCCGAAGCGGAGACGCGATCGTGACCGGTGTCATTCGAGTACCGGCCGACGCACGGTCTATACCGGCCGACACACTCCTCCACCTTCAGCCGGGCGAGTGGTACCTGGTCGGTGCCCTCGGCACGGAGGCGACCACGCTGCGAATGATCAGCATCGACCCTGAGTATCCGCGTATCCGCGATGGCGAGTTGGAGGTGTGGGTGTGGGCGCACCGGTCATGCAGGGATCCGAACCGGCCGGGGCACGTGGACTGCTGGGGCAACTACGTACGCGTCTCCGCCCTACTACGGGAGACGGAGGCTCTGCGGTGAGCCGGCACGATGAGCCGCTCACCGAAGCCGGGATCTGGGAGGCGGCCACCCGCACTATCCGAGCGCACCAACTCAGCGGCTGGTGCTACACCTGCACCACCGACGGCTGCCGGCAGCTCCGGTGGGCGTACGACGTTCAGCTCGTCAGGCACGGCGGCCGGGCGGCGACGGCGTCGCAGGTCCTGGCCGCCGAGTCGTGACCGAGCCGGAGCCGGACCGGTCGGCGCTAACGAAGGTCACGGTCAATCTGACCCCACGCGCTGTCGACGCTCTGGGCGCGGCGTGCACCCGGACCAGAGACACGAAGACGGACACGATCAACCGGGCCCTGGTCGTGTACGACCTGGTCCTGGAACTACTCGAACGCGGTGGCGGAAGCCTGACCGTGGTCCAACCGGACGGCGGCACCGAGCGGGTCCACCTGCTCTGATCACTGCGTTTCATCGGTCGATGTGACCTTTCACGCGAGTCTGCTCATCCGAGCCAGGCTCAACCCGAAGGTGGTCACCGCCCACGCCGGCCACAGGGGAGGCGATGACTTGGAGGTTCTACGCGCACCTCCGGCCGCGA
The DNA here is from genome assembly GCF_055586685.1 of Micromonospora sp. NPDC049529. Taxonomy (NCBI): domain Bacteria; kingdom Bacillati; phylum Actinomycetota; class Actinomycetes; order Micromonosporales; family Micromonosporaceae; genus Micromonospora; species Micromonospora sp. NPDC049529. The sequence continues at coordinate 11,574 of NZ_JBVJHT010000027.1, forward strand.
CGACGACTGTCGCGAAACGCCGTGGACGACGTGTTTCGACGCATGCACCGAAGGGCCTCCGAGAGAGACACCGTGATCTATGTTCACACAGGCCAAGCTCTTATGCCCGACCCTCCCCTGCCATTCCGCGTCGAGCTGGCAGGGGCAAGTGGACCATCGACACCCGACCCCTTGATGCTCAGGCAACGCCCACGGCGGCTACACCTGCGCCACCCAAGGGCTACTTGCACAGACAGTCCCCCGCCGTCCGTGACGGCCCGGGCCCAGTGCGCCCGGGTCGCCACTCAATCGGACACTTGACCTGGAGGAATGAAGAATCGCGGCCAGCATTGACCTGCTGGGCCAGGTAAATCCAGAAAAGTGCGTTATCGCCTGAGATATTGACTACTGGCAGGTGGATGGAGCGGCAACAGAAGAACTACGAGATCGGGTTGCCCACCCCGCACTACCTGGACGAATCTCGGTCTAGCAGCGGACGGCTCTCGGCGTCTCGCACCGCCCCTCCATCCTTGGCACTCTCGCGGACGGAATGCGGGCTGCCCAAGCATGCGCTCCCAAGGCCGCTCGACTCGGCCTGCCAAACTGCGTCTATGCAGTTCAGCGAAGCGTCGGTCGTCGCCCTGGCCGCCATCGGCGGCAACATAATCCTGACCTGGGCGACTCTCCGGAGTCAGCGCAAGTCACTCCACTTGGATCGGGTCTGGGAGCGGCGTACCACTGCTTACGACGACCACGTTGCAATGCAACGCGCGACGGAACAAGCTCGAAGTGAGGCGGTGGGCGCCGAACGATGGGAAACGGCACCGGCGTTGCCTAATCCGGACGAACAATCCTCTACCATCAGCAGAGTCGAGCTGTACGGCTCAGAGCCAGTTCGTGAGGCAGTGACAGACTGGGTCGGGGCCGATCGAGACTGGCATGCCAGCTACAACGCGTGGAGATCGCACCAGATGACCCCACACAGACGCGATACGTCCGCGGCTGAGGTAGCCGCCCGCGCCGATGAGCTCAAGGCCAACGCTAAAAGAGACGGGTTCCGAACAGGGGTTCTTGCTGGAGCTGTCACCGACACCATCCGACGTGAGGTACTGACCGCTCGGCCTCGCCGCCTCTATATCAAGTATCGGATGGAGCGAGACCTTGCCGAGATGGATCGATCGGAGGATAGGATCGGCGTATACGTACCACCGTGGTGGCCTCCCGGATGGGCTAATCGCATCGGCCGACTGCTCGGCATCGCTCGCGGGAAGGTGTAGCTTCCCAAGCGGCCAAACCCTCAGTGGGCGCATCGACGGCACCGGCAGACGAGCGGTAAAGCTCGGCCGGCAGTGGCAGTGCAGTGGAATTTGGAGATCAGGGACGGTTGATCAGGCGGCTGCGCATCTGGTCAGCTAGTCCACCATCATGATGCGGCGGCGGCGTCAGCGGGGAGCTTGGCTCTATGGATGGCGGTACCGCCGCAAGCCAGCACTGTCAGCTTGGGAATCGCGCCACGCTGGCCTCACTGGCATACCGTGGGCCGAGCCCGGCCGGAGGCGCACTGACCCAACCCCATACCATCCGGCGGTTCCTTGGACCTTCGCTTTCCGCACCAGCCGCTGGGCATGTTGCGTGCCCGAAGTCCGAGCGTCAGCGGCCCGATGGACGCGGACCCAGCCCGTCCAGGGCCGCCATGAAAACGTACAGGAAGTTCTCACAGGCATGCCGCCGGCAGCCAAGCCGAGGACCACTCCTTAGCCGGACAGGGATGGCCACCATACGGCGATCCGCAGTACGGCCCGATCATGGCATGGGGGGCACTCGACGGCCTTCCAGCGAAGGTCAAGGCGTGTATGGCGGCTACTTGGCGTTGAACTGGCACGAGCAGCCGACCTATCCGACAAGGGGTACCCATTCAGGCGCTGAGCTGCAAAAAGGTTCGTCATTGATGGTCGTTACTAGTCACTCTTGGTCCACCTTCGACGGCCCGGCGCGGACTGAGAAAGACAGCGGGCTCTCGGCGCGAGCGCTGATGCAGGCAACGGCAGCCCTACCCTCCGACGACAGCCAATGGAGAGCCGGAGGGGTAGGTGGCCCGGTAGGGCAAGACCAGCCACCGTCCCCCTCACCACAGGAGGAACCCAGCAGCTGTGCTCCAAGCATTCGCGCCCTCCCTGCGGCGACGCGGCAGCTACCACCCTCGCTTAGACAGCATGACGACGGTGGACCAACCAAGGAATAAGAGTAACCGACAGGACCGTAAGCGTTAGTGCCCCCACAAGGGCGATGGCGTACGGTGAATCTGCAGGCAATGACTCGTTGTCCTTGAAGCCACCAGGCAGGAAGAAAGCACCAATGCTGACAAGAAAAAATGATGCAGCGCTTATGGTGACTCCGAAATTCACAGCCCTATTCGACAACTTTCCTGCCGCTTGGAGCCATTCATGTAGACCAGTCACCTGCACATCAGGCAAAGGTTTTTTGGCGCATCTGTAGATGGCCTCCCCGCAGTCAACAGCGTTATTGCATATTTGTCACCAACGCGTAGCAGCGCTGGGCCGACCCTCAGCACTTCGTCGACGTAGCTTAGGGGAAGGTCGCTTGGTTCTTGACTTAGAATCGACCCACCGACATGAAGAGAGAACTCCAGAGACTTTCCGCCGTCAAAGTTGGCGCTCGCAATGTCGTGTGTTCCGCCCGGAACGAGGACCAAGGTCGTAATGTGCGGACTCACGACCTCGGATCCATTATAACGGACTTCAAAACTGCCACTACCAGCGCCGATCTTATCCGGCAGCAATGCATGAGGTCCTTCGTACCCGAAGAGCAGCCTTCTGCGTGGCGGCCTCAATGTACGCCGACCGACCAGAACTGCAAGAATTCCTACAGCAACGCCACCGGCAGCGATTGCTAGATCGGCAATGTCGATAACCAACGGTGCTCCTCTATAACTCTACCCAGCAGGACCTGTACGGCACGCCACGCATTATCATCGCCATCCCGTTCGCCGTCGACCCGCACACTGTGGAGCGGGCCGGCGTCCGGGGCGCCATGACAAGCGGGCCTTGACGCCCGTACGGACGCTGGCGCCTCGGGCGGTGGTCTGCTCGGCTTCGCCCAGGTCGACGGTGGGCGGGATGGCTCCCAGCTCAACCACCCACGGACCCGGCGGCGCTGGCCTCACCGGCGTACCGGGGCCGGGGGATCCCCCGCCGGAGGCACAGTAACCGCAACCCCGCACTCCCCCCGCCTGCTCGCCAACGGCGCGGCGTGCGTCGAGCACGCTGCGCGACCCCTGGCCGGCCCGGCCGGCTGCCGGCCCATCAACAACTCCCACTCTCGGCGCTGTCGTCTCCGGCGGCCCCTTGGGCTTCCGCTTTCCGCGCCGGCCACCGGGCGTGTTGTGTGGCCGGAGTCGGAGCGACGGACGCGCCCAGGCGGCGGCGCGAGCGGGCCGCCTTGAAACGTACAGGAAGTTCTCACAGGCATGCCGCCGGCAGCCAAGCCGAGGACCACTCCTTAGCCGGACAGGGATGGCCACCATACGGCGATCCGCAGTACGGCCCGATCATGGCATGGGGGGCACTCGACGGCCTTCCAGCGAAGGTCAAGGCGTGTACGGCGGCTACTTGGCGTTGAAGTAGTTGGCGTCGGGGTGGTGGACGATGATGGCGTCGGTGGCCTGTTCCGGTTCGAGTTGGAACTCCTCGGAGAGGCGTACGCCGATGCGGTCGGCACCGAGCAGGTCGACGATCTTCGCCCGGTCTTCGAGGTCGGGGCAGGCGGTGTAGCCGAGCGCGTACCGGCAGCCTCGGTAGTCGTTGTGCAGCAGGCCGGCCAAGTCCGTCGGATCGGAACTGCCGACCGTACGACCGCCGGGCAGGACCAGTTCGTTGCGGACCCGGCGGTGCCAGTATTCGGCCAGTGCCTCGGTGAGCTGTACGGACAGCCCGTGCACCTCAAGGTAGTCGCGGTACTCGTTACGGGCGAACATCTTCGCGGTGTACTCGCTGACCGGCTGCCCGACGGTGACCAGTTGCAACGCGACCACGTCCAACTGTTCCCCGCGCGGCTTGAAGAAGTCGGCGAGGCAGAGTCGGCGTTCCTGCCGTTGGCGGGGGAAGGTGAACCTGGCCCGTTCGGTGTGCCCGTTCTCGTCCAGCACCACCAGGTCGTTGCCCTCGGAGTACGCCGGGAAGTAGCCGTAGACCACCGCCGCTTCGAGCACCTTGTCGGAGATCAGCCGGTCGAGCCAGTAGCGCAGCCGGGGCCGGCCCTCGGTTGCGACCAGTTCCTCGTACGACGGGCCGTTGCCACCTCGGGCACCGCGCAGCCCCCACTGGCCGACGAACGTCGCCCGCTCGTCCAGCAGGGCCGAGTAGTCGGCCAGCGGCACACCCTTGATCACACGGGTGCCGAAGAACGGCGGTGTGGGCACCTCGATGTCGGTGGCGACGTCGGAGCGGACCGAGGAGTCGTTGATGTCCGGCAGGGCGTCGGTGACCATCGTCCGCTGCCGCTCCCGTCGGGCTCTGCGGGCCGCCAGGGCCGCCTCCCGCTCCGGGTCGACCACTGCGGCACCACCGCGCTTGGCGATCATCACCCGGTCCATCAGGGACAGTCCCTCGAACGCGTCGCGGGCGTAGTGCACCTGGCCGGCGTACGTCGACCGGAGGTCGTCCTCGACGTAGGCCCGGGTGAGCGCGGCCCCGCCGAGCAGCACCGGCCAGCGTTCGGCGACCCCGCGCGACGCCATCTCCTGGAGGTTCTCCTTCATGATGACGGTGCTCTTGACCAGCAGGCCGGACATGCCGATCGCGTCGGCCCGGTGCTCCTCGGCGGCGTCGAGGATCGCGGTGATCGGCTGCTTGATGCCGATGTTGACGACCTCGTAGCCGTTGTTGGACAGGATGATGTCGACCAGGTTCTTGCCGATGTCGTGGACGTCGCCCTTGACCGTGGCAAGCACGATTTTGCCCTTGCCGCCGTCGTCGGCCTTCTCCATGTGCGGTTCGAGGTAGGCGACGGCGGTCTTCATCACCTCGGCCGACTGGAGCACGAACGGCAACTGCATCTGGCCGGAGCCGAACAGCTCGCCGACCACCTTCATCCCGTCGAGCAGGGTGTCGTTGATGATCGCCAACGCGGGCCGTTGCGTCAGCGCCTCGTCGAGGTCGACTTCGAGGCCCTTGCGTTCGCCGTCGATGATCCGGCGCTTGAGTCGTTCGTCCAGTGGCAGCCCGGCCAGCTCCTCGGCTCGGGTGGCGCGGGCCGAGGCGGCGTCGACGCCCTCGAAGACCTGGATGAAGCGCTGCACCGGGTCGTACGCGGGTTGGTCGTCGATGGCCGGTCGACGCCGGTCGTAGACCAGGTCGAGGGCGGCCTCGCGCTGCTCCTCGGGGATCTTCGACATCGGCAGGATCTTGCTGGCGTGCACGATCGCACTGGTCAGACCGGCCTGCACGCACTCGTGCAGGAAGACCGAGTTGAGCACCTGGCGGGCCGCCGGGTTGAGTCCGAAGGAGACGTTGGACAGCCCGAGGGTGAAGTTGACGCCGGGGTACCGCTTCGCGATCTCGCGGATCGCGTTGATCGTCTCGATGCCGTCGCGCCGGGTCTCCTCCTGGCCGGTGGCGATCGGGAAGGTGAGCGTGTCGACCATGATGTCGCCCAGCGACAGCCCCCACCGGCCGGTGAGGTCGTCGATCAGGCGGGAGGCGACCCGGACCTTCCACTCCGCCGTACGGGCCTGGCCCTCCTCGTCGATGGTCAACGCGACCACGGCGGCGCCGTGCTCCTTGATGATCGGCATCACCCGGGCGTAGCGGGATTCGGGTCCGTCGCCGTCCTCGAAGTTGACCGAGTTGACCACGCACCGGCCGCCGAGCATCTCCAACCCGGCCTCGATCACCTGCGGTTCGGTCGAGTCGAGCATGATCGGCAGGGTGGAGGCGGTGGCGAACCGGCTGGCGAGCTGCCGCATGTCCTCGGCACCGTCCCGGCCGACGTAGTCGACGCAGAGGTCGAGCAGGTGCGAACCGTCGCGGGCCTGGCTGCGGGCGATCTCGACGCACGCCTGCCAGTCACCGGCGAGCATCGCCTCCCGGAACGCCTTGGAGCCGTTGGCGTTGGTCCGCTCCCCCACCATCAGCACGCTGGCGTCCTGCGCGAACGGCACGTGGTGGTAGATGGACGCGACACCGGCCTCGGGCACGGGCTGGCGCGGCACCGGGGTGGCCCCGGTCAGCCGTTCGGCGACCGCCCGGATGTGCTCCGGGGTGGTGCCGCAACAGCCGCCGACCAGGGAGACGCCGTACTCGTTGACGAACCGGTCCAGCGCGTCGGCCAGCTCCTGCGGTGTCAGCGGGTAGTAGGCGCCGTCGGCGGTGAGCTGCGGCAGGCCGGCGTTCGGCATCACCGACAGCGGCACCCGGGCGTGCTGGGACAGGTAGCGCAGGTGCTCGCTCATCTCGGCCGGGCCGGTGGCGCAGTTGAGCCCGATCAGGTCGATGCCGAGCGGTTCGAGGGCGGTCAGCGCCGCCCCGATCTCGCTGCCGAGCAGCATGGTCCCGGTGGTCTCGACCGTGACGTGGCAGATCAACGGCACCGTACGGCCGGCCTGCGCCATCGCCCGCCGGGCACCGACCACAGCGGACTTCACCTGGAGCAGGTCCTGGCAGGTTTCGATGATCAGCGCGTCGACCCCGCCGGTGAGCAGCCCGGTGGCGTTCTCCAGGTACGCCTGGCGCAGCGTGTCGTAGCGGCTGTGCCCGAGGGTGGGCAGCTTGGTGCCGGGGCCGATCGAGCCGAGCACGAATCGCGGCTTCTCCGGCGTCGACCAGTGGTCGGCGGACTGTCGGGCGATCCGGGCACCGGCCTGCGCCAGCTCGACGATCCGGTGCTGGATGTCGTACTCGCCGAGGTTGCCGAGGTTGGTGCCGAAGGTGTTCGTCTCGACGCAGTCGGCCCCGGCCTCGAAGTAGGCGTCGTGCACCGACCGGACCACCTCGGGCCGGGTGACGTTCAGTACCTCGTTGCAGCCCTCGTAGCCCTCGAAGTCGTCCAGGCTGAGGTCGGCCGCCTGCAGCATGGTCCCCATCGCGCCGTCGGCGATGAGAATCCGGGCGGCAAGGGCGTCGAGCAGCGAGTTCGGCACCCACCCAGGCTAATCCGAGTCGTGGCGACGGGCGGTTGCACAACACACACTCCGCCAGTATGTGATCTGCGTCGCCATCGTCCGGTCCGTACCCGAACATCCGACCTGGGCGATCCGGGTCGCCGTACGGCCGGTTCGACCGGGCCGGGAGCGGGCCCGGCCGGCAAGGTCGCGCGCGGGCGTGGGGTGTCGGCGCGGCCGGCGGGCCCCATCCCGAGCAGAGACGTAGGCTGACGGACGTGAGGGACATCAGGGACAGCGCCACCGGGCACGGCGCGGGGACGGCCGGGCTCGGCGACAACCGGTTCAGCGTTATCCGGCTCGACATCGCCCCGCGCGGTGACGGTGACGGCGAGGTGCTCGCGTGACCGAGTTCGACGGCCTGCCCACGTTGCGCTCGCCGGTGGCCATCGCCGCCTTCGAGGGCTGGAACGACGCCGCCGACGCCTCGACCGCGGCGGTGGAACACCTGGAGCAGGTCTGGCAGGCCCGGCAGATCGCCGAGCTGGACCCGGAGGACTTCTACGACTTCCAGGTGAGCCGGCCGACGATCACGATGGCCGAGGGCGAGACCCGCCGGGTCGAGTGGCCGACCACCCGGTTCATGCTGGCCAGCCCCGAGGGGACCGACCGCGATGTGGTGCTGATCCGCGGGATCGAGCCGAGCATGCGCTGGCGGACCTTCTGCGAGCAGATCCTGGAGCTGTGCCACAGCCTGGAGATCAACCGGATCGTGCTGCTCGGTGCCCTGCTCGCCGACGTGCCGTACACCCGGCCGTTGCCGATCAGCGGGAGCGCGTCGGACAAGGACGCCGCCGAGCGCTACCAGCTCACCCCGACCCGGTACGACGGCCCGACCGGGATCGTCGGCGTGCTCCAGGACGCCTGCACCCGGGCCGAGGTCGACGCGGTGTCGTTCTGGGTGCACGTGCCGCACTACGCGAACAATCCGCCCTGCCCGAAGGCGACGCTGGCTCTGCTGCACCGGGTCGAGGAGGTGCTCGACCTGCCGGTGCCCATGGCCGACCTGGCCGAGGAGGCCGCCGAGTGGGAGCAGCGGGTGCGTTCCGCCGCCGAGCAGGACGCCGAGCTCGGCGAGTACGTCCGGGAGCTGGAGGAGCGGGTCGGTGACGCCGGCATCCAGCCGTTGACCGGGGACGAGATCGCCCAGGAGTTCGAGAAGTACCTGCGTCGCCGGGGCGGTTCCGCCGGCCCGACGGCGGGTTCCTGGTAGGCCTCGGCCGAACGGGCGGTAGCAGACCCAAAAAGGTGTATGTCAGATAGCCGACAGACGCATGCCTGCCGCCCGTTCAGATGATGATATTTCTGGATGCTCACCCCTACGCCCCTTATGGGGCTCGTGACCGGTTTCTGGAGCTTCAAGACTTTCGCGGCAGCGGTCGAACTCGGCCTGTTCACCCGGATCGCCGGTGGACGGGAGCTGACGGTGCAGACCGCCGGCACCGAGTTCGGCATCGCCGAACGCCCGGCCGACCTACTGCTGTCCGCCTGCGCCTCGCTGGGCCTACTGGAGAAGACCGACGGCGGCGGCTACCGCAACTCGGCGCTGGCCGAGGAGTTCCTGGTCGCCGGTAAGCCGTACTACTTCGGCGGCCAGGTGCGCTACTGCGACGAGCGCACCTACCTGCCCTGGCACCGGATCGGCGAGGCACTGCGGACCGACAAGCCGCTCACCTGGGACCCGCAGGCCAAGGAGTCGGTGTTCGACGCCGACGACCCGGAGATGCTCGCCCTGTTCTGGGAGGCGATGTACTCCACCTCGATCTTCACCGCCCGCGCCCTGGCCGGCGCGCACGACTTCACCGGCCACCGGCGGCTGCTCGACGTCGGCGGCGGGGCCGGTGCCTTCTCGATCGAACTCTGCCGGCAGCACCCCGGCCTGCGGGCCACCGTCTTCGACCTGCCGCACGTCTGCGCCCAGGCCGACACGAAGATCGACACCGCCGGCCTGGCCGGCACGGTGGACACCGTCAGCGGGGACTTCCTCGCCGACCCGGCACTGCCGGAGGGCTACGACGCGGTCCTGTTGAGCATGATCCTGCACGACTGGGACGAGCCGACAAACCAGCTGATCCTGGCGAAGTGCTTCGCCGCGCTCTCCCCCGGCGGCACGATCATCATCTCCGAACTGCTGCTCGACGACGACCGGGCCGGGCCGTCGTCGGCCGCGCTGATGGGGATGAACATGCTGGTGGAGACCGAGGGCGGACGGAACTACTCGGGCGCCGAGTACCGCGCGTGGCTGGACCGGGCCGGGTTCACCGACATCCGTACGGTCGCCTTCGAGGCGCCGGGCGCGAACGGCGCGGTACTCGCCCGCAAGCCGTGACGGCAGCGCAGGCCGTAGCGAAGAGCGTGGGCCGTGACGACGGTCCGGCGGCAGTGAACGCGTAACCCCCTCGCGGAAGGTCCGGCCCTCGGCGTGTCGCTGTGGGCCGGACCACCTCGCGTACGGCATCCTAGGAACCTAGTGGGCGAAGATCGGCGCGAGGGAGGAACCAGGTGCAGATCAATCCGGGGGCGGCCGAGTTCCCGCACCGGCAGATCGCGGCCCAGTTGCGTACGCGGGTCCGACAGGGCGACTGGGCGGCCGGTGAACGGCTGCCGAGCATCCCGGCCATCGCCGAGATGTTCGGGGTCGCCAAGCAGACCGTGCAGCGCGCCATCGACCAGCTCCGGGTCGAGGGCGTCCTGATCACCAAACCCGGCTCCGGCACCTACGTACGCGGCACCCGACGCCGGCTCAACCGGCTCTCCCGTGGCCGCTACGGCGGTCACCGGGGCTACCACGCCGACCTCGCCGCCCGCTACCGGCAACACCTGATCCAGGTCGGCCGGGCACCGGCGCCGCCGGAGGTGGCCGACGCGTTCGGCGTGCCGGACGGCACCGAGATGGTCATCCGGCGGCACCTGGTCCGGACCGAGGACACCCCGGTCGAGGTGGGCGCCTCCTGGTTCCGGGTGGCCGACGCCGCCGGCACCAGCCTGGAACGGATGGAGGCGTTCGGCCGGCCGCTCTACCAGGAGGCCGAGGAGGCGATCGGGCGCGGGTACAGCTCGGCCACCGACACCATCAGCGCCCGGCAGCCCAGCCGGGAGGAGGCCGAGATCCTCCAGATCCGGCCGGACACGCCGGTGCTGCACCTGCTGCACGTGGCGTACGACGACCGGCACAAGCCGATCGAGGTGGCCCAGGCGACCTGGCCCGGACCGATGACCACGCTGACCGAGGAGTACCGGATTCCGGGACCGGCGGCCGAGCCGGAACCCGACCCCGGTCTGGTGCTGGGCTGACCGGGATCGGGACGACGGCGTTCGGTTCGGGACCGGGCTAGAGCTTCACTCCGAGCAGGGCGTCGACGGTGTCGGCGAAGAGCGCCGGGGCGGCCGGGTCACCACCGTCACCGGCGAGGGCGCTCTCCGCCCAGGCGTCCAGCAGCACCAGCGCACCCGGAGTGTCCAGGTCGTCGGCGAGCCGGCCCCGTACACCGGCCAGCAGCTCGACCCCGGACGGCCCGGAGCCGGCCGCGGCCGCCTCGCGCCACCGGGCCAGCCGCTGCTGGGCGGTCTTGAGCACGTCGTCGGTCCAGGTCCGGTCCGACCGGTAGTGGTCGACGACCAGACCCAGCCGCACCGCCATCGGGTCCACCCGGTCGGCCCGCAACCGGGACACGAAGACCAGGTTCCCCTTGGACTTCGACATCTTCTCGCCGTCCAGGCCGATCATGCCCGCGTGGACGTAGTGCCGGGCGAACGGCGACTCACCGGTCAACCGCTCGGCGTGCGCGGCCGAACACTCGTGGTGCGGGAAGAGCAGGTCGTTGCCGCCGCCCTGGACATCCATGGTGTTGCCGAGCAGGTCCAGTGCGATCGAGGCGCACTCGATGTGCCAACCGGGCCGACCGGGACCGAGCGGGCCGCCCTCCCAGGCCGGCTCGCCGTCGCGTGCCCCGCGCCAGAGCAGCGGGTCCAACGGGTCGCGCTTGCCCGACCGGTCCGGGTCGCCACCGCGCTCGGCGGAGAGGACGAGCATCTGCTCGCGGGTCAGGTTCGACTCGTAGCCGAACCGGGGCGCGGCGGCGAGGTCGAAGTAGACGTCCCCGGTCCCGTCCTCCAGGCGGTACGCGGCACCGTCGTCGTACAGGGTGCCGACCTTCTCGACGATCGCCGGGATCGACTCGACCGCGCCGACGTAGTGCGCCGGTGGGATGATCCGCAGCGCCTCCATGTCCTCCCGGAACAGCGCCGTCTCCCGCATCGCCAGCACGACCCAGTCCTCGCCGTCACGCGCGGCCCGTTCCAGCAGCGGGTCGTCGATGTCGGTGACGTTCTGGACGTACCGCACCTCGTGCCCGTTGTCCCGCCACATCCGCTGCACCAGATCAAACGTGATCATAGTGGCGGCGTGCCCGAGGTGGGTCGCGTCGTACGGCGTGATGCCACAGACGTACATCGTCGCCGGCCCGGTGGGGCGACTGGGGTGAACGGCGCCGCGCGCCGAGTCGAACAACGCCAACGGCTCACCGGTTCCCGGTAGCCGTGGCACCTGATGCCCCGTCCATGCGTCCATGACGGCCAGCCTAACCAGCCCGGCCCGGCCCGTCGTGACAGCCCGAGGTGATCAATGCGATAGCGCGCACGGTCGCCCCGGCGCGGGCCGTCCGATTGTCGCCGCCACGCGGGACCGGCGACCTCAGATCGGCGGCCACGGGATGGCCGGCCAGTCGACGGGGGGTACCGGGAACCGGCCCGTCTCCAGCAGCCGGTTCACCCGCGCGGACACCTCGGCGACCTCGCTGATGGTCAGGTGTTCGGCCAGCTCCGCGCCGAGCGCCCCGGCAAGCCCGGCGGCGAGCTCGCCGAGCACCTCGACCGCGTCCGGCGGCAGGATCCGGCGGGACCAGCCCCAGAGCACCGTACGCAGCTTGTCCTCGACGTGGAAGCAGACACCGTGGTCGACCCCGTAGATCCGGTCGTCGGGCCCGAGCAGCACGTGCCCGCCCTTGCGGTCGGCGTTGTTGATCACCGCGTCGAAGACCGCCATCCGGGCCAGGCGCGGGTCGTCGGCGTGGGCGAGCGCGTACGGCACGCCGTCGTCGTCCTGGGCCGCCGCCACCCGGAACCACCTCGGCGGCAGACTGTCCGCCGGTACGAAGCCGACCACCGGTTCGGCGTCGGCCGGCTCGTCGATCCAGAGCTGGCAGGCACCCGGCCCGAACGGGCCGTCGCGCAGCACCGTCGGCGGCACCACGTCCCAGCCGCTGGCCCGTGACACCAGGTAGGCGCTCACCTCGCGGCCGGCCAGCGTGCCGTCGGGAAAGTCCCAGAGCGGCCGCTCACCGCGCACCGGCTTGTAGACGCACCGGGCGGTCACCCCGTCGAGGGTCAGGAAGCCCCGCAGGGTGGTGTTGGAGGCGTCGGCCAACCGCCCCTCCAGCTCGAACTCACCGCCCCGGAGCAGGCGTAGCGCGTCGCTCTCGTCGAGCGCCGGCTGCACGTCGGAGGCGGTCACCGCAGCGGCACCCGGTTCGCGGGGTCGACGATCATCAGCGGTGGTAGCCGTTGTGCCGGGGGCAGAGGTGACCGGCCGGGTCGAGGGGCTGGCCGCAGAGCGGGCACGGCGGCCGACCGGCGTTCACCACCCGGCGGGCCCGCTCGATGAACTCCCGCGCCGCCTGTGGGGTCAACCGCACCCGCAGCCGGTCGAGGTCGTCATCGGGCTCCTCGTCCTCGTCGTCGGTCTCGTCGACCTCGTCGGGCTCACCGAGCTCAACCTCCGCCTCGGCCTCACCGGCCGCGATCGCCTCGATGACCACGGTGGCCGTGTCGACGTCGAAGGCGAGGCCCAGGGTCCCGACGCGGAACTCCTCGTCGACCGGGTTGTCCAGCGGGTCGTTGTCGGAGGTGACCACCACCGGATCGGGCAACTCGACCCCGAACCGGCGTTGCGCCTCGGTCAACAGCTCTTCCAGCTTTTCGGCCAGCAGCGACACCTGGACCTTCTCCAGCGCTACGCTGACCACCCGGCCGCCGCCCTTGGCCTGGAGAAAGAACGTCCGCTCCCCCGGCGGGCCCACGGTCCCAGCGACGAACCGCTCTGGCGGCTCGAAGGCGTGCACCTGGTGGGTCATACCCACGACCCTATCCGGCCCGATCCGCCGCCGCGCAGCGCACCGACCCGAATCGCCGGCCACCCCCGCTCGGGCCCGGTCGTGCCTGGTAGCGCCCGTGCGCGGGGCCGGTCGACGGGGCCGCTCGGGTCGACCGGGCTCATCGCTGCAACCCCGGCTCACCGCTGCCGGCACCGCCGCCGACCGCGGCGTCGGAGTCGGCCGGACGGGGCCGGCGTCGGCGGGTCCGCCGGGGCGGCACCAGGTTGCCCAGATCGCCGGCGGAGTCGTTGAGCCGGAGCACGAACGGCCGGGTCGGGGTGTAGCGGATCGCGGTCACCGAGGCCGGGTCGGCCACGATCCGCTGAAAAAGATCAAGGTGTACGCCGAGCGCGTCCGCCACGATCGCCTTGATCACGTCGCCGTGGCTACAGGCCAGCCAGATCGCCTCCGGCCCGTGCTCGGCGGTGACCGAGGCGTCCCAGCGGCGTACCGCCGAGACGGCACGGGTGGCCATCGCCGCCATCGCCTCGCCACCGGGGAACACCACCGAACTCGGGTGCTGCTGCACCACCGGCCACAGTGGATCCTTGGCCAGTTTCTTGAGCGGCTGCCCCTCCCAGTCGCCGTACCCGCACTCGATCAGGTCCTCCTCCAGCGTGGGCGCGACCCCCGGCAGCGCCAGCTCCAGGGTCTGCAGGCAGCGGATGAGCGGGCTGCTGACCACGGCCGCCAACGGGAGCGGGCGCAGCCGGGCGCCGGCCGCCACGGCCTGGGCCCGGCCGGTCTCGTCCAGCTCGACCGGCTGGCGCCCGGCCAGTCCACCGCTGGCGTTCGCGGTGGTCCGGCCGTGTCGCAGAAGTAGGAGGGTTGCCACCGGACCACCCTACTTCGGCGGTCCCGACCACCGGATCAGGTGCCGCCGATGCCGCCGGTGATCAGGTCGCACTGATGGTGCCGGTGATCAACAGGGCCAGTACCAGGCTGCCGAGCGCCACCCGGTACAGCACGAAGGCGTACAGGGTGTGGTGGGCGACGTAGCGCAGCAGCCAGGCGATGGAGACGTAGCCGACCCCGAAGGCGATCGCCGTGGCCACGATCATCTGCGCGGGGGTCGGGATGGAACCGTCACCGCTGTTGTCGAAGACGTCCGGGACGCTGAACAGGCCGGACATCACCACCGCCGGAATGGCCAGCAGGAACGAGTACCGGGCGGCGGCCTCGCGGGTCAGGTTGAGGAACAGGCCCGCGGTGAGGGTGCCGCCCGAGCGGGACACGCCGGGCACCAGTGCCGCCGCCTGGGCCAGCCCCATCACCACGCCGTCGCGCATGGTGAAGTCCCTGATCGTCCGGGTCTGCCGACCCCAGTACTCGGCGAAGGCGAGCACGAAGGCGAAGACGATCAAGACGGTGGCGACCAGCCACAGGTTCCGCGCGGCGGTCCGGATCTGGTCGGCGAACACCAGTCCGAAGACCCCGATCGGAATCGAGCCGACGATGACGTACCAGCCCATCCGGTAGTCCAGCTCGCTGCGGACCGACCGGTCCCAGATCCCGACCACCCAGGTACGGGTGATCCGCCAGATGTCCTTGGCGAAGTAGAGCAGCACGGCCGCCTCGGTGCCGAGCTGGGTGACCGCGGTGAACGAGGCCCCGGCGTCCTTGTCGAAGAAGATCGCCGAGGTGATCCGCAGGTGCGCCGACGAACTCACCGGCAGGAACTCGGTGAGCCCCTGCACGATGCCGAGGACGATCGCCTCGATCCAGCTCATCCGCGCACCGCCGTACTCACTCGCCCACCCCGGACAGGTCCAGCGCCTCGGCGGCGGTCCGCAGGGTCCGGATCCCGCTCTCGACGTCGGCGACGAAGAGGGTCACCGACAGGGTGGTCACCCCGGCGGCGGCGTACTCGCGCATCCGGTCGGCGATCCGCTGCCTCGACCCGAGCAGCGAGGTCCGGTCGATGAACTCCAGCGGCACCGCCGCCGCCGCGTCCCGGTGCCGCTTGGCCAGGTAGAGATCCTGCACCTCACGGGCGGCGTCGCCGTAGCCCATCCGGATGGCGAGCTGGTTGTAGAAGTTCTGCTCCCGGCTGCCCATGCCGCCGACGTAGAGCGCGGCGTACCAGCGGACCAGTTCCGCGCTGGCCTCCACGTCGTCGCCGAGCACCAGCGGGACGCTCGGTACGACGTCGAAGCCGGCCAGTTCCGCGCCCGCCCTCGCCCGACCGGCGGCGACCGCGGCCAACTGCTCGGCGGCGAACTCGGGGGCGAAGAAGACGGCCAACCAGCCGTCGGCGATCTCACCGGCGAGTTCCAGATTCTTCGGCCCGACCGCGGCGAGATAGATCGGCACGTGCTCGCGGTGCGGGTGGAACCCGAGCCGCAGCGCCTTGCCGGGTCCGTCGGGCAGCGGCAGCCGGTAGTGGGCACCGTCGTACTCGACCGGCTTGCGGGCCAGCGCCAGCCTGACGATGTCCACGTACTCGCGGGTGCGGGCCAGCGGCTTGGCGAAACGTACGCCGTGCCAGCCCTCGGAGACCTGCGGACCGGAGACACCGAGGCCGAGCCGGAACCGGCCGCCGGACAGCGTGTCGATGGTCGCCGCGGTCATCGCGGTCGTCGCCGGGGTACGGGCCGGGATCTGCATCACCGCCGCACCGAGGTCGATCCGCTCGGTCTGCCCCGCCATCCAGGCGAGCATGCTGGGCGAGTCGGACCCGTACGCCTCGGCGGCCCAGACCACCGAGTAACCGAGCCGGTCCGCCTCCTGCGCCAGGAGCAGGTGATCGGCGGGTGTGCTCCACGCCGTCTGGTAGCCGAGACTGAGCCCGAGTCGCACTGGTCCCCCATCCGTGGGTCGAGTCGCACCAGGGTACGCAATCGCCGGGTGCGACCCGGCCACCCGGTGTCCAACGCGCCGCCCGGAATGGTGCAGCGGTGTCGGAAGGCCGTCATTCGGGCCTTCTCGCAGGTCCGAAACACGCGGCGCGGCACACATCAGCGGGAGCGAGGATATCGGTGCGGCGATGTTCTGAATAAGGTTCACCCATGCAACAGCGACCGCTCGGCCGAAGCGGGCTGGCGGTTTCGCGGCTCGCGCTCGGCACCATGACCTGGGGTCGGGACACCGACGCCGACGACGCGGCCGCGCAACTGAAGAGCTTTCTCGATGCCGGCGGGAATCTGGTCGACACCGCCGACGTCTATTCCGACGGCGACGCGGAGTCGGTGATCGGCTCGCTGCTGGGCACCCTGGTCCCCCGCGAGGACCTGCTGATCGCGACCAAGGCCGGGCTGCGGCCGGGGTCGTCGCGCCGACGGGACGGCTCCCGGGGCCATTTGCTGCGCACCCTGGACGCCTCGCTGCGCCGGCTCGGCACCGACCACGTGGACCTGTGGCAGGTGCACGGGTACGACCCGGACACCCCGATCGAGGAGACGCTCGCCGCGCTGGACCACGCGGTGACCAGCGGCCGGGTCCGGTACGTCGGGGTGTCGAACTTCTCCGGCTGGCAGACCGCGCGGGCCGCCACCTGGCAGGCGGCTTTTCCCGGCCGGGCACCGGTGATCGCCGCCCAGGTGGAGTACTCGCTGCTGGAGCGCGGCATCGAGCGCGAGGTGCTGCCGGCCTGCGCCGGGCTGGGGTTGGGGGTGCTGCCCTGGTCGCCGCTGGGCCGGGGGGTGCTGACCGGTAAGTACCGGCACGGCCGGCCGGCCGACTCGCGGGCCGCCTCGCCGCACTTCGAGCGGTTCGTCGCCAGCTACCTGGAGCCCCGCTGTTCGAGCATCGTCGAGGCGGTCGCCACCGCTGCCGGTGGGCTCGGCGTGTCACCGATGGAGGTGGCCCTGGCCTGGGTACGGGACCGGCCGGGCGTGGTCGCCCCGATCCTCGGTGCCCGTACGGTCGGTCAACTGCTCGGCGCCCTGCAGGTCGAACGGATGACCCTGCCGACGGAGATCGCCCGTGCCCTGGACGACGTGTCGGCGGTTCCGGTCGGCTACCCGGAGCGGGACGGCTGACCGGGAAGTCGTCCCGATCTCAACCCCTGGTGCGGCCGGGCGTGCGTGGGCAGGATAGGGGCATGGACTACGAATACGCACCGCTGCGGTTGCCGTCAAACGTCGATCGGATGACCGCCGCGGCTCAACTGGCGATCCAGGCCGAATTCTCCGGTTGGGAGCTGGCCCGGGTGCGACTGTTCCGGGACGGGACGCGGCAGGTGGTGCTGCGTCGCCGCCTGGCACAAACGTCGCAACCGGGCCTCTCCTACTGATTCCGGGCGTTCGGCCGACTACCGGGCCGACGGCACCCCGTGGTCGTGATCGTGATCGTGATCGGCGTCGTCCTCGGACGGCAGGAACGGGTGTTCGTCGAGCCGGCCGACGAGCTGGTCCTCGGCCCCCGGCCGGAACGGCCCGGCGCTGTCGTCGTCGTCGAACGACTCCAGGTCCAGCGGGACCGCCACCTCGCTGACGATCACCAGCCCGTCGAGCGGCTCCAGCTCCGGGATGTCGAGCGCGCCGAGCGAACCGTCGCCGGTCTGGAGCAGCTCCAGCACCGCCTCGCCGACCCCCTCGACCGGCTCGGACTCCTCGTCCTCACCGGCGGCGGCCCGGCGGGCGGCCTCGGCCACCCGGATCAGCGCCGCGACGCTGGGCACCCGGTAGTCGCGCCGCTGGCGGACCGAGACCACCCGGGGGTGCGGGTCGGTCGGCTCGTTGCCGTCGACCCCGCCCAGGCCGACGCCGAACCGCTCGTCGGCCTCGTTCGGGTCGATCGACTCCACGTCCCAGGGAGTGACCTCGCCGAACGCGTCGAGCAGTCGCTCGTCGTACTCGAACGAGGCGTTGTTGAGCGCGACGTACGCCTGCCAGACGTCGTCGTCGTCGATCCGGCCCTCGGCGGCCTTGACCGCGGCGAGGTGGGCCCGAGCGGTCGCGATGACCCGCTCCAGGGCGGCATCCAGCTCGGCGTGCTGGTCGGTCATGGTGTGGCTTTCCCTTCGAGGTGGCAAAAGGCGGGACATGATGGACCCGCGGCGTGTCGGTAACGCCCTGGTTTGCGAACTGATCCGGCGCGGCTAGCAGTCGCGCAGGAACCGGTCGAGTACCCGCACGCCGAACTGTAGTCCGTCGACCGGTACGCGCTCGTCAATGCCATGGAACAACGCGGAGAAGTTCAGGTCGGCGGGCAGGCGCAGCGGCGCGAAACCGAAGCAGCGGATGCCCAGCCGCTCGAACGCCTTGGCGTCGGTGCCGCCGGAGAGCATGTACGGCACCGGCCGGGCGCCCGGATCCTCCGCCCGCAACGCGGCCGACATCGCCTCGACCAGGTCCCCGTCGAAGGTGGTCTCGACGGCCGGCTGCCGGTGGGTGTACTCCACCTCGATGTCCGGCCCGATCACCTCGCGCAACTGCTCCAGCAGCAGCTCCGACTGGCCGGGCAGGCTCCGGCAGTCGATGGTCGCGCTGGCCCGGCCCGGAATCACGTTGTCCTTGTAACCGGCTTCGAGCCGGGTCGGGTTGGCGGTGTTGCGGATGGTCGCCCCGATGATGCTCGCGATCGGACCGAGCTTGGCGATCGCCAGCTCCGGATTCTGCGGGTCGAACTCGATCCCGAGCAGGTCGGACACCTCCTCCAGGAAGGTCCGTACGGTCGGGGTCAGCACCAGCGGGAACCGGTGCCGGCCGACCCGCGCGACCGCCTCGGCCAGCGTGGTGACCGCGTTGTCGTCGTGCACCATCGACCCGTGACCCGGCCGCCCCTTCGCGTGCAGGCGCATCCAGTCCAGGCCCTTCTCCGCCGTCTGGATCAGGTAGAGGCGCACGTCCTCGTTGACCGAGTAGGAGAAGCCGCCGACCTCGCCGACCGCCTCGGTGCACCCGTCGAACAGCTCCCGGTGCCGGTCGACCAGGAAGTGCGCGCCGTAGTCCCCGCCGGCCTCCTCGTCGGCGGTGAAGGCCAGCACGATGTCCCGAGGGGGGCGCACGCCGGTGCGCTGCCACTGGCGGACCACCGCCAGCACCATCGCGTCGAAGTCCTTCATGTCGATGGCGCCCCGGCCCCACAGGTAGCCGTCGCGCAGCTCACCGGCGAACGGGTGCACCGACCACTCGCTGGGGTCGGCCGGCACCACGTCGAGGTGGCCGTGCACGAGGAGTGCGCCCCGACCGGGATCGGTGCCCGGGATCCGGGCCACCAGACTGGTCCGGCCGGGCGCCGACTCGCGCACCTCGGCACTGATGCCGACCTCGGCGAGCTGCCCGGCCACGTACTCCGCGGCCACCCGTTCGCCGGCGCTGGTGGCGTTGTCCCCGGTGTTGCTGGTGTCGATGCGCAGCAGGTCACGGCAGATGTCGACGACCTCGTCGGTGGCGCTGGGCTGGTTGGACGCGGCATGGCTGGTCATGCGGTTCTTCTTACCAGTTGGCCCCGGCGGGCGGTCGGCTCGGCCCGCCCCCGACCGGGTCACCCGCCCCCGACCGGACCCACCGTACGATCACGCAGGGTCACCGTACGAGGCGGTGTCGGTCGGGGACATCGACCACCGGGTTTGGCCCCCCACGGGTACGGGTATCGCCGTCGGCGTTCCCCCATCCATCTCCGTCACCTTCCATCGTCGCCGTACCGCCCGCAGGAGGACCACCGTGACCGTGCCCCTACCCCCGCTGCCGCCCACCGTCGGCGACGACGACGAGCACTACCGTCCCGGCGGGTCGAGCATGGTCGACCTGCTCGCCGACGAGCACGAGCAGATCGGCGCCCTGTGCCGGGAGTTGGCCGATCCGGCCCTTCCCGCCGACCAGCGGCACCGGGTCGGCGAGGTGCTGATCGCGACCGTCACCCGGCACCTGTCGGCCGAGGAGCAGTACCTCTACCCGAGCGTGCGCAGCGCACTGCCGGACGGCGAGTCGGTCGCGGACCGGGAGATCGCCGCCGACGCGGCGCTGCTGCGCGCGCTGATCGACCTGTCCGGCGCCGCGAGCGACGCGCCGGAGTTCGACCGGGCGGTCATCGAGATCGGCGAGCAGGTGGCCCGGCACAGCCGGGTCGCGGCGACGGACATCTTCCCGGCGCTGCGCTCGATCGCCACCGAGGCCGATCTGATCCGGCTCGGCAACCGGGTGCAGATCGCCGAGGAGGCGGCACCCACCCGCCCGCACCCGGCCACCCCGGCCACCCCACCGTGGAACCGGATCGTCGAACCGGCGGTGGGCGTCGTCGACAAGGTCCGGGACGCGGTCACCGGACGGCAGACGTACGTTGAGGACCTGCCCGACGGCACGCGGCCCTGAGCGGACCGACCGCCGGGCGGTCGGGATCCACCGGGGACGGGAGAGCATGCGGTGCGGGACGCGATCGTGGTGCGCGGCGGCTGGGAGGGACACGTCCCGGTGCCGGCGACGGAGCTGTTCATCCCGTTCCTGCGGGAGCGGGGCTTCGCCGTGCAGGTCTGCTCGGACCTCGACGTCTACACCGACGCGGGCCGGCTGGCCGCCGCCGACCTGATCGTGCAGTGCTGGTCGATCGGGACCATCACCGACGCACAGGCGGCCGGCCTGGCCGACGCGGTACGGGCCGGCACCGGCTTCGCCGGTTGGCACGGTGGGATCGTCGGCGCCTTCCACCACACCACCTACCATCAGCTCACCGGCGGCGTCTTCGTGCACCATCCGCCCGGTTTCGTCCATCATGAACTGACGGTCGTGCCCGAGCGGGCCGGGCACCCGGTCGTCGCCGGTCTCGACGCGGTGGCGGTGCACACCGAGAAGTACTGGGTGCTGACCGACCCGCTCAACGACGTACTCGCCACGGTGACCTTCGATGTCGAGCCCGCCGACCCGGCCGCCGCGGATCCGTCGGGTACGCCGTGGCGGCGCCCGGTCACCGTCCCCGCAATATGGACTCGAAACTGGGGCTCCGGCCGGATATTCGTCTCCACCGTCGGCCACAAGCTGGACGATTTTGAGGTACCCGAGGTCCGCGCCCTCACCGAGCGGGGGCTGCTCTGGGCCGCACGTTAGCCCTGGTGGACCGTTCGGATACTTTTTACTTTTCCTTTGGGGGATCTTTCACTGGCCGAAGGTCTTCCCGTAGATCCCGTCATAGTCCTACCGTCACGCTATGAACCTGGAGCTGCGGCACCTGAAGGTGGTCTGCGCCATCGCGGAGACCGGCAGCGTGACCAAGGCTGCCTCCACGTTGGGACTGGCGCAACCCGCCCTCACCGCCCAACTCCAGCGCATCGAACGCACCCTCGGCGGACCGCTGTTCGAGCGGGACCGCCGGGGCGCCCGCCCGACCGCTCTCGGCGAACTGGTGCTCGCCCGCGCCCGGGTGCTCCTGCCGGCGATGAAGGGGCTCCAGGACGAGGCGGCCCGGCTCGCCGGCACCGGTACGACACTGAGCCGGTACCGGTTCGGCGGGGTGAACAGTCCGTTGGTCGGCCGGCTGGTGCACCGCCTCGCGGCCGACCAACCGCACGCCCAGATCAGCACCTACGCCTCCTGGTACGTCGACGAGCTGGCCCAGATGGTGCTCGGCGGCCGCCTCGACTACGCCCTGGCCGGGGTCTGCGGCGACGCCACCCCGTCGGCGGAGTTCGGCCTGACCTGGCGGGCGATCGCGGTCGACGCCGTGTTCGTCGTCCTGCCCGAGGCGCATCCGCTGGCCTCGTCCGACGAGGTCAAACTCGACATGCTCCGCGACGAGCAGTGGGCGGTCGCACCCGGTGACGGCTGTTTCGGGGACTGCTTCGCGGCGGCCTGCGCGCGGGCCGGCTTCACCCCGCGCAAGATGTACGAGACCGACATCCGGGGCTGTCTGGACCTGGTCGACGCCGGTGAGGCGGTGGCGCTGGCGCAGGCCACCTTCCGGCCGGTCCCCGGTCTGGTGACCCGACCGCTGGCCGGTGCGCCGCTGCGGTGGCGGCTGCTGCTCGGCTGGCATCCGGAGGCGCCGGCGGCCGGGATCGCCGACCGGGTGCTCGGCCACGCGGTGGCCGCGTACACCGACTCCCTGGACCGCAACCCGGACTACCTGGCCTGGCTCACCCGCAACCCGGCCTTCGGGCCGCAGCAGATGGCCGCCGCCTGACCCGACCACCGACCGGGGTCCACGTCGACCCCGTCACCACCCCGGCTGGTATGAGCAAGGTGGTATATACCTGTGTCGATTGCGTGGCCGATAAGTTAAGCCTGCCCTGCTCGACCCAGGTCCGGCAGAGCGGCCGACGGCCGCCCGACACCGGGGCTGACCCCCGGTCGGCAGGGCACCGGACCATCCGCACCGCCGGGTCACCGGGCCGGACGCGCCCGCGTCGCCACGGCCGGACGAAGCAACCCCCATGTTCCCGCTTCGCCCGCCGCGCCGGGATCCGGCACACCCCCAAGGAGACGAACGGATGAAGCGAAGACTCGCCGCAGTGGCAGCGGTGATCCTGCTGCCGGCCGGTGTGCTCGGCACCGTGGCCGTACCCGCGAACGCGGCTGTCGGCACCGGCTCGACGAATGCGACCGGCACCGGCTCGACGAGTGCGGTCGGCGCCGCCGCGACGCCGGAGATGCTGGCCGCGATGCAGCGCGACCTCGGCCTGACCCCCGGCGAGGCGACCGAGCGGATCGCCCGCGACGACAAGGCCAGCCGGACCGACGCCGACCTGCGCAAGGCACTCGGCCGGGCGTACGCCGGTGGCTGGGTGAGCGCCGACGGCGGCGCCCTGGTGGTCGCGATCACCGACGCCGCGCTCGCCGGCCGGGTCACCGGCGCGGGTGCCCGGGCACAGGTGGTCGCCCGCAGCGGGGCCGAACTCGACGGCGTCAAGAACGGACTGGACCGCGCCGCCACCAAGGCGACGCACACCTCGGTCGCCGGCTGGTACGTCGACGTGGCCAGCAACACCGTGGTCGTACTGGCCAAGGACACCGCCGCGGCGGGCGCCTTCGTCAAGGCGAGCGGCGTGGACGCCAAGGCGGTCCGGTTGGTTCCCACCACCGAGTCCCCGGTGCCGTTCTACGACGTACGCGGCGGCGACGCCTACTACATGGGCGGCGGCCGCTGCTCGGTCGGCTTCTCGGTGACCGGGGGCTACGTGACGGCCGGCCACTGTGGCACGACCGGCACCGCGACCCAGGGCTTCAACCAGGTCGCCTCGGGCAGCTTCCGGGGTTCCTCGTTCCCGGGCAACGACTACGCCTGGGTGCAGACCAACTCCAACTGGACCCCGCAGCCGTGGGTGAACAACTACGCCGGTGGCAACGTGACCGTGGCCGGTTCCACCGAGTCGGCGGTCGGCGCGTCCATCTGCCGCTCCGGCTCCACCACCGGTTGGCGGTGCGGCACGGTCCAGGCGAAGAACTCGTCGGTGACCTACCCGCAGGGCACCGTCTCCGGCCTGACCCGGACCAACGCCTGCGCCGAACCGGGTGACTCGGGCGGCTCCTGGCTCTCCGGCCAGCAGGCGCAGGGCGTCACCTCCGGTGGCTCCGGCAACTGCTCCTCCGGCGGCACGACCTACTTCCAGCCGGTCAACGAGATCCTCTCGGTGTACGGCCTGACGCTGCGTACCGGCAGCGGCGGCCCCGGCGAGCCGCCGCCGACCGGTTGCACCGGTTACGAGTCGACCTACACCGGCTCGGTGACCAGCGGCAACAGCCAGTTCCAGCCGGGCGGCAGCTACTACCAGTCGACCGTCTCCGGCACCCACCGGGGCTGCCTCGACGGCCCGTCCGGGGTGGACTTCGACCTCTACCTGCAGAAGTGGAACGGCAGCGCCTGGGTCGACGTGGCCGCCGCCGAGTCCGCCAGCTCGGACGAGACGATCACGTACAACGGCACCGCCGGGTACTACCGCTACGACGTGTACGCGTACAGCGGCTCGGGCAGCTACTCGCTCGGTATCACCAACCCGTAACACCGGTAGCCGGGCCGGTGCGGGGCAGGACCCGCGCCGGCTCGGCGACCGCCCGGATCCGGGCGGGCTGCGGGGTGCGCACCGGACCCCGCATCCCGCCCCTGCGCGATGTCGCCACCCGTTTCCCCGTCCTCGGCGTCCGGCCGGTCCAGCGGCCCGGCCGACAACTCGCGGCGACGGATCCCGTCGGTCGGTGCACCGGCGCGCAGGCCGCGGGCAGGTGCGAATCGCCCCGGACCGGGTACCGGTAGGTACATGACCGACCTCATCCCGCCCGACGACGCCCGGGAGACGGCCCGGCGGGTCGCCGCCGCCCACACCGCGGCCTCCCGCGACGTGGAGGCGTTCCTGCGCCGGGCACCCGACCTGCCCACCCCCGCCGACGTCGCCGAGTACGCCGCCCTGCTCGCCCGTGAGCAGGCGCTGCGCGACGACCGCCGGGACGCGGCCGAGACGGCCGGGCTGGGGGCCCCGAGCATCGGCGGCGAATGACCCGGCCGACGGACGACCAACCGCTCCCTCGACATCCCCGCATGCCCCACCGGGACCCACTTCGTGATCGCGGAGAGTTCGGCTCGCCATAGACTGCCTAACTCTCCACGATCATGATTCACAGCGCGGTCTGCGGGCGCCGGGTGAATGCGGTGTGGCCACTGGCGAGCGCTAGGTGACTGGCGTCGTGGTGCGGCGGGAGGGGTGTCGGGACGTTGGCTCAGCGCTCGGCCAGGGGGTCGTGGCCCAGGTCGAGCAGGGCGCGGCGCCAGCCCTCGTCGCTCGCTCCGCCGTCGGGGCGGGAATCGAGCAGCCCCTCGATCCCGTCCACCGTCTCCCGCATGACGTCGATGTCGTCCGGGGTCAGGTCGACCTTGCGCTTGCGCTTCACCGCGAGGATGTGTCGGCCCGGTTCGGGCAGGTCGAGGTCCGGGCCCGGACCGAACGCCTCCTCCCCCGACCCCTGCGTCATCAGCCAGGTACGCAACTGCTCCGAACTGACGTTGACCCGGTCGTGGAAGTCCTGCCACAACTGTTCGACCTCGGGCTCGATACGTTGCTCGCGGGCCATCACCCCTCCTTCCCGGACGTCGACTTCCCGGACGTCGACGGCGTCTCCGCCCGGTCGTTGCCGGCCTCGTCCGCCTCGCCACGGTCGGCGTCGCCACGGTCCGGCTCGTCGCGCAACTGCGTCCGGTCCGGGTTCGCGGTCGGTGGTTGCAGCACCGCGTCGGTCTTCGGGCTCTTCTCCCGGATCTCCTCAGGTTGGCTCACCGTCCGACTCCCCTCGCCGTGCCACCGTCAGGACCTTCCGTGTCCGCGCACGTCACCCCGGACCGGCCGGCGGCGCTCATTCGCTGGCCGCCGAGGCCGGTGCGGGGTTGCGCCCGCTGTTGTGGCCGCTGTCCGACACGTCGAAGGTGAGCGCGCCGTCGGCGGCGTCCACCGTGATCCGCTGGCCGGGTGAGAGCGAACCGTCCAGCAGCATCCGGGAGAGCCGGTTGTCGATCTCACGCTGGATCGTGCGGCGCAGCGGCCGGGCCCCGAACTCCGGCTGGTAGCCGTGTTCGGCGATCCAGTCCACCCCGGCGGTGGTGAAGTCGACGACGATGTCCTGGGCGTGCAGGCGGCGGCGGGTCTCCTCCAGCAGCAACTCGGTGATCTGCCGCAACTGCTCGCTCTCCAGCCGACGGAAGATGATCACCTCGTCGATCCGGTTCAGGAACTCCGGGCGGAAGTGCTCCTGCAACCGGCGCATCAACCGCTCGCGCAGCTCGATGCTCTCGTCCTCCTCCCCGTCGCCGCCGAAACCGACACTGCGCTGGGTACCGGTGATCAGCTCGGAGCCGAGATTGCTGGTCATGATCAGTACGGTGTTGCGGAAGTTGACGGTACGGCCCTGGCTGTCGGTGAGCCGGCCGTCGTCGAGCACCTGCAACAGGATGTTGAACACGTCCGGGTGCGCCTTCTCGATCTCGTCGAGCAACACCACCGCGTACGGGCGGCGGCGCACCTCCTCGGTGAGCTGACCGGCCTCCTCGTACCCGACGTAGCCGGGCGGGGCGCCGACGAGCCGGCTCACGGTGTGCCGCTCCTGGAACTCGCTCATGTCGAGCCGGATCATCCGGTCGGACTCGCCGAACAGCGCCCCGGCCAGCGCCCGCGCCAGTTCGGTCTTGCCGACCCCGGTCGGTCCGAGGAAGAGGAAGCTGCCCATCGGCCGGTTCGGGTCCGCCAGCCCGGTACGCGACCGCCGCACCGCCTCGGCCACCGCGTTGACCGCGTCGTCCTGGCCGACGATCCGCTCGTGCAGGTGCCCCTCCAGGCGCAGCAGCCGGTCGCGTTCCTCCTCGGTGAGCTGGCTGACCGGGATCCCGGTGGCGCGGGAGACCACCTCGGCGATCTCCTGTGGCCGTACCTCGGGGACCTGTCCGTGGCCGTTGTCGCCCCGGGACGACTCGATCCGCTCCTGCACGCCCTGCAACTTGTCGCGCAGCTGCGACGCCCGCTCGTACTGCTCGTCGGCGACCGCCTGCTCCTTGTCCCGGCGCAGGTCCTCCAGTTCCCGCTCCAGGTCGCGTACGTCGTTGTCGGGGGTGCGGGTGCGCAGCCGTACCCGCGCGCCGGCCTGGTCGAGCAGGTCGATCGCCTTGTCCGGCAGGAACCGGTCGGTCAGGTAGCGGTCGGACAGTTCGGAGGCGGCGACCAGTGCCTCGTCGGTGAAGCGCACCTGGTGGTGGGCCTCGTACCGGTCCCGCAGACCGCGCAGGATCGCCACCGTGTCGTCGACCGACGGCTCCGGCACCAGCACCGGCTGGAACCGGCGGGCCAGCGCGGCGTCCTTCTCGATGTGCCGCCGGTACTCGTTGAGCGTCGTCGCGCCGACCACCCGCAACTCGCCCCGGGCCAACGCCGGCTTGAGCATGTTGCTGGCGTCCATGCCGCCCTCGCTGCCCGCCCCGCCGGCACCGACGAGGGTGTGCAGTTCGTCGAGGAAGACGATGAGTTCCTCGCCGTGCGCCCGGATCTCGTCGATCACCTTCTTCAGGCGCTCCTCGAAGTCGCCCCGGTACCGGGTGCCGGCGACCAGACCGGCCAGGTCGAGTTGGACCACCCGCTTGCCGAGCAGGGTGCGGGGTACGTCGCCGTCGGCGATCCGTTCCGCCAGCCCCTCCACGATCGCGGTCTTGCCGACCCCGGCCTCGCCGATCAGGACCGGGTTGTTCTTGGTGCGGCGGGACAGGATCTCGACCGCCTGTTCGATCTCGTCGGCCCGGCCGATGACGGGGTCGATCTCGTCGGCGCGGGCCAGGTCGGTGAGGTCCTGGCCGTACTGGTCCAGGGTCGGGGTGCCCCGGTCGGGCTTGGGGCCGGGGACGCCGGAGCGCTCCGAGTTCGCGGTCTGCAGCGACTGCGGCTGGATCCGGCCGGCGGCGAGCATCCGCCCGGCCGGCGACTCGGGGTTGAGCGGCAGGGCCATCAGGATGTGCTCGGGGCCGATGTAGGAGGCGCCCATGGCGCGGGAGAGCTGGTGGGCGTCGAGCAGCGCCCGCTTGGCGGCCGGGGTCAGGGAGAGGTTCGGCGGCACCTGCCCCTGCGGCGCCGGCTCGGCCGGGCGCTGCTGGCCGCCGAGCGCGCCCGCCAGCGCGTCCGGGTCGGCGCCGGCCCGGCGGACGAGTTCGCGCAGCGGCTCGCGCTGCAACGCGGCCCAGAGCAGGTGGTCGGTGTCGAGGTCGTTGCTGGAGGCGGAGGCGGCCCGGCGGGCGGCGTCGGCGAGCAGTTCCCGGGCATCGGCGGTCATCAGTCGGGTGATGTCGACCCGGTGGGCCGGGCGGCGGCCCTCGCCGCGCCCGAAGTACCGGGCCAGGAACTCGTCCCAGGGATCAACGCCGGAGTCACCGGGCGGCTGTGTCATCTCGGGTCCCCTTCGACGGGCGCGACACGGTCGGCGTGGCCTACCCGGCGGTTGGCCCGACAAACGTGCGCCGGTGGCAGGCTGACCCCATGCAGACCGAGCCGCTCCTGGTGGTGGACGCCGCGAACGTGATGGGTTCCCGGCCGGACGGGTGGTGGCGGGACCGGGCCGGGGCCGCCGCCCGGTTGCGTGACGCGCTCGCCCCGGTCGCCGAGACGGGCCTGCCCGAGCTGCCCGCCCCGGTCGAGGTGGTGCTGGTGGTCGAGGGGGCGGCCCGCGACATCCCCGGCGCCGACCGGGTCCGGGTGGTGCCCGCTCCCGGTTCCGGTGACGACCGGATCGTCGACCTGGTCCGGGCGGAGGCTCCGGGCCGGCGTTGCGTGGTGGTCACCGCCGACCGGGAGCTGCGGGCCCGGGTGACCGCGCTGGGGGCGGAGGTACGCGGTCCGCGCTGGTTGCGCCCCGCCTGACGGCCGCCGTACCCCGTCTCGGGCAATCTGTCGGAGATCCGACTGAAAGTTGCCTGAAATGGCGGGTGCTGCGGTCCTACCTCGGACTCCACCGGAAGCCACGGTCCGCGTCGGAACGGACACCGAGGCGATAACCGCCCACGGGGGTATGTTGACCCCAGAAGAAAACGAGAGCCCTCCCCGCCACGCCCCCAGGAGGTTCCGCCGTGGCGAGCGTCGCCGAGCTGAAAGCAGCCATCGATGCCGCCCTCCAGCAGATCACCGAGGGCCAGACCGCGGTGCAGGCGGCCAGCGAGAAGCTGACCGAGGCACAGCAGACCCTGGCCGGCGCGCTGGAGGGCAGTGGACACGAGACCGTCAGCGCCGCCCAGGCCTCGCTCACGCAGGCCTCCCAGGAACTGGAGGAGTGTCTCTCCGCGACCCTGGCCGCGGTGGAGCAGGCGCAGCTCTACGTCTCGACGCTCTGAGCCGCCGATGTCCATCGTGGAGGAACTGGGCGCACAGGTCCGAGCCGCCGTCGACGAACTGCCGGTGGCACTGGTGACGGAGACGCTGGACCGGCTCCGGCAGGCCGCCGACCGGCTGCGCTGGGTCCGCCAGGAGTCGGCCGACCCGATGGGGGTCCCCGAGCTGTCCGCGGCGACCGAGCACGCGGAGACCGCCGGGCACGCGCTGCTCGTGGCGAAGGACCAGTTCGCCGCGTACCTGGCCGCGATCGGGCTGGCCGGGGACGGGCCGCCGGCCGCCGGGCAGGCGCAACGGCGGGAGCCGACCGACGACGCGCCGACGGCGGGACCGGGACCCGTACCCGAGCCGCGCGGCGAGGCCGGGCCGGTGCACCGGTGGTGGTCGGTCCGGGTGACCGAGCTGACCGGCCAGCGGGACTCGCCCGAGGCGAAACCCGACCGCGAGATCACCGACGCCGAGGACCTGCTGCGCCGGGTGGCCGAACGGGTCCGCGCCGACGACCGGGGCCAACTGCACGCCCAGCTGCGCGACGTACCGGCCGACGTGGGGCTCGGCATGGCCGCGGTGGCCCCGCCGATGCTGCGCGACCTGGCGACCGAACTGCTCGGGCACCCGCCCCGGGCCCAGGACCTGCCGCGACTGCGCAACGAACTCACCGGCAAGGCCCGCGACCTGTTGCCCGGACTGCCCGCCGAGGTGCTCGAAACGGCGCTGAGCCGGGTCTGCCGGATGCCGCCGCCGAAGAACCCCACCGCCCCGCCGCACCCGGCCGACCCGGCGGTCGCCGCCGGTGTGCTCACCGGCCTGCTGCTCAACCGACTCGGTCGCGACGCCCGGTCGGTGGCCGCCCAGAACCTTCGGGAGTCCGATGGCTGACGTCCGGACCCAGCTCGTCACCCGGGTCCGCGGCATGCTGTCGCACGCGCTCGGCGCCACCCGTGGGCGGCTGACCCAGGCGCGTACCGAACTCGACGGCTCGCGGGACAAGCTGACCCGGACCCGGCGCGCCGCCGCGCGGGTGCCGCAGCGGGTCGGTGCCGAACGGGACCGCCGACTCGACGAGATCGCCGACGAGTACGAGGGCCAACTGATCGACCTGGCCTCGCGTACCGCTCACGCGGCGACCGAGGCGGCGCCGGGGGCGGCCAGCGCGGCCTGGCCGGCGTGGCGGCCGAGCCCGGCCGACCGGCACGAACCCGCCGGGGCGCTGCGGGTCGGCGCGGTCCGGCTGCCCGGCGCCGAACCGGTGCCGGCGCTGGTGCCGCTGCTCGACCGGGGACATGTGCACCTGGCCGGGGACGACCGGGCCGGCTGCGACGCGGTGGTGGCCGCCCTGCTGCTGCGGGCGATCGGCCGCGCCGAACCCGGCGCGGTCCGGCTGATCGGGTACGACCCGGAGCATCTCGGCGGCGGGCTGGCCGGCTTCGCCCCGCTCTCCACCGCCGGCCTGCTCACCTTCGTCGGGCCGGGTGGCCTGGCCCGCCTCCTCGACGACCTGGTGGACCAGATCAGGCGGATCAACGAGACCGTCCTCGCCGGCGAGTACGGCTCACTGCGCGAACTGGCCGCCGCCACCGGCCGGCGTCCCGAACCCTGGCGGGTGGCGGTGCTGCTCGGCGGGGACGAGCTGACCCGGCACGAGCGCGGCCAACTCGACCGGGTGGTCCGCACCGGTGCCGCCTGCGGGGTGCACCTGGTGGTCCGGGGCATCGAGCTGCCCGACGAGCCCGACGTCGAGCGGATCCTGGTCGGCGACGGCCTGACCCGGCTGCGGACCGCACCGGGGCTGGCCGTACGACTCGATCCGCCGCCGCCGGCCGCGCTGGTCACCGACACCTGCCGGGAGATCGCCGCGACGGTCACCGCGGGGCCCGCACCGGCGCCGTTCACCGACCTGCTGCCCCCGGTCGACCAGATGTGGAAGGAGGGCTCGGCGACCGGGCTGACCGTGCCGATCGGCGACGGTCCGCAGGGGCGGCCGGTGCTGCTCACCCTCGGCGACTACCCGCCGCACGCGTTGATCGGCGGCCCGTCCGGCACCGGGAAGACCAACCTGATCTTCGCCTGGATCGGTTCGCTGGCCGCCCGCTACTCCCCCGCCGAGCTGGAGTTCTACCTGCTCGACTTCAAGGAGGGCGTCTCCTTCGCCCGGTTCGCCCAGGGCCGCCGCGACCCGAGCTGGCTGCCGCACATGCGGCTGGTCGGGATCAACGTCAACACCGACCGCGAGTTCGGGCTGGCCCTGCTGCGCTTCCTCGCCGAGGAGCTGCGCCGCCGGGCCGACGCCGCCAAGCGACACGAGGTGACCAAGCTGTCCGAGCTGCGGGCGGTCGACCCGGACGGGCACTGGCCCCGGATCGTGGCCGTCGTCGACGAGTTCCAGATGCTGCTCGCCGGTCGGGACGCGGTCGCCCGGGAGGCCGCCGACCTGCTGGAGGACCTGGCCCGGCGCGGCCGGTCGCAGGGCATCCACCTGGTCCTGGCCTCGCAGGACGTACGCGGCATCGAGGCGCTGTGGGGGCGGCCGGCGCTGGTCGCCCAGTTCACCCTGCGGATCGCGTTGCCCAAGGCGCTGCGCATCCTCGCCGAACGCAACGACGCGGCGCAGGCGCTGCCCCGGCACCACGCCGTGATCAATGCCGAGTCCGGCATGGTGGAGGGCAACCAGGTGGCCCGGATCCCGTCCGCCAGCGACTGGGGCACCTGGAGCGAGTTGCAGAACCAGCTCTGGCGGATGCGCCCGCAGGACGCCGCGCCGGCCCGGCTCTTCGACGGCGACGCGGTGCCCCGGCTGGCCGAGGCGCCGGACTTCGCGGCGCTGCGACCGGTCGACGGGTCGGCCGAGGGCCGGTCGGCGGGGGGTCCGCGCGGCCCGATCGCCCTGCTCGGCGAGATCATCGACGTCCAGGCGCGGTCGGCCGGGATGCGGCTGCCCCGCGCCCCCGGCCGGAACCTGGCGATCATCGGCACCCGGGTCGACGAGGCGTGCGCGGTGCTCGACGCGGCGGCCCGCTCGCTGCACCGACAGCACCCGTCCGGCACCGCCCGGTTCTCCATCGCCTGCCTGGACCCGGACGCCGACTCGGCCGCCCGGACCCTCTACGACTCCCTCGGCGACGACGCGGCCTGGTACGACGAGGAGACGGTCGCGGAGCTGATGGCCGAGACCGCCACCGGACTCGGCCCGGGCACCGCCCCCGGCGAACCGCACTACCTGCTACTGTACGCCGTCGACGCGGCCGCCGGACGGTTGGCGGCGCGGGCCGGTGGGCGTACCGGGCTGGAGCACCTGCGGCAGATCCTGCACGACGGGCCGGAACGACGTACGCACGTACTGGCCTGGTGGCGGGGGGTGGCCCGGATGCGGGCCGACCTCGGTGGCCCGGCGTCGCGGACCGACCAGATCGGCGCCTGGGTGGCGCTGGACGTACAGGGCGGGGAGCTGGGCTCCTCGCTGTATCCGGGCACCGGCGGGCCGGACTGGTATCCGAGGCCGTGGCGCGGGCTCTTCTTCGACCGGGCGGTGCACCGCACCGGGCAGACGATCATCCCCTACGGACCGGCCCGATGAGCGAGACGTACGCCCAGCTGATCCGCCGGCTGGCCGAGGTGACCGCGCGGATGGACGCCGAGCGGGCCGAGGCGCAGAGCTGGTACGCCGGCCAGGTCGCCGCCGCCGAACGCGCCGTACGCGACGCCGAGGCGGCGGTCCGGCGGGCCGAGGTGGAGCTGGAGGCGGCCCGCGAGGAGGCCGAGTCGACCGACGCCGAGGTGCTGCACCTGTGGCAGACCCTGCGGGAGCGGCTCGGTGGCGGCACCCGGCGCATCGGTGACCCGCCGATGCCGACGCCGGGGGCGCCCACCGACCCGAGGATGCTGCTCGACGGGGTGCGGGAGCTGCTGGACCGCAACAAACACCCCGGTGAGCTGCCCGGCTCGACGCAGCCGCTGCTGGCGGTCTTCGGTGTGCTCGGCGCGGCGGTCGCGTACGCCCTGGGGTTCGCCGCCCGCGCCGCCGGCCTGCGCTACGGCGGCGATCTGGCGATCGGGATGCCGGTGCTCGGCGTGGTGGTGACGCTGGTCGGGCCGGTGGTCGGGCTGGCGCCGGCGAAGCTGCTCGCCGATCGCCGACACGCCGGCCTGGACCCGAAGTCGGTGACCGTGGTGCTGGCCGCCGGGGTGCTGACCACCGCGGCACTGTTCGCCCTGGTCCGCTGACCGGGGTCGCCGCTCGCCGGTCGCCGACCCTCGATCGCCGATCGCTGGAACGCACCGGTCAGGCCGGTACGGCCACCGCCTCCCGCAGCAGCCGGCGGGCGAGCAGGATCCGGTCGGCGTCGTCGTCGAGTCCGGGCAGGTCACCGACGCGTCGGACACCACCGTCGAGGAACGCCCGCAGGGCGAGCGCGCACTGTCCGGGGAAGCTGATGGTGCGGTCGAACAGCCGCAGCACGATCCGGTCCGGCTCGTCAGCGCCGGCCGGGCCGAGCTGCCAGTTCAGCCCCTCGCGCGGGGTGAGCCGGGAGTCGGCGTCGAGGCCGGCGATGGCGTCGGCCTGGGCCAGTGGCCGGATCGGTGCCGGCCGCGCGGCCGACCAGACGCGGTCGCGGAGCTTGGCCGCGACGGCGGCCGGTTCCACCGAGTCGAGCCAGTCGCGCAGCGCGGCCACGGTCTCGGTCAGCTCCGGCGCGATCTGCCCCGGTTGCGCGAGGTCGACACCGAACGGCAGCGTGCTGCGCAACCGGGGATCCTCGGCGGCCAGCCCGAGCAGGGTCTCGACCAGCGCGTAGCGGGTGAGGGCGCGGACCCCGACGGTGAGGTGCAACGAGCTGCCCTGCTGGGCCTGGGCGCTGTGCAGCCAACCTCGGGGCAGGTAGAGCGCGTCGCCGGGTTCGAGGGTGACGTCGAGCGCCGGTGGTCCGGCGGCGGTCGCGGAGACCTCGTCGGCCCGGCCGCCCCAGGGTTGACGTTCCAGCGGGTCGACGAGCACCGGTTCGTGGATCCGCCAGTGTTTGGCCCCGTCGACCTGGAGGACGAACACGTCGTGGGTGTCGTAGTGGGTGGCGAAGCCCTGGTTACCGGTGGGGGTCAGGTAGGCGTTGACCTGCAACGGCTGGTGCAGGGCGGCACCGAGTTCACGGGTGAAGTCGATCAGCGGCGGCCAGTTGCGGTGCAGTCCCTGTAGGACGAGGGTGGCGCCGTCGGCGTACAGGTCGAGGATCCGTTCGTCGAGCACCTGGTCGCCGACCTCGGCCCCGGCGCCACCGCCGCCGGTGAACCGGGCCGCCGGCAGCACCTGGCCGTCCTTTGCCACCCGCAGGAACGGGGTACGCAGACCGCGCCGACTGAGCAGTTCGTCGGCGTCGGCGGGGCTGAGCAGGTCGGTGAAGCCGAGCGGGTTGGCGAGTTCCTTGGCGCGGGACAGCAGCGGTGTCCGGCCCCAGTGGGTGGTGACGAAGGCGGCCGGGGGGAGGGCCACGCAGCGGGCCAACGCCGGGCGGCGGTGGCCGCCCGGCGCGTCGTCGGTCATCGTCGGGTCCCGGCTAACGGGCGGCGCTGTCCGCGCCGCCGTCACGCTGGCCCGGGTTGGCCCCGCCGTCGGCCGGGCCCTCGGCGCTGCCGTCGGCACCACCGTCGTGCTGACCGGGCGTGGCGCCGCCGTCGGCCGGGCCCTCGGCGGACCCGTCGGCGCCGCCGTCGTGCTGACCGGGCGTGGCACCGCCGTCGGCCGGGCCCTGTGCGGCGCCGTCGGCGCCCCCGTCGCGGCCCGCGGGGTTGGCACCGCCGTCGGCCGGTCCCTCGCCGGCGCCGCCGCCGCTCGTCCGGATGTCGTCGTCGTCGAGTCTCATCGGGCCCCCTCGGGTGAGTCGCCCCGCCGTCGACCCGGCGGGCGCCGTGCATCCGGTGGTACCCGGTGCACGATCACCCCTAACCCGTCGGCGGGGTCATTCCACCAAGCAGCC
The DNA here is from genome assembly GCF_055586685.1 of Micromonospora sp. NPDC049529. NCBI lineage: Bacteria > Bacillati > Actinomycetota > Actinomycetes > Micromonosporales > Micromonosporaceae > Micromonospora > Micromonospora sp. NPDC049529. The sequence continues at coordinate 46,563 of NZ_JBVJHT010000027.1, forward strand.
TAATTCAGCTCAATTCGCCGCATAGCGGTTCGCCGGGTCCCGCTCGGCACCGGATCGGCGGGGTCAGCTCCTGACCAGCGGTGCCGAGCTGTCCCGGACGACGAGATCGGTGGAGAGTTCGACCCTGGGGGTGTCGACCGGCTCACCCCGGGCCAGCCGGAGCACCGTACGGGCCGCGAGCAGCCCCATCTCGGCCAGCGGCTGACGCACGGTGGTCAACGGCGGCGAGGACCACCGCGCCTCCGGCAGGTCGTCGAACCCGACCACGCTCACGTCGTCGGGCACCCGCAGGCCCCGGCGCCGCACCGCCTCGTACGCCCCGAAGGCCATCTGGTCACTGGAGGCGAAGATCGCGGTGGGCGGGTCGGCGAGGTCCAGCAACGCGGTGCCGCTGGAGTACCCGGACTCGTGGTAGAAGTCGCCCGGTGCGATCAGCTCGTCGACCATCGGGATGCCGGCCGCCTCCAGTGCGGCCCGGTAGCCGTCCAGCCGGGCCCGGCTGCAGAGCAACCGGGGCGGGCCGGCGATGAAACCGATCCGGCGGTGGCCGAGGGAGAGCAGGTGCTCGGTGGCGCGCAGGCCACCGGCCCAGTTCGTCGCCCCGATCGTCGGGATGTCCAGGCTGGGTACGCCCGCCGGGTCGACCAGCACCATCGGCACGTTGAGCCGGCGCAACTCGGCGTGCACCGGCGGGGCGAGATCGCTGCTGACCAGGATCACTCCGTCGGTGGCGCGGGTACGCAGATTCTGCAGCCACTGCCGGGTGGAGGTGGACCGGCGGTGGATCGCCGACACGACGGTGCCGACCCCGGCCGCGTGCGCGACGTCCTCCACCCCACGGATGATCTCCACCGCCCAGGGGCTGTCCAGGTCGTTGAAGACCAGGTCGATCAGGCTCGCACCGGCCCGTGGCCGGGTGGCCCGACGCCGGTAGCCGTGCCGGCGCAGCAGTTCCTCGACCCGCTCCCGGGTCTGCGGCGCGACATCGTTGCGACCGTTGAGCACCCGGGACACGGTGGGCACCGACACCCCGGCCTCCTGGGCGATCGCGGTGATGGTGATCCGGCGTCCTTCGTCGACCGTCACGAGGCAGCTCCTTCGTCGAGGCTCCAGCGTACGACCGAAACACTTTCGCGGTCGCGCCGGCACCTCGCCCGGGACGATCACCGCTTGCCGGGCCGGCTGCCGAGGCGACGGCCGGTGTCGGCAGCTCTGGCGATTTGCACCAGGTTACGGAACTGTTCCGGAAGCTGGTCCTCCGAGACTAGCCGATCAGGCCCGCGCCGGGGTGTTCCCGATGATCTCCTCGACGACACTCGTTGACGGTGGCGGCGAACCTGCGAGCGTCCGGCGAGGGTGCGTTCACCCGCCGGACGCTGGCAGCAGGCCGGCCGTGCCGGAGAACGCCGGCTAGCGCCGCAGTCGCACCCGACGCGCGTCGGTCCACGAACGCAGCAGCCACTCCACCGGGCCGAACCGGAACCGGGTCAGCCACCAGGCGCTGAACACCAGTTGACCGAGGAAGATCCCGATCGCGATGAGCAGCGTCGGCAGCGGGGCGACCCGTCCCACCAGACCGAACCCGACCCCGGTGAAGATGAGCAGACCCGCGGCCGACTGGCCGAGATAGTTGGACAGGGCCATCCGCCCGGCCGGCGCCAGCACCGCGCCGAGGCGGGACCCCCACCCGGTGTGGAAGGTACGCAGCGCGGTGGCGACGTACGCGGCCATCAGCAGGGGCGCGGTCAGGACGCTCAGCACCAGCCCGGTCAGGTTCGCCGTCCCGCCACCGACGGTGAAGACCAGCGCCCCGGCCAGACCGACCGGGTAACCCACCCACTGCACCCGCCGCAGCAGGACGCCGTGCCGGGTGACGTCGGCGAGCAGCCGTACCTTGCCGGCCGCCAGACCGACCAGGAACGCGCAGAGGGCCAGCGGCCCCTGGAATACCAGGGCCGAGAGCATCGCCGGCAGCGAGCGCAGGTGTTCGAGCAGCACCGACCCGAGGCCGCCGCCGAACGCCTCGGTGGACCGGGCACCCTCGGCGAGCGCGACCGCCGGGTCCGGGACCAGGCCGACCCCGCGTACGGCCACGAGCGCCACGAGGAGCGCGACCACGCCGAGCAGGGCAGCCGCCGAGGTCAGGGCACGCGCCGGACGGATCTGGCGCACCGCGAGCAGCACCAGCCCGAGCAGGGCGTAGGTGGCGAGGATGTCGCCGTGGAAGAGAAGGACGGCGTGCAGGATCCCGATCACGAAGAGTCCGGCCAGCCGGCGCCGGAAGCGCGGGGCGAAGGCGAGACCACGCCGTACGGCGGAATCGATCTGGAGGGTGAAGCTGTAACCGAACAGGAAGGAGAAGAGCAGGTAGAACTTCATGGTGAAGAGGAATTCGACCAGCCAGCGGGTGACCTGGTCCAGCCACGAGTCGTACGCCGGGTCGGTCACGAGTTGGAACGGGTAGCCCGACGCGAAGAACGCGATGTTGACGATCAGGATGCCGAAGAGGGCGAAGCCGCGCAGCGCGTCGACGTCGCCGATACGCGCTCCGTCACCGGGTTCCACCGGGTCGTCGGTCGGTGGATCCACTCGCACCGGACTGGTCAATCGATCCATGGTTCGCTCCCCCGAGACTGGACTGACTACTCACCGCAATCACCGTAGGAAGCGACGGGCTCGATCGACAGCCGGCAGGCGGGAGGATCCGGGGTAGGGCTGTCCTACCCCGGCGGAGGGGTCCATCGTGGAGTGTGCGGGCGGGTGTACCGTGTCGCCGCATGACGGTGCTGCAGGAGTTCGTCGCCGCCCTTGCCAGCGGCCGGATCGAGGTCGTGGACCTCACCGCCCCGCTGTCGGACCAGACCCCGATCCTGGGCCTGCCGGAGCAGTTCGGCCAGACCTGGCCGTTCCAGCTCTCCGAGATCAGCCGGTACGACGACCGTGGCCCGGCCTGGTACTGGAACAACTTCTCCACCGGCGAGCACACCGGCACCCACTTCGACGCGCCGATCCACTGGGTCACCGGCCGGCAGGCCGCCGACGTGTCCCAGGTGCCGGCGAGCCAACTGGTCGCACCTGCCGTGGTGATCGACCGGGCCGCCGACGCCGCCGCGAACCCGGACTTCCTGCTGGAGATCGCGCACGTGCGGGAGTGGGAGGCGGAGCACGGCCCGCTGCCGGCCGGCGGTTGGCTGCTCTACCGCACCGGCTGGGACGCGTACGGCGACGACGCGCGGCGGTACGCCAACGACGGGCGCACGCCGGGGATCTCGGTGGAGTGCGCGCGCTGGCTGGCCGAGCAGTCGCCGATCCAGGGTGTCGGGGTGGAGACGGTCGGCACCGACGCCGGTGCGGCGCACTCGTTCGACCCGCCGTTCCCGTGCCACTCGTACCTGCTGGGTCAGGAGAAGTACGGGCTCACCCAGCTGCGCAACCTGGCCCAGTTGCCGCCGACCGGGGCGGTGGTGATCGCCGGTCCGCTGCCGATCGTGGCCGGCTCCGGCAGCCCGTGCCGGGTCCTCGCGCTGGTCGAACGGTAGACGCGGTCCGACGATGCGGGTGTCCGAGGTGGTCGGCCGGGTCCTGGCCGGGCACGGCGTACGGCACGTCTTCGGTGTGGTCGGCAGCGGCAACTTCCACGTGACGAACGCGCTGGTGGCGGCCGGTGCCCGGTTCGTGCCGGCGGCGCACGAGGGCGGCGCGGCGAGCATGGCGGACGCCTTCGCCCGTACCTCGGGCGCGGTGGGTGTGCTCTCGGTGCACCAGGGTCCGGGGCTGACCAACGCCCTGACCGGCATCACCGAGGCGGCGAAGAGCCGCACGCCGATGCTGGTCCTGGCCCCGGAGGCGACCGCGCCCCGGTCCAACTTCTTCCTCGACCTGCCGGCCCTGGCCGCCTCGGTCGGCGCCGACTTCGTCCGGGTACGGGCGGGGCACGCCGCCGAGGACACCGGTGCGGCGTTCCGGGCCGCCGCGGGTGGCGCGACGGTGCTGCTGGGCCTGCCGCTGGAGGTGCAGCAGGTGTCGACCGAACCGTGGTCCGGTCGGCTCGTTCCGGTCCCGTCCGTACCGCCGCCGATCGAGCCGGCCGTCGAGCCGCTGGTGGCGGCGTTGCGTGCGGCGCGGCGGCCGGTGTTCGTCGCCGGCCGGGGTGCCCGTACCGCGCGGGAGCCGTTGGTCCGGCTCGCCGACGCGTGCGGCGCCCTGCTCGCGGTCTCCGCCGCCGCCCGGGGGCTGTTCGTCGGGGATCCGTGGAACCTGGACGTGGCCGGCGGCTTCGCCACCCCGCTCGCGACCGAGCTGATCGGCGAGGCGGATCTGGTCGTCGCCTGGGGCAGCACGTTGAACATGTGGACCACCCGGCACGGCGGGCTGATCCCGGCGGGCGCGGTGGTGGCGCAGGTCGACCGGGATCCGGCCGCGTTCGGGGTGAACCGACCGGTCGACGTGACGGTGACCGGCGACGTCGCCACGGTGGCCGGGGCGGTGCTCTCCCGGCTGGCGGGGCACCCCGCACCGGACCGGTCACCGGCCGGGTGGCGTACGCCGGAGCTGGCCCGCCGGATCGAGCGGGAGGGTCGCTGGCGCTCGGTCCCCTACCCGGACGAGAGCGGGTCCCTGCGCTGCGGCGCGTCGGCCGGAATCGATCCCCGGACGCTCTCCATCGCCCTGGACGACCTGCTGCCGGCGCAGCGGACCGTGGTGGTCGACTCCGGCAACTTCATGGGTTACCCGTCGATGTTCCTCGACGTGCCGGACGTGGCCGGGTTCTGCTTCACCCAGGCGTTCCAGTCGATCGGGCTGGGTCTGGCCAGCGCGCTCGGCGCGGCGGTCGCCCGCCCGGACCGGCTGACCGTGGCGGCCCTCGGTGACGGCGGTTTCCTGATGTCGGCCGCGGAGTTGGTCACCGCCGCCCGGTTGGCCCTGCCGCTGGTCGTGGTGGTCTACGACGACGCCGCGTACGGCGCCGAGGTGCACCATTTCGGCCCGGACGGGTACCCGCTGGAGACCGTGACGTTCCCGGAGACCGACCTTGCCGCTATCGGTCGGGGCTACGGGTGCGTGGGTGTGACCGTGCGGAGCGTCGACAATCTCGGGCCGGTACGGGACTGGCTCGCCGGTCCCCGCGACCGGCCGCTGGTGGTGGACGCGAAGATCACGGGTACGCGGGGTTCGTGGTGGCTGGAGGAGGCGTTCCGGGGCCACTGAGCCGCGTTTAGCGATGCATGTGCACGCGGATGCTGGTGGCGCCCGGACGGGTGTGCACCCGGACCAGATCGCAGAGTTCGTTGACCAGGAAGAGCCCGCGTCCGCCGTCCTGGTCCGGCGCGGCCGGGATCCGACCGGCGAGCGGTTCGGCGATGTGCCCGCTGTCGGTGAGCTGGCAGATCAACTGCGCGCCGTCGGTCCAGACCGCCAGAGTCCCGGTCGCTCCGCCGTGCTCGACCGTGTTGGCGGCCAGCTCGTTCACCGCCAGGGTCAGGTCGGCGACCCGGTCCGGTGCCAGCCCGGCGGCGAGGGCCTGCGCGGTCACCAGCCGGCGCAGGGCCCACAGGGTGTGGAACTCGATGTCGATCGTCTCGGCGTACCCGGGTGGGGGCGACAGCGGCAGGTTGAACCCGGCGGCCACCGTCAGCGGATCGGTGTAGTGCGGGCTGTCCCAGGCGGCGGTGGCGGTCCGCACCGTGGGATGGGTGCGGTACGCGTCGTCGAGCCAACTCCGGTCCAGCCGACCGGTGTCGTACGGACACAGGATGGTCGCCCGACGGCCGGTGAAGGCGGCGTTGATCAGGGCTTCGTGCTGGGCACAGGCGGGGTATTCGTCGGCGGTCCGCCCGGCCCAGACCGGCTCCCCGATGATGCGCACCGGCGTGTCGGGGTGGGCGTCGGCGAAGGCGAGCAGCACACCGGGGATGATCCGGCCGGGGTTGCGCCCGGCCACGCCCATGTCGTGGAACTGGACCCCGGTCGCGTCGCCGCCGAGGGCGGCCCGGATGAGGTCGAGGTTCTCCTCGGGTACGGCGACCATCACCGGTTCCCCGGCCGCCAGGCCGGCGCGGATGAACGGGACCGTACCGGCGAGGTATTCGTACCGGCTCGCGTAGAACAGGGCGGGGTGCACGAACGCGCCGGGACTGGTGGACTCGCGCATGGCCCGACCGCCTCCCCTGCCCCGCCTGTTTCCGATCAGCGCAGCAGCGGCCCGACCGGTTGCACGGAGGTCGTCCGAACGCCGGGCCGACTCCGCCGCCCATCACCTTAGCCGCCCGTTGCATCGGTGCATTCCCGGTGGCGGGCAGGAACCGCGGCCCCTCGGCCAGGAAACAGTCACGGTCGGCCGAGTCCGGAAACACCCGCGTATCCGCTGATCGGATCCGGCGGAACTGCCCGGTGCCGTCGAGCCGATCGGGCGCGGGTGTCGGAATCGGGACTGACTCGCGCCGATCCACCCGCCCGGTTCAGGGGGTGGCGTACGCGTGCAGCGGTCCCGGAGCCGGTCGGGCGTCGAGCGTGCTCGGGTCCACGCTCCACGCCCCGGCGAGCCGCATCACGTCGTGCTCGGACACCAGGATGTCGGGCTCCCCGTCCAGCGCGGGCGGCAGCCCCATCGACTGCTCGACGTCGTCGGGGTCGCCCCGCCACTCGGTGACCTCGCCGATCTCGCCGAGGAAGCCGAACGCGCGCACCGCGACGCCGTCGACCGCGCGGGCCCAGCGGTGCAGCTCGGAGACCCGGTAGGTGGCGAACAGCTGCACCTCCGTACCGAGCGTGGCGGAGAGTTCGACCACGTCCACGACGGTGTTCGGCCGCAGCAGCCACCGGCCGGTGGCGAGCAGCCAACGGGCGTCGCGGGCTCCGGGCAGCGGCGGGGTGAGCACCAACCGGTCGTCGGTCAGGTAGGCCAGGTCGATGCCGTCGCGCCAGGAGACCGTACCGAGGTCGCGCAGGGCCAGGGCCCCGGTGAGAGCCTCCACGTCGGCATCCCGGACCGCCAGCCACGCCTGTTTGTGGCCGAATCCGACCATGGTCTCCCCCTGCATGCCCCGCACGTTACCGACCTTCGTCGCGCCGACGCGGCGACTTACCGGCGCGAGCGCACGATCCGGGCGTCCGGGTCCGCCGCCGGCCGGCCGGTTCGGGGTACGACCCGAGCCGGGACACGTCGGCGGATCTCGATGCGTAAGGATGATTCGTTAGTTCCGTTCCTGATCACGCATTTCGTCCCCGGAAGGACTGGACATGGAAAAGCCCAGCATCGGACCGATCGAGGGTGCACCCCCGGCCGACCTGGTCATCGAGGACATCACCGTCGGCGACGGGCCGGAGGTCGGGCGCGGCCAGTGGGCCTCCGTGCACTACGTCGGCGTCTCCCACTCCACCGGCGGCGAGTTCGACTCGTCCTGGGGCCGGGGCGAGCCGTTCGGCTTCCAGGTCGGCGCCGGCCGGGTCATCGCCGGCTGGGACCAGGGCGTGGCCGGTATGAAGGTCGGTGGCCGGCGCAAGCTGACCATCCCGCCGCACCTCGGGTACGGCAACCAGGGCGCCGGCGGAGTGATCAAGCCGGGCGAGACGCTGGTGTTCGTGGTCGACCTCGTCGACGTCAAGTAGCACTCGTCGACCTCACGTGGCAGCCGATCCCGCCGACGACCCTCCGCCCGTGCCGGTGGGTCGTCGGCGGGCGGTGACGGCGGCCACAGCGCCGGGTCGGTGGTGGACCGTGCTCGGGCCACTGGTGATGGTAGCCCTGTTCACCGGGGTGAGCGTTCCGATGGTGGGCCGGCGGTCGCTGGACCGCCGGCCCGGCTGTCGGGAACATCTCCGGGCGGTGCCCGCCCTGCTGCCGCGACTCAGGCGGTGACCGGCACCCGCTCCTCGATGAAGTTGAGCAGTTCGCGGTTGACGTCGTCGGCGTGGGTCCAGGGGATGCCGTGCGGCGCGTCCTTGAGCACCACCAGCTTGCTGCCGTTGACGGCCTGGTTGAGCCGCTTGCCGGTGACCGGGAAGGGCAGCACCCGGTCGGCGTCCCCCTGGATGATCAACAGTGGTACGTCGATCCGGGGCAGGTCGTCCCGGAAGTCGGTCAACCAGGCCGGGATGCAGGCCACGGTGGCCGTCGGCGACGCCATGATCGCAGCGTTCCAGTTCGCCCGGACCACCTCGTCGCTGACCAGCTTGCCGGCGTTGACGTCGAGGTTGTAGAAGTTCTGGAGGAACTGGGTGAACCAGACGTAGCGATCCTTGATGATCTGCTGCATGAAGCCGTCGAAGAGGCTCTGTTCGACGCCCTCGGGGTTGTCGGCCGTCTTGAGCAGGAACGGCGGGATCGGCGAGACCAGCACCGCCCGGTTCACCCGTGCCGACCCGTACGCGCCCAGGTAGCGGGTCACCTCACCGGTGCCCATCGAGTGCCCGACCAGGGTGACGTTGCGCAGGTCGAGGGTGCTCATGATCTCGTCCAGGTCGGCCGCGAACGTGTCGTAGTCGTAGCCCATGGTGGGCTGGCTGGACTTGCCGAAGCCCCGACGGTCGTAGGTGATGGCCCGGTAGCCGGCGTCAACCAGGGCCGCGACCTGCTTCTCCCAGGCCGTGCCGCCGAACGGGTAGCCGGGGATGAGCAGAACCGGCTGACCCGCGCCGTGGTCCTCGTAGTAGATATCGATGGACGCGGAATTCTCCACCCCGACACTGATGTACGGCATCTCGACATTCCTCTCGCGTGGACTCGTCCATGCATGGCGGGGGTCGGTCGATCGGTGCCACGTGAGAGGGGCGCAGCAGCCTGAAGCTAACACGGTCCGGGACGGGTGGTGGCCGGGTCGCCAGGTTGGGTCGGCGTCCGGCGCTCGGGACCGCAAATTTTCGGGCTCGACCCGATAGTTCAGGTCGGTGTCGCACCTCGTGCGGTCAGTGTTGTCTGGGGCGTAACTCCGTCGGTGTCCGGGGCGGCGAGCCGAGACCGGAGCCGGGCGCCCCCTCGACGCGACGCGCAGTTTCCGGAAACATATCGGAAGCAATGGCATCAGCTCCCGGCACGACGACGTCACGGGCAGGGCGTCGGGCACATGCCGGAACAAGCGACAGGAGGCTGCCATGAGCAGCGATCCCCGGGCCAGTGACGGCCACCGCACCCTGACGGCGACCCCGTTGGCACCCTGGCGGGACCCGAGCCGACCGGTTGACGTACGGGTCGACGACCTTCTCGGCCGTATGTCGCTGGAGGAGAAGATCGCCCAGTTGTACGGCGTCTGGGTCGGGGCGGAGGTGACCGACGGGGACATGGCCCCGCACCAGCACGACATGGTGGACGAGACCCCCGACTGGCGGGACCTGATCCGGGTCGGACTGGGACAGCTCACCCGGCCGTTCGGCACCGCGCCACTCGACCCCGCCCTCGGTGCGCGGGCACTCGCCCGGATGCAGGCCGAGATCGTCGCCGCGAACCGCTTCGGCATCCCGGCGATCGCCCACGAGGAGTGCCTGTCGGGTTTCATGACCTGGGGGGCCACCGTCTACCCCACCCCGCTGGCCTGGGGTGCCACCTTCCACCCGGAGCTCGTGGAGCGGATGGCCGGACAGATCGGGGCCGCCCTGCGGCAGGTCGGCGTACACCAGGGGCTGGCCCCGGTGCTCGACGTGACCCGCGATGCCCGCTGGGGCCGGACCGAGGAGACCATCGGCGAGGATCCGTACCTGGTGGCGACGATCGGCACCGCGTACGTGCGGGGGTTGCAGTCGGCCGGGGTGGTGGCCACCCTGAAGCACTTCGCCGGCTACTCCGGCTCCCGCGCCGGCCGCAACTTCGCCCCGGTGGCGGTCGGCTCCCGCGAGTTCGCCGACGTCCTGCTCCCGCCGTTCGAGATGGCGGTACGCGACGGCGGGGCCGGCTCGGTCATGCACTCGTACGCCGAGGTCGACGGCGTACCGGCGGCGGCCGACGAACGGCTGCTCACCGACCTGCTGCGGGACCGGTGGGGGTTCACCGGAACCGTCGTCGCGGACTACTTCGGCATCGCCTTCCTGCGACTGCTGCACCACGTGGCGGACTCGACCGTGGACGCCGCCCGGCTCGCGCTCACCGCCGGGGTCGACGTCGAACTGCCCGCCGTACGCTGCTTCGGGCCGGAGCTGGTCGACGCGGTCCGCGCCGGCACCGTGCCGGTGGCCCTGGTCGACCGCGCCGCCGCCCGGGTGCTGCGGCAGAAGTGCGTGCTCGGGCTGCTCGACCCGGACTGGTCACCGCAACCGGCGGCCCTGGCCGGGCGGGCCGACGAACCGGCCGCGTTGGAGGGCAGCGTCGACCTGGACCCGCCGGTCAACCGGGCGCTGGCCCGCGAACTCGCCGAGGAGTCGGTGGTCCTGCTCGCCAACTCCGGTGTCCTGCCGCTCGCCCCGCAGTCCCGGATCGCGCTGGTCGGCCCGCTCGCCGACGACGTCACCGGGATGCTGGGCTGCTACACCTTCCCGAGCCACGTCGGCGGCCAGCATCCGGGCGTACCGGCGGGGGTGGGGATCCCCACCCTGCTGTCCGCACTCCGGGCCGAGCTGCCCGGGTCCCGGCTCACCCACGCCCTCGGCTGCCCGGTCGACGGGACGGACCGGTCCGGCATCGCCGGTGCGGTGGCCGCCGCGACCGACGCCGACGTCTGCGTCGCGGTGCTCGGCGACCGGGCCGGCCTGTTCGGCAACGGCACCTCCGGCGAGGGCTCCGACGCGGCCGACCTGCACCTGCCCGGAGTGCAGCAGGACCTGCTGACGGCGCTGCTGGAGACCGGCACCCCGGTGGTGCTGGTGCTGCTCGCCGGCCGCCCGTACGCGCTCGGCGACGGGGCGGACCGGCTCGCCGCCGTGGTGCAGGCGTTCTTCCCCGGTGAGGAGGGTGGACCGGCCGTCGCCGGGGTGCTCGCCGGTCGGGTCAACCCGTCCGGGCGGCTGCCGGTCAGCGTGCCCCGCGATCCCGGTGGGCAGCCGGCCGGTTACCTGGCCCCGGCGCTGGGTCACCGTACCGAGGTCAGCAACATCGACCCGACCGCGCGGCACCCGTTCGGGTACGGCCTGTCCTACACCCGCTTCGACTGGGACGACGTCCGCGTCGACGGTGTCGAACCCGTCGACGGCCGGCGGACCGAGATCCCGGTCGGCGGCGCCGTGTCGGTGTCGGTGACCGTGCGCAACACCGGCGAGCGGGCCGGTGCCGAGGTGGTGCAGCTCTACCTGCACGACCCGGTGGCCCAGGTGACCCGGCCGGTGGTCCGGCTGACCGGTTACGCCCGGATCCCGCTGGCGCCCGGCGAGGCCCGGAGGGTGACCTTCGCGGTGCACACCGATCTCACCTCGTTCACCGGCCGTGACGGTCACCGGATCGTCGAGCCCGGCGACCTGGAGCTGCGGCTCTCCGCCTCCAGCGCCGACCACCGGTTCACCGTCCCGCTGCGGCTGACCGGGGCCGAGCGCCGGGTCGACCACCGGCGGCGGCTGGTCGCGGAGGTGACGGTGCGGTGAGAGCCGACCGGTACGCGGTCAGGGGATGATGGTGCTCAGGTCCTTGGGCATGGTCGACCTGACGTCGTCCCACTCTCCCGGGCTGATGTGCCGGCGCAGGGCGTCCAGGACGGTCTGCACCACGCCCTCGGCACCGCCGTCGACCTCGTACGGGAAGCCCTGCCGGACCTCGTAGAGGAAGTCCTCGCGGTTCAGTTTGACCGGTACGTCGCTCGGGTCCCAACCCTCGAAGTAGACCCCGCGCACCAGTACCGGCAACTGGGCCGCGAACTGGACGCTCTCCTGCACCGGCAGCCGGTCCCGGAGCAGTTGCAACACCGTGCGCAGCGCCGCGTACGACTGGTTGCGCCGCTGTTTGGGCCACCCGTACGCCTGCTCGATCTCCTTGAGGATGAGGTTCGTCTTGTCGATCGACGCTTCGAAGGTCGAGTACGGATTGCTGGCCACCGCTGTCCCCCATCCGTGAGGCACCGGCTCCCCCGGCCGGTGATCTCCCCAGGTTCGTCCCCGGCCGGGTGACGCCGGTTCACCCGGGCCGGGTGAACCGGCCGAACCGCCTGCGTCGGGCCACCGTGGCGCCGAGGATGGGGGCATGGCGCAGACCCCGGCCCTGGTACTCGTGCACGGCGCCTGGCACGGTCCGTGGTGCTGGGAGCGGGTCATCCGCGAGCTCGACGACCTGGACGTGCGTGCCGTGGCGCTGCCGAGCACCGGTTCGGATCCGGACTCGCTCGGTGACCTGCACGACGACGCCGACGCCATCCGCGCGGAGGTACGCGACATCGACGGGCCGGTGGTGATCTGCGGCCACAGCTACGGCGGCGCCCCGGTCACCGAGGCGGTGGCGGGGCTGGAGGAGCAGGTGCGTCGTCTGGTCTACCTGGCCGCCTGCTCGCTCGACGTCGGCGAGTCGGTGACGTCGCTGGGCGGCGACGAGGGGTACCCGCCGTTCTGGGACGTGCACGCCGACCGGGGCTACGTAGACGTACGCGACCCGCTGCGCGACCTCTACGGGGACGTCGAGCCCGGGTTGGCGCGGCGGTCGGCGCAGCGCCTCGGTCACCAGGCCCTGACGTCGCTCACCCAGCCGGTGACCAGGGCCGGCTGGCACGACATCGCGAACACGTACGTCATCTGCGAGCGGGACCTGGCCTTTCCGCTGCCGGCGCAGCGGTTGCTGGCCCGGCGGGCGGGTTCGACCCGGTCGATGGACAGCGCGCACTCCCCGTTCTTCTCCCGGCCGCAGGAGTTGGCGGCGCTGCTGCGCGACGAGTTGGACCGGGCCCGCCGGGCGGACTGAACCCGGCTCAGGCGGCCCGGCGCTCGCGATTCTGTTTGCAGGAGACACAGGTGGTCGCCGACGGGAAGATCTCCAGCCGCTCCACCGGGATCGGCGCGGAACAGCCCTCGCACCAGCCGTACGTGCCCTCGGCCAACCGGGCCAGCGCGTGCTCGAACTGTGCCCGGCGGTCCAGGATGGTCCGCAGCAGCGACTGTGCGGTGTCCCGCTCGGCGGTCTTGGTTCCGCTGTCGGCCTGGTCGTCACCGGCGGTGTCACCGACCTCCACCAGCCGCAGCACCTGGCTCTGCAGCAGGGCGTCGTCGTACTCGCCGGTCAGCTCGTCGTAGCGAGCCTCCAGGGCGAGCCGGATCAGGTCGATGTCCGCCTGGGAACGGGCCGTGCCGACCGCATCGTTGACGAGCATGCGTTGCCCTCCCTGCCTCTCCGTGACGGCGGTGGACTCGCTGCCAGGACCCGGATTGGTCCGGCGCGGTCCACCGTGACCGGGCGTGTACCCGTAGTGTGCGGCCGTCAAACCAGAAATTTGGTGGCGCCGGCAACATGTTTCGGGCCGCCTGTTCCGTCGTCGCGGTTCAGCCCGGATCGCCCGGTTCGACCACGGCGGGACGGCGCGGGTCGTCCAGCCGGACCACCACGTCGGCGAAGGTCGCCGGGGCCACCTCCTCGCTGTAGCGGGCGAAGGCGGGCAGGGTCCAGGCGTCGGCCGGGTCGGTGCGCCGGGCCAGCGCCGCCGGTGACAGGACAAGGTGGACGGTGAGGTCGAACGGGAGCCCGCCGCCGAGCAGCAGCGCCCCGCTGACCAGGAGCACCGTCCCGGTCGGCAGGTCGACGTAGTCGGCTCGGCTGGCCCGGTCGGTGCGCGCGTTCCACAGCGACGGCAGGATCCGGCCGGTGCCGGCGGGCCCGGCCGGGTCGAGCACCTCGCGCCGCAGCCCGGCCTCGTCCAACCAGTCGCCGTAGAACGCGTCCGGGTTGTCCCGGCCGAACTCGTAGCGCAGGGAGGCCGGCCGGAGGAAGTCCGCGGCCCTGATCGGCAGCGCCGGGCGACCGCGCAGACGCAGCGGGTCGACCAGGGCGTCTGCGAGTTCGTCCGGCTTGGCGGCGGCCGGTCCGTCGACCGCCACCCGTACCGGTGAGCCGGGGCGAACACCGGCGAGCCGGTCGGCCAGTTCCTGAACCAACGCCTCGGGGCTGATCGGGCGGATCTTCACCCGGTCCATCCTGCCCGAACGGGGTCAGCCGGTCTGGTCGATGGTGACCCGCGCCTCGTCGGCGAGTCGGTAGCCGACCCCGTACACGGTGGTCACCAGGGGCACGTCGGCGCCGACCTTGCCGCGCAGCCGGCGGACGTGCACGTCGACCGTACGGACGCCGGTGTGTTCGTAGCCCCAGACCGCGGCGAGCAGTTGCAGCCGGGTGAAGACCCGACGCGGGTGCTCGACCAGGTGCAGCAGGAGGTCGAACTCCAGCCGGGTCAGCGGCAGCGGTTGGCCGTCCAGCAGGACCGAGCGGGAGGCGGCGAGGATGCGTACCTCGGGCGTGGCCGGGTCGACGAGGCCCGGATCGCCCCCGACCGGCCCGACGTGGTTCGGCTCCGGCGTCGTCGTCCGGGCCGGCGCGCGCAGCGTGGCCGGATCGACGGTACGCCGGTCGGCGAGGGACTGTCCGGGGATGACCGTGGCCTGCCCGTGTTCGAGCAGTTCGCGGGCGGCGTCCAGCAGCCGTTGGGCCGACGGGGCCAGGACCTCCTCCCCACCGAGCGGAATGGACAGTGTGACGGTCAGCGCGGGTGCCCCGGCGCTGGGCGGGCGCCGTTGGGCAACCGGCGGGCGGCCTGGTCCCGTTGGCTGGGACGTGTGCCATCCGGCACGCGACGAGGCGGGGCTGACCGACATGGTCCTCCTTGGCTGGTGGGGGGAATTCCCCGCGGCTCGTGGTGCCGCAGGGTCGATGTTTCCGGGCACCACGGGCAGGGTCAAGGGGCCACTACGTTGCATGAATGTGACAATTGACGCACAGATCGGAACTGAACGATCGCTCTGCGTACCAGATCTTGGGAAATCCGGCGGGGCGGTCCACGATGATCGAGTGCGGGGAGTACTGACCGGTTTCACGGTCATCTGGACGGTCACACTCGCCGGTTACCTGATCGGCCGAACCAACCTGCTCGGCCCCGAGGGCACGACGGTGCTGGCCCGACTCGCCTTCTTCGTCGCCGCCCCGGCGCTGCTGTTCACCACGCTGGCCCGCTCGTCGGTCGCCGAGGTGTTCACCCCGGCCCTGGCCGCCTTCGTGCTCAGTACGGTACTGGTCGCGGCCGTCTACCTGGTGCTCGCCCACCGGGTGTGGCACCGGCCGGCCGGCGAGGCGACCGTCGGCGCGCTCAGCGCCTCGTACGTCAACGCGGCGAACCTCGGCCTGCCGGTCGCCGCGTACGTCCTCGGCGACCCGTCCTTCGTGGCGCCGGTGCTGCTGTTCCAGGTGCTGCTGGCCTCACCGCTCGCGCTCGGCGTGCTGGACGCCACGGCCGCCGGGGCCCGGCCCTCGGCACGGCGACTCGTGCTGCTGCCGGCCCGCAATCCGATCATGCTGGGCTGTGCCGCCGGGCTGGCCGTCGCGGTCGGCGGCGTACCACTGCCGGAGCCGGTGATGCGCCCGTTCGAGCTGGTCGGGTCGGCCGCCGTACCGCTGGCTCTGCTCGCCCTGGGGATGTCGCTGCGCGGCAGCCGGCCCCTGCGCGGCGGGCCGGAGGCCGGTGAACGCTACACCGCGGTCGGTCTCAAGGTGCTGGTGCAGCCGGCACTGGCCTACCTGATCGCCCGGTTCGCCCTCGGACTCACCGGGCCGGCGCTACTCGCGGCGGTGGTCACCTCGGCGCTGCCGACGGCACAGAACGTCTTCGTCTACGCCACCCGGTACCAGCGCGCCGAGTCGCTGGCCCGGGACACCGTCGTGCTCTCCACCCTCGCCGCCGCAGTCACGCTGGTGGCGATCGCGGCCTGGCTCGGCTAGCGGCTACGCGTCCCGGTCGACCCTGACCCGGGCCTCGTCGGCGAGCCGGTAGCCGACCCCGTACACCGTCGTCACCAGCGGCACCGCCTCGCCCACCTTGGCCCGCAGCCGGCGCACGTGCACGTCGACCGTACGCGCGATCGCGTGCTCGTAACCCCAGACGCTGTTGAGCAGTTGGAGGCGGGTGAAGACCCGGCGCGGGTTCTCGGCGAGGAAGACGAGCAGGTCGTACTCCAGCCGGGTCAGCGGGATCGGCACGCCGTCGCGCAGCACCTTCCGGGACCCGGCCAGGATCCGCAGTGGAGCGAACCGGTCGGCGCCCGACTCGGCCTCGGCGGGGAAGGTGGTGGCCGGTGCCGGCTCGACGACCAGCGCGATGCCGCCGGCTTCCTCGCCACCCGCGACCCGGTCACCCTGCTCCACCAACTGCTGGACCAGCTCCAGCAGGCGGGACGCCTGCGGGGTCAGCGCCTCCCCGCCGGTCACGGTGATGTCGAGGGTGACGGTGACGGTCGCGGGGCTACCGCCCGGTGTGGTCCGTCGACGGGTGAGGGTCGACCGGACCGATCCGCTCGACGGTGGATACGTGCGCGGGCTGATCGCGATGACCGACATGTGAGGCCTCCTAGCGCTGGTTTTCCGTGCCGTCCCTGAGCGCGGTGGCGCGCGGGATCAGGGGTACGCCCGGCCGGCGGTCGCCGGGGGCGCGGTGGTCAGGTGGGCGTAGACGTCGGTCGGGCCGAACGCCGGCAGACCGGCCAGCCGCCAGGCCGCGAAGCCGCCGACGATGTCGGTGGCCAGGTACAGGCCGAGGTCCTGGAGTGCGGCGGCGGCGAGCGAGGAGGTGTAGCCCTCCTGGCAGAAGATCACCACGGGCAGGTCGTACCGGTCCGCGACCGGCAACCGGGCGCTGCTGCGCGGGTCGAGCCGCCACTCCAGCACGTTCCGCTCGATCACCAGCGCGCCGGGGATCGAGCCGGTCGCGGCCCGCTGCGCGGCCGGCCGGATGTCGACCAGCAGCGCCCCGCCCCGGTACGCGAGATGCCCCGCCTCCGGTTCGAGCCGCCGCAGCCGCCGCCGGGCCGCCTCCAGGATGTCGTCGATGCTGCGGGATCCCACCGGTGCGGTGGTGTCCGGACAGCCGATCTGCCGATGCGCCGAGTTGATGAGTTTCACCAGGCCACTCCCGCCTCGGCGACCTCGGCCACCCGAAGCTTGCCGCCGTCGAGTTCGTAACGGGTCATCCGGCGCAGCGCCGGCAGGTAGACGTGCACGCTGACCGCAGGCTCGTTGCCCCGGTTGCTGACCCGGTGCACGTGCTGCGGCCCGAACTGGCGACCGTTGCCGGCACGCAGCTCGGTCGGCCGGAGCTCGCCACCGACCACGATCTCCTCGGTGAGCGCACCGGCGGACACGACAAAACCGCCGGAGGAGCCGCCGTGGTCGTGCAGGTCGGTCGACTGACCGGGCAGCCAGGTCAGCAGCCATACCTCGTACTCGTCGTTGCCGGTCAGCCGGGCGTACCAGCGTTCGACCGGGTCGAACTGGGCCGCCACCGGCCAGGAGGCCGGGTCGGAGGCGTACCGGCGGGCGATGGCGAGCGGGTCGGTGGCGTTGATGGTCATCGTCATTCCTCGTCGAAAGCGATTGGTCCAGTGCCCCTACCCTAGTCTGTAAAACCTATAGGCTTGGTAGGTAATTCGGATCGTCTCACATGTCGGGAAACGACGAGGTCCGCCCCGTCGGGCGGGACGGGACGGACCTCTCGACGGGGCGGACCGACGCTCAGGCACCGCCCTCGTTCAGGGTGACCGTGGCCGGCTGGAAACCCGCGCCGGTGACGTTGACGCCCGCGCCCCGCAGCGCGTCCAACGCCCGCCGGACGTACTCGTTGGTGTACGCGGTCGACTCGGGCTGCCTGGTCAGCACCGTCTGCCCGTCCTGGTTACGGGTGTTCAGGGCCAGGTCGACGGTGGCCTTCCAGGCCGTCTCGTCGATCAGCCCGATCCCCTGCGGCGCCGGCCAGATCAGCTTGTTGACCTCGTTGGTCTGCCAGAGCTGGTGGCTGGCGCCGAGCTTGGCGCCCCGGGCGACCACCAGGTCCCGGCACTCCTGCGGGTTGTCCCGGCAGTACGCCCACCCCTTGATCGTGCCGGTGAGGAACTTCACCGCCGTCTCCTGGTACGCCTTGTCGTTGGCCAACCGGTCGCTGTTGGCCCAGACCGCGTCCTGGAGCATCGCGGTGCCGAGGGTGTTCCAGTCCAGCACCGTGAACGCCTCCGGCCGGTAGAGCTGGCCGGTCTTCGGGTCCTTCGCCTCCAGCAACTGGGCGTACTCGTTGTAGCTCATCGCCTGGGCGGCGTCGATGTCACCGCGCAGCAGCGCCTGCATGTCGAACTGCTGCTGCACCAGAGTGACGTCCCGGCCCGGATCGAGTCCCGCCTTCGTCATCCCGGCGAACAGCTCGAACTCGTTGCCGAACCCCCAGTTGCCGACCTTGCGGCCTTTCAGGTCGGCCGGCGTACGGATCCCCCGGTCGGCGAAGCTGACCTGGTAGGTGCCGGAACGCTGGAAGATCTGGGCGATGTCGGTGATCCCGGCACCCTGCTCCCGCGAGGCGAGCGCCTTCGGCACCCAGGCCACCGCGAAGTCGGCCTGACCCTGTGCCAGCACCGTCTGCGGCACGATGTCCACACCGCCCTCGATGACCTCCACCTCGATGCCCTGCTCCCGGTAGAAGCCCTTGTCCACGGCGGCGATGTAACCGGCGAACTGGGCCTGCACGAACCACTGCAACTGGAGCTTGACCGGGGCGTTCCCGCCCGGTGCGGTGGAACCGGTGCCGTCCGCGGTGCCGCACCCGGCCAGCAGCGCACAACTCACGAGCCCGGCGACAAGGCGCCGTCTGCCGAGACTACCCATCTGTCCTCCAGCGGTTGACTCTGCGTATCGGGGCCGGTCGGCCCCGACGTCGGGCGGCGCCGGGCGGGCGAGGTGCCCAGCAGGGTCGTCGTCAGCCGGACCGTCGCGCCCGCCAGGGCATCGCCAGACGTTCCAGGCCGAGGGCGACCAGATAGAAGACAAGACCGAGTACGCAGGCGCCGACCACGAACGCCCAGGCGCGCGGGTACGCGGTGTACGAGGCCGCCGAGGTGATCCGCGATCCGAGCCCGTCCTGGCGGCCACCGAAGTACTCCGCGACGACCGCCGCGATCACCGCCAGGGAGGACGCCTGACGCAGACCGGTGAAGACGAACGGCAGCGCACCGGGGAGCCGGACCAGTCGGGTGAAGGTCCAGCCCACCGCGGCGTAGCTGGCCATCAGCTCGCGGTGCACGGGGTCGACCTCCCGCAGCCCGCGCAGGGTGTTGAGGAAGACCGGGAAGAACACCACGATCGCCACCACACTGCGACGCGGGATGCTGCTGGTGGACTCGAACATGTTGTTGAGGATCGGTGCGAGCGCGATGATCGGAAGCGCGTTGAGTGCCGCCGCGACCGGCACCGCCACCTCGCCGAGGAAGTCGAACCGGCTGGCCAGCATCGCCGCGAGGATCGCCAGCACCGCCCCGGCGACCAGCCCGACCAGCGCGTTCGCGCCGCTGGCCAGCCCCACCTGCCAGATCACCGCCCGGTTGTCGACCAGTTCGGTGCCGATCGCGGACGGCGCCGGCAGCAGGAACGGCGCCACCCGCCCGAGGGTGACGGTCACCTCCCAGAGCGCCAGCCCGGCCACCCCGACCAGCACCGGCGGACCGACGTCGCGCACCACCCGGCGCACCCCGCCACCGGCGGGCCGACCGGCACGGCCGAACCGAGCCGTGCCGTCGGGCCGAGCCGTGGGCCGGGTGCCGGACGTCACCGGGACACCGCCGGATTCGCCGGTTCCGGCTCGCCGGGCCGGTCGGGTGTCGGCCCACGGCGCAGCGCCTGCCGGACCCGGGTGATGCCGGCGAAGAACTCGGGCGTCTGCCGGGTCGCGTCGGTCCGCTCCGCCAGCTCGATGTCGATCTCGGCGGCGATCCGTCCGGGACGGGCCGACATCACCACCACCCGGTCGGAGAGGTAGACCGCCTCCGGGATCGAGTGCGTCACGAAGATCGTGCTGGTGCCGGTACGCGCACAGACCCGCAGCAGCTCGTCCTGGAGTCGTTCGCGGGTCATCTCGTCCAGCGCGCCGAACGGCTCGTCCATCAGCAGCAGCGGCGGATGCACCGCCAAGGCGCGGGCGATCGCCACCCGCTGCTGCATGCCACCGGAGAGCTGCGCCGGATAGTGGCCGGCGAAGTCGGCGAGCCCGACCAGTTCCAGCATCTCCCGGGCCCGGTCGCGGCGCTCCCGCCGCCCGGTGCCGCGCAGCTCCAGCGGCAGTTCCACGTTGCGCTGCACCGTACGCCACTCGAAGAGGCCGGCCTGCTGGAAGGCGATGCCGTACTCGCGGTCGAGGCGGGCGGTACGGGCGGGTTTCCCGGCCACCCGTACGGTGCCCTCGCTGACTGCGATCAGGTCGGCGACCAGGCGCAGCAGGGTCGACTTGCCGCAGCCGGAGGGCCCGATCAGGCTGACGAACTCGCCGCGTCGTACGGTCAGGTCGACGCCGGTCAGCGCGGTCACCCGGTCCGGTCGGCCGGGGTTGAACACCTTCGTCACGCCGATGATCTCGACCGCCGGCTCGCCCTGGATGGTGGTCACCGTGTCGACGCCCTTCGTCCGGGGGTGAACAGGAGTTCGGCGAGCCCGACCGCGCCGGCCACCAGCAGCCCGAGCAGCACCGCGCCGAGCAGCGCGGTGAAGACCTTGGCCGGGTCGGTGGTCGCCTCCCGCGAGTACTCGATCACCAGCCGGCCGATCCCGCCCCGGGTGCCGGTGGAGATCTCGCCGACCACGGCACCGACCACCGCCGCGGCGCCGGCCAGCCGCAGCGCCGGGTAGAGGTACGGGGTGGCCGCCGGCAACCGCAGTTTCACCAGCGTGCGCCACCACCCGGCGGCGTAGCTGCGCATCAGTTCCTCGGCCGTCGGTGCCGGCGAGGTGAGCCCGCGCAGCAGCCCGACGGCGATCGGGAAGAAGGCCAGGTACGCCGCGATCGTCGCCACCGACATCCACGGCTGCCACGGGTACGCCCCGATCGACAACCGCCCGCCCCAGCCGGCGATCACCGGCGCGAGCGCGATCAGCGGTACGGTCTGCGACAGCACCACGTACGGCAGCAGCCCGCGCCGGACCCACCGCAGGCGCTGCATCAGGACCGCGAGCAGCAGCCCGACCAGCGCCCCGGCGAGGAACCCGACGGCGACGCTGCGCAGGGTGACCAGGCCGGCGTTCGCCACCACCAGCCAGATCGGGTCGCCGCCGACGCGTTCCGGATCGGCGAGGCGGCCCAGGATCTCGCTCAGGTGCGGCATCGCGGCGTCGTCGGCCCGGGGCAGCACCCGCACCCCGAACAGGACCGTGCCGTCGGGGTTGCCGACGGCCTTGTAGCCCTCCCAGGCCAGCGCGCCGAGCAGCACCGCCCCGAGCACCCCGACGGCGGTACGCACCCCACGCCGACCCACTGCCGGGGTCCCCGGTCGAGGTACCGGGTGCGCCGTCGTCGCAGCTTCGGGTGGAGTGCGGGTCATGCGGCGGTCGCGGCCGGGTCGGTCCGCCCGGCCGGACCAACCCGGCCGGCGCCGTCGCGCAGGGCCGGGATGATCTGCTCGCCGTACGCGGCCAGGGTCTCCTCCTTGGCGTCGTGCTGGAGGTAGACGGCGAACTGGTCGACCCCGAGCGCCCGCAACCGGTCGAGCTTGTCCAGGTGCGCCGAGACCGGGCCGAGCAGGCAGAACCGGTCGACGATCTCGTCGGGTACGAACTCGGCGTGCCGGTTGCCGGCCCGGCCGTGCTCGGCGTAGTCGTACCCCTGCCGGCCGGCGATGTAGTCGGTGAGTGCCTGCGGCACCGCGCCGGTGGCGCCGTACCGGGCGACGATGTCGGCGACGTGGTTGCCGACCATGCCGCCGAACCAGCGGCACTGCTCCCGCTGGTGGGCCAGGTCGTCGCCGACGTAGGCGGGGGCGGCGACGCAGAACCGGATCGCCGCCGGATCCCGACCGGCGCGTTCGGCCGCCGCTCGCACCGCACCGATCATCCAGGCGGCGATGTCCGGGTCGGCGAGTTGCAGGATGTAACCGTCGCCGACCTGACCGGCCACGGCCAGCGCCCGTGGCCCGTAGGCGGCCACCCAGACCTCCAGCTCTCCCCCGGTGACCCAGGGGAACCGCAGCTGCTGCCCCCGGTAGTTCGCCGGCCGGCCGTTGGCCAGGTCCCGGATGACGGTGACGCACTCGCGCAGCTCGTCGACGCTGGTCGGCGGGTAGCCCAGCGTACGCACGGCCGAGTCGCCCCGACCGATGCCGCAGACGGTGCGGTTGCCGTACATCTCGTTGAGGGTGGCGAAGTGCGACGCGGTCACGGTCCAGTCGCGGGTGGCGGGGTTGGTCACCATCGGACCGACGACCACCCGTTCGGTCTGGGCCAGGATCTGCGAGTAGATGACGAACGGTTCCTGCCAGAGCAGGTGCGAGTCGAAGGTCCAGACGTGGCTGAAGCCGGCCGCCTCGGCCCGTTGGGCGAGCGACACCAGTTCCCGGGCGGGTGGGTCGCACTGGAACACGACGCCGATCTCCATTACCTGCTCCTCCTGCTCGGGGTGGGCACTGGTCGGGCCTCAGCGCACCTTGGGGAAACCCAGGTCGACGACGCTGGTCGCCGGGTCGGGCCAACGGGAGGTGACGACCTTCGTACGGGTGTAGAACTGGAGCCCCTCCGGCCCGTACATGTGCAGGTCGCCGAAGAGGGACGCCTTCCAGCCACCGAAGCTGTAGTAGGCCACCGGGACCGGGATCGGCACGTTCACCCCGACCATGCCGCAGACCACGTCGTACTGGAACCGGCGGGCCGCTCCGCCGTCCCGGGTGAAGATCGCCGTGCCGTTGCCGTACTCGTTGGAATTGACCAGGTCGACGGCCTGCTCGTAGGTGTCCACCCGGACCACCGACAGCACCGGGCCGAAGATCTCGTCGAGGTAGAGGTCGGAGTCGGCGCGGACGTGGTCGACCAGCGACGCGCCGAGAAAGAAGCCGGGGCCGTCGGCGGCCGGCAGGGTGCGCCCGTCGACCACGAGTTCACCGCCGGGCCGGTCCAGGTACGACCGCACCCGGTCCCGGTGCTCGGCGCTGATCAGCGGGCCCATCTCGGCGTCCGGGTCGGTGGCCGGGCCGACCCGGATCCGGCCGATCCGGTCCGCGATCGCCGCGACGAGGGGATCCGCGACCGCCCCGACGGCGACCACGACGGAGACCGCCATGCACCGCTCCCCGGCCGAGCCGAACCCGGCCGAGATCGCCGCGTCGGCCGCCGCGCCGAGGTCGGCGTCGGGGAGCACCACCATGTGGTTCTTCGCCCCGCCGAGCGCCTGGACCCGCTTACCGGCCCTGGTGCCGGCCTCGTAGACGGCGCGGGCGACGGGGGTCGAACCGACGAACGACAGCGCGGCCACGTCCGGGTCGGCGAGCAGCGCGGTCACCGCCGACCGGTCGCCCTGCACCACGTTGAACGCCCCGTCCGGCAGGCCGGCCCGGCGCAGCAGGTCGGCCAGGAGCAGCGAGACGCTCGGGTCCTTCTCGCTCGGCTTGAGCACGAACGTGTTGCCGGCGACGAGCGCGGTGCAGAACATCCACATCGGCACCATGGCGGGGAAGTTGAACGGGGTGACCCCGGCGACGACACCGAGCGGCTGGCGGATCGAGTAGACGTCGACCCCGGTCGCGGCCTGCTCGCTGTAGTCGCCCTTGAGCAGGTGCGGCGCGCCGGCCGCGAACTCGACGTTCTCCAGCCCCCGGGCCAGTTCACCGGCCGCGTCGGCGACGGTCTTGCCGTGCTCGGCGGAGAGCAGGGTGGCGATCTCCTTGCTGTGCGCGTCCACCAGGTCGCGGAACCGGAACATCACCTCGGCCCGGCGCGACAGCGAGGCGGCCCGCCAACCGGGCTGCGCGGCGCGGGCGGCGAGCACCGCCGCGCGTACCTCCTCGTCCGTGGCCGCGACCACGGTGGCCTGCTGCTCGCCGGTGGCCGGGTCGAAGACCGGCAGCCGCCGGTCGCCGGTGCCGGCCACCTCGACCCCGTTGATCCAGTGCGGAATCTCGCGCATGGTGTTCCTTCTTCCGTTGCTCGCTCGCTAGCCGAGGTACGACGACAGGCCGCGAGGCAGGAACCGGCCGTGACCGGCCCGCCCGTGGTACGTCCCGCCGGAGACCAGCACCGTGCCACGGGAGATGACCGTGTCCACCCGACCGGCGATCCGGTAACCCTCGTAGGCGGAGTGGTCCATGTTCATGTGGTGCGTCTCCACGCTGATCGTGGTCTGACCGGCCGGGTCGTAGAGCACGATGTCGGCGTCCGAGCCGGGCGCGATGATGCCCTTGCGCGGGTAGAGGCCGAACATCCGGGCCGGGGTGGTGGCGATCGTCTCGACCCAGCGTTCCAGCGACAGTTTCCCGTCGACCACACCCTGGTAGACCAGGTCGACCCGGTGCTCGACGCCGCCGATCCCGTTCGGGATCTTCGAGAAGTCGCCCAGGCCCAGTTCCTTCTGGTCCTTGAAGCAGAACGGGCAGTGGTCGGTGGAGACGATGGCCAGGTCGTTGGCGCGCAGGCCGCGCCAGAGGTCGCGCCGGTGCGACTCGTGCCCGCTGCGCAGCGGGGTGGAGCAGACCCACTTGGCGCCCTCGAAGCCGGGCGCGCCGAGCTGTTCCTCCAGGGTCAGGTAGAGGTACTGCGGGCAGGTCTCGGCGAAGACGTTGCGCCCGGCGTCGCGGGCGGCCGCGACCTGTTCCAGGGCCTCGCTGGCGGAGAGGTGCACGATGTAGAGCGGGCAGTCGCGGGCCACCTCGGCCAGCCGGATCGCCCGGTGGGTCGCCTCCGCCTCCAACGCCTGCGGCCGGGTCAGTCCGTGGTGGACCGGGTCGGTCTCGCCCCGGGCCAACGCCTGCTGGACGAGCACGTCGATCGCGATGCCGTTCTCCGCGTGCATCATGATCATCGAGCCGTTCTCCCGGGCCCGCTGCATCGCCCGCAGGATCTGGCCGTCGTCGGAGTAGAAGACCCCCGGGTACGCCATGAACAGCTTGAAACTGCTGATTCCCTCGTTGGCGACGAGGTGGTCCATCGCCTTGAGCGAGTCGTCGTCGACCCCACCGAGGATCATGTGGAAGGCGTAGTCGACGTGAGCGTTGCCGGCCGCCTTCGCGTGCCAGGCGGCCAGCCCGTCCTGCACCACCTCACCGGTCCGCTGGACGGCGAAGTCGATGATCGTGGTGGTGCCGCCGTACGCCGCCGCCCGGGTGCCGGTGTCGAACGTGTCGGAGGCGTTCGTGCCGCCGAACGGCAGTTCCATGTGCGTGTGCGCGTCGATGCCGCCGGGGATGACGTACCGCCCGGAGGCGTCGACGACCTCGTGGTCGCCGTCGGGCGCCCGGCCGGGCGCGAACAGGGCGGCGATCGTCTCGCCCTCGACCAGCACGTCCGCCTGGTGCGACCCGGTGGGGCCGACCACGGTCCCGCCGGTGATCAGCAGTGCCATCTTCCGTTCCTCCGGTTCGTTTCCACCCGCCCGCGCTGCTGGTTACGGCTGTACGAGCCCCTGGTAGGCGTCGGGGCGGCGGTCCCGGTAGAAGGCCCACCGCTGACGTACCTCGGCGAGCAGGCCGAGGTCGAGGTCGCGCACGATCAGCTCCGGCTCGTACGCGTCGCCGACCGCACCGACGAACCTGCCCTCCGGGTCGACGAAGTACGACGTGCCGTAGAAGTCGTTGTCGCCGACATCCTCGATGCCGGTCCGGTTGATCGCCCCGACGAAGAACTCGTTCGCGACCGCCGCCGCCGGCTGCTCCAGTTGCCACAGGTACGACGAGAGCCCGCGACTGGTCGCCGACGGGTTGAACACGATCGTCGCGCCAGCCAGCCCGAGCGCCCGCCAGCCCTCGGGGAAGTGCCGGTCGTAGCAGATGTAGACGCCGATCCGGCCGACGGCGGTGTCGAAGGTCGGGAAGCCGAGGTTGCCGGGGCGGAAGTAGAACTTCTCCCAGAACCCGTGCACCTGCGGCAGGTGCGTCTTGCGGTACTTGCCGAGGTAGCTGCCGTCGGCGTCGATCACGGCGGCGGTGTTGTAGAGGACTCCCGGCTGCTCCTGCTCGTACATCGGCAGGATCATGACCAGGCCGAGTTCGGCGGCGAGGGCCCGGAACCGTTCGGTGGTCGGACCGGGGATCGACTCCGCGTACGCGTAGTACGCCGGGTCCTGCACCTGGCAGAAGTACGGACCGTAGAAGAGTTCCTGGAAGCAGATGACCTTGGCGCCCTGGGCTGCCGCCTGGCGGGCGTACTCCTCGTGGGCCTTGATCATTGACTCTTTGTCCCCGGTCCAGCTCGTCTGTACCAGGGCGGCGCGGATGCTGTCGGCCACGGGTCGTTCCTCCCTCGGGTGTTTCCGGGTGGATGGCGTAGGACCTTAGTGACACCTACCGCGAGTGGACAATGGCCAATCTGTTACAGCCTCGTTTTAAGAAATGACACGCTGCAATTGATCATCGACGCGCGGACCCCCGCCCACCTCGGCGGGCGGAGATCAGCGACGAGGGCACCGGGGAACGGCCCCACCCTCGCGCTCGGCGGACACCGCCGGAACACCCTGGTGGCGTCACCCGTCATGCCCCGACCGTTGAGCGAAATAAAGTTACCTGCTTCAATGCCCTGGGAGCACCGGGCCGTCATACCTTTCACCGCGCACCGTGACAGGAGACGACCATGCTCCGCAAACCCCTCGGCCGGGCCGCGCTGGCCACCCTGGCCGTACTGATCGGGCTCGTCATCGCGACGCCCACCCTGCCGGCCGTGTCCGCCCCGGCCACCACACTCGCCCCGGTCCGGATCATGCCGCTCGGCGACTCGATCACCGGCTCCCCCGGCTGCTGGCGCTCCATGCTCTGGAACAGACTCCAGAGCACCGGCTACACCAACATCGACTTTGTCGGCACGCTCGGCCCGCAGGGCTGCGGACAGCCGTACGACGGCGAGAACGAGGGCCACGGCGGGGCACTGGTGACCAACGTGGCCAACCAGAACCAGTTGCCCGGCTGGCTGTCGGCCACCCGGCCGGACATCGTCCTGATGCACTTCGGCACCAACGACGTCTGGAGCAACGTCGCACCGGCGACCATCCTCGCCGCGTACGGCAAGCTCGTCGACCAGATGCGGGCCAGCAACCCGGCGATGAAGGTACTGGTCGCCCAGATCATCCCGATGGCCCCGAGCACCTGTGCCGAGTGCGGCCAGCGGGTGGTCGCGCTGAACAACGCCATCCCCGGCTGGGCAAGTTCGAAGACCACCGCCGCGTCACCGGTGGTGGTGGTCAACCAGTGGACCGGTTTCAGCACCGGCACCGACACCTACGACGGGGTCCACCCGAACGCGGCCGGCGACCAGAAGATGTCCGACCGCTGGTACCCGGCGCTGACCTCGGCACTCAACGGCGTCACCCCGACGGCGAGCCCCACCGTCAGCCCGACACCGACCAGGACGCCGACGGCGAGCCCGACGCCGACCCGTACCCCGACAACGGGGCCGCCGAGCACCCCGCCGCCGACGACCACCGCACCGCCGGTCGGTGGCTGCACCGCGACGTACCGGGTGACCGGACAGTGGCAGGGCGGCTTCCAGGCCGAGGTGACCGTGCGCAACGCGAGCACCGGGACCTTCGCCGGCTGGGCCGCGTCCTGGAGCTTCGGCCCGGGCCAGCAGGTCAGCCAGGCGTGGAACGCCACGCTGACCCAGACCGGAACGAACGTGTCGGCCCGCAACGTGGCCTGGAACGACAACCTGGCACCGGGAGCGACGGCCACGTTCGGCTTCATCGCCGGCTGGAACGGCTCCAACCCCGTACCGACGGTCGCCTGCACCGGCTGACCGTACGGAGCCACCACGGGGACGACAGTACGGGCGGCCCGGACCCGATGGTTCGGGCCGCCGCCGTCGCCGTGCCAGCCGGTGGCACCGATCAGCTGCGGTGGCTCGATGGCACCGGTCAGCCCATGCTCTTGGCGCCGTCCAGGGACTCGCGGATGATGTCGGCGTGGCCGGCGTGCTGGGCGGTCTCGGCGATGACGTGCATCAGCACCCGGCGGGCCGACCACCGTGCGCCGGCCTCGAACCACGGAGCGTCCGGCAGTGGCTGGGTGGCGTCCAGGTCCTCCAGGGTGGCGACCAGGGCGTCGGTCCGGCGGGCCACCTCGGCGTAGTCGGCCAGCACACCGGCCAGGGTCTCACCGGGCAGCAGCCGGAACTCGTCGGCCCGTCGGGCCCAGTCGGCCTCGGTCATGGTGGCGAAGTCGCCCATCACCGACGGCCCGTGCAGGATGAAGTCCGTCCAGACGCGTTCGGCGGCGGTGACGTGCTTGATCAGGCCACCCAGGCACAGTTCGCTGGCGGTGGTTCGCCGCCCGGCCTGCTCGTCGGTGAGGTCGCGGGTGGTGAAGCGCAGGAAGTGCCGCTGGTGGGCCAGCATCGCCAACAGGTCGGCGCACTCGCCGACGGCGGCCGGCTCGCGGGTGGTCGATTCGTCGATGCTCGTCATGGTGTCGCTCATGGTCTCCGCCTTGCTCGTCCTGTTCGGTTGGGCAGATTCCACGCTAGGCGGCACTGCGGACACTTCCTGACCTGAATTGCACGAGAATCGAGGACATGGCGAACACCAGCACCCGGACGCTGCGACTGCTGTCCCTGCTGCAGACCCACCGGTACTGGCCGGGCACCGAACTGGCGGACCGGCTGGGAGTCTCGGTCCGTACCCTGCGCCGGGACATCGACCGGCTGCGCGAGTTGGGCTATCCGGTCGAGGCGCAGCGCGGCGTGGACGGCGGCTACCAGCTCACCGCGGGCGCGGTACTCCCGCCGCTGGTGGTCGACGACGAGGAGGCGGTCGCCCTGGCCGTGGGGCTCCAGGCCGCCGCGCAGAGCGCGGTGGAGGGCCTCGCCGAGTCCTCGGTACGGGTGCTGGCCAAGGTGGTACAGGTGATGCCGCCCCGGCTGCGGCGCCAGGTCGAGGCGCTGCGCGCGATGACCCTGCCCGCCGGCTGGGACGTCCCGGCCGGTCCGGGCATCGACCCGGGCGTGCTCACCGCGCTCGCGCTGGCCTGCCGGGACAGCGAACACCTCCGCTTCTCGTACACCGCCGCCAACGACCGGCACACCAACCGGCACGTCGAACCGCACCGCCTGGTCTCCCTCGGCCGCCGCTGGTACCTGGTCGCCTACGACCTCACCCGCCACGACTGGCGCAGCTTCCGGGTCGACCGCCTCACCGCGCCACACGGCACCGGTTCCCGGTTCCGGCCCCGTGACCTTCCCGCCGCCGACGCCGCCGAGTTCGTCCGCACCAGCCTGGAGAACCAGTTCCACCCGTACCAGGTGGAGGTCCTGGTCGACGCCCCGGCCGCAGCCGTACGCGAGCGCATCGGCCGGTGGTGCACGGTCGAGGAACTCGACGCCGACCACTGCCGGGTACGGATGACCGCCGACTCCCTGGACTGGCCGACCATGGCCCTGGGCGTGCTCGGCGCCGACTTCCGCATCCTCGACCCACCCGAACTGCTCGAACAGGTCCGGAACTGGGGCGCCCGGTTCAACCGGGCCAGGGCATGATCCGCTGCCCACGGTCGACGCGCCCGCGACGTGCCGGCCCACTCCGTCATCGGGTGCCCGGTACCCGGGCCGCGGCAGGTGGGTTCACCGAGGCTGGAGCAGTCCCCGCTCGGCCATGTACGCCCGCAGGGTCTCGTCGTCCTCGGCGGACATCAACCGGCGGGGGATGACGGTCGCCGGCATCCCGCCGACGTACACGATCCAGAACTCGGGGGTGTCCTCCACCCGGGCGACCCCGTCCCAGGCGATGCCGCCGGACTCGGAGCC
This sequence comes from Micromonospora sp. NPDC049529, assembly GCF_055586685.1. Classification (NCBI taxonomy): domain Bacteria; kingdom Bacillati; phylum Actinomycetota; class Actinomycetes; order Micromonosporales; family Micromonosporaceae; genus Micromonospora; species Micromonospora sp. NPDC049529. Next base: position 76,381 of record NZ_JBVJHT010000027.1, read on the forward strand.
GCTGCGCATCATGATGTTGTCGTCGGTGATGTCGTAGGCGCCCTCGACCGCGTAGCGACCGGAGCGGCGCCGGGCGCGCGAGCGCACCCACGGCGCGTACAGCATCGCCAGCAGGCCACCCACGAGCAGCGTGACGAACAGCGGCGAGATCCGGTCGCCCCACCCGAGTCCCCGCGAGACGGCGAGGCCGATCGCCCCGACCGCCGCGAGCACCACGCCGACCTGACCGTACCTGCGCAGCCGTACGCCGCTGAGCGCGGCGGCGACGCGTCCCGGGTAGGTGGGATCGGCCGGGACGTCGAAACGGATGTGCACGCCGAAACGATAGTCCCTGCCCGGACGGACGTGGTCGGAACACCGTCGGTCACGTCCCGCGACGACCAGGAGACGATCTTGCGGCGTACGCGTCGCCGGGCTCGGGGAGCCGTCGGCGAGGTCGGCCGATCAGCGACCCGGGGTTGCGGCCGGCCTGCCGCCCGTCCGGCCTACCGCCCGTCCGCCGCGTCGAGGACGCCTCACCGTCCACAGGGGAGCTGGGTACGGCACGTGCTCGGTGTAGGGTCGCCTGCACGAGTGACAACCTTGTTTACGGAGGCCTTGGTGGAACGTCGTGGCGAAGATGGTCGCGGGGTCGATCTGCGAACCGACCGGGCGCATGGCGCACGGATCTACGACTACATCCTGGGCGGCAAGGACAACTTCGCCGCCGACCGCGAGGCCGGCGAGGGCTCGTTGCGGATCTGGCCCGCGTTGCGGGTGCACATGCAGGAGAACCGGTCCTTCATGCACCGGGTGGCGCGTTTCCTGGCCACCGAGTGCGGGATCCGACAGTTTCTCGACATCGGCACCGGACTGCCGACCTCACCGAATCTCCACGAGATCGTGCAGTCGGTCGACCCGACCGCACAGGTGGTCTACACCGACAACGATCCCCTCGTGCTCGCGCACGCGCGCGCGCTGATGGTCGGGACCCCACAGGGACGCACGGCCTACGTGGCGGCGGACATGCGCGACCCCCACTCGATCATCTCCTCGCCGGAGTTCCAGCAGACCCTCGACCTGAACAAGCCGGTCGGGTTGCTGCTGATCGCGATCGTGCACTTCATCGAGGACGACGCGGAAGCACTGCGGGTCGTACGACAGGTCCTGGACGTGCTCCCGGCCGGCAGCTACCTGGCGATGTCCATCGCGACCGACGAGTTCGACCCCATCCCGCTGGCCCAGGTCCAGCGGGAGTACAACAGGCTCGGTGAGACCCTCATCTTCCGCGACCGTGCCACGGCGCTGGGGTTCTTCGACGGCCTGGAGATGGTCGAGCCGGGGCTGGTCCAGGTGCACAAGTGGCGCCCGGACGGCTCCGACGCCGCGGGGATCGCCGACAAGGACATCGCCATGTACGGGGCGGTCGCACGCAAGGCCTGATGGTCCGAACTTCGAGGGCGGGGTGTCACCGGCGGACCGTGACACCCCGCCCCACCCGTTCCGAACCCGAAAAGCCTTCCGCGTACGGCCGTGGCGCCGAACCCCGCGGTCCGCCGTCAGTGACTCAGGCGGTGCAGGTGGCGCCGTTCAGCTTGGTGTTGCCGGTGGGCATGGTCCAGCTCGACCACAGCGGCGACCGATACGGCAACGTCGGTCGATGGATGCGGGCTGCCGGTCGTACCCGGGAAAACAGCGGGCCCGACCTCCCGTGAGGGAAGGTCGGGCCCGCCGGTGCAGAGCCGTTCACCCGGCTCCGGCAGCAGCTACCGGAGCGGGGAACCGGTCACCAGGACCAGTAGCTGGGCTGGGTCTGCGGGTTGAACTCCTTGTACGGCTGGAGCTTCGCAGTCCAGGTACGCCAGTCGTTCAGGTCGAGCACATCCAGGCCCTTCTGGATGTCGTTCGAGTAGATGTAGCCGTTGTAGTAGTACGCCGACCACGATCCACCGGTCGCCAGACGGGTGTCCGAGAGCGGACCCCGCTCCCAGAAGGCGATTTCCTTCGGCTGGGCCGAGTTGGTGAAGTCCCAGACCGAGATGCCGCCCTGGTACCACGCCTGCACCATGATGTCGCGGCCGAGCACCGGGATCAGCGAGCCGTTGTGGGCCACGCAGTTCTCGAAGTTCGTGTTCTCCCGCGGAATCTTGAAGTAGCTACGGAAGACCAGCGTACGGGCGTCGCCGCGGCCGGTGATGTCGTAGATACCGTCGGCACCACGGGTGGCGCCGATCGTCGGGTTGCAGGTCGGGCTACCGCCGCCACCGAGCTCGTCGGTGAAGACGACCTTGGTGCCCTCGTTGTTGAAGGTGGCCGAGTGCCAGAACGAGAAGTTGGTGGTGTCACGCACCGAGCTGATCACTCGGGGTGCTTCCCGGTTCTTGATGTCGAACAGCACACCGTCGCCCATGCAGGCACCCGCGGCGATGTCCTTCTCCGCGTAGACGGTGATGTCGTGGCAGCCGGCGGTGGCCGAGCTACCGTTGCCCCCCGGGTTACCGCCGTCCGGGAAGAGCACCGGCGTGGCCACGACAGCGGCGTCGGTCGGCTTCTTCAACGGGACCTTGATGATGGAGATCAGGTCGTGCGGCGGCTGGCAGTCCGGGAAGGCGGCGTTCGGGCTGTACGAGGAGACGTACAGGTAGACCGTCTTCTTGTCCTTGCTCGGGACCAGGGTGTTGGTGTGCGACCCGCACTTGGTCTCGACGGACTTGATGTACCGGGGGTTCTTCTTGTCCTTGATGTCGAAGATCTTGATGCCCTCCCAGGAGGCGGGGTTGGCCGCCGACTGGGACGTGCTGGCACAGGAATCGTCGCTGCGGGACGAGTCGGTCGACAGGAACAACAGGTCACCGTGGACGGAGATGTCGTTCTGCGACCCGGCGCAGACCACCTGGGAGACGACCTTCGGCGACTTGGGGTTCTTGATGTCGAAGATCACGAACCCTTCGTAGTTGCCGGAGAAGAGGTAGTTGCCCGAGAAGGCGAGGTCACTGTTGAGGGCGGACTCCGTGTTGAACGGGCCGACCTTCGGTACATTGGCGATCTGGCGCAGGTTCGGGCTGCTCGAGATCTCATCGACGCCGGGTATGGCGTACTCGGTCGGAACGGTGGTCCGCTCCTGGGCGCTGCTGGGCGGAGCGGTCGCTACGCCGAGCACGAGCAGGGCACTCGCGGCAAGCCCGACGATGCGGAGTTGCCGCGCCCCTGGTGGGGAAAGGTTGAACATCTGGCGGCACCCTTCGAAAGGGGTTATCGATGTTGAGGACCTTACCTAACCCATCAATTCCTCGATGTGACGAGCGTCACACCACGGAACTTCCGCGCCACCTGGCTATTATCCAAGTCGATCTTCGACGAGGAGCGCCCAGATGACCGGAACAAACCGACGGCGGATCGTCCTCGTCGCCCTGGTGGCAGTGCTGGTAATCGGCGGAATCGCGGCCATACGGTCGAATTCCGGCGGATCGTCCACTGGCGACCGTACCGCCGGGGCCACCGCCAGCGGCACCCCGACCCCCTCCGACGGCGGCGGCCAGGCGGCCCCGGTCATCATGCCGGGCCGCCCCGGCGAGACGGCCTCGGTCGCGCCCCCCGGCACCTCCGTCGCGCCGAACACACCGCGTTACAACACAATGGACGCCGAGTACATCCGGATGATGATCCCGCACCACGGCCAGGCCCTGTTGATGACCGAGCTGGTGCCCGACCGCGCCGCCGACCCCAGGGTCAAGGTGCTGGCCGAGCGGATCAAGGACACCCAGGGACCCGAGATCCTGCGCATGCGCGGCTGGCTGGAGTCGTACGGGCTGGACCCGGACGAGGACAAGCGGCGCGGCCACGACCACGGCACCATGGCCGGCATGCAGAGCCCGGAGGCGATGGCCAGGCTCACCGCGGCCCGTGGGGTGGAGTTCGACCGGCTGTTCATCGAGATGATGACCAACCACCACCAGGGCGCGATCGACATGTCGGTCAACCTGCTGAAGGTCGGTGTCGACCTCATCGTCGAGGAGATCGCCACCGCCGTGGCGTCCGAACAGAACATCGAGATCCAGCGCATGCGCGGGCTGCTCCCGCCCGGCTAGCCGCCCACCACGGCCCGACCCCTAAGCTGGGCTGATGGCCGAGGAGCTGGACGAGGAGACGCTGGCGTTCGCGCACCGGATGTTCGACCTCGCACGCGAGGGGCAGACCGCCGAACTGATCGGCAACGTGGCGGCCGGGCTGCCGGTCGACCTGACCAACAGCAAGGGCGACACGCTGCTGATCCTGGCCGCGTACCACGCGCATCCCGACACCGTCGCCGCGCTGCTGGGCCACGGCGCCGACCCGGCCCGAGCCAACGACCGGGGGCAGACGGCCCTCGCGGCGGCGGTCTTCCGCCGCTCCACCGAGACCGTCACCGCCCTGCTGGATGCCGGTGCCGACCCCACCCACGGCAGCCCGTCGGCGATCGAGACGGCCCGCTTCTTCGAACTGCCTGACATGCTCGCACTGCTGCAACGCGACTGACGCGTGTTTGAGCGGGCGCAGGACGGGTAGCCGGCCGGCCATGACGACCCCGAAGACACCGGACGCCCTGCTCGTCGGAGGGCCCCGGGACGGCACGCTGTTCACCGCCGAGGACGCGTCGAGCGTCGAGCTGGAAATCGACGGGTTGGTCCAGCGCTATCTGCGTACCGACCGGGAACAGTCCCACGACGGCACCCGGATGGTGGTGTTCGCGTACGACGGTGTCACCGACGCAGGCGTCACCCAGGCCGAGGTCGAGGCGAGCGACCAGGTATACAGGGCGGGTGGATGACTCCGTACCCCGGCAGATGCGGACCGCGGCAACGGCCCTGCTGAACACACTCGCCGGCCCGGAGCGCGAACTCGCGACCCACCCGTTCGACGCGGACGCGCAACGGCGGTGGATCGAGTACCGCCCCCGACCACGGCCCGGTGTCTGCGTCGCCGACCTGGACCGGGCCGCCCGCAAGGCCGCGCACCGGCTGCTCGCCACCGCGCTGAGCCCGCACGCGTACGCCCAGGCGATGGGCATCATCGCGTTGGAGGAGGTGCTCGACCGGCAGGAGGGGTGGCGACGGGGCCGGCACAGTGACGACTACTGGGTGGCCGTCTTCGGCGATCCGGCCCACGACGAGCACTTCTCCTGGCGGTTCGAGGGCCACCACCTGTCGGTGACGATGACCGTGCTGGGCGACCGGGTCTTCCCCACCCCGGTCTTCCTCGGCGCGAACCCGGCCAGGGTCAGCTACGCCGGCCGGCCGGTGAGTCGTCCACTGGCTCCGGAGGAGGACCTCGCGCGAGAGCTGCTGGACGTCATCGGCCCGACCGGGCGGGCCGCCGCGATCGTCTCCGACCGGGCGCCGGACGACCTGCGCAGTGGCACCTCACCGGTGGCGCCGGCCCGGATCGAGCCGCTCGGGCTGCGGGCCGGTGGCCTGGGTCCGTCCGCGCGGGCGACGCTGGACCAGCTCGTCGGCCTCTACCTCGACCGGTTACCGGCGGAACTCGCCGCCGACGAGGCGCTCCGGGTGGCCGGTGGCGACCTGCACTTCGCCTGGCAGGGACCGACCGGCCCCGGCCAGCGGCACTACTACCGGATCCAGGGCGACGACCTGCTGATCGAGTACGACAACACCAGCGAGGACGGCAACCACCCGCACACCGTGCTCCGCCGCCCCCACACCGACTTCGGCAACGACCCCCTGGCCACCCACCACGCCACCACCCCCCACTCTCCCCACGTCCGTCGCCTCTTGTAGAGAAAGAGGGGTAATTCGGCGCTCGATTACGCCACTTTCTCTACAGGAGTGCGGATCTTGGGGGGTTAGGGGTGGGGGGTGGGGTCGAAGGTGGGGCGGAGGGTGTCGAGGGTGCCCGGGTCGCCGCGGGGGCGGTCGAAGCGGCGGACGAGGACGGCACCCAGCCAGACGCCGAACGCGCCGAGCAGCAGCGCCAACAGTTCGACGGTGACCAGGACACCGGTGGCGGCGTACTCCGGTGATCCGGAGCGGATCAGGCAGGCGACCACGAAGAGCATCGCCACCGCCGCGTTGACCAGGTTGAACGTGACGGCGACCCGACGCGTACGCCCGTCCGGCACGTCCCACAGGTCGACCAGGCCGGCTCCGGCTGCCAGTACGGCGGCGACCAGTGCCGCCACCACCGTCCAGTAGCCGACCTCGCCGAGGAAGACCGGCCCGCCCGCCAGGTACGTCAGGTCGAACACCACCGCGCTGACGAACAACCCGAACGGGAAGGTCACCAGCATCGGTTGGATCGGATGACCGTGCACCCGCAAACGGCTCTCCATGGTGGCGACCCTCCCCGGTTCGTTCATGGACTACCGTCAGGCACTCTCCCGCACGGTAGCGCGTCGGGCCGGGTTTCCGACACGCTGTGTATCGCCGTCCGGCGCAATCCGCAAGATTGCCGTGACATTGGACCGACCGCCGCCGGACGGACGACCACAGTGTCCGGAGGCGTTCGGCAGGATCACGACGTACGCGACCGGGCCACCGAGCGGACCAGCCGCTCGGCCACCTCCCGCAGCGGAATCGAGAGGGCTCCCGAGGTACGCCGGAGCACGTGCAGCGCCTCCGGTGCGGAACATCCGCGCTCCGTCATGATCACTGCGATCGCCTGGCCGACCAGTTCGCCGTTGGCCAGTGTCCGGTCCAGTTCCCCGGCGAGCGCGTACTGCCGGGCCCGGTCGCGTACCGAGGCGAGCAGCAGCCCGGCGTGCTCGGCGAGCAGCATCGCGGTCACCTGCCGCTGCTCGCCCAGCGCCCCCGGCTCACGGGAGTAGAGGTTGATCGCCCCGAGCACGTGGTCGTCGACGTCGACCGGGGCGGAGATCACCGCCCGTACGCCGAGCGCCCGTGCCCGCCGGGTCCAGCCCGGCCACCGGGACTCCCGGCGCAGGTCGGCGACGTGCACCAGGTCACGGGAACGGATCGCGGTCAGCGGCGGGCCGTCCGTGCCGTACTCGATGTCGTCCAGCGGGCGGGAGGCGGGATCGGAGGCCACCACCGCGGCCGGTGCGCCGGCCCGCAGAACGGTCACCCCGCACCAGGTGACCCCCGGTACGGCCCGTTGGCTGGTCCGGACGAGTCGTTCCAGGGCGTCGTCGAAGTCGTTGCTCCCGATCAGCCCGGCGGTCAGTTCGCGCAGCAGGGCGGCGGTCTCCAGCACACCCAGCGTCTCGGTGGGGTGCGCCGCCCGGATCTCCAGGCTCACCGGGCCGGGGCCCAGGCCACCACCGCGTGCCGCGCGGCACGCTCCGCTCGTTGCATCGCCTCGGTCATGTCTCGCCTTTCCCCGGCCTGATCGGACCCGCCCTACTACCCGGGTGGGCTGAGGATCAAACCGGCAAAAGACGAGGCCCCGCCCACCGACGTGCGGTGGCCGGGGCCTCGTAGGCGATCAGCGGGACGCGTACCCCGGTCAGCGGGAGGCGGCGGTGAGCCGGCGGCCGACCGCGGCGATCAGCCGGTCCAGTTCCGAGCCGAACGGGTTGTCGTGGACCAGGTACGTCCAGGTCGCGCTCGGCCGTACCAGCTCCGACTCGTCGGGCTGCCAGTCGTCGCCGATCTCGCTCTCCTCGAACGTCGCCACGGTCCGGGTCTCGATCTCCGGCACCAGGGCGGTGAACGCCGGCACCGCAGCCCGGTGGAACTCGTCGAGCGGGTCGAGCCGACCCAGGGCGCGCAGGTGTACGCCCTCGCGGACCTCGGAGAGCTCGGCCAGGTGCTCGGCCCAGAGCCGGTCGAGGTGGTAGAGCGCGATCGACCGGGCGGCCCGGGAGAGCACCTCCGGGTCGATCTCGCCGGTCTCCTCCGGGAACCGGTTCCTGAGCATGTCGGCGGCCACGTCGCTGTTCAACAGCCGTTCGCGGCGCTCGGCCAGGGCCTTGCGCTGCTGCTCGATGACGACGCTGTACCGCCAGGTGTTGCGGTGGATCTCGTGGTTGACGCCCTCCGCGACCCGCTGGGCGTGCTCGACCGCGAAGTCGACCTGCTCGTCCTTGACCACACCGTCGGCGTTCATCTTCGGCGACGGCGGGATGGCGTCCGAGGCGTGCCGCAGGACCAGCTCGTCCTCCAGGCTGACGAAGAAGACCGACTTGCCGGGGTCGCCCTGCCGGCCGGCCCGGCCGCGGAGCTGGTCGTCGACCCGGCGGCTGTCGTGCCGGCCGCTGCCGATCACGTAGAGACCGCCGAGTTCGGCGACCCGGTCCCGGTCGGTCTGCTCGCTGCCGCCGAGCCGGATGTCGACGCCCCGACCGGCCATCTGGGTGGAGACGGTGACGGCACCGTACGCGCCGGCCTCGGCGATGATCGCCGCCTCTTCGGCGTCGTTCTTCGCGTTCAGCACCAGACAGGGCACGTCGGCGGCGAGCAGCGCCTGGGAGAGGCTCTCCGACTCCTTGACGTCGAGGGTGCCGACCAGCACCGGTCGACCCGTCTCGTGGGTCTTCTTGATCTCGGTGACCAGGGCGTCTTCCTTCTCGGCCCGGGTGGCGTAGATCCGGTCCGGCTCGTCCACCCGGACACACGGGGTGTTCGGCGGGATCACCGCGACCTCAAGCGAGAAGAACTCCCGGAGCTGGTCACCGACGAGCACCGCGGTGGCGGTCATGCCGCACACGGTCGGGTAGAGCGCGACGTACGCCTGCACGGTGATCGTGCCGAGCACCTCGCCCTCGGCGGTGGCGGTCAGCCCCTCCTTGGCCTCGACCGCCGCCTGCAGCCCGTCCGGCCAGCGGCGGCGCTGGGCGACCCGGCCGCGCATCTCGTCGATCAGCTCGACCGCGCCGTTGCGGACGATGTAGTCCACGTCCCGGTGCAGCAGGGCGTGCGCGTGCAGCGCCACGTTGACCGCCGAGAGCTGCTCCATGTTCTCGTCGGCGTAGAGGTTGACGTCCTCCAGCTTCGACTCGATCACGGCGAGGCCGGTGGTGGTGAACGCCACACTCCGGCCGTCGTCGGCGACCTCGTAGTCCTCACCGGCGCGCAGCCCGCGGACCAGCGCGGCAGCGGTGTGCACCGGGTCCTGCTCACCGGGGACCGCGCCGGCCAGCACCATCGGCACCCGGGCCTCGTCGATCAGGATCGAGTCGGCCTCGTCGACGATCGCGGTGGTCAACTTCGGCTGCACCCGGTCGTCGAGGTCGGTGACGAGCTGGTCGCGCAGGTAGTCGAAACCGGCCTCGCTGACCGAGACATAGGTGACGTCGCACGCGTACGCCGCCCGACGCTCGTCCGGGGTGGACGCCTCGGTCACCCAGCCGACGTTGAGCCCGAGCAGCCGGTAGATCGGCTCCATCCACTCGGCGTCGCGGCGGGCCAGGTAGTCGTTGACGGTCAGCACGTGCACCGGCCCGTTACCGCGCCGGACGTGCCCGTACGCGGCGATCGTGGCGGTCAGGGTCTTACCCTCACCGGTGGCCATCTCGGCGACCTTGCCGGCGAGCAGCGACATGGCGCCGAGCAGCTGCACGTCGTACGGCCGCTGGTCGATCCCGCGCCGGGCGGCCTCGCGGCCGACCGCGCAGATCTCCGCGAAGTCCTCGGCCTTACCGGCCGCCTCGGTCAGCGCGGCGTCGTCGAGGGCCGACAGCTCCTCCTCGCGGGCCTCGATCGCCGGCAGCAGCTTCTCCAGCGGCGCCAGATCCACCGTGCTACCCGGCCGCTGCAAGAAACGCCGGAACCTGCTCTTCAACCGTGTCGACACACCCATGAGCGGCAACGGTAGCCGACTTCGGCGCAACTGTGCGGCCCGGCTGGCCGGGGCGGTATGTCCGGTCCCGGAAGCCCAGGTCAGGGGCTCAGCCGACGAGCAGTTGGTGCGCGGCCAGTTCCCGGTAGAGCGGGCTGGTCCGGGTCAGTTCGTCGTGCGGCCCGGTCGCCACCACCCGCCCCGCGTCGAGGACGACTATCTGGTCGGCGTCGACCACGGTCGCCAGCCGGTGCGCCACGATCAGCAGGGTCCGGTCGGCGGCGACCGCGTCGATCGCCCGGCGTAGCGCCGCCTCGCTGCGCGCGTCGAGGTTGCTGGTCGGCTCGTCGAGCAGCAGCACCGGCGGGTTCGCCAGCAGCGTACGGGCGATCGCCAGCCGTTGGCGTTCCCCACCGGAGAGCAGCACCCCGCCCTCGCCGACCTGGGTGTCCAGCCCCAGCGGGGAACGCCGCACCACCCGGGTCAGGTTGACCTCGTCGAGTACGGCGAGCAACTGCGCCTCGGTGGCCTCCGGCGCGGTCAGCAGCAGGTTCTCCCGCAGCGTGCCGGCCAGCACCGGCGCCTCCTGCTCGACGTAGCCGAGCTGGGCCCGCAGTGCGTCGCGGGACAGGTCCCGGATGTCCACCCCGCCCACCCGCAGGCTGCCGTCGGTCACCTCGTAGAAGCGCTCGACCAGCGCCAGCAGGGTCGACTTGCCGGCGCCGGAGGGCCCGACGAGCGCGGTCCGGGTGCCGTACGGGACGGTGAAGCTCACCTCGTGCAGCACCGGTCCGGCGTTGGCGTAACCGAAGCTGACCCGGTCGAACTCGACCGCCGCGACGGCGGGCCGCCGGGGCGTCGGCAGTACCGGCAGACCGGCCCGGCCCGGCGGCACCCGATCCCCCGTCCCCTCCACCGGCAGGTCCAGCACCTCCTCGATCCGTTGCAGGGCGCCCAGCCCGGTCTGCAACCGGGTGTACGCGTTCAGCGCCTGCCCGAGCGGCATGACCAGGAAGAACAGGAACATGATGAAGGCGACCAGGTCACCGACGCTGATCGCACCGGTCGCCACCCTGGCCCCGCCGACGCCGAGCACCACCAGGAAGGCGCCCTGGACGGCGATCATGCTCACCGGGCCGATCACCGCCTGCAACCGGGCCACCCGCAGACCCGCCGCGTACGCCTGCGTGGCGGCGGTGCCGACCCCGTCGGTCTCCCGCTCCTGCGCCCGGCTGGCCCGGATCGTGCGGGCCGCGGAGATCGCCCGTTCGACCGCCGAGGTCATCTCGCCGACCCGCGCCTGCGCCTGCTCGGAGAGCCCCCGTACCCGGCGGGCGAAGAGGACGGCGACGCTCAGGCCGAGGCCCACCCCGGCCAGGGTCACGCCGAACAGCAGTGGGTCGAGCAGGATCATCGCGGTCCCGGCGCCGAGCACCATCACGAAACCGGTGACGGTCTCGAACAGCCCCGAGGTCACCACCGCCCGCAGCAGGGTGGTGTCGGCCCCCACCCGGGAGAGCAGGTCGCCGGTACGGCGCTGGTCGTACTCGACGATCGGCAGCCGGAGCAGGTGGCCGGCGAGCCGGTGGCGGGTGCCCAGCACGAGTCCCTCGGCGGTGCGCTGGAGCAGATAGTCGCGTACACCGTCGAGGACGGCACCGAACACGAGCAGGGCGATCAGCAGGCCCACCAGCGGGCCGACCGGTCGCGCGGCGCCGAGGGCGTCGAGCACCTCCCGGGTGAGCAGCGGCTGGACCAGCGCGGCCCCGGCACCGAGCAGCGACAGCAGGGCGACGACGATCAGTGTGCCGCGGTGCGCCCGCAGGTAGGGCAGCAGCGCCGGCAGGCCGACGCGCCGGGCGGTGGGGGGCGCGGTCATGGTCTCCACCGTAACCGCGCTGACCACGCCGTCGGCCGTGCCACGCGCCGGAGCGGACGTGCGCGAACCGGGAGCCGGCCGTCAGCGGGCGGTCGAACGCGGCCCCTGCCGTCGGCGGACGAGCCGGCATCGGGCCCGTCGGCGGCGGCAAGCCGGCCTCGGCCCCGCCGTCAGCAGGCGAGCACGACCTGTAGCTCCTGGCGGCGGTGGGCGGCCAGGTCGGCGAGGAGGGTGGGGCCGTCGGCGAACGGTACGACGGCCGAGACCAGGTGCCGGGCGACGAGTTCGCCGTACGCCCGGAGCAGGGCGATGGTCTCGCCGGCGAGCCGCTCGCGGTCCCAGGTGGGGGCGAGACCGCGCGGCACCCGGCCGATCTGCGCGCACCGCAGCGTGAGCCCGTTGTGGTGGAACTCCTCGCCGAGCCGCACCTCCCCGGCGCCGGACTGGTAGAACGCCAGGTCGACCACGGTCCCCTGGGGGCGCAGCAGGCGCAGCGCCAGGTGCAGTGCGGAGGCCTGCCCCCGGCACTGGAACACCACGTCGGCGCCCCGGTCCCCCGGCCCGTGCCGCCACCGCGTCTTGAGCAGCACCGCCGGGTCGGCCGAGTCCGGATCGGGCTCCGGGTCCGGGTCGGGCTCCGAGTCCGAGTTCAGTTCCGAGTTCGAGTTCGAGTTCGAGTCGGGCGGCGTGGTCGTCGTCGGCGGGCCGGGGTCGAGGGTCTCCAGGCCGAGCGCGGCGGCCACCGCACGCCGGCGCGCGGTGGGGTCGAGGACGACCACCGACTCGGCGCCGTGGTGACGGGCGAGCAGCGCGGTGAGCAGGCCGACCACCCCGGCGCCGGTGACCGCGACCCGACGTCCGCGGACCCCGTCACCGACCGTACGGACGCCCGCGCCGAACAGGTCGGCGGCGGCGTGCAGCAGGCCGTTCACGCAGATCGGGCCCATGTGGGCGACGTAGACCCCGAGCAGCGGGTCCAGGTCGTCGGGCAGCGGCACGAACCGGTCGACCAGCGGATCCGCCAGGTAGCCGGTCCGGTGACCGTAGGCCATCGCCCCGATGGCGCCCTCGGTGACGGCCGGGGTGCGGCTCTCGGTCACCCGGCCGACCTCCATGTAACCGAGCCGGTTCACCGGGTAGGCGGTGGCCGGCGCGCCCGGCGTGAAGAGTCCGAGGTCGGGGTGCCAGCTCGCCGACAGGTAGGGGTTGGTGCCCTTGAGGTAGCTCAGCTCGGTGCCGGCGGAGACGCCGGTGTAGAGGGTCCGGACCCGGAAGGTGCCCGGACGCAGCGGGGCCGGCTCCTCCTCCCGGACCGCGACCTCGCCCGGCCCGGTCACCACGATCACCCGGTCGGCGACCTCCGGTGGCCCGGTGGCGGGTGGCCGGTCAGGCATCGAGGCCGAACCCGACCCGCGTGCTGCGGGTCGCGGTGGCGAGCGCCTCGACCGAGGGCGCGATCCGCACCGTCCGCCCGGTCGCCGCCGACTGCGCCACCGCGCAGGCCAGTCGGTGGGTGCGCAACGCCTCCGGGTACGGGACCCGCACGTCGTCGCCGATGCCGCGTACGGCGTCGACGAAGGCCCGGTCGACGGCGATCCGGGCCGCCTCCGGATCGGCCGGCAGCCAGCCCTCCCCGGTCCCGTCCCGCCAGGCCAGACCCTCCTCGGACAGGGTCAGGACCAGCCCGTCGGCGACGATCTCCACCCCGGCCCGGTGCTTCCAGCCGAGCGTGCAGCCGGAGACCAGGGAGCCGACCGCCCCGCCGGCGAAACGCAGGGTCGCGGCGGTGACCGAGTCGATGTCGGCGCCGTCGACGTCCGGCGGGATGCCGTCGCCGTACGCGGTCACCTCGATCGCCTCCCCGGCGACGAGCCGGAGCAGGTCGAGTACGTGCGCCGCCTGCTCGACCACCGGGCCGCCGGACAACTCGCGCCGGCTCCACCAGGACACCGGCGGGACCCGGTCCAGCCACGCCCCGGTGGCCATCCGTACCGGTCGGTCGGCGAGCAGGTCCCGGGCCCGGTCGAGGACGGTCAGGTAACGCCAGTGGTGGCCGACGGCGGTACGGATGCCCCGTCCGGCCACCAGGGCGGCGATCCGCTCGGCGGTGGCGAGATCGGCCGCGACCGGTTTCTCGACGAACATCGGCAGCCCGGCGGCGATCACCGCCTCCTCGGCCGGACCGTGCGCGAAGGGCGGAACGCAGACGTAGACCGCGTCCGGGCCCGTTTCCAGCAGCGCGGCGACGTCCGGGTACACCGGGGCGGCGTACCGGTCGGCCAGTCGCCGACAGGCGTCGGGCAGTACGTCGGTGACGCCGGTGAGCTGCACGTCGACGAAACCGGTCAGGACGCGGGCGTGACGCTGAGCTACATTTCCCGCGCCGACGAGCCCGATACGACACCTGCCCATCAACCGACCCTCCGCTTCCGCCCCAGTGACATCATCGAACACCTGTGGCCACGACAGGGGCGACATCAAACGTTCATCGGGACGAGACAGGAAATAGCAGGTTTTGGTGATCAATATGTTAGAGCGTCACCGGTTAGTCGGGTCCCGGTCCGGGAAATCCGCTAGCGCTTCGATCGACTCTTGACTCGGGGGTGGGCCAGTGCGGCACTCGCAAACGACCGTCTCACCCGTGGTGGAGGCGTGGTCCACGTACCGTACCGGCTCGGCTCGGCAGTGGACCGCGCTCCAACTGAGCCGGGTCAAGGGCGACACCACGGTGAGCGTGGTCATACCCGCCTTCGACGAGGAGGCGACGGTCGGTGCGATCGTGGCGACGATCCGCGAGCACCTGGTCGGGCGGGTCGCCCTGGTCGACGAGGTGATCGTGGTCGACTCCCGCTCCTCGGACCGGACCGCCGAGGTCGCCGCGGCCGCCGGGGCACGGGTGGTCAGCCAGGACGAGGTGACCCGGGGACTGCCCCGGCTGAACGGCAAGGGTGACGCCCTCTGGGCCGGTCTCGCCGCGGCCGCCGGTGACGTGATCGCCTTCGTCGACGCCGACCTGCGCGAGTTCCGTCCGCACTTCGTCACCGGGCTGCTCGGGCCGTTGCTCACCGACCCGTCGGTCTCCTTCGTCAAGGGCTTCTACCACCGCCCGCTGATCGAGGCCGGCACGGTCGAGCCGGACGGAGGCGGGCGGGTGACCGAGCTGATGGCCCGGCCCCTGTTCAACCTGTTCTGGCCGGAGCTGGCGGGCTTCGTCCAGCCGCTGGCCGGCGAGTACGCGGGTCGACGCGAGGTGCTGGAGCGGGTCCCGTTCGTCTCCGGCTACGGCGTGGAGACGGCCATGCTGATCGACCTGCTCGAACTGGTCGGGCTCGACGCGCTGGCCCAGGTGGATCTCGGTGAGCGGCTGCACCGGCACCAGGACACCGCCGCGCTGGGCCGGATGTCGGCCCAGATCATGCTCACCGCCTGGTCCCGGCTGCACCGGCAGGGGCAGGTCTCCTCGGCGACACCGCCGGCCACCCTGCTGACCCAGTTCCGCCGGGGCGGCACCGAGACACTGCCGAACCTGGAACGGGAGATCGTGGTCAGCGACGTGTCGGTGCAGGAGCGGCCGCCGCTGATCCAGCTCCGTCAGAAGATGCGCCGGTGGCAGGGTGAAGCGGTGCCCCAGTGACCGGGGCGGGTCACCGATGGGGCTGACCGTGTTGATGAACGCCGGGCCGTGGCTGTCGGTACCGCCTCCGGGCTACGGCGGGATCGAGAACGTGGTCGCCACCCTGGTGCCCGAGCTGCGCCGACTGGGAGTACGGGTGGTGCTCGCCTCGGTCGGCTCCAGCACCCTGGCTGCCGACGAACGGCTGTCGGTCTTCGCCGACGGCCAGTTCCCGTCCTTGCAGCGGCCGTACAACCAGGTGTGCGGGATCGCCCAGGCGCACCTCGGCGGCGTGGTCCGGGCCGTACGCGGACGCGACGACATCGACCTGGTGCACGACCACGTGGAAGCCGTCGGCCTGGCCACCCTGGCGGCGATGGGTGCCGACGGGCCGCCGGTGCTGCACACCCTGCACTGGGACCTCGGCAAGCACCCGGACCTCTACGGGCAGCTCGACGGCGGCGACCGGGTACGGGTCAACGGCGTCTCGGCGGCGCAGCTGGCCCGCGCCCCGGCGGCGTTGCGCGCCCACTCGGTCGGTCACGTGCACCTGGCCACCCCGTTGGCCGTCGACGCGGACCGCCGGCCGGCGGTGGAGAAGGGCGAGCACGTGGTGGTGCTCGGCCGGATCAATCCCGGCAAGGGTCAGGAGGTGGCGGCACGGCTGGCCCGGCGGGTCGGCTTTCCGCTGGTGCTGGCGGGGCCGGTGGGTCCGTACCACCGGCCGGAGGAGCTGGCCGCAGCGGGTGAGCAGGCCCGGCAGAACCCGGACGTGCGGTACTGGGACGAGCGGGTGGCGCCGTACGTCGACGGTGTCGGGGTGCGCTGGGTGGGCACGGTCGCCGGCCGCGAACGCGACGACCTGGTGGCGAGCGCCCGCGCCATGCTGTTCCCGCTGCGCTGGGAGGAGCCGGGTGGCACCGCGGTGGTCGAGTCGCTGGCCCTGGGCACCCCGGTCGTCGCCACCGCACGCGGCTGCCTGCCCGAACTGGTCGCGCACGGCCGGACCGGGCTACTCACCGACGACGAGGACGAGTTGGCCGATCTGCTGGTGGCCGCCGCCCTGATCGAGCCGGACGAGTGCCGACGGGAGGCCGCCCGACGGTTCACCCCGGCGGCGATGGCGCAGCGCTACGTCGAGCTCTACGACCGGGTGCGGGAGCTGGCCGGGCCCGTCCTGCGGGCTGCCTGAGCGGCCGGGGGCACGTTTGTCCGCTGCCGTACCGGGAATCCGGCGCGACGGCGGACGGAGGTACGGCAATGGCCGGAGAGTCGCGCGCCCCGACCGGCGGAGCCCGCCCGGCGGGCCGGCGATCGTCTCGACCGGCCCTGGTCCGGGTCGCCGCGGCGACGGTGGGGGCGGTGTTCCTGCTGATCGGCGTGCTCGGTTTCATCCCCGGTGTCACCGGCGACTACGACCGCCTCGGCTTCGCCGGACACACCTCCCGGGCGGAGCTGTTCGGGGTGTTCCAGGTGTCGATCCTGCACAACCTGGTGCATCTGGCGTTCGGGCTGGCCGGCGTCGCGCTGGCACGTACGGTCACCGGAGCCCGGGGGTTCCTGGTCGCCGGCGGCGCGATCTACCTGCTGCTGTGGCTGTACGGCCTGGTGCTGGGGCACGGGACGACGGTCAACTTCCTGCCGCTCAACCGAGCCGACGACTGGCTGCACCTGGGCCTCGGTCTCGGCATGGTGGGGCTCGGGCTGCTGACCACCCGCGCGCCGGTGGACCCGTAGCCTTTCCCGCGCCGTCCACCCCGTGGCTCGCCCCGGCCCGACCGGGCGACGGGATGGCGGCCGCCGGTGTCGCCACGCCAGCCGGTCGGCCGGGCGGCACCGGCGGCCGGTTCGACCATCCAGCCGAACACCGTGCTGTGGGGGCAGACCGTCCACGATCCGCTCCGGCGCGGCCCCGGCGGCGAGCGGTTCGGCCCGCCCACGACGCGTTCGGCGCGGCCTGCGCCGGTTCGCGGCGCGACGGCGGGATCACGTCCCCGGCGTCGAAGCTGCCGGCCCGTGGGGGCGCGTCCCGGTAGACCGGAATTTCCCGACCTGCCGGGTTTCGACCCCCGCAGACCGGGTAGCCACGCCCGTCCTTTCTGTGGTCGTGACGGGGTGAGAAGCGATGGCGAAACCGGTTACCACCGAGCCGGAGCGCGAACGAGGGCCGATCGTGCTGGCACCGGCGCGCTTCGGCGGATATCCCGGTCCGATCAGGGAGGCGATCCGGGGCAGCCACCTGGTCAAGCTGCTGGGCACCACCGACGCGAAGCAGATCGGAGTGCTCTACCTGGTCACGTCGTTCGGCTTCTTCATCGCCGGTGGGGCGATGGCGATGCTGATGCGGGCCGAGCTGGGCCGGCCCGGTCTGCAGTTCCTCTCGAACGAGCAGTACAACCAGCTGTTCACGATGCACGGCACGATCATGCTGCTGCTGTTCGCCACGCCGCTGGTGTTCGCGTTCGGCAACTACGTCGTGCCGTTGCAGATCGGTGCCCCGGACGTCTCGTTCCCCCGGCTGAACGCGTTCGCGTACTGGCTCTACCTGCTCGGCGGCTCGCTGGTGCTGCTCGGCTTCCTCACCCCGGACGGGGCGGCCGACTTCGGCTGGACCGCGTACACCCCGCTGAGCCGGGCCCAGCACAGTCCCGGCATCGGGCCGGACATGTGGGTGATCGGCCTGGTCGTCTCCGGCCTGGGCACGATCCTCGGCGCGGTCAACATGATCACCACGATCATCACCCTGCGGGCGCCCGGCATGACCATGTTCCGGATGCCGATCTTCACCTGGAACGTGCTGCTCACCGCGGTCCTGGTGATCCTGGTCTTCCCGCTGCTCGCGGCCGCGCTGCTGGCGCTCTACGCCGACCGCCGGATCGACGCCCACGTGTACGACCCGGCGACCGGTGGCCCGCTGCTGTGGCAACACCTGTTCTGGTTCTTCGGCCATCCCGAGGTCTACATCGTCGCGCTGCCGTTCTTCGGCATCATCACCGAGATCATCCCGGTCTTCGCCCGTAAACCGATCTTCGGCTACAAGGGCCTCGTCTTCGCCACCATCGCCATCACGGTGCTGTCGATGACGGTCTGGGCGCACCACATGTTCGGCACCGGGCAGGTGCTGCTGCCCTTCTTCAGCATTCTGAGTTACCTGATCGCCGTACCGACCGGGGTGAAGTTCTTCAACTGGATCGGCACCATGTGGAAGGGGCAGATCAGCTTCGAGACCCCGATGCTGTTCGCCATCGGCTTCCTGGTCACCTTCCTGTTCGGCGGGCTCACCGGGGTCCTGCTGGCCAGCCCGCCGGTCGACTGGCACGTCACCGACACCTACTTCGTGGTGGCGCACTTCCACTACGTGCTGTTCGGCACGATCGTGTTCGCGGCGTTCGGCGGGATCTACTTCTGGTTCCCGAAGATGACCGGGCGGATGCTGGACGAACGCCTCGGCAAGCTCCATTTCTGGACCATGTTCACCGGCTTCCACGGCACCTTCCTGGTCCAGCACTGGCTGGGCAACGAGGGCATGCCCCGCCGGTACGTCGACTACCTGCCCGGCGACGGCTTCACCGTGCTGAACATGGTCTCCACGATCAGCTCCTTCATCCTCGGCGCGTCGACCCTGTTCATCATCTACAACCTGTGGAAGTCGTACCGGTTCGGTCGGCTCGTGGTGGTCGACGACCCGTGGGGCTTCGGCAACTCGCTGGAGTGGGCGACCAGCTGCCCGCCACCGCTGCGCAACTTCGACCGGATACCGAGGATCCGCTCCGAACGGCCGGCCTTCGACGCCAAGTACGGCCCGCTCGTCGCCGACCTCGGCCGGGACCTGCCGCAGCGGTCGACCAAGCCACCGCAGGGCATCGGGGACGAGTTGCACGCCGAGGAGCACCACGGTTCGGACCGGTCCAGCCCCGATGGCGCGTACGGGGCCCGTGAGGCGACCCGGTGGCAGCCCGACCCGCGCTCGGGTGCCCGTCCGATCGAGGTGCCGGAGCCGGCGGAGGTACGCCGGCCGAGTTTCGAACCGAGCGAGCCCGACGTGCACCTGGACGCCGACCGGGGCGGCCGGAGCAGCGAACACTGGCGTACCGGACGCCCACCGGACGACGATGAGCAGGCGTGACCCGGCGCCGATGGTGGCGATGCCGACCGCCGCGCCGACGGCACCGCCGCGGTCCGGGCCGGCGGGCGGTGACGACGCCCGACGGTCACTCGTGCAGCGGGGCCAGTCCGGCCGACGCGAGCGAGTGCCGTACGCCGGGCTGGGCCCGGGTGAGCTTCAGGGCCACACCGCTGCGCGCGGCCGCGTCCCGGCCGGCGATCAGCGCGGCGATCCCGCCGGGCTCCAGCAGCCCCACGTCGACCAGGTCGACCACCACCTCGGCGGGCTGGCCGCTGGTGACCGCCTCGACCACCGCGCGGCGCAACTGGTCGCTGGTGTCGCGGTCGAGTTCACCGCCGATCGCGATGACCGTCCGGTCCCCGGACTGCCGGACCGACAGCCGGCTCTCCGGCGCGTCCGGATCGACCCCGCCGGCCTGCCACGGTGCGGGGGCGTCGGCGAGCATGGCCTGGCGCAACCAGGTGAGCGCGCGGGAGAGCAGCCGGGAGACGTGCATCTGGGAGATGCCGAACCGGGCGGCGATCTCCGCCTGGGTCTGGTTGCCGTAGAACCGCATGGCCAGGATGCGGCGCTCCCGCCAGGGCAGCCGGCCGAGCAGGCCGCTCACGGTCACCCGGTCGTCCACCGACTCCAGGTCGGCGTCGGACTCCCCGACCAGGTCGCCGAACTCGGCCGAACTCTCCCCACCGACCGGCGCGTTGAGCGAGGCCGGACTGTAGCCGGCGGCGGATTCGAGGGCCGCCAGGATCTCCTCCTGCGGCGTCTCCAGCCGGGCCGCCAGTTCGGCCACCGTGGGGGCCCGGGACAGTTCGCTGGTGAGCGCGGCGGTCGCCTGGCCGACCTCCAGGATCAGGTCACGCAGCCGGCGCGGGACGTGCACGCCCCAGGTGCGGTCCCGGAAGTGCCGCTTGATCTCGCCGACGATGGTGATCGCCGCGTACGCGGTGAACGATCCACGTTCCGGGTCGTACCGGTCGACGGCGTTGACCAGACCGAGCCGGGCGACCTGTTCGAGATCCTCCAGCGGCTCGCCGCGTCCCCGGTAGCGGCGGGCCAGCCGGCCGGCGAACGGCAGGGCGAACCGGACCAGGTCGTCCCGGGCCTCCTGCCGGCGCTCGTCCGGCAGCCCCTCGATCCGGGCCGCGTACGCCAGCGCGGCCGCGTCGAGGTCCTCGAGCCCGCGCTCGTTGGGTGCGGCCGTGGTCGTACCCGTGCTCGTGCCCGTGGTGATCTGTCCGAACATCCGCGCCTCCCGAAGGTCGGTCCCCCACCCGGATTTCCGGAACCGGCCAGTGACGCCCATGCCACGGTGGACCGGACCGGAGCGCGACGATCTGACCGGAAACAGCCCAACAGCGCCCGCCCACATCTAGTTACGTAGCGCAGTTAACCGGTTGCAGTCAGCGACGTTCCCGCTCTGTAGGTACTCAATCACGGGACCGGACTTTCGCGGGATGTTTTGCCGGCGGACCCCCTCGACGAAACGGCCGCCCCTCTCAGCAGACCAGCAGACCGTGCGCGGTGCCGGCCGCCCGCAGCCCGGCCAACGCGTCCTGCACCCCCAGGCGGGCCGGGGCCGGCAGGTCGTACGGCTGCCCGCGCAACACCTCGGTGGCGTGCCGGGTCGGTACCGAGGTGACCGGATAGCCCCGTGCGGCGATCCGGTCCAGGGCCCGGCGACGCCGGCCGAACGACGCCACCGCCAGCCACTGCGGCAACCCGGCCAGCGCCGGTGACCGCATCCCGGGCGGCTCGGGCAGCACGTCGACCGAGCTGAACGGCGTACTGCCGGCCAGCCACCACTCCGCGCCGGCCACCCGCAGGCTGGTCGCGTTCTCGCACCAGTACGGCACCAGCCCGGCCCGGACCACCTGGTACGGGTCGAGCAGCCGCCCGCACTCCACCACGCACCGGTCACCACTCTTGCCGGCCGCCCGCAGCCAGCCCCGGTACACGTCAGCGGTGGCCGCGCTCAACGCCTCCGGCTCGGCGTACAACACCCGGTGCAGCGCGCCGTCGGTCTCCCGGACCCGGTCGAGCAGACTCTGCTCGAAGCCGGGCTCGATGCCGTGCTCGGCGTAGCCCTGCGGGCCGGTCGGCGGCGGCGGCTCCCACCGCTGCGGGTCACCACCGGCGGCGCGCAGCACCTGGTCCAGCGGCTCGCTCAGGATGCGGAAGTCGGCCGGCGCCAGCCCGCTGCCCGGACTGCCCAACTGGAACGCGTGCCCCTGCCCCTCGTCGGCCACCGGCCAGGTCCGCACGTCACGCAGCAGCAGTACGGGCGCACCCGGCGCCAACCGCTCGTCGAGGAAGGTCCGGTACGCCTCCGGCAGCTGCCGCCAGCGCAGCACCAGGGAGACGGTCGAACCGGCGAGTACGCCCCGCACCGCCGGATCGTGCACCTGCCGGACCCGGATGCCCGGATTCGCCGCCACCAGCCGCTGCGCCACCTGCGCGCCGTACGCGAACGAGCCGGCGAGGTTGTCCACCGCGCCCTGCGGCCACTGCACCGACACCTCGAAGCCGGCCGGCAGCCACGGCATGCCCAGCGCGGTGGCCAGGTGCACGGCGGCACCACTCGGCGAACCGAGCACCACCCCCGGAAACTCGCCGGCCGGATAGTGGTCGACCATCCAGCGGGCCACCCACTCGGCGTCGACCTGGCCCACCTGACGTACGGGCAGCGCCGCCCGGCCGCCCGCGCGGGCCACCGCCGCCCGGCGTACCGCCTCCGGGGTGCCCGGAAACCGGGCCAGCATCGGCTGGTAGCCGAGGTCGGCGCAGTCCTCGCCGCGCAGGGCCCGGGACGCCGCGGCGAGCAGCACCCGGGCCGGACTGTCCAGCGCCACGACCCGTCGCGGTCCGGGGACGTCGGGCCCACTCTCGGCCACCCATTCCTGCATCTCCCGCACCGAAACCCGCCCTTCATCGTCCACTTGCCACACGCGGGCTTCCCGTCCGGATCGCGTTCAAACGACCTTTCCGCAACCCTGAGTGAGCAAATCCGCGCACGGCGCCCCTCTGCGTCGTCGAACCGCGAACGCCCCGGTACGCGCCGGTCACCCGGTTGCGTACCGGGCATCCGGTTGCCCGCCGCGCGTCCCACGGGACACGCCCGCAGGGGTCCCACCGCCCGTCGGACGGCCGACCTCAGGTCAGTTCGTCGTCGCCGGCACCGGCCCGTTCCCGGACCAGTTCGGCCCGGGCCCGGCTGGCCACCTCGCCGCCTTCCTCGGCCCGCTCGACCAGCAGCCCGCGCAGGTCGGCGAACGGCCGGTCGGGCGGGGCGAGCGGCACCGAGGCGTCCACCACCGCCTCGATCAGGGTGGGACGATCGGCGGCGAGCGCCTCGTCCCAGGCCGCCCCCATCATCTCCGCCCGGTCGATACGCAGACCGTGCATGCCGAGCAGCCGGGCCCAGCCCGCGTACGGGACGTCCGGCAGCCGCTGGGCCTCGGGCGTGGCCGGCTGTCCCGAGCCGACCTGGCTCTGACTCATCCCGGCCTGGTCCCGGTTGTTGAGCACCAGCACCACGAACCGGGGATCGGCCCAGCCGGACCAGCGGTTCGCCACCGTCACCAGCTCGGCCAGTCCGTTGAGCTGCATCGCCCCGTCCCCGGCGAGCACCACCACCGCCCGGTCCGGCGCGGCCAGCTTCGCCGCGACACCGTACGGCAGGGCGCAGCCGGTCGCGCCGAGCGTGCTGGACAGGTGGGCCGGTACGCCCGGCGGCAGTTGCACGTGGCGGGCGTACCAGTAGGTCACCGAGCCGACGTCGACCGCGACCGCGCAGTCCCAGGGCAACCGGGGCGACAGCTCGCGGAGCACGTGCTGCGGGTTCATCGGTTGCGCCGGGGCGTCGGCGCGGGCGGTGGCATCTTCCCACCAGTGGTCGAAGGAGACCTCGATGGTCTGCCGCCACTCCCGGTTGGCCCGCTGAGGCACCCGGTCCAGCAGGGCGCGCAGCGTCTGCGTGGCGTCGCCGACCAGCGGCACGTCCACCGGGTAGCGGTTCGCCAGCCGACGGCCGTCGATGTCGATCTGGATCGTGGCCGCCTGGCCGGGCATCGGGTAGTAGTCGGTCCACGGGTCGTTCGTGCCGACCAGCAGCAGGGTGTCGCAGCCGCCGAGCAGTTGCGCGCTGGCGGTGGTGCCGAGTTCCCCCATCACGCCGGTGTGGAACGGCAGCCGCTCGTCCAGCACCGGCTTGCCGAGCAGCGAGGTGGTGATGCCGGCGCCGATCCGGTCGGCGAGGGCGACGATCTCCTCGGCCGCGCCGTAGCCGCCCTGTCCGACCAGGATGGCCACCCGGCGACCGGCGCCGAGCAGCTGCGCCGCCGCGTTCAGGTCCGCCTCGTGCGGCAACACCCGGGCCGGGGGCAGTCCCGGCACCATCGAGAGCACGCCGTCCGCACGGGCCGGCAGATCGGGTACGGCGGCCGTCTGCACCTGCTGCGGCACGATCACGCAGGTGGGGCTCCGGGTGGCGACCGCGGTGCGGAAGGCCCGGTCGATCAACGAGGCCACCTGTTCGGGCCGGTCGGCCACCCGGACGAACTCGCACGCGTCGCTGAACAGCCGGACCAGTTCGATCTCCCGGTACGCCGCGCCGAACGGGCCGTCCAACTGCTGCCCGACGATGGCGACCACCGGCTTGCCGTCGAGCTTGGCGTCGTACAGGCCGGAGAGCAGGTGGATGGCGCCCGGTCCCTGGGTGGCCAGGCAGACACCGACCCCGCCGGTGTACTTGGCGTGGCCGGTGGCCATGAAACCGGCCGTCTCCTCGTGCCGGGCCTGGACGAAGGCGGGTGTGCCGCCGGCCCGGTGCAGCGCCGCGACGATCGGCTCGACGCCGTCGCCGGAGGCGCCGAAGACGCGCGGCACGTGCCACGCCCGCAGCCGCTCGACCAGCAGGTCCGCCACCGTCCGGGTCGGCTCAGCCATCGGTGCGTCCCGGTGTGCTGGCGTCGGCGTAGCGCAGGATCGCACCCACCCCGTCGGGCAGTTCCGGCGCCTCGTCCGGCCCGAGTACGGTCAGCCCGGCGTCGGTCCCGACCAGGGCCCGGACCAGGGCCGCGTCGGCGCGTACCAGTTGCGGGTCGGCCACCGACATGGCGGTGAGCTGCTCCGGCCCGAGGGCGATCTCGGTCGGCTCCGCACCGATCCAGAGCTGGTCGGTCGAGGACGGGTCGTCGACCAGCAGCATGTTCTCGACCTGCCCGCGTTGCAGGGCGTTCACGACCGCGTCCATCCCGTTGCCGATCTGCTCCTGCATCCCGAACCTGTCCAGGGCGGCATCGGCGTGCGCGGTCGCCACCTCGGCGATGGCCTGCACGGTCACGTCGTCGAGTGCGGAGTTGTCGCTGCCGGCGGCCCGGAAACCCGCGTCGGTGTGCACGATCCGGTCCTGCCAGCGGGCCGGCAACTGGGCGGCGAGCATCTGCCGGGCCTGCGTGTCGCCGGCCACCACGACAACCTCGGCCCCGACCAGGTCGGCGAGTTCGGCGGTGGCCGCCGCCGCGTCTCCGGCGTTGCGCTTCCACGCGGTGAGCGCGGCCCGTTGGAAGTTCCCCTGGGACCAGGCTCCGGGCTTGACCCGGCGGACCGGGAACGTGTTGCCGCCGCCGACCTCCGCGCGCCGGGCCACCCCGCCGGCACTGACCCCGTCGACACTGGCCCCGGTGCGGTCGGCCAGTACCCGCACCCAGGGCACCTGTTCGCCCCGCTGGGCGAGCAGCGGCATGGTGTGGGCCAGCGGGCCGTTGGCGGCGATGTCCTTCAGTGGCGGGGCGGACAGGTACTCGGTGAGCACCACCTCCCCGTCGGTGGCGAAGGCGGCGATGCCGTAGTCGCCGGCCATCGGGTCGTGTCCGCGTACCACGCCGTCGAGGGCGGCCACCGTCGCCGGATCGGCCCGCTGCTGGGCCAGCCGCTCCCGCAGGGCACGCCAGCGCAGGTCGAGGGCGGGCCGGGCGTCCTGGCTGTCACGTGAGGCATCCAGGTAGACCGAGGCCCAGGGTCCGGGTCGGGCGTAGATCGGGCGCAGGAAGGACAGCTCCATGGTTGTCGACCCCTCTCCAACTCGCCCCTGGCATACCCGCGCCGCCCGGCTTGTCACCTGGGCGCGGGCCCCCCACCGGTCGACGTCGTTGCGGTCGAAGGGGTCGTCGAGGCGCGGAAGCGCGATTCACTCACTTTCCGCCCAGCCCCGACTACAGATACAATGCGTGAACCAAAGCGGACTCTCGGTGGTGAAAATGGACAGCGAGCTCTATCCCGAGCGAGTGACGTACCGGCGTGGGCCGATCGTCACCGGCCGGGTCGTCCGGCTGCTCGACGGTTACTCCCGCGAGATGAAGGTGCAGCGGCCCATCGTCGTCGCGGTGCTCGCCACCGCCGGGGTGGCCCGGATGGCGTTCCTGCTGCTCGCCTCGCTGCTGCGCTCCGGCGCCGGAGCCGGCGCCCAGCGCCGCTGGAAAGAGCTGCGCAAGGGCCCGGAGTTCCTGGTCACGCCGCTGCGGATCCGGGACGGCGACGGCGTGCTCTGCGAGATGGAGATCCACGGCCACCTGCCGCAGAGCGCGATCGAACCGGCCGACCACATCCAGGTGACCATCCGGCCGCAGAAGGACCTGCAGCTCGCGCCACGGGTGGAACGGATCGTGAACCTGACCACGGCGCAGTTGCTCACCCCGCGTCCGCCGACCGTCTGGTCGCACCTGGGACCGGCCCTGCTGCTCCAGGCGATCCTCGGACTGCTGCTGATCGGCGCGATCGGCGCCTGCACCGTCATCGCCGGCTGACCGACCCGGCGACTGCCGCCGGGTATGGGCGGGTCAGCCGACCGGCACCGGGTTCCGGGCCGGGGCGGGGTCGGCCAGCAGGCCGCGCCGACGGGCCCAGCGCTCGAAGAGCAGCGTCGCCAGCGGCGGCACCGAGCAGGCGAGCGCCACCAGGGTCACCGGCCAGCTCCACCGACCCAGGCGGCTGACCAGCAGGACCAGCCCGACGTAGGCGACGAACAGGCCACCGTGGATCGGGCCGAAGATCTGCACACCGATCTCGTTCCCGGTCGGCCCGTACTTGAAGATCATCCCGGTCAGCAGGGCCAACCAGGAGATCGCCTCCGCGATCGCGGCCACCACGAACAGTTTCTGCGCCGTACGCCGCATCGGCCCTCCTTCGGCTTCCGACCCGTGATCGTACGCGAGGCCGGTACCGGCCTCGGGCGATACCGGGGATCGGGCACGCCACGCCTCACTCGGCCGGGGTCGCCAAGGACCGGACACCGGGTGTGTCAGCGCCACCCGACCGGGGAACCATGTCGATCGAGCACTTCCCATGCGGCACCGGCCGTGCGAGGTTGGAAGCACTCGGAGTAGCTGGATGGTGACCTGATGGGTGAAGAGGTTGGGCCGCGGACGTTCACGCGTGAGGACCGCGCGCGGTACCGGGAGAAGATCCGGCACTGCCTGGACGTCTTCGCCGAGATGCTGCGCGAGGCCCGGTTCGACGTCGACCGGCCACTGACCGGGATGGAGATCGAGCTCAACCTCGTCGACGACCAGGCGATGCCGGCGATGCGCAACGCCGAGGTGCTCGCCGCCGTCGCCGACCCGCAGTTCCAGACCGAACTGGGGCAGTTCAACGTCGAGATCAACGTGGCACCGCGCCAGCTGGCCGGGACCGGTACGGCCGACTTCGAGGCCGACGTCCGGGCCAGCCTCAACTCGGCGAACCTGAAGGCCCGTACGGTCGACACCCAACTGGTCATGATCGGCATCCTGCCCACCCTGCGGGCCGACCACCTGACCGTCGACGCGCTCTCGGCGAACCCCCGCTACACCCTGCTCAACGAGCAGATCTTCGCCGCCCGGGGGGAGAACGTGCGGATCCGGATCGCCGGGGTGCAACGGCTGGAGACCACCGCCGACACCATCACCCCCGAGGCCGCCTGCACCAGCACCCAGTTCCACGTGCAGGTCAGCCCGAGCCAGTTCGCCGCGTACTGGAACGCCGCCCAGGCGATCGCCGGAGTCCAGATCGCGCTCGGGGCCAACGCCCCGTTCCTGTTCGGCAGGGAACTGTGGCGGGAGACCCGGATCCCACTGTTCGAACAGTCCACCGACACCCGGCCGGAGGAGATCAAGGCCCAGGGCGTACGCCCACGGGTCTGGTTCGGCGAACGCTGGATCACCTCGGTCTTCGACCTGTTCGAGGAGAACGTCCGCTACTTCCCCGCGCTGCTGCCGATCTGCGACGCCGAGCAGCCGGCGGCCGCCCTCGCCCGTGGCGACATCCCCGCCCTGTCCGAGTTGCGGCTGCACAACGGCACCGTCTACCGCTGGAACCGTCCGGTGTACGACGTGGTCCACGGGCGCCCGCACCTGCGGGTGGAGAACCGGGTGCTGCCGGCCGGACCGACGGTGGTCGACACCATCGCCAACGCGGCGTTCTACTTCGGGCTGGTCCGCAGCCTGGCCGAGTCCGACCGGCCGCTCTGGTCGCAGATGTCGTTCAGCGCCGCCGAGGAGAACTTCCACACCTGTGCCCGGCAGGGCATCGCCGCCCAGGTCTACTGGCCCGGTCTGGGCTACCTGCCGGTGACCGAACTGGTGCTGCGCCGGCTGCTGCCGCTGGCCCGCGCCGGTCTGGACCGGTGGGGGCTCGCACCGGCCGAGTCCGACCGGCTGCTCGGCATCATCGAGCAACGCTGCCTGACCGGGCGCAACGGCGCGACCTGGCAGGTGGCGACCCTGCGCGAACTCGAACGGGCCGGTGACCTCGACCGGCCGGCCGCGCTACGCGAGGTGCTGTGCCGCTACATCCCACTGATGCACAGCAACCAGCCGGTGCACGAGTGGCCGTACCCCGACTGAGCCGGATCAGACGGTCAACACCACCTTGTTGCAGTCCTGCTGCTTGTTCTTGAACAGCTCGTACGCCTGCGGCGCCTCGTCGAGCCGCATCCGGTGGGTGACCACGAAACTCGGATCGATTTCGCCCCGGCGGATCCGGTCCAGCAGCGGCCGCAGGTAACGCTGCACGTGGCACTGTCCGCTGCGCAGGGTCAGCGACCGGTTCATCAGCGAACCCATGGGGAACTTGTCGACGAACCCGCCGTAGACACCGATCACCGAGACGATGCCGGCGTTGCGGCAACTCATGATCGCCTCGCGCAGCGCGTGCGGCCGGTCGGTCTCCAGCCGCACCGCCTGCTTACCCCGGTCGTACGCGTTCAGCAGGCCGGACGGGTGGTGCGACTCGGTGCCCACCGCGTCGATGCAGGCGTCCGGTCCCCGACCGGCGGTCATCTCGCGCAGCGCCTCCAGCACGTCGGTCTGCTCGTAGTTGATGATCTCCGCGCCGGTGTGTTCCCGCGCGATCCGCAGCCGCTCCGGATACCGGTCGATGGCGATCACCCGCTCCGCGCCGAGCATCCGGGCGCTCGCCATCGCGAACTGTCCCACCGGGCCGGCGCCCCAGACCGCGATCACGTCCCCGCGCTGGATGTCGCACATCTCCGCGCCCATGTAGCCGGTCGGGAAGACGTCGGAGAGGAACAGCACCTGCTCGTCCCGGAGGTCGTCCTCGATCTTGATCGGCCCGACGTCGGCGAACGGGACCCGTGCGTACTCGGCCTGGCCGCCGGCGTAACCGCCGAGCATGTGCGAGTAGCCGTAGACGCCGGCCGGCGAGTGGCCCATCACCATCTCCGCCAGACCGGCGTTCGGGTTCGAGTTCTCGCAGACCGAGAAGAAGCCGTGCGTACACGCGGCGCACTGGCCGCAGGCGATCGGGAACGGCACCACGACCCGGTCACCGACGCGCAGGTTGCGCACCTCCCGACCCACCTCGACGACCTCGCCCATGAACTCGTGGCCGAGGACGTCGCCCTTCTTCATCGTCGGGATGTAGCCGTCGTACAGGTGCAGGTCCGAGCCGCAGATTGCGGTCGAGGTGACCCGGACGATGGCGTCCCGATCACTCATGATCCGGGGATCGGGCACCTCCCGTACCTCGACGGTGTTGCGGCCCATCCAGCAGTTCGCGCGCATCGTCGCCCCCCGTTCGCCGGTCCGCTGTCGGTTCTCAACCTGCCGGCGTACCGGCGAGCGGCTGCGCCGGGTACCGCATCATGTGCCGGCGGAGGTCCGTCCCGTCCGGACTGGCGTCCGAGCGGACGATCTCGCCCGTCTCAATCACCTGTTTGAACCGGCGTAGGTCATCCCTGACCTGCAAGGTCGGCTCCTCGCCGAAGAGCTTGGCGACCGCGCGGCCGAGCGAGCCGGCCGGCGGCGCGTAGCGCAGTTCCACCCGGACCTCGGTGCCGCGCCCGCCCGGCACCGCGACGAACCGGACCCGACCCGCGTTCGGCACCACCGTGCCGGGCAGCGAGCGCCACGCCAGCAACTCCGACGGTCGGTCCCGGACGATCTCGGCATCCCAGTGGACGCTGCGGCCGGCCGGTGCCTTGGCGGTCCACCGTGACCGCCCGTCGCCGCCGACCCGGACCGACTCCAGGTGACGCATGAAGCGGGGCAGGTTGGCGAGGTCGCGCCAGAACCGGTAGACCTCGTCGGGGGGTCGATTGATCGTGACCGAGGCGTGCAGTCGCAGCACGCGGCCGTTGGCGCGGGCGGCACGGGTGGCGGCCACCGCGGTGACCAGGTCCAGCGCCGTGACGACGCCGATGACGGCGGTCGCGGCGGCGGCCCGCCGCTGCCGGTGCCGGTCGCCGGTCCGCACGGCCAGACCGAGCACACCCAGGTCCATCGCGTCCCCGGCGACCCGCGTCCAGGCCCAGGTGGCCGGGCGGCGACCGCTCAGCAGGCCGGCGGCGTGGCCCAGCTCCCGCCCTCCCGCGGCGCGCAGGATCGTCCGGTGATCGGGAAGGTGGTCCAGGCCGGCGATCACGGCAAGCCGGTCCGGCACGGTCAGCAGGGCGGCGCCCAGCCCGGCGCTCAGCACACCGAGCAGCCGGGGCACCGGGCCGGCCATTCTCGTCGCCAGCTCCGGTGGTTCGTCGGCCGATCCGGTCCCGTCCGTGGTGTGCACCGGTTGCCCCCTCGCCCGTGGACCGTGGCGCGGGACCGCCCGGTCGGCGGGCCCGACGTCACCCGTACGCCCTACGTCACACACGCTAGCCCGCGGTTCGGTGCGTTACCGGCGGATGCGGAACAACCACCCGAGCGGGGCCGCCGGCCCCGCGCGCGGCCCCGGCGACCGGCCACCGCCACTGTGGAGCCGACCGGTCGGACGAACGGTCGGTCCGGCGGTGTCATCGGTCACCTTCGGGCCTTTCGGGATGCGGATCCGGGCCGGGTGCCTTTTCCTTGTACGTGGGTCGCGCGCCGCGGTGTGGCGGTGGCCGACCCGCCCGGCCGGTTCGGCCGCCCTTTCCCACCTTTCCCCTGCCGGCACCGGCGCCGGCGTGCCCACTCTCGCTCGGACGGAGACGAATGTGACGACCCGACGGGTCGGCGAGCACCTCGCGAACGGTTCGACCGGTCAGGACCACCCCTGCCGCCCCATCCCCACCTCCCGCCCGCAACTCGGGCTGCCGACCGCCTCGGGCGGTCCGGTCGAGGCCCGGCAGCGGATTCTGATGCTCTCCTGGGAATACCCGCCCGTCCTCGTCGGCGGACTCGGCCGACACGTCCACGCCCTCTCCGTCGCCCTCGCCGC
>NZ_JBVJHT010000028.1:0-104749 GCF_055586685.1 Micromonospora sp. NPDC049529
CCCCTTCGCCACCCCCCCCCCATCCCCGCTGCGCTGGAGAGGTGGGTGAGCGGGGGGCTGGAAGGGGGGGGGGGCTCCTCGTGGCCGGCCGGGCGCCCCCGCCCAGCGCCGCCGCCGCGATCCAGAAACACGCGTACGGGCCGACGACCTCGCTGAGCAGCCCGCCGAGCGACGCCCCGACCACCGCCATGGTGCCCCAGGCCGCCCCGGCGACCGCGTTGCCGGCGGCCAGGTCCTCCGGTGCCAGCACGTTCGGCAGGGCAGCCTGGGCGGCGGGCGAGTAGAACGCCTTCGACACCGCCACCAGGCCGACCGCGACCAGCGCCAACCAGGCGGTGCCGGCGCTGCGCACCCAGAGCAGCAGCAGGATCGCCACCAGCGCGGCCAGGTTCGCCACCATCATGATCTTCTTGCGGTCGATCCGGTCGGCGATCATCCCGCTGTACGGCAGCATCAGCGCGGTCAGTCCGGTGTCGGCGGCCAGCACCAGCGCGCCCCACACCCCGCTGCCGGTCAGCTGCGGCAACAGCACCAGCAGCGGCACCATGACGAACCAGTCGGAGCCGAAGACCACCAGCTCGGCGCAGAACAGGTTCCGGAAGTCACGGTTTCGGGCCAGGACCCGCAGTGGAGACGACGACACGGACCGGGACCTTACCCGCAGGACTCCGAACCGACAGACGGGTCGTCTCGGGCCGGTGACCGCACCGACCCGAGACGACCCGGACCAACTGAACCGCTCTGATTCCGTCGACTACTCGGCCGGCGGAAGCGGCGAGCGCTTGGTCTTCGGCAGCCGGAGCAC
This sequence comes from Micromonospora sp. NPDC049529, assembly GCF_055586685.1. Taxonomy (NCBI): domain Bacteria; kingdom Bacillati; phylum Actinomycetota; class Actinomycetes; order Micromonosporales; family Micromonosporaceae; genus Micromonospora; species Micromonospora sp. NPDC049529. The sequence continues at coordinate 806 of NZ_JBVJHT010000028.1, forward strand.
CTCGAACTGGTCGGTGCCGTCGACCAGCGCACCCGAGGGCCGAGGGGCCGCGTCGACGCCGAACCGACCGGAGTGGGCCGCGCCGCCGGTCGCCGTGGCACCGGCGCCGACCAGCTCGGGCTCGATACCGGAGCTGTGCGGGCCACCGTCGCCCCGGGCCAGGTCGCGCGCCTTGCGGCGGGCCTCCCGGCGACCCTCCACCATCGTGTAGAGGGTCGGCACCAGCACCAGCGTGAGCAGGGTCGAGCTGAGCAGGCCACCGATCACCACGACCGCCAGCGGCTGCGAGATGAACCCGCCCTCGCCGGTGAGGCCGAGCGCCATCGGCAGCAGGGCGAAGATGGTGGCGATGGCGGTCATCAGGATCGGCCGCAACCGGCGCCGGGCCCCTTCGACCACCGCCTCCTGTACGCCCATCCCCTGCTCCCGGTACTGGTTGATCAGGTCCAGCAGCACGATCGCGTTGGTCACCACGATGCCGACCAGCATCAGCACACCGATCAGGGCCGGTACGCCCAGCGGCGTGCCGGTGACCAGCAGCAGGCCGATCGCACCGGTGGCCGCGAACGGGATCGAGACCAGCAGGATGAGCGGCTGGATCAGGCTCCGGAAGGTCGCCACCATGATCACGAAAACGATCGCGATCGCGGCGAGTACGGCGAGCCCCAGGTCGGCGAAGGCGTCCGCCTGCTCGGCGCTGACCCCGCCGATGGTGAAGCTGGCCCCCGGTACGTCCAGCGCGTCCAGCTTCTTCTGCAACTCGGCGCTGGTGGCTCCGAGGTTGGCGCCGGTGGCCGTACCGGTGACGGTGACGCTGCGCTCGCCGTCGATCCGGGTGACCGCGACCGGGCCGGCCACCTCGTTGACGGTGGCCAGGTCACCGAGCTTCGCCGGGCCGATCGGAAGCGCCCTGAGCTCGTCCACGGTGGCCGGGGTCGAGCCGAAGCGCAGCACCACGTTCTGCTGGTCGTTGTCGAGCGAGACCTGCCCCAGCGGGCTGCCCCGGAACGCCTGCCCGACGAGTTGCCCGACGGCCGCCTCGGAGAGCCCGAACGCGGCCGCCTTGGCCCGGTCCACCGCGACGTCGATCCGCGGCGCGCTGTCGGCGAGGCTGCTCTCGACGTCCTCGACCTCCGGGGTCTCGGACATGAGCTTGCGTACCTGCTCGGTCGCGCTCGCCAGCACGTCGTTGTCGGCCGCCTGGACGATCACGGCGAGCTGGTTGGTCGACTGGCTGCCGCCACCGAAGGTGATCTCACCGGCGTCGCTCAGTTTGTCGAACTCCGCCCGCAGGCTGTCCTTGAGCGGACCGGCCTCGGTGCCCTCGTGCAGTGCGACGGAGAAACTCGCGCTGGCCGCGCCACCGCCGCCCTCCCACGGGTTGCCCCCGCCACCGGCGGTCACCTGGTACGACTCGATCCCGTCGGTCCGGGCCAGGATCCCCTCGACCTGCTTGGCGGCGGCGTCGGTGGTCGCCAGGCTGCTGCCGACCGGCAGCTTCTGGCTGATGCTGACGGTGTCCTGGCCGGAGTCGTCCAGGAAGTTCGTCTTGAGCTGGGTGGAGAGACCGAACGTGGCGAAGAGCACCACCAGCCCGATCGCCACGGTGGACCAGCGGCGCCTGGTGGCGAAGCCGATCACCGGCAGGTAGGCCCGCTGGAGCGGACTGCGCAGCTCCTTCTCCTCGGCGGCGGCGCGTACGGCCGCCTCGCCCGCGCCACCGGCGGCCGGCTTCAGGAACCAGTACGCCAGCACCGGGATGACGGTCAGCGAGACCACCAGCGAGGCGAGCAGCGCCACCGTGACGGTGATCGCGAACGGGGCGAAGATCTGCCCCACGAAGCCACCGACCAGGGCGATCGGTGCGAACACCGCGACGGTGGTGAGGGTGGAGGCGGTCACCGCGCCGGAGACCTCACGGACGCCGGTGATGATGGCGTCGCGCTTGTCCTCGCCGTACCCGAGGTGTCGTTTGATGTTCTCCAGGACGACGATGGAGTCGTCGACCACCCGGCCGACCGCGATGGTCAGGGCGCCGAGGGTGAGCAGGTTGAGCGAGTAGTCGCCGATCCAGAGCGCGATCAGCGCGACCAGCACGGAGAGCGGGATCGAGACCGCGGTGACCAGGGTGGACCGCACCGACAGCAGGAACACCAGGATGACCAGGACGGCCATCACCAGGCCGAGCAGGCCCTCGGTGGTCAGGCTTTCGATCGACTTCTCGACGTACGGGGCCTGGTCGAAGATGACCGTGAGGTCGGCGCCGGACGCCTGACCGAGGTCGGTGAGCCGGTCCCGGATCTCGTGCGAGATCTGCACCGCGTTGCCGTCCGGCGCGGCGGTGACCTGGATGCCGAGGCTCTCCTTGCCGTTGGTCCGGGTGAACCCGGTCGCCGCGGCGGCCTGCTTCTCCACGGTGGCGATGTCGCCGAGCTTGACCGCGGGGGTACCGGGAGCGGTCGGGCTGACGAAAATGCCGCGCAGGTCGTCGATGGTGCCGATCCGGGTGCCGATCTGCACCGTACGGGCCCGGGTGCCGTCGACCAGGGTGCCGGCCGGGATGGCCACCCCGTTGGTCTGGAGCGCGGTACCGATGGCGGTCGGCGCGATGCCGAGCGCGGCGAGCTTGGCCGGGTCGGGGGTGATGACGACCTGCTGGTCGGGGGCACCGGTCACCTCGACCGTGCGTACGCCCTCGATCCCCTCAAGGTCGGGTACGACGGTGGCGCGCAGCTTGTCGGCGAGCGCCTGCTTGTCCCCGCCGCCGCTGGCGGCCAGTACGACGGCCGGCAGGTCGTCGGTGCTGCCGGCGAAGACCAGCGGGTCGACGCCCTCGGGGAGCTGGGCGCTGATCCGGTTGAGCGCGGTCTCCATCTTGTTGACGACGCCGTCGAGGTCGCTGCCGAACTCGTACTCCACCTGGACGGTCGTGGCACCCTCACGCGAGGTCGAGGTGACCTTGGTGAGACCGGCGACGCCCTGGATGCTGTTCTCGATCGGCTCGGTGACCTGCGCTTCGACGATCTCGGGCGAGGCGCCCGGGTAGCTGGCCACGATGAACGCCGCCGGGAACTCCAACGACGGTAGGAGTTGCTGCTTCAGCGAGGGGACGGCGAACACCCCGAAGCCCGTGATCACCACCGCGATGAGGGCGACCAGCCCTCGGTTGGCAAGACTGAGCCTGGCAAACAACGACATGGGCGAGCTCTCCTGGGGAAGTCAGGGCGCGACACGAATATTTTGCCTGACACGAACAATTCGCGTGAGGTCGGGGGTGCCTGCTAACGTCCGGTGGCCAGTGGCACGACCTGCGTCACCGCCACCACCGCGACGGCGAGGAGGCAGGCGAGCGATGGTCGACGACCGGTCCCGGCTCATCGCGGCCATTCTGGACGGTCAACGTCGGATGCAGCACCTGTTCGCCTCCGACCGCTCCGATCCGCTCCTCTCGCTGCACCTCACCCTGCCGCAGCTGAAAATACTGCTCCTGCTCGCACACAGCGGCAGCGCTTCCGGGCGGGAACTCTCCGGCGTGCTGGGGGTCAGCCTGGCGACCATGACCGGCATCGTCGACCGTCTGGTCGCGCAGGACCTCGTGGTACGGGGTGAGGACCCACGCGATCGGCGGGTCCGCCGGGTCGAGCTGAGCCCGGCCGGCCGCAAGCTCATGGAGGGCATCCTGACCGCCGGCCACGCCCGGATGCAAAACCTCCTCAGCCGGCTCTCAGTCGACGACCTGGCAACCGTCGAGCGGGCCACCACCCTGCTGGTCACCGCGGCCGCCGAGCAACAGTGCGAAGCCGGATCCGCGGTCGGACCCGACACCGCACGGTCCACGGACGACTCCGGCACCGCCCCCGGTGGTCGGGCGGACGGAACCGCACCGGCCGAGCGGTCGGACCCGGCCGAGCAGGACCGGACCGCCGACCGGTAGCTGCGACGACCGCCGGTCAGACCAGGTCGAGCGCGCGGGCGGCGGCGATCACGTCGTTGCCGACCGTGGTCGGCGACGGGGCGGTGGAGATGGCCCACTCCGGATCCTTCAGCCCGTGCCCGGTCACCGTGCAGACGATCGTCGAGCCGGCCGGCACCCGGCCCGCCTCGGCCTGCTGGAGCAGGCCCGCGACACTGGCCGCGCTGCCCAGCTCCACGAACGCGCCCACCTCACGGGCGAGCAACCGGTACGCGGCCAGGATCTCCCGGTCGGTCACCGCCGCGATCAGCCCGCCCGAGGCGTCCCGCGCCTCCAACGCCCCGGTCCAGCTCGCCGGGTTGCCGATCCGGATCGCGGTGGCGATGGTGGACGGCTCGCGTACCGCCTCGCCGTTGACGATCGGGGCGGCACCGGCGGCCTGGAAGCCGTACATCTTCGGGTGGCGGGTGGCGTTGCCGGCCGCCACGTCCTCCCGGTAACCCAACCAGTACGCGGTGATGTTGCCGGCGTTGCCGACCGGCAGGCAGTGGATGTCCGGGGCGTCGCCGAGCGCCTCGACGATCTCGAAGGCGGCGGTCTTCTGGCCGTGCACCCGGTCCGGGTTGACCGAGTTGACCAGCGCCACCGGGTAGTCCTGGGCGAGCTTGGAGGCGAGCGCCAGACAGTCGTCGAAGTTCCCCTCGACCTGCAACAGCTTCGCCCCGTGGACCAGCGCCTGGGCCAGCTTGCCCAGCGCGATCTTCCCCTGCGGCACCAGCACCGCGCAGCTCAGCCCGGCGCGGGCGGCGTACGCGGCGGCCGAGGCGCTGGTGTTGCCGGTGGAGGCGCAGATGATCGCCTTGTTGCCGACCTCGACGGCACGGGAGACCGCCACGGTCATCCCCCGGTCCTTGAACGAACCGGTCGGGTTCGCCCCCTCCACCTTCAGGTAGACGTCACAGCCGGTACGGGCGGAGAGCACCGGCGCGGGCAGCAGCGGGGTGTTCCCCTCGTGCAGCGTGACGACCGGTGTGGCGTCGGTGACCGGCAGCCGGTCCCGGTATGCCTCGATCAAACCCCGCCACATGTCGGTCTCCTCGTCGATGCGTCGCCGCTCGGGGCGGACGCCGGGTGAAGGTGGGTCGGTCAAGCGTGACCCAGGGTGCCGGTTGCCACGCCCGCGCACCCATCGTTACCCATCTGGCGGGACACCGTCGCCCCACCCGGACCGCTCGGCCCCGACGCCGTACCGGTCCGGGCCGGGCCGGTCTCCGACCGGCTCAGACGCCGCCCTCCACCCGGAGCACGCTGGCGATCGAACGGACGATGTCGAGCCCGCGCAACTCCTCGACGGTGGCCGCGAGCGCGGCGTCCGGCGCGGCGTGCGTGACGATCACCAGGATCGCGTCACCGCCCCGCCCGACGGTGGACGTACCGCCGGTGTTCGCGGGCGCCTGCCGGACGGTCGCGATCGACACCTCGTGGCGGGCGAAGACCCCCGCCACCGTGGCCAGCACACCGGCGCGGTCGGCCACGTCGAGGCTGATGTGGTAGCGGGTGACCGCCTCCCCCATCGGCCGGATCGGCAACGCCGCGTACGCCGACTCGCTGGGCGTGCTGACGCCGGCCAGCCGGTTGCGGGAGACCGCCACCACGTCGCCGAGGACGGCGCTCGCGGTCGGCGCGCCGCCGGCACCCCGGCCGTAGAACATCAGCTGCCCGGCCGAGACCGCCTCGACGAAGACCGCGTTGAACGCGTCCCCGACGCTGGCCAGCGGATGGCTGCGCGGGATCATCGCCGGGTACACCCGGACCCCGATCGACTCCGCGCCGGTGGAGTCCGGGCCACGGGAGGCGATGCAGAGCAGCTTGATCGTGCAGCCCATGGCGTTGGCGCTGGCCACGTCGGCGGCGGTGACCTCGGTGATCCCCTCGCGGTAGACGTCGGCCGCACTGACCCGGGTGTGGAAGGCCAGCGAGGCGAGGATCGCGGCCTTCGCCGCCGCGTCGAAGCCCTCCACGTCGGCGGTCGGGTCGGCCTCCGCGTACCCCAGTTCGGTGGCCTCGTCGAGCGCCTCGCCGAACCCGGCCCCGGTGGCGTCCATCGCGGAGAGGATGAAGTTGGTGGTGCCGTTGACGATGCCGGTGACCCGGGTGATCGTGTCGCCCTGCAACGACTCGCGCAGCGGGCGCAGCAGCGGGATCGCCCCGGCGACCGAGGCCTCGTAGTAGAGGTCGGCGCCGCTCTCCGCGGCGGCGTCGTGCAGCGAACCGCCGTCCTCGGCCAGCAGTGCCTTGTTCGCCGTCACCACGCTCTTGCCGGCCCGCAGCGCCTCGACCAGCCAGGTACGGGCCGGTTCGATGCCGCCGACCATCTCCACCACCACGTCGACGTCGTCCCGTTTGACCAGGCCGAGCGCGTCGGTGGTGAAGACCGCCGGGTCGACCGGCAGGTCACCCCGGTTGCGGCCCTGTCGGCGTACGGCGATGCCGGCGATCTCCAGCGGCGCGCCGATCCGGGCGGTGAGGTCGGCGGCCTGCTCGTGCAGCAGGCGTACCACCTCGCTGCCGACCGTGCCACAACCGAGCAGCGCCAAGCGGACAGGCTTCGTCATCCCACATCCAATGCCAGCAGATCGTCTTCGGTCTCCCGCCGGACGATCACGCGCGCCTCGTTGCCACGGACCGCCACCACCGGGGGCCTCGGGACATGGTTGTAGTTGCTGGCCATGCTCCGGCAGTAGGCACCCGTGCCGGGCACGGCGAGAAGATCTCCGGGCTGTACGTCGGCGGGCAAGAATTCATCCTTCACCACCACATCCCCGGACTCGCAATGCTTTCCCACCACACGGGCCAGGATCGGCTCGGCGTCGGAGCGCCGGTTGGCCAGGGTGGCCGAGTACGAGGCACCGTACAAGGCGGTACGGATGTTGTCGCTCATCCCGCCGTCCACGCTCACGTACGTCCGCAGGCCATCGACGTCCTTGACCGTGCCGACCTCGTACGCGGTGAACATGGCCGGGCCGATGATCGCGCGGCCGGGCTCGAAGCTCAGGTGCGGCCTGGCCAGCCGCAACCCCTCGCACTCACCGTCGACGATCTTGTTGATCCGCTTGGCCAGGTCGTGCGGCGTCGACGGGTCGTCCTGGGTCGTGTACGCGATCCCGAAGCCGCCGCCGAGGTCCAGCTCGGGCAGTTCGACCCCGCGCGCGTCGCGGATCTGCGCCTGCAGGCTCAGCACCCGCCGGGCCGACACCTCGAAGCCGCTGGTGTCGAAGATCTGCGAACCGATGTGCGAGTGCAGCCCGCGCAGCTCCAGCACGTCGTCGTCGAGGATCCGGAACGCGGCGGCGGCCGCCGCCCCGCCGGCCAGCGAGAAGCCGAACTTCTGGTCCTCGTGCGAGGTGGCGATGAACTCGTGCGTGTGCGCCTCGACCCCGACGGTGACCCGGAGCAGCACCCGGGGGCGAACCCCGCGCTGCCGGGCCAGCTCGGTGAGTCGGTCGATCTCGTCGAACGAGTCGACGATGATCCGGCCCACCCCGGCGTCGAGGGCACGGGACAGTTCGCTCACCGACTTGTTGTTGCCGTGGAAACCGATCCGCTCGGCCGGCATGTCGGCGGCGAGCGCGACCGCCAGCTCACCGCCGGAGCAGACGTCGAGGTGCAACCCCTCCTCGGCGATGATCCGGACGACGGCCTTGCAGATGAACGCCTTGCCCGCGTAGAAGATGTCGTCGTCGGGGAAGGCGGCCCGGAAGTCCCGGCAGCGCGACCGCAGGTCCTCCTCGTCGAGCACGTAGATCGGGGTGCCGAACATCTTGGTCAGCGCACCGATCCGCAGGTTGCCGACGGTCAGCTCGCCGTCGGCGTCGCGGGTGACGGTCCGCGGCCACAGCTGCGGCACGAGGGCGTTGACGTCCTCGGGCGTACGCAACCACGCCGGTCCCCGGCTGCCGAGGTCGCCGTGCAGCGCCCCCGCCTCGTGAGCACGCATGTCGCTACATCTCCTCCGGGGCGGAGACCCCGAGTAGTTCCAGACCGTTGGCGATCACCGTACGGGTGGCGTCGACCAGCCAGAGCCGGGCCCGGTGCAGGTCGGTGATCTCCTCGTCGCCCAGCGGCAGCACCCGGCAGTTGTCGTAGAACCGGTGGAACGACTGCGCCACCTGCTCCTCCAGGTAGCGGGCCACCCGGTGCGGTTCGCGCAGCTCGGCCGCGGAGGCGAGCACGGCCGGGTACTCGGCCAGCGCCTTGAGCAGCTCGTTCTCCTTCTCGTGGTCGAGCAGCTCGGGCCGGAACGCGTCGGGTTCGCCACGGGTCAGTCCGACCCCCGCGGCCTGCCGGCTGATCCCGGCGGTACGCGCGGCGACGTACTGGACGTAGAAGACCGGGTTGTCGCTCTTGGCCCGGGTCCAGAGTTCGACGTCGATGTCGATCGGGGAGTCGCTGGAGTAGCGGGCCAGGGCGTACCGGGCCGCGTCCACGCCGATCGCCTCGACCAGGTCCTCCAGGGTGACCACGGTGCCGGCACGCTTGGACATCCGGACCGGCTGGCCGTCCCGGACCAGGTTGACCAGTTGCCCGATCAGGATCTCCAGGGTCTGCTCCGGGTCGTCGCCGAAGCAGGCGGCCATCGCCTTCATCCGACCGATGTAGCCGTGGTGGTCGGCACCGAGCATGATCACGACCCGGCCGAAGCCGCGCTCCCGCTTGTCGAGGTAGTACGCGCAGTCGGCGGCGAAGTAGGTCCACTCGCCGTTGGACTTGCGCAGCACCCGGTCCTTGTCGTCACCGAAGTCGGTGGTCCGTAGCCAGGTCGCGCCGTCCAGCTCGTACGTGCGGCCCTGCTCGGTCAGCCGGGTCAGGGCCAGGTCCAGCTCGCCCCGGTCGTGCAGGTCCTTCTCGTTGAAGTAGACGTCGAACCGGACCCCGAACTGGTCCAGCGAGCTACGGATCTCGTCGAACATCAGCGCGACACCCTCGACCCGGAAGACCTCCTGGGCCACCGCGTCGGGGCGGTCGAGCACGTCCGGGTGCAGCGCCCGGACCGCCTCGGCGATCTCCGCGATGTACGCCCCACCGTAGCCGTCCTCGGGCGCCGGCTCACCCCTGGCGGCGGCGAGCAGCGAGCGGGCGAACCGGTCGATCTGCGAACCGGCGTCGTTGAAGTAGTACTCGGTGGTGACGTCGGCACCGGTGGTGCGCAGCAGCCGGCTGAGCGCGTCGCCGACGGCGGCCCACCGGACCCCGCCGATGTGCACCGGGCCGGTCGGGTTCGCCGAGACGAACTCCAGGTTGATCCGCTCACCGGCCAGGACGTCGCTGCGGCCGTACTCCCGGCCGGCCTGGACCACGACGCGGGCCAGCTGCCCGGCGGCGGCGGCGTCGAGCCGGATGTTGAGGAAGCCGGGTCCGGCGATCTCGACCGACTTGATGCCGACTGCCCGACTCAGCTCCTCGGCCAGCCCGGCGGCCAGCTCGCGCGGCGGCACCCCGACCCGCTTGGCGAGCTGCAGGGCGAGCGTGGAGGCGTAGTCGCCGTGCTCGGGATTGCGGGGTCGCTCCAGGGTCACCGACTCCGGCAGCAGGGACGGATCGAGCCCACGGGATATGAAGACCGCCTGGGCGGCGGTACGGACGACCTCGGCGAGATTGGCGGGAGTCACCGAAACATGTTACCGGGGGTAGACTCGGTCACTCGGCGGACACCCTGCGCCTTTGTGACCCGCCACCCCCTGACCGACCGACCTGACGAGGCACCATGAGCATCAGCACCCAGGGTGGCGATCAAAGCCGTCCGTCCGTGGTCAGCACCGGTAAGAAGCCGGCGGCCGGTGGAAAGCCGGCGGCGGGTGGCAAGCCAGCAACCGGTAACTCCGGTGGCGGCCGCCCCGGCGGGCAAGGTCGGGGCGCGGGCGGTGGCGGCAAGGGCCCCCGCAAGCCGATCGCCCCGGTCAAGGTCAGCCAGGGCCGCAGTTGGGGCCCGATCGCCCTCTTCGTCGCCGTCGGTCTGCTGGCCGTCGGGATCATCGGATGGGGCGGCTACGCGGTCTTCCAGGGCGCCAAGCCCTGGCAGGACCAGGCCAAGGGCATCGACGGGCTCAAGGACTACCGGGAGTCGCCGGACAAGTCGCTGACCGCCTCGGAGCACGCCTGGGGCCCGGTCAGCTACACGCTCACCCCGCCCGTCGGCGGCAAGCACAACTTCAACTGGCAGAACTGCATGGGCGACGTCTACGACGCCCCGATCGCCAGCGAGCACGCGGTGCACAGCATGGAGCACGGCGCGGTGTGGGTGACCTACAAGTCGGGCCTGCCGGCCGACCAGGTCTCGGCGCTGGCCGAGAAGGTGCGCGGCAACGAGTACATGCTGATGAGCCCGGTCGACAACCTGGACAAGCCGATCTCGGTGCAGGCCTGGGGCTACCAGCTCAAGGTCGACAACGCGGACGACGGCCGGATCGACACGTTCATCCGGGCACTGCGCGTCAACGCCGGCATCGAGCAGAACGCGAGCTGCTCCGGCGGCATCACCGCCACCGGCACCACCCCGCGCGACCTCGGCAAGGACGGCACCACCGAGCAGTAGCACCATCCAGTACCAGGTAAGGACATCGATGGGTACAGCAACCCGCCCCGACGCGTCGGCTCCGGCCGGCGCGTCGGGCGCCGACGACCGACGGCTCGAAGACCTCGACGATCTCGGGGACGACTTCGAGCCGGACGCCTCGGCGGGCGACGACGACGATTCAGGCACCTTCGACGACGGCTCCGCCTCGGGTGAGGGCCACCGACGGTTCAGCACCGGCTGGGTGGCGATCGGGATCGTCGTCGGGCTGGTCCTCGGCGTGGTCGCCGGGTTGCTGATCCCGGGTCTGACCCGGCCCGGCGACACCTCGGCAGAGGCCGGGTTCGCCCGGGACATGTCGACCCACCACGCTCAGGCCGTCGAGATGGCCATGCTCGCGCACGAGAAGGCCACCGACCCGGACGTACGGACGCTCGGCGCGGACATCGCCCTCACCCAGCAGGGCCAGATCGGCGTGATGCTGACCTGGTTGCGGGACTGGAACCTGAGCCCGACCGGCACCCAGCCGCGGATGTCGTGGATGCCGGACGGCGGCGGCGCGATGGTCCGCGACGGCCTGATGCCCGGCATGGCCACCGACGCCGAGCGGGCCCAGTTGCGGGCGGCCACCGGCCGGGACTTCGACGTGATGTTCCTCCGGCTGATGCTCAACCACCACCTCGGCGGCATCCACATGGCCGAGGCGGCCCTGGATCTCTCCGACGACGAGCAGGTGCAGTCCCTCGCCGGCACCATGGTCGCCGGCCAGAAGAAGGAAATCACCGCAATCCAGGCACTGCTCGACAAAGTAGACGTGAAGTAGTCCGCTCTACCCGGATACGTGCCGTTATGCCCGACTGTGCGGTTTAGGGAGTTTTCTCCGTAGATATCGTGACCAGTCATGATCCGGGCTCGTTGCCCCAGTCGTGGGGGTTGTTCTCAAAGACGCGCGACGTTCGGTCACCAGCTGGTGCCGGCGGCACACCATCGGCGGCGACGGCGCGGTGGCCGCTCGCCGGGGGCAGCGGTCAGGCCCGGCAGAGGCGCTCAGCCGCGATCAGGAGCTTGAGCTGATCGACGCGCTGCGGGGCAGGTACCCGGACCAGTTCGGGCTCGACGATCCGCTCTGGACCCGGCAGAGCGTCACCGCCCTGATCGAGCGCCGGTTCGGGCTCACCATCGAGCCGGCAACCGTCGCCGAGTACCTGCAAGCCTGGGGACTCGGGCCACGCGAACCCACCGACCGCGCCTGCGGCCTCTGTGTCGACGCCGTACGCGTCTGGGTACGCCAGGAGTACCCCGCGATCGTCCGCTCCGCCCAGGAGCACCGTGCGGAGCTGTGCTGGCTCGGCCGTACGCGACTGCACGGTGTCGTACCGGCGGCGGACGTCATCTCGGCGATGTCCCAGCGAGGCCGGGTCAAGTTCATGATCACCACACCGACGGTGGACCCACCACTGCCCCGCGACTTCCTGCTGCGGTTGAGCGGCACCGACGGGCGCCTGGTGCACGTGGTGGTGGACGGCTCCTGGGGCCGGGGCGAATGGCCCCGACGACTACCGCCCCGGATCGCCCCGTACGCGCTGCCCTCGTGTGGTCGTTCCTAGGGGTGGGGTCGGGGGCGGCACGCCCGCCGGATACCGATTCGGCCCACGGGCCGGGTGTTTGCTACTCTTTCCCGGTCGCTGAGCCCCCGTAGCTCAGGGGATAGAGCACCGCCCTCCGGAGGCGGGGGCGCAGGTTCGAATCCTGCCGGGGGCACGTCACAGAACTGCAACAACGTGCGGTCATCGACCGGCATCTGACCGTTGCAGCTCAGTTCTCGCTCGGATCGTAATGAACGGCTCCTCGCCCAGATCGGCGAGGAGCCGTTCGCTTGTCGCATAGCCCGGCGTTAGCTGATGCCCCAGGTGGCCCATGAGATGACCCAATCACGTTCGCGGTGCGGCGGCGGTTCGCCTTTCAGTACCGCGTCCACGGCATCGGCCGCTTCGCGGCCGTTCTGGCGGGCGTACCGGTCGTACATTGCCTGGCATTCGACGTAGATGACGCCATTGAGCGAGTAGGTCCGGACGGGGTGATCGGCGCGCTTCCGGATCGCGGCGCGGACGGCTTTACGCAGGGCGTCTTGCTGGTCACCGGGTACGTGGTGGATCTCGACGTAGCCTCGTCGGTCCATCACCACGTCGGTAGCGAGTTGGGCGACGAGGGCGAGCCGGTCGTCGGGTTCGGGTTTCGGGAAGTGGCGGTCGATCAAGGTAAGACAGCGCCGGCAGGTTGGGGCGTACGCTACGTCGCCGTGCCGGCCAACTGCACCGCCGTCGCCGCCGACCATGACCGCCCAGACGCGGCCGCAGATCGTCCTGTCGGACCATCGACGTTCGCGCAGGGCCATGAGGTCGTAGTCGGCCGGCACGCGGTCGTTGCCGCCGTCGAAGTAGAAGTCGGGCACTGCTTCGCGGCCGGCGACGGGTGTTGTGGCAGCGGTGAGGTGTACCGCCGTGCCTCCGCTGACGGTCGTGAGAAGCAATGCTGTGCCGTTGATCTCGATTGTGTTCGGCCCGTGTGCCATGAGCTCCATCCTGGCTACGTCGTTCGTGCCGTCACTCGGTGACGGGCTCGGACTCGTCGCGGCGACGCAGAGCATCCCAGGTCACGCGCTGGCTTGCATCAGCGAGATCGTTGTCGAACCGAACGCCCTGCTCCTCCAACAGCTGGCGGCAGTACTCCGGCCCACGATCCTGACTGTCGCGCCACTTCGGATTGATGCGCCCGTCTTCCATGAGGATTCGTTCGGGATGGGGGAAATTGGCGAGCGCTGCGGCGGCCTGCCCAACACTTCGGGCTGCCTTGGTGTCGCCGCGCACGGCAATCGAGATGTCTCCGTAGGTCGTCCACTCGCCTCCATTGACGCGGGATGCCACGCGCACGCCACCTCGGGCAATCCGCCTGGAGGTTGCAACCCGACTGTCCGCCAGGTGACCTGAGCACGGGCGGCAACTGACTGGACGCACCTCTTGCCGCCGTTCGCCTCGCCGAACCCCGGATCTGTCATCGTTCCCTGGTCCGGTGCAGCCGGGCCGTCCCGATCCACACGATGTCGGTAGCGGCAGCATCGGTCTTCCGCCGGCCGCCCACCACTCCGAAGGGGCGGCGTTCTACGGAGCCCTGACGGCGCTGGTGGGCAGGGCCGGCACGGGCGGCATCAGAGCATGGGATGCGTGCACCGACCTGGCAGAGGCTCTGCGCCTGCTCGGTCAGGACGAGTCGTACGTCGCCACCTGCCGGTGCGAGGTGAGTCTCTTTCGGGAAGCCTACGGTGCGATGTCTTCGGTCTTCAGCTCTGACCGGCATTATGTCGTTGTCTCGCCGGCGGCCGGCCGGACCGGGGATCCGTCTGTCATCCAACTGGCCGGCGCCACGGTCACCCAGGTCGTCAAGGGTCTGCCGGTGGTCGTGATACCCGAGTCACCGTCGCCGGGTACGTACCAGGTCGCTCGACCTCCCGCATTCTTCGAATACGACCGATTCGTGCCGGTTCCGTCCGCTGACCGTCGGTCGCCGGAGGTGCTGAGGATAGCCTTCAACGGCCTTGTCTACGCCGAACTTGTAGCACGCGAACCACTTGCTGCCCCTCTTCCCATGCCCCACCAACGTGATCAGGACAGGCGGGCGGCTCGGGCGCGGAGGTAGCGCTGTTGCGCCAGGGCGGTGGCGAGGCGGGCGGCGCTCTCGTACGACTCGCGGGCTGACCCGAGGTCGCCGGAGAGTTCCAGCAGATGGGCGCGGACGGCGTGCAGGCGGTGGTCGTCGGCGATCCGCCGGTCGGATTCGAGTGTGCCGAGCAGGTCCAGCCCGGCCTCGGCGCCACTGGCCATGGCCACCGCGACGGCATGGTTCAGGGCCACCACCGGGCTGTCGGAGATGCGCAGCAGCAGCTCGTACAGGGCGACGATCTGGGGCCAGTCGGTGGCCTCGGCGGTCGGCGCCTCGTCGTGGATCGCGGCGATCGCCGCCTGGAGCTGGTACGGCCCGGTCGCCCCGCGCGGCAGCGCCTCGGTGAGCAGGGCCACCCCCTCGGCGATCTGTCCGGTGTCCCACCGGCTCCGGTCCTGCTCCACCATCGGCACCAGCCCGCCGTCCGGCCCGGTACGCGCCGGCCGTCGCGCGTCGGTGAGCAGCATCAACGCGAGCAGCCCGGCCACCTCGCCGTCCTGCGGCAGCAGCCGGTGCACCAGCCGGGTCAACCGGATCGCCTCGGCCGACAGTTCGGCCCGGTGCAGGTGGGGGCCGGTGGTGCTGACGTACCCCTCGTTGAAGATCAGGTAGAGCACGTGCAGGACGACACCGAGCCGGTCGGCGCGGTCCGCTGCCGGGGGCAGGCCGAACGGGATCCCGCTCTCTCTGATCCGCTGCTTGGCCCGGCTGATCCGCCGGGTCATGGTCGCCTCCGGTACGAGGAGGGCGCGCGCCACCTCCCCGGTGCTCAGGCCGCCGACCGCACGCAGGGTCAAACCGATCTGTGCGGCCGGGGGCAGCGCCGGGTGGCAGCACATGAAAAGCAGGATGAGGGTGTCGTCGGAGTCCGTCACCGGGTGGTCGGCGGCGGGTGCGAGCCACTGTTCCGGCGGGGTCGACCGGGCGATGGTGTCCTCCCGGCGCGACCGGGCCTGTTCGCTGCGGAGCAGGTCGGTCAGCCGGCGCGAGGCGACCGTGATCAGCCAGCCGAGCGGGTTGTCCGGCAGACCGTCCACCGGCCACCTCGTGGCCGCCGTGATCAGTGCCTCCTGGGTCGCGTCCTCGGCGGTGTCGAAGTGCCCGTAGCGGCGTACGACCGCGCCGAGGACCTGCGGCGCCAGCCGGCGCAGCAGGTCCTCGACCTCGGGGTCCGGTGCGGGTCCGATCAGATGTCCAGTTCCTCGAAGCCTTCGATGATCGGCCGTACGTCGACGTACCACTCCCGCTCCGGCCCGTCGCGCTTCGGTTGCGGGGTACTCACCAGGCGCGCGGCGATCTCGGTGGCCCGGTCGAAGCTGGCGCACTCGACGATGGTGTAGCCGGCCAGCACCTCCTGGGTTTCGGCGTACGGCCCGTCGGTGACCACCGGGACTCCGCCGCGCAACCGGACCCGGCGGGCGTGGACCGGGGCGGTCAGGCCCTGGCCGTCGACGAACTCCCCGGACTCGACCAGTTCGTTGTTCCACGCCGCCATGAACTCGTGCATCGCCGCGACGTCCTCGGGCGACCAGGCCGGTTCGTCGCCGGGCTTGCCCGCCATCGCGTCGTAGTCCCGCTGCGAGCCGGCCAACAAAATCATGTACTTCACCGTGGTCCTCCTCGTCTGCCGGCACCTGCTCGGTGCCGTTCACCGGAGACGTCGGAGCCGCCGGCCCGGTCCGGACAGTCAACCCGCCGCCGGACGATGATTTTTTCGTCGTAGCGGGCGCGGGCGGCGTCGATCTCCGGAACGTGCCGCTCGGCCCAGTCGACCACGACCAGCATCGCCTGGAGCAGACCCACGCCGAGCGGAGTCCGCCGGTAGTCGACCCGGGCGCGAGATCGCCTCGCGCTCGGGGCGTCCCGTTCGGGCTGGCGATAGCTCGTCGAGGTGCGCCTACTTCGCCCCGGAGAGGGAGTCGATCGCGTCGAAGAGGCCCAGTTCGCGGGCGGCGTTCGAGGCGAGCAGGAACCCGGCGAGGCCGAGGATCCAGCCGGTGGTCTCGGCCGCGCTGCGGGTCATCCACCCGTTGACCCGGACGAGCAGGGGCTGCACCAGGTTGGCCGCGACCATCCGGGCGCCCAGCAGCACGAGCGCCGGCAGGATCATCACCAGGCAGTATCCGGTGAGCACCGCGGCGCTCACCGGCAGCGCCAGCTCGGCGGCGCTGAGCAGCCCGATCGCGGCCAGGTAGGGCAGCATCGTCGCCGCCTCCAGGGTGACCGCGGTCAGGGCCAGGGCGATCAGCGCCTTCACCGAACCCTCGCCGGTCATCGCCCGCTCCCGCCAGCGCATCAGCCGGCCCGGCTCCGATCCCGACTTCTTCCGGCCGGTACGGAAGGCGAGGACGAGCAGGACGACCCCGAGCAGGAGTTGCACCACCTGGAACGGTCCGGTGGCGAGGATCGGCCGGATGTCGTCCAGCAGTGCAGTGGCGCCGGCGGTCAGCGCCACCCCGAGGGCGAGGTAGAAGATCGCGACCGTGCCGAGGAAGATCAGTAGTCGGGACGCGTGCAGCCGACCGGGGACGAGCATCATCCAGATCGGGATCAGCAGGGTCCCGAAGCTCGTGCTGTCGATCAGGGCGAGCAGTACCAGGGATCCGATCAACCCGGCGTCCATCAAGGATCCTCTCGTACGGCGGATTCGAGCTTTTCGAGCCGTCGGCGCAGCAGGTGGCGCAGGTGCTCCGACGGCACCTCCTCGGGGAAGGTGGCGCCCTGCAGGGTGAGGCCGTCGACGAAGGTGTGCAGCTCCGCGGCCTCGGCCTCCAACGCCTCGCCGGGCAGCAGGTCGGCGAGTTCGATCGGCCACGGGCAGCCGGCTATCTCGGCCACGGCGAGCCGGCAGACGTACCGCTCGCCGCGCCAACCGGTCTCGCGCAGGTCGTCGAAGCTCCGGTCGACTCGGGCGCGGGTGAGGAACGCCAGCCAGACCAGCCCCTCGGCGAGCCGTTCCCGGTCCAGCGGCAACAGTTCCTCGATGAGGCGCTGGGCCCGTTCGAGGCCGGGTCCGCCGGTCGCCAGCTGGACCCGGAGCCGCTCGGGCGTACGTCGGAGCATCGCCTCCAGCGCGAACCTCAACAGTCCGTCCTGGGTGGCGAAGTAGTAGCGCAGGGCCCCCATCGACCAGCCGGCCTCGGCCGCCACCGCGCGCACGGTCGCGCCCTCGACGCCGGCTCGGGCGACCACGGCCCAGACCGCGCGGGCGAGTTCCTCCCGACGCTGATCATGATCGACGACCTTGGGCACGCACCTTTGTAGCAGTCATCGACCAGCGTTTCAACACAGGTGTGCGAAATAAGACTCGCGCTTCGGCCGAATGGCAGCCGCCGGCACCGGCCAGTACGGCTATACCGGTTGAAAACGCCGGTCCGATGAGCGAAAGTCTCCGGGTGCGCATCCTCTTCAGCTTCGCCGGTGGTAGCGGTCACCTGATCCCGCTCGTACCGATCGCCCGCGCCGCCGAAGCCGCCGGTCACCGGGTCGCCTTCGCCTGCAGGCCGGGCATGGCCGCGAAGGTCGAGGCGGCCGGCTTCACCGCCGTCGTCGCCGAACCCGCCGCCAGCGGTCCGGGTCACCAGGCGCCCGCCACCGCCGCCCGCGAACGCGCACCGTTGCAGCCGATCGACTTCGACCAGATCGACCGCGAGATACGCGAGATCTTCGCCGGCCGGGCCGCCCGCGAGCGCGCCGGCCGGATGCTCGCCCTCTGCCCCGCCTGGCAACCCGACCTCGTGGTCTGCGACGAGGCGGACTTCGGCAGCATGGTCGTCGCGGAACGCCTCGGGCTGCCGTACGCGACCGTGCTGGTGCTCGCCGCCGGCACCCTGATCCGGCCGGACCTCGTCGCCGAACCGCTGGACGAGCTGCGCGCCGCGTACGACCTGCCGCCCGATCCCGAACTCGCCATGCTCAGCCGCTACCTGGTCCTCTCCCCCGCCCCGCCGAGCTTCCGCGACCCGGCCTTCCCACTGCCCGCCACCGCCCATTCGATCCGTCCGGTCAGTCCACCACCACCGACGCCCCCGGCCGGACGGCCGATCGTCGACGAGGCTGCCGGGACGAGCGCACCGTGGGACGGGCGGGCGAACGGTCGACCGGGTGTCTACCTGACCCTCGGCACCGAGTTCAACGTCGAGTCCGGCGACCTCTTTCCCCGACTCATCGCCGGACTGGGCAAACTGGACATCAACCTGCTCGTCACGGTCGGACAGCAGATCGACCCGGCCGAATTCGGCCGGCAACCCGAGCACGTACGCATCGAGCGCTACGTTCCCCAGGCGCTCCTCCTGCCCCACTGCGACCTGGTGCTCTCGCACGGCGGCTCGGGCAGCGTGATCGGGACCCTCGAACACGGCCTGCCGATGGTGCTGGCGCCGATGGGGGCCGACCAGCCGGCGAACGCGGCCCGCTGCGCGGCGCTCGGCATCGGCCGGGTGCTCGACGCCTACACCGTCACCCCGGACGAGGCCGCCACGACGGTCGCCACCGTGCTCGCCGAACCCGGTTACCGCCGGGCCGCACAACGGCTCCGGGACGAGATCGTCGCCCTGCCCGACCCGGAGCACGCCGTCGCGCTCCTGGAACAACTGGTGGCCCGGCGACGCCCGGTGCTCGCCGACACAACCGCCTGACCGGCGCCCCGGGCACACCGCCAGCGAACCCGGAGCAAAGAGCAAGCGGCATCCGGGAAAGGTATCGCCCCAATCACCGACACCCCACCGGTCGTACGCCGCATCCGAATGCCACGCTTTCGCGCCGCGTCGAATCGGGTGACCGTCCGAATGGCCGGAGGAATCACCACCGGAATTCCTCCGTACGGGGTATGGCTGGGCATACCCGAGGTCTAGCGCCAGACCGATGGATCCGCCGATCGCGCCCCGTTAGCGTCGATTCCGTGCTTACCGACGCCGTACCGGACCCGCTGGAAGACGCCGTACCGAATCCACCGGAAGACGTCCCATCCGATCCGTTCGACAATGCCGCCCACAACGCGTGGGAATCGGTCACCCGCCGACGGTTCCTGCTCGGCGGCTGGCCGTGGCGCTCGCTCGGCTACCTGCTCACCACACCGCCGGTGGTGGCCGCCGTGGGGCTGCCGATGCTGGTGCTCGGCCTGCCCTGGCTGATCGCACTGCGCCGGATCACCACCGGGGACCTCCGGCCACTCGGCACGCTGCTGATGGCCGTACTGCTCGGGGCGGTGCTGGTCGCGGCGTTCGGGCCACTGCTCGCACTGCCGGTGGCGGCCCTGGAACGGCGGCGGTTACGCCTGGTCGACACCGCCCCACTGGTGACCGGGCACCGCCGACCGACCGCCACCGGCCCGTGGCCCTGGCTGCGCACCCGGTACACCGAGGGCGCCACCTGGCGCGAACTGGGCTACACGATCCTGCTGGTCACCGCCGCCCCGGTGCTGTACGGCGCGGTGTTCGCCGTACCGCTGCTGATCGTGACCCTCCTGGCGAGCCCGTTCCTGGTCGGGCACGACGTCGGCCCGGTGTCACTCGGTTTCGACACGGTCGACTCGGTCGGCGGCGCCCTGCCGTACGCCGTGGCGGGTCTGCTCCTGCTACCGGTGCTGCCGTACCTGCTGGCGGTGCTGGCCGGCGCGCACGGCGCGGTCGCCCGGTTGCTGCTGCACGACGGCGGTGGCGAGGACGAGCAACTGCGGGCGGAACTGGTCGAGGTGGCCCACTCGCGGGCCCGGCTGGTCGACGCGTTCGAGTCCGAGCGCCGCCGGATCGAGCGTGACCTACACGACGGTGCCCAGCAGCGGCTGGTCAGCCTCACCCTGCAACTCGGCCTGGCCCGACTCGACCTGCCCGCCGACTCGCCCGCTGCCGCCACCCTGGCCACCGCCCACGAGCAGGCGAAACAGGCCATGGTCGAACTGCGGGAGATCATCCATGGGATCCATCCGCAGATCCTCACCGAACGCGGGCTGCCGGCCGCGCTCGGCGAACTCGCCGACCGCTGCCCGATCCCGGTGAGCGTCCACAGTGAACTGTCCGGGCGACTGCCGGGACACCTGGAGGCGACCGGATACTTCGTGGTCGCCGAGGCGCTCACCAACGCGGCGAGGCACAGCGGCGCCACCGCCGTCTCGGTGACCCTGGGGCAGGGTGGCGGGCGGGTGACCGTACAGGTCGCCGACGACGGTCGGGGCGGTGCCGACCCCCGGCACGGCACCGGGCTGACCGGGCTGGCCGACCGGGTGGCGGTGGTCGGCGGGCGGATGCTGCTCTCCAGCCCGCCCGGCGGGCCGACCCTGCTCCGGGTGGAGCTACCGTGTCCCCGGTGACCAGGGTCGTGCTCGCCGAGGACGGGGTGCTGCTCCGGGAGGGGCTGGTCGGGCTGCTCGACCGCTTCGGGTTCGCGGTGGTCGCGGCGGTCGGCGACGCGCAGGCGCTGGTCGCGGCCGTCACCGAGCACGCACCGGACCTGGTGGTGACCGACGTACGGATGCCGCCCGGCTTCACCGACGAAGGGCTACGGGCGGCGGTACGGCTGCGCCGCACCCATCCGGACCTCGCCGTCGTCGTGCTCAGCCAGTACGTCCGCCCCGGCTACGCCGCCGAGTTGCTCGACTCCGGTGACGGCCGGCGGGTCGGCTACCTGCTCAAGGACCGGGTGGTCGACGTGCCGGAGTTCGTCGGCATGCTGCGCCAGGTGGTGACCGGTGGCACCGTCGTCGACCCCGAGGTGGTACGCCAACTGCTGCGCCGCCGCCGCGACCCGCTGGCCCGGCTCTCCGCCCGTGAACGGGAGGTGTTGGCCCTGATCGCCGAGGGACGCTCGAACACGGCGATCGCGCGAGCCATGGTCGTCTCCGAGGCGGCGATCGGCAAACACGTCGGCAACATCCTCGCCAAGCTCGACCTGCCCCCGACCGAGGACACCAACCGCCGGGTGCTGGCGGTGCTGGCGTACCTGGGCGGCGGTGCCGACATGCCGCCGGATTGAACCTTTCCGGCCCCGGCTACGAACTACCCGACGGGGCAGGGTACGGGTACGGGTCGAAGGAGGGTTCCTGATGCCAGATTCGGTACGGACCGGAAGAACCCCGGTGGTACGCGCCACACTGCTGGGCACCGTGTTGGCCGGCGGGCTGTGTCTCGTCGGCACACCGGCCAGCGCGGACGTGACCGTGACACCGGCGCAGGCGTACCGGGGTGACGCCGCGAAGCTCACCTTCCGGGTGCCGGACGAGCGCGCCGGGGCGTACACCAGCCGGGTCGAGCTGCGGCTGCCCGAGTCGGCGCCGGTCGCCGAGGTGTACCCGATGTCGGTACCGGACTGGGGACCGACCATCACCACCCGCCCACTGACGCAGCAGCTCAGCGGCATTCACCACGGCAACGTGACCGAGGTGACCTCGACGATCGTCTGGACCCGTACGGCACCGCCTCCGTCGCCGGGCGTCGCCGAACTGGTGGTGTCGCTGGGACCGATGCCCGAGGCCGAGCAGCTCGTCTTCGACGTGACCCAGACCTACTCCGACGGCACCCAGGTGCGGTGGAGCACCCCGCCCGGTTCGGCGGCCGCCGCCGGCACCGGCCCGGCCCCGGTGGTCGCCCTGCTCGCCCCGGCCGGTCCGCCACCGGCGGCGACGGGCGCAGACCCCGGCGGCACCGAGGACACCGAGGTGGCCGCCGGTGACGAGGTCGCCACCGACCGCTTCTCCGACGTGCTGCGGGTCGGGCTGCTGATCGTGCTGCTCGCCGCGGCCGCGCTCGGCGGTGCCGCCATCGCCCGCCGCCGCCAACCCGCGACACCCCTCGGCTCGCCGGACCCCGTCGCCGAACGCGCCACGCCCCACGCCCCGTCGTCGGACACCACCGCCCAACCCACCACGCCCCACGCCCCGGACGCCACCCCCGCACCACCCGCCGACCCCGAACCCACCCCCACCCGCTGGCGCCTCCGCCCCTGACCCTCACCCCACCCACCGCCCACCCCACCAAGATCCGCACACTTTCACGGAAAAAGTGGTTATTCGGCCCGGAATAGCGACTCTTTCCGTGAAAGTGCGGGGCTCGGTTTCGCGGGGTGAGCGGCGAGTGGGTGGGTCGGTTAGGGGTTACGGCGGTGGCGGAGGGTGAGTACGGCGAGGACGGCGAGCAGGGGCAGGCTGCCGAACGACCAGAGCAGGTGGCCCGCGTTCTGCTGGTCGACCAACGGCGGGTCGCCCCACGGGCGGGCCAGGGCGGTCGACCAGTCGGCGGCGAGCAGGGTGCCCGAGCGGGCGAGCACCAGCCCGAGGCCGACCTGTGCCACCACCAGCAGCAGTACGGCCAGCACCCGGGCCGGGTAGCCGGAACGCCGGGGTACGGGGTCGACGCCGAGCACCACCCAGAAGAAGAGCCAGCCGGCGGCCAGGAAGTAGCCGATCATGAGCAGATGCGCGGCGTGTGAACGCAGGGTCTGGTCGTAGATGCCGGTGAAGTAGAGCGGGAATCCGGTCGCGGCGAGCAGCACCAGCGCCACCGGCGGCCGGGTCAGCAGCCGCCCGGACCGGGACGCCCCGGCTCCCCGCAGCCACTCCCGTACGCCCGGCCAGCCGGGGGTGACGGTGGTCGGCAGCACCCGCCGGGCCAGGGTGAGCGGGGTGGCGAGCACCAGCAGGATCGGCGCCACCGTGGTGAGCAGCAGTTGCTGGAGCAGGTGTGCGCTGAACAGCAGGGGCGCGTACCGGGCCAGGCCGCTGGAGGTGGCGACCACGATCACGGCGCAGCCGAGCAGGAAGGCGCCCGTACGCCAGACCGGCCACTGCCCACCGCTCCGCCGCAGCCGGATCACCGCGGCGAGGTAGTAGCCGGCGGCGGCGAGCGCGACGGCGATGAGGATCGGTTCGGGCAGCCAGTCGCCGAGTAGTCGGGCGGCGTCGGGTGCCGCCGGCAACGGGTAGCCGAGCAGCGCCTGCGCGATGCTCTCCTCGGGTCCGCCCGGCACCGGCGGCGGGGTCCGGGACAGTGCCACGGCGGTACCCATCGCGGCGGCGAAGAGCAGCACCTCCACGATGGCGATCCGGGTGAACCGGCTCCGGTCGCCGCCCCGCAGGGCGGGCAGGGCGGTACGCCGTTGCCACCAGCCGGCGGCGGCGAGCGTGCCGAGCAGGAGGGTCTTGAGCAGGACGAGTTGGCCGTACCGGCTGTCGACGAGGGCAGCCGGGTCGGGCAGCCGCACGTACGCCGAGACCAGGCCGGAGGCGGCGACCAGGAGCAGGCAGCCGGCGGCGAGCGGGGAGAACCGGCGTACCGCGATGGCGAGTTGGTCGGTTCGCGCGCGGCCGGTCAGCGCCAGGGCGAGCAGCCCGCCGGCCCAGAGCGCCACCGGTACGACGTGCAGCAGCAGCCCGGAGACGGCGAGTTGGTGGTTGCTGGCGCCTGCGGCGTGCCCGGTGAAGACCGGCGGCACCATCGCGAGTACGGCGACCAGCAGTGCGACACCGGCGGTCCGTGGGGTCAGGGCGGCCCGGCAGATGAGGAAGACCGCCCCGGCCAGCCAGCCGGAGAGCGTCAGTGCCTGTCCCAACTGGACGGTGGTGGCGAAGTTGACGACCGTGGTGAACGACACCGCCTCGCCGATCGGCAGTGCGAGCACGTCGGCGAGGGTGAGGCAGAGTGCGGCGACGCTGGCGAGGCACCAGCCGAGCGCCGACCAGGCCGCCGTCCGGACCCGCCGGTAGCCGGTGGCGGAGAGGCCGCCTCCGGTGGCGCGGGCCGAGAAGAGCACCGCCGCCAGCAGCAGGCCGACGGTGACGACAGCACCCACCTGTGTGCCGAGCCGGGCGGCGGGCAACAGCCACGGGATGAGCGGGCCGGCGTCGGTCAGGCCGGGCAGGACCTCCCGGCGGGTGGCGCCGCCGTACTTCAGCAGCGCGGCCAGCACCGCGACGGCGACGAGCAGCCCGGCGACCGCGACCGGCCAACCCCCGGGGTACGACCGGCCCGCGCCGACCCCGCCCGGTGCCGATGGGGCCGGCGCCGGTACGGCCCCCCGCTCGGGCGTCGTGCCGGCCGGATGTTCCGGTGCGCCCTTGGGAGAGTGGTCCGGCGACGTCTGCAGGGCCGGGTGGTCCGGCGACGTCTGCACGGCCGGGTGGTCCGGTGCGCTCACGGCTGGGTGGTCCGGCGGCGCCGGATGAGCAGGAATCCGGTGCCGATCGCCAGTACGGCGACGGCGCCGAGCAGCAGGCCGGGTAGCACGCCGCTGCCGCCGTCGGTGCTGCTCTCGTCGCCGGCGAGTTCACCCGGCAGTTCGTCCGACGGGGGCGCGGTGGCGCCGGCGGACGCACCGGCCGGGCTCGGTTCGGTCGGCGGTTGCCCGTCCGTCGATGGCGTCGCGGCGGCGGTGGTGGGCGGCGGGGCGGTCACGGTGAAGGTGAGTTTGCCGCTGACCGGGTGCCCGTCGACCGACACCACCCGGTACGCCACCGTGTAGTCGCCCGCGTCCAGCGGCTGACGCAGCCGCTGGACCGCGCGTACCCCGGTGACCTGCGGTTGGCCGTCGCCGAGCGCCGTACCGGCCTTGTCGGTCACCGCGACGGTGGTGAACTTGGGGTTGAGCCGTTCGGCGAAGTCGAGCACCACCTGGGCCGGTGCGGCGGCCAGCCGGGCGCCGTTGGCGGGGTTGCTGGTCCGCAGCTCGTTGTGCGCCCAGGCCGGCGCGGGTACGGCGACGAGCGCGGTGGCGCAGACGACGGCGATGACGGCAAGTGGGCGGAACACTCGCATCCAGCTCAACTCCCAACGGCGATGGCAGACAGCCCCACGGGTAGTCGTGCTGGCCGGGCGGATAGTTCCCGCCGAGTCACCAGTGGCTGTCCTGACACAACCGGGCCGAGGTTAGCGGTTCGACCTGGAGGGTGGCGTGGTCGATGCCGAAACTCTCGTGCAGGCGTCCACGGGCGGCGGTCAGCACCCGGCCGACATCCGCACCGGGGTCGAGGCTGAGGTGGGCGGAGGCGACGTCCATGCCGGAGGTCAGGGTCCAGACGTGCAGGTCGTGTACGTCGCAGACCCCGTCGACCCCGGCCAGGCTGGTGCGTACCTCGGTCACGTCGACGTGCGGCGGGGCGGCCTGCACCAGCACCCGGATCGCGGCGCGGGCGAGTTGCCAGGTGCGCGGCAGGATGAACAGGCCGACCGCGACCGCGACGACCAGGTCGGCGTAGAGCCAGCCGGTGAACGTGATGACCAGCGCGGCGACGATGACGCCGACCGAGCCGAGCAGGTCGCCGAGCACCTCCAGGTAGGCGCCGCGCACGTTCAGGCTCTCCTTGGCTCCGGAGCGCAGGAGCAGGAAGGCGACGATGTTGGCCGCCAGGCCACCGGCCGCGACGACGAGCATCGGGCCGGCGGCGACCTCGGGTGGGTCTCCGAACCGGCGGACCGCCTCGACCAGGACGGCGATCGCGACCCCGAAGAGCAGGACGGCGTTGGCGAGCGCGGCGAGCACTTCGAGCCGGTAGAGGCCGAAGGTGCGTTGGGTGTCCCGGCCGGCGCGGCTGGCGGCGGTGATCGCGGCCAGCGCGAGCCCGATGCCGAGCACGTCGGTGAACATGTGGCCGGCGTCGGAGAGCAGGGCGAGCGAGCCGGTGAACCAGGCGGCGACCGCTTCGACCAGCATGAACACGCCCAGTACGGCGAGCGCGGCCCAGAGCGGGCGGCGGTGTTTCTCCCCTGCCCGCAGTACGTGTGCGCCGTGGTCGTGGCCTGCACCCATGGGTCGCCCTCCCTCGTTGTCGCGCCGCTCCTTCCTCAAAGTATGCGTACATCGCTATGTGTGCAAATTAGAAGTGGGACCCATTGCCAGCTTCGATGGACCGAAGGGTGCCGGGTCAGCCGGCGAAGAGCAGCAGCAGCCCGGCGACCGTGTAGCCGACCATCAGCACCAGCAACGGCACCTGCGCGGCGACCGCAGACCGGCCGGGGAACAGCACCAGCGCCCGGTCGTGACTGAGTACCGTGCCCAGCAGATGCCCGAGCACGATCAGCGTGACCTGCAACATCGCCACCCCGGTCGGGGTGACCAGCGCCGCGCTGACCGACCAGTCGGCGGTTCCCAGCCAGTTCGCGTCCCCGGTGACCAGCGGGTCCGACAGCAGCGCGACGGTCCGCTGCCCCTCCAGGACCAGCAGCGAGTAGTAGTGCGCGAGCACGTACCCGACCGCGATCGGCACGATGCAGTGGGCGATCTCGCCCGCCACGTCGGCCGGCCGCACGCCCGGTGCCAGCTTCGCCGCGAGCAGGCAGGTCAGGCCGTACGCGGCCAGCACCAGGCCGATCAGCACCAGCATCCCGACGGTGTTGGTCAGCACCGCCGGCAGTTCGGTGTTCTGCACGAACCGGAACCACGCCGGGGCGTTGGAGAGGCTGTCGAACAGCGTCGAGCCGAGCAGGACGACCACCACCGCGGTGAGTCCCGGAGCCGGTGCCAGCCCGCTCATCCCCTCCAGCGGATTGCGCCAGACCAGTGTCCCGTCGTCGCGACGGCCCACCACCGCCAGCCGGCCGACCAGGTCGCCGTAGACCTCGAACGCGTCGCCCCGGTCGAAGAAACCGACCCCGAACAGGGCCGCGCCGAGCAGCACCAGCAGCGCGTACCCGACCAGCCAGGCCCGGATGACCGGCACGGTGGCCCGGTCCGGTGCGACGAGTTCGAGCCAGACGAAGGCCAGCAGGCCGACCGCCGCCGGCCAGTAACCCAGCCTCGGCGGCAGCGGCAGAAAGCCCCGGCGCGGATCCCGCCGGCCGATCGCGGCAGCCAGCAGATAGACCGTACGCAGCGGATTCAGCGCCCGCCACACCGGTCCGAAGAGCAGCGAGGCGGGCACCAGCCCGACCCAGAAGACCACGTAGAACAGGCCGGCGGTGGGGTTGCGGTCGACGTCCGGCCCGAAGAAGAGTCCGATCGCGAAGTACGCCGCCAGTACCAGTCCCAGGCAGCGCAGCGCCCACCGCCACCCGGCCGAGTCGACCAACCGGCCGACCCGCTCCGGCAGCGGCCGTCCCGCCTCCGGGTCGCCCAGCCTCGGCTCCCGCCACCACGCGCCCAGCACGACGAACGAGATGACCAGGGCGAGCGCGGCACCGGTCACCGCGTACGCGAACGGGATGGGCAGGTCCTGCCGCCCGCCGACCCCGTGGGCGAGCAGCTCGGGGACCGTCCTCATCGGACCAGTAGCTGGAACAGCAGCAGCTCGGTCTCGTGCGTCTCGACCTCGAACATGCCGTCCCGGTCCGCCACGAACTCGACCGTGGCCGGCTGCCCGGCGGGCAGTTCCGCGCCGACGTCGTACCCGTGCACGTGCACCCGGTCCGGCACGTCGCTGGTCACGGTGATCCGGACCGACTGGCCCTTCGTCGCGTCCACCCGACCGGGCTGCGGATCGGCCCGCCCCTCGGTGATGGTGATGGCCACCTCGACCGGCGCGTCCGGGTCCGCCGGTCCCCCGGTCGAACCGCATCCGGTGCCGGCAACGGTCAGCAGCACCGCACCGCAGAACGCGGCCAGTGCACGACGACGGCCGATAGAGGGCATCATCACCATCTCCCCAGTCAGCCGGTCCCGCGACATCGGGAAGCGACTGTAGCGTCTTGCCGGGCACAGCGGAAGCCACCATGATGGGCCGATGCGATCGCCCCGGCTGCTCACCGTCCGCGCGGCCTGCCGCCTGCTCGCCGTCGTCGTCGTCGCCACGATCGCGCTCGCGGTGGTCGGCTCGCCCGCGTCCGCCCACGGTCAGCTCGCCGTCTCCGACCCGGTTGCCGGGGCCACCCTGTCCCGGCCGACGCAGGTGCTGGAGCTGTACTTCACCGAGGCACCGGCGGCCAACGCGTACTTCACCGTGACCACACCGAGCGGCGTACGCGTCGACGCCGGTTGGCAGCCCGGTCCGGACAAGCGGCTCGACCGCCCGGTCACCGAGCTGAACCTGGTCAACGGCAAGTGGGAGCCGAAGCTCTACCACACCGGATACTCCGCGTTCGTCAAGGTTTCGCACTGGCCGGAGAAGGGCGAGTACACCGCCAGCTACCTCTCGGTGGCCTCCGACAGCGAGCCGGTACGCGGCACGGTCAAGTTCTCCTACGCCGGTACGGCGACCGCCGCGCCGCAGGGCTGGACCGCGCCGACGAACCCCGCCGACCCGGCCCTGCTCGCCGCCGCCGAGAACCCCGAGCGGTCGGCCCCGACGAATCCGGGCACCGGCAGCACCACCGCACCGGCGTCGCCGGATCCGAACGCCGCCGGTGGCACCAACGACGACGGCAGCAGCCCGATGGTCTGGTTGCTGCCGGTGCTGCTCCTCGTCGGCGTGGCGGTCATCGTCGGCCTGACGCTGCGACCGAGACGCACCGCACGGATCAACACCGGTCCGGCGAACCGCCGCCGACCGGTCACCACCGCGGCGGCCAGACGCGCGGCGGCGGCCCGGAAAGCGGCGGGCGGCAACCAGTCGCCGGGAAAGGCGCAGCCGTCGCGCAAACGCGGCAACCGCTGACACCGATCGCCGATCACGCAACGCTGGTCGTCGATCGCTGATTCGACAATCAGCACCATCACCATTACAGCCGGTATCCGGATTAGCCGAAACGGTGAACGATAACCGAAAGTCGTTGTCCCATAACGCTTTTGGCACCCCGATGGACGTGTCCACCAGGACGGATCACACGGTAGGATTCTTCGCGGTCAACGCCAATCGGCGCCAACCGGTGCCGGCGGGACCGTCGCCTAATCGTCCTGGACGAACCGGGGAACCGAGTACGTGGGGTGAATCCGCGACAGCGGTAGGGATCACTTCCATCCCGAACCCGTCAGCTAACCCGGTCGGCGACCAACGGAAGGATCCTGCATGACGGCACCCCTCCGCCGATGGTTCACGCCTGCCCTGGCGCTGGTCACCGCCCTGCTCATGGTGGCACCGCTCTCGGCCACGGCACTGGCCGCGCCGGCCACACCGCCCGGCCCGGTCGAGTCCGACACCCCGCTGCTGAGCGAGGTCCTGGAGGCGACCGGACGTCGCTTCCTCGACGCCAAGGCCGCGCTCGACGCGTCGAAGAAGCGGCAGTCGGTCCTCGCCACCGAGCTCGCGAAGGCCGAGACGCAGATCGAGGAGCTGACCCCCCAGGTCGCCGAGATCGCCGCCCGCTCCTACCGCACCGGCAAGCTCGGCGCCGTGTCGGCACTCCTCAACAGCGCCTCCCCGGACTCGTTCCTCGACCGGGCGGTCGCGCTCGACGAGATGAACGCGGTCAACGACCAGAAGCTGCACGAACTCAACGCCGCCCGTGAGCTGGCCGAACGCGCCAAGGCCCTGGCCGACGCCGAGGTCAAGGAGCAGGAGAAGCAGACGGCGGTGATGGCCCGGCAGAAGCAGGACGCCGAACGCTCACTCGCCCTGGTCGGCGGCAAGAGACTGACCAACGGCTTCGTCGACGCCAACTCACCGGTGGCGAAGGCCGCCCCGCGTACGGCCAGCGGCGGTTGGCCGAAGGAGTCGTGCAGCAAGGACGACCCGACCACCGGGGGCTGCGTCACCCCGCGCACGCTGCACGCGTACAACGAGGTGAAGAAGGCCGGCTTCAACCGGTTCGTCGGCTGTCACCGTAACGGCGGTCCGTTCGAGCACCCGAAGGGTCGCGCCTGCGACTGGTCCCTGTTGAACAGCGGATTCGCCCCCGCACGCAACCAGGACCAGCGCCTCTACGGCAACAACCTGACCGCGTTCCTGGTCCGCAACGCAGACAAGCTCGGCATCCTCTACGTGATCTGGTACAAGCAGATCTGGTTCCCGGCCACCGGCTGGAAGTCGTACAGCGGTGAGAGCGACCACACCGACCACGTACACATGTCCATGCTCTGACCTCGCGCCGGTCGACGTCCGCAGGCCCCCACCCGGTCCCACCACGGCCGGCTCGGGGGCCTGCTCCGTTCGGCCCGGTTCCGGCCGGCCGAGTCGGCGAAGGATGACATGTCATCTTCGGCAGTATCATGGCCGGGTGGCGGCGAACGGGGAACGATGGCTCAGTGATCGGGAGCAGCGTGCCTGGCGTTCCTTCATCACCATGCAGATGGAGTTGCACAGCCGGCTGAATCGCGGACTGCTCGCCGACACCGGCCTCTCCGAGAGCGACTACGCCGTGCTGGTCCACCTCAGCGAGGCGCCCGAGAAGCGGCTGCGGATCTTCCAGCTCCGGACCCACCTCCAGTGGGAGAAGACCCGGCTCACCCACCACCTCGGGCGGATGGCCCGGCGTGGTCTGGTCGAGCGGGAGCCCTGCGCCACCGATCCCCGGGGCGCGTTCATCCGGATCACCGACACCGGCCTGGCGGAGATCACGAGGGCGGCACCGAAACACGTGTCGCACGTACGGCGCTGGGTGGTCGACGTACTCACCCCGGAGCAGCTCGACGTGCTCGCGGAGATCTCCGACATCGTCCGGGCCGGATTCGAGCAGGACACCGAACCGGAGCCCTGCGACACCGAGGCGGACCCGTGCGACGCGGAGCCCGCGCACTACGACGACTGAGGCCGGACCGCGACGGGACCGGCACGGGTGAGGCCGGCCCCAGGACGGGACCGGCCTCGGATCGAGGCAGCCGGGTGACACCGGACCGCCGTCGGGTCAGGCGCGGTTGAGCACCCAGGTCAGACCGCCGGCATCCTTCGGGGTCAGGGTCAACGTGTTCCCACCGCACTGGTAACGGCCCTCGCCGAGCAGCGGCTGGATGTCGACCACGTCGCCGGTACGGCTGGCACCGTCGCCGACGTACTCGGAGATCTTGACGTTCTCGAAGAGCGTGGCCGGCGTCGGCTCGGTCAACGTCACGGTGACGCGGGTGTCGCCCCACTGCAACGGCGGTACGGGCGCCCAGTCACCGGTGGTGCCGCCACCGGCGCCGGTGCTGACCGTGCCGCTGGCCTTTCCGGCGTAGCTGAACGTGCCGGCGATCCTGGCGTCACCGAGCTGCGCCTTGAAGGTCACCGGCTTCATCGCGGCGAAGTCGACCGTGGTCGCGCCGGTCGGGCCGACCTTGACCAGCACCCCGTCCCCGCCGCTGATGCTGGCGCTGGCCAGCGTCCCGCCGGCCTGCCCCGCGGCCGAGGCGGTACGCCAGTCCCCGGTCACGCAGGACGCCACCGGACCGCCGGTCGCCGGTGCGGCGCTGGCGCTGCCGGACGGCGCCACGGTGCCGGTGCCGCCGGACGGGCTCGGTGTGGCCAGACCGACGCCGCTGCCCTCGGTGCAGCCGCTCGCGGCCAGGCCCAGTCCGGCCAGGGTCGCCACCGCCACTATCGCCGACCTACGCATGTGTCCTCCTTGAGTCGTCCGTGGCCGCTACCTGTCGCGCCGATCGCGGGGGCGCCACGGGATCCGCCCACCGCTCCTGCTACCCCGAACCGGACATCGACCAAACCGAAGGCAATACGCTGCCCTGGAGGACCACCACCCCACCGGAGCCGCCACCGCCCTCGCCCGTCCCCTCGGAAGGCACCCCATGAAGATCATTGCCGCCGACGTCTTCGTCACCTGTCCCGGCCGCAACTACGTCACCCTGAAGATCACCACCGACGACGGGCTGGTCGGGTACGGCGACGCCACCCTCAACGGCCGTGAGCTCTCCGTCGCGTCGTACCTGCGGGACCATCTCGTGCCGCTGCTGGTCGGGCGGGACGCGGCACGGATCTCCGACACCTGGCAGTACCTGTACCGGGGCGCCTACTGGCGGCGGGGTCCGGTCACGATGACCGCCATCGGCGCCGTCGACGTGGCCCTCTGGGACATCAAGGGCAAGGCCGCCGGTCTGCCGGTCTACCAGCTGCTCGGCGGCGCGGCCCGGGACGGTGTCACGGTCTACGGGCACGCCAGCGGCGCCGGGATCGAGGAGGCGGTGGCCGACGTGGCCCGCTTCCTGGAGGCCGGCTACCGGGCGGTCCGGGTCCAGTCCGCGATCCCCGGACTCACCTCGACCTACGGCATCCGGGTCGGCGGCGGGCTGACCTACGAACCGGCCGCGCACGACCGGCCGGCCGAGGACGTCTGGGACACCGCCGCCTACCTCGACTTCGTGCCGAAGCTCGTCGCCGCCACCCGCGACCAGCTCGGTTACGGCTTCCACCTGCTGCACGACGTGCACCACCGGCTCACCCCGATCGAGGCGGCCCGGCTGGGGCGGTCGCTGGAGCCGTACCGGATGTTCTGGATCGAGGACAGCACGCCGGCCGAGGACCAGTCGGCGTTCCGGCTGATCCGGCAGCACACCGTCACCCCGCTGGCGGTCGGCGAGGTCTTCAACACCATCTGGGACTGCAAGGACCTGATCGCCGAACGCCTGATCGACTACATCCGTACGTCGGTGCCGCACACGGGTGGGATCACCCACACCAAACGGGTCTTCGACTTCGCCGACACCTACGGGGTGAAGTCCGGGTCGCACGGTGCCGGGGACATCTCCCCGATCGGCATCGCCGCCGCGCTGCACCTCGACCTGACCATCCCCAACTTCGGCATCCAGGAGTACATGGACCACCTCGACCCGGCCGGTGAGGTGTTCCAGGCCGGCTACCGGTTCGACGACGGGATGCTGCACCTCGGCGACGAGCCGGGCATCGGGGTCCGGTTCGACGAGCAGGCCGCCGCGCGGTACCCGTACACGCCGAGGTACCTGCCGGTGAACCGGCTCACCGACGGCTCGATGCACGACTGGTGACGACCGGCCGCCGCCGGGCCGCGCGGGGTCGCCCTCAGAGCCCGGCCGGGTACGTCTCCAGCTCGCCCGGCTCCGCGAAGGCCTGCAACTCGTGTACGGCGGTGGTCTGGTCGCACCAGATGAACCCGTCGTACCGGTCGGCCAGCCGGGTCGGGACGTAGTTGCCCCACTCCTCGAACGACGGGTCGTAGACGACCCCGATCGCCCGGTGGTCGGCCGGCTCGTTCAGCCACTGCGGGCGGTCGCCGTGGGAGAGCACCAGCAGCGCCCGTTCGGGCAGCATGCCGTGCAGCCGGTCCTCCAGCGAGCCGGGGCGGGCCGGCGGCACGGTCATGATCTCGGCCGGTGCTCCCCAGCGGGGCGCGGCGACCACCGTTCCCTGGTAGCCGCCGAAGCCGATCAGGGCCACCGCGTCGTCCCCGTGCCGCTCGCGGGCCAGCTGACCAATGTTGATCATGCCGGCGTCGGCCATGTCGGTGGCCCGTGCGTCACCGATGTGGGTGTTGTGCGCCCAGACCACCGCGCGGGTGTCCGGGCCGTACCGCTCCAGCAGTCGGTCGAGCGTGTCCGCCATGTGGGTGTCGCGTACGTTCCACGACTGCGGGCCGCCCGCGACCATGGCCCGGTAGTACCGCTCCGCCCCCGCCACCACCTCGGCGTTCTGCCACGCGGCGAACCGGTCCGCCCCGTCGGCGGCGGCGCGGGCGCGGACCGTTGCCAGCAGCCGGATCACCTCGTCCTCGCAGCTGGCCGAGACGAACCGGCTGGCCAGCCCGTACTCCTCGACCTGCTGCCCGTACGGCTCGAAGCAGCGGTACGCCGCCTGCGCGGCGGCCACCGCCGCCGGGTCGTCCTCGCCCAGGTAGTCGAGGATCGCCTGCATCGAGTCCCACAGGCTGTAGACGTCGAGCCCGTGGAAGCCGACCCGCTCCGGTTCCGGCCGGTCGGAGTTCCAGGCGCGCAGCCAGCGGCAGAACCGGGCCACCTCGGCGTTGGCCCACATCCAGGTCGGCCAGCGCTCGAACCGTTCGAGCGCGATCTGCGGGTCGGGGTCGCCGCCCGGTGCGGAGGTCACCGACAGATGCACCCGGTCGCAGTCCGGCCAGTCGCCCTCGACGGCGACGAAGTTGAACCCGCACTCGGCGATCAGCCGCCGGGTCAACTGCTCGCGCAACCGGTAGTAGTCGTACCCGCCGTGGCTCGCCTCGCCCAGCATCACCACCCGGGCGCGGCCGGCGTGGGCCAGTAACGGATCGAAGTCGCCCGGTCCCCCGAGCCGGTGCACCTGCATGTCCGGGCCTACCCGGCCGACCGGGCCACAAACCGCCCGCCGGGCGCCGCGCTCCCCGCCGCGACGGCCGGGCGTCGGCTCAGCCCGGCAGCCGAACGGTACGGCTCTGCCGGCGGGCCGCCTCGGCGGCGTCGAGTACGGCCACCACCTCGCGGCCGAACCGCACGTCACACAGGTTGTCCCGGTTACCCGAGTCGACGTCCTCGACCAACTGGTCCAGGGCCAGCGAGAGGGCCTGCACGGCGGTGCCGTCCCCGCTCGGCACGCTCTCCACGCCGTTCTCCCCGTAGAAGACGAAGTCGAAGGCACGGGCCGCGGGTGCCGCGTTCAGGGTCAGCGAGAGGGTGCTGGTCGCGCCGGTGGCGTGGGCGAGCAGCAGGTGGACGGTGTCCCGTGGGCCGCCCAACGCGGCCACCTGGGTCACCCGGCCGAGCACCGGCACGATGATCGACAGGGCGTGCGGGCCGATGTCCCAGAGCGCGCCCCGCTCCCGCCGCCACGGCGACGCGCCGTACGGGTTGCCCGGCTCGAAGATCGAGGCGTACATGGTGGCGCGGGCGCCGTACCAGCCGCCGGCCGCCGCGGTCGCGCTGAGGAATCCGGCCACGTTCGGGTGGAACCGGTTGGTGAAGAAGACCAGCGACGCCACTCCGGCCCGCGCGGTGGCACTCATCACCCGCTCGGCGTCGGGCAGGCTCAGCGCCAGCGGCTTGTCCAGCAGCAGGTGCTTGCCGGCGATGGCGGCCTGGACCGCGATGTCGGCCTGGATGTCCGGCGGCAGCGCGACGGCGACCGCGTCGACGGTCTCGATCAACTCGTCCACGTCGTCGAACGCCGGTACGCCGTACCGCTGGCCCAGCGCCCTGGTCTTGTCGTGGTCACGGCCCCAGATGCCGGCGAGTTGCGCCTTCGGGTGCGCGGTGAGCGCCGCCGCGTGGGTCTCGGCGGCCCAGTGACCCGTGCCGAACAGCCCGAACCGTAGCAACGCCGGCTCCTCTCCTCACCCGGCCCGCGCGGGTGGCGCCGGTGGCCGTCGAACCCGGCCACCGTGGTTAACCTAACGCCTCACCACCCCCGCGACACCCCCGGTCCGGTCCACACCGCCGGTGCGGGAGGGTCGTTCACCGGTTGTGCCGGGAGCCGTTCCTATCCGCGCCGGAGGCGGAGGAACCGGCGGCTGCCGGTGTGCCGTCGCAGGGCCAGCAGGGCCTCGTCGGCCTCGGCCGCGGATTCGGCCGCCTCGTCGACCAGTGCCTCGGCGGCCACCTCGGCGACCCTGGCCGCCTGTTCGGCCCGACGGAATCCGGCCGCGGCCCGGTCGTGGGCCCGCCGGGCCGCGCCCTGCTCGATCCGGCAGCGCTCGGCCACCCGTTCCCGCTCCTCCTGGGCCGGATCCCAGTCACCCGAGCGGCGGAAGACCTCGCGCAACTCCTGCACCGAGATGTCCCCGCGCCGGTAGGCCGAGAGCGCGGCCCGGGACACCGCCCGTTCGCGGTCCGCGTCGGCGGGCGCCGTACTGTCGATCACCCCGGCCGCCCGGCGACCGGCCAGCGCCGCCTGCCAGGCGCGGTCGTACGCCTGCTCCACGCTCTCCTGGGCGACCCAGGCGGCTTCCCTGGCCTGCTCCGCCGCCGCCACCTCGGCCCGGGCCAGGACCGCCCGCTCCACCGCCCCGGTCGCGTCGATCCGGGCCCGGGCGGCGTGCGCGGCGAGTTCGTCGGCCTCCGCGCGCAGCCGGTCCAGGTCCGGACGCGGGGTACGGGAGTACGAGTGGTCGGCCAGCACCGCCAGCCCGAGCAGGGCGAGCACGACGAAACCACCGGCCATCAGCAACGCCCACACACCCGTCGCGCCCACGCCGTCGCTCCCCACGGTCCGTGTCGCCCAACCGGGGCCCGACCCGGAAGCCCCACCGCCCCGGTCGCCGGTGCGGCCCGACCCCGGAGCCCGATCGGACCGATGATAGACGCGTGTTGATGGCCTGACCAGCCGTGACGAATGCCTGGTGGGCAGGTCGGAGGGGCCGGAGCCGGGCTCACTAGGCTGTCGGGCGTGAACGGCTCCCTGGTGACGGTGACGATCGTGCTCTCGCTCGTACTCGCCGGGTGGAGCCTGATCACGACGTTGCGCAACCGGCCGCCGGACCTGACCCACCTGGTCGGCCTGGCGATCGTGGAGGCGAGCCTGCTGGTCCTCGCCGGCCTGGCGCTGGCAGCCTGGGCCGGCGGCGAGCAGCCCGGCGAGCCCGGCACCTTCTTCGGCTACCTGGTCACCCTGGTCTGCCTGCCGCCGCTGGCCGGGGTGCTGGCCCGGATGGAGCCGACCCGCTGGGGTTCGGTGATCGTGACCGTCGTCTGCCTGGTCATCCCGGTCGTGGTGGTACGACTCCAGCAGACCTGGGAGGTGACCGGTGGCTGACCCATCGACCGGTTCGTCGCGGACCGGAACGTCGAGCACGCACCCGTCGTCGGCGGTACGGCAGCCGCCGCAGCGGGTGACCAACGCCGGGCCGGGCCGGGTGCTGATCGCGGTCTACATCCTGTTCGCGATCGCCGCCACCTCCCGCGCCACCCTGCAGATCGTCACCAGATTCGACGAGGCGCCGGTGGCGTACCTGCTCTCCGCGTTCGCCGCCGTGGTCTACATCGTGGCCACCGTCGGACTGGCCCGCGCCGGGCGCGGCGGTCGCCGGATCGCCCTGATCTGCTGCACGGTGGAACTCGTCGGGGTGCTGGCGGTCGGCGCGACCAGCCTGCTCGACCGGGCCCTGTTCCCGGACGACACGGTCTGGTCCGGTTTCGGCGCGGGTTACGGCTACATTCCGCTGGTGCTGCCGGTGCTCGGCCTGCTCTGGCTGCGCCGCACCCGCGAAGCGGCCTGACCGCCCGCGAAGCCGGTCGGCACCGCGAGCTGCCCGAGGGCCGGGCGGTCGCCGGCTAGTCGCGCGGGCCGCCGGCCACGTAGATCACCTGACCGGAGACGAACGACGCCCCCTCACTGGCCAGGTACGAGATGGTGTGCGCCACGTCCTCCGGTCGGCCGACCCGGCGGACCGGGATCTCGGCGGCGCCGGCCCGCTGGAACTCGTCGAAGTCGACCCCGATCCGGGCGGCGGTCGCGGCGGTCATGTCGGTCACGATGAAACCGGGCGCCACCGCGTTGGCGGTGATACCGAACGGGCCCAGCTCGATCGCCAGGGTCTTGGTGAAGCCCTGGAGCCCGGCCTTTGCCGCGGCGTAGTTCGCCTGGCCCCGGTTGCCCAGCGCGGAGGTGCTGGAGAGGTTGACGATCCGGCCCCAGCGCTGCTCGACCATGTACTTCTGGGCGGCCTGGGTGAACAGGAACGCACCGCGCAGGTGCACGCCCAGCACCGTGTCCCAGTCCGCGTCGGTCATCTTGAACAGCAGGTTGTCCCGGAGCACCCCGGCGTTGTTCACCAGCACCGACGGCGGGCCGAGTTCGGCGGCGATCCGCTCGACCGCACCCCGCACCTGCTCCCGGTCGGCCACGTCGGCACCGACCGCCACCCCCCGGCCACCGGCCGCGACGATCGACGCGACGGTCGCCCCGGCCGCCGACTCGTCCAGGTCGACCACGGCGACGGCCAGGCCGTCGGCGGCGAGCCGCTGGGCGGTGGCCGCGCCGATGCCTCGGGCGGCGCCGGTGACGATGGCGACGCGGGACTGCTCGGACCCGGCGGCGGACTGCTCCGACATACTTACCTCCCGGTAACTTAGGCTCGGCGGGAGGAGCTTAACCCAGCATGCCCGGCCCGCGGTGCAACCGGATCCAGCGGTAGCCGTACCCGGCGACGGCCAGCGCGTCGAGCTTGCCGACCGGGGCGTACTCCTGGTCGGCGAGCACGTCACCGGGGAGTTCCGCCTCGGCGTACAGGTCACCGAGGTCGACCACGGCGTCGGACGTACCGAGGTTGTGCAGGAAGAGCATCGTGCCGGTCGGGCCGTCGGCGCGGTGCGCCAGCACCCCCGGCGGCATCACCCGGTTCAGGTCCGCGCACCGGCCCGAGCCGACCTCCGGCGCCTCCCGCAGGGTACGGATCATCCGCTCGAACCAGGACAGCAGCGAACCGGGGTCGTGCCGCTGGGCGGTGACGTTGACCCGCTCGTAGCCGTACTCGCCGCCGGTGATGACCGGGCGGATCAGCTCCTCCGGCGCGGCGGTGGAGAACCCCGCGTTGTCCTGGAAGGACCACTGCATCGGGGTACGGATCGCGTCCCGGCCGTTCAACGACAGGTCCTCCCCCATGCCGATCTCCTCGCCGTAGCGGAGCACCGGCGTACCGCGCAGCGAGAACTGCAACGCGTACGCCAGCTCGATCCGCCGCCGGTCGCCGCCGAGCATCGGGGCCAACCGCCGCCGGATCCCCCGGCCGTAGAGGCGCATGTGCTCGTCCGGCCCGAACTGTTGGAACACCTGGTCGCGCTGCTCGGCGGTGAGCCGGGACAGGTCGATCTCGTCGTGGTTGCGCAGGAAGGTGGCCCACTGCCCGCCGTACGGCAGTTCGGGGGTGTCCCGCAGCGCCTCGATGATCGGCTCCGGGTCCTGCCGGGCCAGAGCGAGCACCAACCGGCCGTTGAGCATGAAGTCGAACAGCATGTGCAGCCGGTTGGCGGACCCGCCCCGGTCGCCGAAGTAGTGCACGAGCTGGGCCGGTTCGACGTTCGCCTCGGCCAGCAGGACCGCGTCGGCCCGGCGCCACTGGGCGTGCTGGCGCAGTTCGGTGACGAACTCGAAGTCCTTAGGCGAGTCCGGGTTTCCCGGCTCGGTCAGCTCGATGATGAACGGCACCGCGTCGATCCGGAACCCGGAGACGCCGAGCTGGAGCCAGAACGCGATGATCTTCTTGATCTCCTCCCGGACCGCCGGGTTGGCCATGTTCAGGTCCGGCTGGAACTCGTAGAACCGGTGGTAGTACCAGGCCTTGGCGGTCCGGTCGTAGGTCCACGTCTCGTCCTGCTCGCCGGGGAAGACCATGCCCTGCTTACGGTCCGGCGGCGCCGCGTCGGACCAGACGTACCAGTCCCGGTACGGCGAGTCCGGTGACGAGCGGGCGGAGCGGAACCACGGGTGCTGGTCGGAGGTGTGGTTCACCACCAGGTCGATGATCACCCGGATGCCCCGGTTTCGGGCCTGGTGCAGCAGTTCGGCGAAGTCGCCGAGCGTGCCGAAGCGCGGGTCGACGTTGTAGAAGTCGGTGGCGTCGTAGCCGTCGTCCCGGTTCGGTGACGGGTGGATCGGGTGCAGCCACAGGCAGGTCACCCCCAGCCGGGCCAGGTAGTCCAGCCGGCCGATCAGCCCACGCAGGTCACCGACCCCGTCGCCGTCGCTGTCCGCGTACGTGTCGATGTCGAGGCAGTAGACGACTGCCTCGGAATACCACCGGTCGCCCATGCCGGACTGCCTTTTCCGGTGGGCCGTACCGGCAAACGCCTGCCTGGTCGGAGCGGCCGGTGTAGAAGTGGATCGTGGTGGGTAGGAAGTTCCCATGGGTGGACTGACGGGATGGGTGACCTCGGTCATCGAGGCACTGGGTCCGCTCGGGGTCGGCCTGCTGGTGGCCCTGGAGAATCTCGTGCCGCCGGTGCCGAGCGAGATCGTGCTCGCGCTGGCCGGCTATCTGGCCGGCGAGGGACGCGCCAACGTCTTCGTGATGGGGGTCGCGGCGACGGTCGGCTCGGTGGCCGGGGCGCTCGCGCTCTACTGGCTCGGCGCGGCCCTCGGCGAGGAACGCCTCAAACGCTGGCTCGACCGGATCCCGCTGGTGGACGCGGACGACCTGGATCGGGCCGACCGCTGGTTCGAGCGGTACGGGAACTGGGCGGTGCTGTTCGGCCGGATGGTGCCGGTGGTCCGCAGCCTGGTCTCGGTGCCGGCCGGCGCGAACCACATGCCGATCGGCCGGTTCCTGGCCCTGACCACGCTGGGCAGCGGCATCTGGAACTCGATCTTCATCGGGCTCGGTTACGCGCTCGGCTCGCGCTGGCAGCGGATCGAGCAGTACAGCACCTGGTTCGACCTGGCGCTGCTTGCCGCTTTCGTCCTCGTCGTCTCGACCTGGGTGGTCAAGCGGCTGCGCCGCCGCCGGTCCCGCCGTACGGAAAGCCGGGACGAGCCCGAACGCACCTCGGTCCGCTGACCCGTACTCCGGTCCGCTCGACCCCGGACGCGGGACAAGCGGCCGATCGTCGTTGATCGGCCACTCGTCCCGCGCGCCCTGGTTGCGGGTCGCGGTGATCGGTACGGGTGCCGGCCGGGTGCCGGCGGCGACCGATCCTCAGTGCCGGGCGGCGCCGGTGGTCGGGGGTACGGCGGTCACGGCAGCGTGGCGAGGTGCGGCTTGACCGTACGGGCGAAGTTGTTGCCGTTCGAGACGTCCCAGTTGATCGACCAGGTCATCGCGCCCCGGATGCCGGGGTAGGTGCGCGGCGGCACGAAGCTGCCGCAGTTGGTCGCCCGGGCGAGGCAGTTGAGCGCCTGGTTGACCAGGGCCGGTGCGACGATGCCGCCGCCGGCCGCGCCGGGTCCGGCCGGCAGGCCGAGCGCCACCTGGTCGGGCCGGAGTCCGGCCTCCAGTTGCGTGCAGGCGAGCGCGGTCATGAAGTTGACCGTTCCCTGGCTGTACGCGAACTGCTGGTCGCAACCGAGCATCGAGCCGGAGTTGTAGAACTGGGTGTGTACGACGGTGAGGATGTCCCGGATGTCGAGCGCGAGCTTGAAGTAGCTGACCGTCGGGTTCTGCATGTCGATGGTCTGCGGTGCCATCGTGATGATGAGGTTGGCGCCGACCCTGCTCCGCAGGCTGCGCAGCGCTTGGCCCATGTAGGTCGGGTTGAGCCCGTTCTCCAGGTCGATGTCGACGCCGTCGAAGCCGTACTGCTGGATGAGGCCGTAGACGGTGTTGCTGAAGTTGGTCGCGGAGGCGGCGTCGTTGACCGCGACCCGGCCGGTCTCGCCGCCGACCGAGAGGATCACCTTCTTGCCCCGCGAGTGCAGGGTCTGTACGTCGCTGATGAAGTTGGCGTTGGTGTAGCCGCCGAGCGCGCTGGACAGGCCGGGGTCGATGCCGAAGGTGACCGCGCCGGGGGTGCTGGTCGCCTCGGCGAACGCGACCGCGATCAGGTCGTACTCGTTGGGGACATCACGCAGCCGCAGTTCGACGGCGGGGTTGTCGAAGTTGTGCCAGTAGCCGGTGAGGAAGTGCTTCGGCAGCGGCGAGTTCGGCGGCGGCGTGACCGGCGGGGTGGTGGTGGGCGGCGGCGTGGTCGGCGGCCGGGTGGTCGGTGGCGTGGTGGGCGGGGTGGTCGGCGGCCGGGTCGTCGGTGGGGTGGTGGGTGTGGTGCCACCACCGCACGCGGCGCCGTTGAGGGTGCAGTTGGTCGGGCTGCCCGGGCCGGTGCCGTTGAACCCGAACGACGTCGACGCGCCCGGCGCCAGGGTCCCGTTCCAGGACCGGTTGGTGAACGTGAACCGCTGGCCCGACGAGGTCATCGAGGCGTCCCAGAAGGTCCCGACGGTGCTCCCCGCCGGCAGATCGAAGACCACCGTCCAGGAAGTGAGGGTGGTCGTCCCGCCGTTGGTGACGGTGTACTTCCCCTCCCAACCCGAACCCCAGTCGGAGACCTTCACGAAGGTCGCCGTCGGACCGGCGGCGAACGCCGGCATCGCCACCCAGACAGCGCCGAATGCCGCCACCAGGGTCGTGATCAAGGACAGGAGCAGGATTCTGGAGCGCTTCATGCGGGCCTCCACGGCCGGTCAGGCATCGGCAGCCATCGACAGTTGGCCAATTATTAAGACTCTTAACTGTTTCTGTCCAGACCCCGGTGCCGGCAAATGCAAAGGAAGGGCCCCCTCCCATCGGATTTGCGATGCGGAAGGGGCCCCTGGCGCCTCGGCGGGGCGGCGCCGGTCAGCGCCGGAAGATGATCCAGTTGACGTTGACGAAGTCGGCCGGCTGGCCGCTGCCGAAGGTCAGGTAGACGGTGTGCCGGCCGGTGGTCGGGGTGACGTTGCCGGGCACCGAACGCCAGCTCTGCCAACCACCGGTGTTGGAGAGCGAGAAGCTGCCGATCGGCGGGTTGGTCGGGCTGTCCAGGCGTACCTCGACCAGGCCACTCACCCCACCGGGGGCACCGGAGGCGACCCGGGCCACGAAGTCGCGGGCCGGCGTGCTGCCGAAGTCGATGTTGTCGAACCGGGCCCAGTCACCGGCGGCCAGGTGACTCAGGTTCTGCCCGCCCTCGCTGCACGCCTCGACCTGTACGCCGTTCTGCCCGCTGTACGCCTCGGCCTGGATGGTCGAGTACGCGTCGCCACCGCCGGGCGGCGGGGTGGTCGGCGGGGTGCCACCGCCCCGGCTCCAGACCGCGACGTAGTCGACCAGCATCGGCCGGCCGGAGACGGTGGCCGCCGTCGGCGTGGTGCCACCGGCCACCCCGTTCGGGAACGAGCCGCCCATCGCCACGTTGAGCAGCAGGAAGTAGCCGGCGTGGCTGGTCATGTTGTTCCAGTGCGGCTGGCCGACCTGGGTCTCGGTGACCGTGTGGTAGAGCTGGCCGTCGACGTACCAGCGCAGTTGCTGCGGGCTGGACCCGCTGTCCCACTCGAAGCGGTACGTGTGGAACGTCGACTGGCAGGTGGAGCCGGGGCAGGCCCGGTTGGCGCCGATGCCGTTGAACTCGTTGCACGGCCCGCCCGGCGCGACCCCGCAGTGCAGTACGCCCCAGACCGAGTTGATCCCGTTGACGTTCTCCATCACGTCGAACTCGCCGATGGCCGGCCAGTTCTGGTAGTTGCCCCGGTACGGCGCACCGAGCGCCCAGAACGCCGGCCAGTATCCGGCAGCGGCGGCACCGGTCACGTTCGGCATCTGGATCCGGCCCTCGATGGCGAGCACACCACCGGCCGGCGGCTTGAAGTTGGTCCGTACGGTCTCGATCCGGGACGAGGTCCACTGGCCGTTCGCGGCCCGGATCGGGGTGATCCGCAGGTTGCCGGCTCCGTCGTGACTGACGTTGGCGGTGCTGTTGGTGTAGGTCTGGATCTCACCGGTGCCCCAGTTGGGTGGGCCGCCCGGATAGCTGGTGCCGGTGTCGATGATCCAGTTGCCGGCCGACGGCAGGGTGTTGGCGGCGCCGGTGAAGTCGTCGCTCCACACCAGACTCCAGCCGGGCGGGGTCGGTGGTACGGCGGCACGGGCGGTCACCGAGACCGTGCTCACCACGGTGACGAGCGCGGTGAGCACGGCCAGCAGCAGCAGCCGCCGTCGTCTCGGGGTGGTTCCGGCCGGGGCCGGGACGGTGCTGGTCATGATGTTGGCCTCTCTACGGGACGGATGAGAGAGCGCTCTCCGTCCGGTTGTACGTCCCGGGCCCACATATGTCAACGTTTGTCGATGTCTAGGTGGTCGCCACCTGCACCGGCCGGCGCAACACCGCCCGTTCCAGAGCCGTCCAGGCGGTAGTGGTGACCAGGTAGAGCACCGCCGCCAACGGCAGCACCAGCGCCGCCAGCACCGTCCCGTACGGCAGCAGCGGCAGCAGCCGGGCCAGCACGGCGGCGCCGGGCTGCTCCGTACCGCCGGGCTGCGCGGCGGACACGGCCGCGTCCCGACGCATCCGCCGCGACGTCCACCAGGCCAATCCCAGCAACAGCACCAGCAGTACGCCGAACAGCGGCCCCGCCGCGCCGCCGAGTCCGTCCGCGACGTGGTGCCCGAGCGGCACCCCGGCCAGTCGCTCGGTGAGCAGCCCGGCACCACCACCGACCGGGCCGGCAGCGGTGAAGAGGTGGTACATGACCACGAAGAACGGCACCTGCAACAGCCCCGGCAGGCAACCGGCGAGCGGGCTCGCCCCGGCCTCCCGGTGCAACTTGATCATCTCCTGCTGCAACCGGGCCCGGTCCTTGCCGTACCGCCGCTGGAGTTCCCGCAGCTGCGGGGCGAGCGCGGCCCGACGCCGCTCGCCGCGTACCTGGGCCACGGTCAGGGGCGTGATCAGCAGGCGTACGGCGATCGTGAAGAGCACGACGGCGACGGCGGTGGCGGCGGTGCCGGCCAGTGGCGTGACCGCCGTGGCGAGCGCGTGGACGACGGTGGCGGCGACGCCGACGGCGCCGTCGAGTGGTGCGAAGGCGAGCATGGTGAACCCCTCGGTCCGATTCCGGGAAGGCTCGGCACCGGGTGCGCGTGGTCAGCACCGGGCGCGGAGCCGGAGACAACATCCGATGTGGACGATGAAAGGCGGAATCGGCCGCGTGCGGCGGGGAGGAAGAGCCGCTACGCGGCCGGGAGGAGCACCGTCGGTGCCCGGGGACGGGGCCGACCGGCCCCGTCCGGATCGAGCCGAGCCGGGGCGGTTCCTTT
Organism: Micromonospora sp. NPDC049529; assembly: GCF_055586685.1. NCBI lineage: Bacteria > Bacillati > Actinomycetota > Actinomycetes > Micromonosporales > Micromonosporaceae > Micromonospora > Micromonospora sp. NPDC049529. Next base: position 45,408 of record NZ_JBVJHT010000028.1, read on the forward strand.
GCTCCGGCTTAACATTCCGTCTCGATGGTTGAGCGCCGACTCAGCGGCTGGCTAGGGTGCGCCTGGGGCGCTGGCTGTCGGACGCCCACCCAACCCCGGATCGACGAAGAGGTGCGCCCAGGATGGCCGAGCGGGAACAGCCGGGCTCGGCGGAGCGCGACGGGCAATCCCGGCACCGGGCACCCGCCCGACGGGCGACCGGAACCGGCGTCGAGCGCCGGGCCGGGGCTGGCCGGGGCGGATCAGGTCGGCTGGCGCCGGTGCTCGGCACGATGGCCCGCGCCGCCCGAGCCGGCGAACCGGCCCTGTTCACCCTGCTGCGCAACCGCCGCCAGGTGGTCATCGGACTCGGCGCCGCCGCGGTCGCCACCGGCGCGGTCGGCTCGGCCGCCGCCGTACTCGGTGGGGGTGGTGGGATCGCCGCGGCCGTGAGCGACCAGGCGACCTCGACCCGGTCACCCCGCGACGCGGGCTCCTTCGCCGACCGCGACGCCAGCTACAGCCAGTCACTCGGCGAGTCGATCAACTTCGGCGCCGCCGGGCTCGCCGAGACCCCGGCGAAGGCCGCCGAGGCGGCGCTGAAGGCGACCCCCGTCTTCCCCAACCCGCTCAGCCGCGACCCGGTGCTGCACCTGCTGCGCCGGGCCTCCTTCGGGCCGACCCGGACCGAGGCGGACGCCGTCCGCGCGTCCGGCATCGACGCCTGGATCGAGGCGCAGCTCGACCCGGGCAAGGTCGCCGACCCGATCGGCGACCAGGTGCTCGGCTCGTTCCCCACCGTCGGCATGTCCACCGCGCAGATCCGGCGCGCGGTCAAGGAGTTCGACTGGGCCGCCCAGTACGAACTGGGCCACGCCACCCTGGCCCGCCAGTTCTGGAGCAGCCGCCAACTCTTCGAGGTGATGGTCGACTTCTGGTCCAACCACCTGAACGTGACCAACCCGTTCGACGGCGGCTGGGACGTACGCACCTCGTTCGACACCCAGGTCATCCGCAAGCACGCGCTCGGCAGGTTCTCCGACATGCTCGCCGCCAGCGCCCGCAACCCGGCCATGCTGCGCTACCTGAACAACAACGAGTCGCACCGCCGGTCGGTGAACGAGAACTACGGTCGGGAACTGCTCGAACTGCACACGGTCGGGATCGACGGCGGTTACACCGAATCCGACGTACGCAACAGCGCGTACATCATGACCGGCCGGACCGTCACGAACGAGGGCGAGTTCCGGTACGAGGCCGACCGGCACTGGGTCGACCCGGTCAAGGTGCTCGGCTTCACCGACAAGAACCCGTCCCGGGCCAAGGGGCTCGCCGTCGGCGACCGCTACCTGCAATACCTGGCCACCCACGAGGCGACGGCGAAGAACATCGCCCGCAAGCTTGCGGTCCGGTTCGTCGCCGACACCCCGCCGCACCACCTGGTGCAGCGGCTGGCCGAGGCGTACCTGGCCAACGGGACCGCGATCGCCCCGGTGCTGCGGGTCCTGTTCCGCTCGCAGGAGTTCTGGATCTCGACCGGGCTCAAGGCCCGCCGGCCGCTGGAGAACTTCGTCGCCACCGCCCGCTCGCTCGGGGTCGCACCCGGTGCCGACACCCGCGCCGGAATCGAGGGGCTCTACCGGTTGACGCAGCGCTTCGGGCAGCCGCCGCTGGGCTGGGTGCCGCCGAACGGCTACCCCGACGTGGCGGCGGCGTGGCGATCGGCACACGCCACCCTGGCCATCTGGAACAGCCACCGGGCGCTGGTGCAGGGGGCGCAGAGGGGGCTGTCGTACCCGAAGCCCGAGGGGTTGGTGGGCAAGCGTCCACCGACCACCGGCGAATACCTCGACGCCCTCGCCGCCCGGTTGCTGCAACAGCCGCTGGCCGCCAAGGACAAGCAGGCGCTGCTGGCCTTCCTCGGCTCGAAGGAGGGTACGGCGGTCAAGAACGCCACCCTCGGCGGCAAGATCGAACACCTGGCCCCGCTCTTCCTCGACTCGATCTACCACGCGCTGCGCTGAGGAGAGACCATGAATCAGGACAACTCTCCGCGTACGGTCGACGAACTGCGCCGGTACGGGCCGAACCTGCCCGAGGCGGCGATCCGGGTGCACGCCGAGGCGGTCACCGGCGAGCTGACCGAGCAGCGCGACCGCTGGCGGCACGGCTTCACCCGGCGTCGGGTGATGGCCGGCGCGGGTGCGGTCGGTGTGGCCAGCCTGGCCGGGCAGATCGCCACCACCCGGGTCGCGTTCGGCGCCCCGGCCACCACCAACCGCACCCTGGTCGTGGTCTTCCTGCGCGGCGGCATGGACGGCCTGTCGGTGGTGGTGCCGCGCGGGGACCGCAACTACCTCGACGCCCGCCGCAACATCGCCGTGCAGCCGGGTGCGCTGATCGCCGGGGACGACCGGTTCGGCCTGCATCCGGCGCTCGCACCGCTGGAGCCGTTCTGGAAGTCGGGGAAGATGGCCGCCGTGCACGCGGTCGCCTCGCCGGACGCCAGCCGCAGCCACTTCCAGGCGCAGGACTGCCTGGAACGGGGTGCCGCCTCGACCGGGGTGCACACCGGCTGGCTGGACCGGGTGCTCACCGCGCTCGGTCCGGGCACCACCTTCCGGGCCATCGCCGAGGGTTCGGCACTGCCCCGCTCGCTGGTCGGCGGCGAGAACAAGCTGGTGCTCCAGGGCATCCGCGAGTTCGACCTACAGGGCTTCAGTGGCGTACGGGCGAGCACGCTGACCGCGCTGAAGGCGCTCTACACCGGCCTGGACGACCACCCGTTGGCCACCCAGGCGACCGAGACCCTGGCGTCGATCGCGGCCGCGCGCAAGATCGCCAGCAAGGACTACAAGTCGACGGCGCAGTGGCCGGGTGGCGGCTTCGCCGACCAGTTGCGCGACGTGGCCCGACTGATCAAGGCGAAGGTGGGGCTGCGGGTGGCAGCGGTCGACATCGGCGGCTGGGACATGCACACCAACATCGGCGGGCCGGACGGCGGCGACATGCGCAACCGGCTGAACGAGCTGGCCGGTGCGCTCGGCGCGTTCGCCACCGATCTGGGGCCGGCACTCGACGACGTCTCGGTGGTCACGATGAGCGAGTTCGGCCGCCGGGTCGAGGCGAACGGCAGCTCCGGCACCGACCACGGGCACGGCGGTCTGATGCTGATGCTCGGCGGCGGGATGAACGGCGGGAAGGTGCACGGCCGCTGGCCGGGGCTTGCCGCCTCAGCCCTGGACCAGGGCGACCTGGCCGGCGCGAACGACTACCGGGACGTGCTGACCGAGCTGCTGCGGGCCCGGATGGGGGTGGCCGATCCGAAGGCCATCTTCCCCGGCCTCAAGCCCCGGGAGATCGGCGTCTTCCGCTAGCCGATCGGGCACGCACTGCCGTGCCGCCGAGCGGGTCCACCCGCCCGATGCCCGCCTCCGGAGGCCGAATGCCTCGAAAGGAGTGCGAGTCGCCACGCCGGTGCGGCGTTTCCCGGCCCGACCGCGCTGGGTAACGGAGTCGCCAGGCGCCTTTCCCGGCGCGACGGCAACCGACGAACGGCGGGTGGTGGCGATGGCCGGCAGTGTGGCGATGGCCCAGAACACGGCGGTTCCCCAGGACGCGGCTGTGCGGGGCACCCAGGCAGGCGTGACCCGCCAGCCGGGGGCGACCGAGGCGGCCGAGCAGCAGGGGCTGCGGACGGTCGGGGTCGAGGAGGAGTTCCTGCTCGTCGACCCGGAGACCGGGCAGGCGGTCCCGGCGGTGGACCGGGTGCTGGAACAGGTGCCGGACGACCTGCGCGGCCAGGTGCAGCACGAGTTCCAGACCAGCCAGATCGAGATCGGCAGCCCGCCCGGCCTGGAGCTGAGCGCGCTGCGGCACTCGCTCGGACTGCTCCGGTCCGGGCTCGCCGACGCGGCCGACGCGGCGGGCGTACGGCTGGTCGCGGTCGGCGCCGGGCTGGTCGACGGGCCGGTTCCGCCGGTGTTCGACAACCCACGGTTCCACCGGATGGTCGAGCAGTTCGGGCCACTGGTCGACGGCCCCGGCAACAACGGCATGCACGTGCACGTCGGCATCCCCGACCCGGAAACGGGCGTTCAGGTGCTCAACCACCTGCGACCGTGGCTGCCGATCCTGCACGCGGTCACCACCAACTCGCCCTTCCACAACGGGCAGGACACCGGGTACGCGAGCTGGCGCTCGGTGCTCTGGGAGCGCTGGCCGTCGGTCGCGCCGACCCCGTGGCTGGAGTCGTACGCGCACTACCAGTGGCTGGTGGACCAGCTCGTCGCGACCGGCATGCTGCTCGACGAGGGAATGGTCTACTGGTACGCGCGCCTCTCCGCGCACTACCCGACGGTGGAGATCCGGATCGGTGACGTCTGCCCGAGCCTGGACGACACGATCCTGGTCGCGGCGCTGGTCCGGTCCCTGGTCGGCACCGCGCTGACCGATGTCGAGCAGGGCCGCGAGCCGATACGGATCGACCACCACCTGCTGACCGCCGCGCACTGGCGGGCCGCGCACGACGGGATGGACGGGCTCGCCGTCGACCCGGTCCGCGGCGGCACCATGCCGGCGTGGGAGCTGCTCGACAAGCTGGTCGACCGGGTTCGTCCGGAACTGGAGCGGCACGGTGACCTGCCCGAGGTGACCGACCTGCTGGACCGGCTGCGCAAGGACGGCACCGGTGCCACCCGGCAGCGGGCCGCGTACGCCCGTCGGGGTGAACTCACCGACGTCGTCGCCGACCTGGCGCGGCAGACCCGCGGCGACGACGCCCCGGAACGGTGACAATAAGTCATGACTGAGCGACTGATCGTGATCGGTGGCGATGCCGCGGGAATGTCCGCCGCGTCCCAGGCGCGACGTCGCCGGGACCGGGACGACCTGGAGATCATCGCGTTCGAGCGGGGACACTTCACGTCCTACTCGGCCTGCGGCATCCCGTACTGGATCAGCGGGTTGGTCGACTGCGAGGAACTGATCACCCGTGACCCGGAGACGCACCGCCGGGACCACCAGATCGACGTCCGGACCCGGCACGAGGTCACCGGGATCGACCTGGAGCGGCACGAGGTGGTCGCGCGGGACCTGGACAACGGCGGGCGCGAGGTCCGGGAGCACTTCGACGACCTGGTGTACGCGGCCGGCGCGGTGCCGAGCGTTCCGCCCTGGGCGCGTACCGACGCGGGCGGGGTGTTCGGGGTGCAGACCCTGGACGACGGCAAGGCGCTGCGGCACTGGCTGGACGGAGACCCGAAACCGAAACGGGCGGTGGTGGTCGGCGGCGGCTACATCGGGGTCGAGATGGCCGAGGCGATGATCGAACGCGGGCTGTCGGTGACCCTGGTCGAACGGGGCGAGCAGCCGATGTCGACCGTCGACCCGGACATGGGCCGGCTGGTCCGCGACGCCCTGGTCGGGCTCGGCATCGACGTGCGTACCGGGGTCGACATCACCGGGCTCACCACCGAACAGGGCCGGGTCACCGGCGTACGGACCGACGAGGCCACGATCCCGACGGACGTGGTCGTGCTCGGCACCGGCGTACGGCCGAACGTCCGGCTCGCCGCCGACGCCGGCCTGCCGATCGGCCCGACCGGCGGGATCCGTACCGACCTGCGGATGCGGGTGATCGGAGTGCCCCGGGTCTGGGCGGCCGGCGACTGCGTCGAGACCCTGCACAAGACGACCGGCCAACCGGTCTACGTGCCGCTCGGCACGCACGCCAACAAGCAGGGCCGGGTGGCCGGCATCAACATCGGCGGCGGCTACGCCACCTTCGGCGGTGTCGTCGGCACCGCCGTGACCCGGGTGTGCGACCTGGAGGTGGCCCGGACCGGCCTGCTGGAGCCGGAGGCGCGGATCGCCGGGTTCGAGTTCATCACCGTCACCGTCGAGTCGACCAACACCGCCGGCTACTTCCCCGACGCCGCCCCGATGACGGTCAAGCTGATCGCCGAGCGGGGCACCGGGCAACTGCTCGGCGCGCAGATCGTCGGCCGGTCCATGTCGGCGAAGCGGATCGACACCCTGGCCGTGGCGCTCTGGAACAGGATGACGGTGGACGAGATGTCGATGCTCGACCTCGGCTACGCACCGCCGTACTCCCCGGTCTGGGACCCGGTGCTGGTCGCGGCCCGCAAGGCGGTCGACAAGCTGCACCCGCTGCGCTGAACGCCCCCGCGACCGGTCGGAATTTTGTCGGTCCGGGTCTCTACGGTGTGGTCCGTCGATGCGCCCGGTGCCCCCGCCGGCGCCAGTCACGCCATCCCGGAGGTAACCCCCGATGCCGCAGGAGACGACGTACCTCGAACTGTCCGAGGCCGACGGTGGCTCGCACAAGTTCTACGAGGTGACCGTCGACGGAACGGAGCTGACCGTCCGGTACGGCCGGATCGGCGACACCGGCCAGGTCAAGCGGAGCAGTTTCCCCAGTGCCGAGCGGGCCCGGCTGGAGGCGTCCCGCAAGCTCGGCGAGAAGGTACGCAAGGGGTACGCCCCGGCCGTGCCGGGGCAGCGGCAGAAGCGCGGCGTGTCGCGGCGCCAGATCGTCAGCGTCCGGTCCACCGCCCACCGGGCCCCGGTGCTCTGGCGGTACGACTCCGGCGCCCCGGCGTTCGGCATCTTCGTCGACCGGTACGGCTGCCTGGTCGGCAACGAGCACGGCGTGATCACCGCGTTGAACCACGACGCCGAGGTGGTGCAGCAGTACCGGCTGCCGGACGGGGTGAAGTGCATCGTCGCCGACGACGACTGGCGCTACGCCGGCTGCGACGACGGCAACGTGTACGACATCTCCGGCAAGGTGCCCCGGCTGGCCTACCGGATCGCCGACGACATCGACATCTACTGGTTGGACATCCACGACGGCGTACTCGGCGTCTCGGACTCCGGGGGCGGGATCGCCAGCATCGACCACGAGGACGAGTTCCTCTGGCGGCGGCAGGGCAACGGTTCGTCCGGCTGGATGGTGCGCTGTGACGCGGACGCCGTACATCACGGGCACTCGCGCGGGGTGACCAGCTACGACTGGCGGACCGGTCGGGAGGTGTGGCACCAGCCGACCGGGGCGGTGCTGTTCGGCTGGCAGGAGCCGGGCACCCTCTACGCCGGTACGGCCACCAGCCAGGTGGTCCGGCTGAGCAAGGACGGCCGGTCGGAACGGATCTACCGGTGCGACGCGCCGGTCTACTCCTGTGCCACCTCGGCCGACGGTGAGTTCGTCTTCGCCGGGGACAGCCACTCCTCGATCTACTGCTTCGACGCCGCCGGCAACCGACTGTGGAAGCTCGGCACCGGCTGCGGGTCGGCCTACTCGATGCAGTACCACGAGCAGCGGCTCTACCTGGTCACCACGAGCGGGGCGCTGGCCTGCGTCGACGCGAGCGAGGCGGCGATCCGGGCGGCCGAGCAGGGCAGCGTCCCGGACGTGGTGGACGTGAAGGCGCCGCCCCGGATGCCGGCGGTGCCGGTGTCGTCCACGGTCGAGGTGACCCACGACGCGGGCGACGGGGTGCTGGTGGAGTGCGTCGAGGAGGGCGGCCGGCTGCGCATCCACGTACTCTCGCCGGGCTACCGGCGGGACTGGTTGGTGCAGTTCCCGAAGGGCATCCGGGAGCCGAGGGCCCGCTACCTGGTCCCGGAGGTCCGGGAGTCGGGCCGGGGCGGCTTCTACCGGGCGTACGGCGACATCCGCCGCCTGCGCGACTAGCCGTACCGACCGGGGCCGTTGTCACTCAGGGTCGTGCCTGCTTCGGCAGGGTGAGGATTTCGGCTCCGTCGTCGGTGATGGCGATCGTGTGCTCGCTGTGCGCGGTCCGGCAGCCGGTCGCGCTTCGGAGTGTCCAGCCGTCGGCGTCGGTGACGAGCTTGGCGGTGTCCGCCATGATCCATGGTTCCAGGGCCAGCAGCAGGCCGGGGCGCAGTTTGTATCCGCGACCGGGCCGCCCCGTGTTCGAGACGTGCGGGTCCTGGTGCATCGTCGAGCCGACGCCGTGACCGCCGAACTCGGTGTTGATCGGATATCCCGCCGCGCTGAGGACCAAGCCGATGGCATGGGAGATGTCACCGATGCGGGCCCCCGGTCCGGCCGCGGCTATCCCCGCGCTCAGTGCACGCTCGGTGGCGTCGATCATCGCGACGCTCTCCGGGGGTTTCGAGTCGCCCACGAGGAAGCTGACGGCGGAGTCGGCGACAACTCCGCCCTTGGCGACGGCGAGGTCGAGGGTCAGCAGGTCGCCGTCGGCGAGCGGATAGTCGTACGGCAGTCCGTGGAGCACGGCGTCGTTGACCGATGTGCAGATGTAGTGGCCGAACGGCCCGCGTCCGAAGGACGGCTCGTAGTCGACGTAGCAGGACTGCGCTCCGGCCTCGATGATCATGGCCTGGGCCCACCGGTCGATGTCCAGCAGGTTCGTGCCGACCACGGTGCGGCTCTTCAGGTTCTGCAATATGCCACCGACCAGGGCGCCCGTGTCCCTTGCTCGCGGCAGGTCGGTGGGGTCCAGGATCTCGATCATGCGGTGCCTTACTCGTACGACCAATAAGTATCCCGGTCATATTATCCCGGTACTAGAATCGGCGCCATGGTCAGGTTGCCGCTCACCCCCGAAGAGGTCGAACGCGGACAGCGCCTCGGCGCCCTCCTGCGCCGGGCCAGGGGGCAGCGTTCGATGCTCCTCACCGCACTGGACGCGGGTGTCTCGCCGGAGACCCTCCGGAAGATCGAGTCCGGTCGGGTGGCCACCCCTGCCTTCCCGACCATCGCCGCGATCGCCGACGTCCTCGGCCTCTCCCTCGACGCGGTGTGGTCGGAGATCAACCGGTCGGACGGCGGGATCGAACTCACGAGATCAGGTCGCACCGCGGCCGAGCGGTTGGCCTCGTAGGTCTCGACCCCGCAGCTTCGTCCCACACCGACACCGTGCGGCCCCTAGGGTCGGATTGCGCGACAGTGGCGGACCGGACGGGTGGGCTGGGTGGTCGATGGCGACGGATGGCAGCCCCGAGGCGGCAACCTCGGCGGAGGAGGCGGACCGGCCGGCGTTCCTGGAGTTGTTCTTCGACCTGGTCTACGTCTTCGTGCTGCTGTCGCTCGCCGAGCGGCTGACGCAACGGATGACCTGGGCGGTAGCCGGTCAGGTCCTGGTGCTGCTGCTGGCGTTCGCGCTGCTCTGGGCGCTGACCGCGTGGGCGGCCAGCACGGTCGACCTCAGCCGGCCGATGACCCAACCGCAGGTGATCTGGACGATGGCCGGCAGCCTGCTGCTGGCGGCCCTGGTGCCCGACGCGTACGGCAGCCGGGGCCTGTTGTTCGCGATCACCTACGTGCTGATCCACCTCGGAACGGTTCTCTACAACCTGGTCACGGCCCAGTCCGACGCGGGGGTGGGCCACTCCCGGCGGATCATCCTCTGGGAGAGCGTCGCGGGAATCGGCTGGATCAGCGGCGGACTGCTCACCGGTACGGCTCGGGGGGTGCTCTGGGCGGTGGCGATCGGGATCGAGTACACGGGCGCGGCGCTCGGCTGGCCCGTCCCCCGGTTCATCGGTGCACACCAGTCCCGGGAACGGCGGCTGGCCGGAAAACGGCTCACCGAGCGCTACCGGAAGTTCGTCATCATCGCGCTCGGGACCTCGATCTTCTTGGCTGGCCAGTCCTTCAGCGACACCCGGACGCAACCTGTCGACCAGGCCTGGGCGCTCGTGGTCGTCTTCCTGATCACGGTGCTGATGTGGCGGATCTACATCTACCGTGCCGGCGAGTTGATGAGCACGGCCATCTCCCGGTCCGACAATCCGTCCCGGCTGAGCCAGCTCACCGCCGTCACTCACCTGATCATGGTGGCCGGCATCGTCGGTACGGCCGCCGCCGGCCAGTTCGTCATCCAACACCCCTTCGACGACACCCCGGCGGCCTGGGCGGCAACCGTCCTCGGCGGTCCCGGCCTGTTCCTGCTCGGCCGGGGACTGCTCGACTACATCGTGTTCGGCCGGGTGTCCCGGTCCCGGCCCGCCGGGTTGGTCCTGCTCGGCGCGGTGGCACCGGTGACCCACCTGATGTCGATGATCGAGACCACCCTGCTCGTCATGATCATCCTGCACCTGATCGCGGTGGCGAACCTCGTCAGTACCCGGCACCACCCCCGCGCTCCGACGCCGCCGGTTCTGGGCTGACCCGCCGGGCCACCGTCTCGGCGAGCAGGGTCAACAGCAGGATCAGGTTGGCCACGACCATGACGGCGAGTGGCGACAGCAGCGGCATCGCCGGTCCCACGGCACCGAGTACGACGATCGCGATCGCCCGGGACCAGAGGATCCGACCGGTCATCACGAAGTCGAAGAGGCAGCCGCCGAGCAGGAACAGCGCGGGGCCGCCCAGGATCGCGACGATCCAGCCCGTCGGCACCTCGCCGAACGGGCGGCCGATGACCAGGATGTTGCCGGCCGAGACGACCACCACCCCCGCCACCATGACCAGATGGGTGTACGAGGTCGAGGTGCCGGACCGGACCCGCTCCACCATCGTGACGTTGGGTGGCGCCATCAGCTGTCGCACCCGGTGGAAGTACATCTGGAACAGCAGCACCGCACTGGCGAACGCCACCGCGCAGGCTGCCACCGGGCCGGCCTCGTACCCGCTGGAGGAGAGGCGGATGCCGATGCTCAGGATCAGTTCACCGAGCGCGATGATGAAGATCTCCCGGTGCCGCTCGGTGAGGTGGGTGCCGGTGAAGATCTGGCTGGCCAGTTCCGTACGCCCGAGTCTCGGCGTCGGCCAGCCGATCCGGGCCGAGCCGAGATCCAGCGCCACCGCGACGGCCCAGAGCACCAGCCGGGCCGTACCGTCGACGAGCGCGCCGGCCACCCAGAGCGGGCCGGTGACGCCGAACCAGAAGAAGACCCGGATGCTCCTGGCCTGGATGTACGGGTTCACCCGGGTGCCGGGGATCAGCACCGAGTCACGGACGAGGTGGATGCCGAAGTAGCCGGCGACGAAGATCCATCCCTGGTCGCCGAACGCGCGCGGCACCGTGACCGCCATCGTCAGGGTGCCGAACATGACCAGGAGCACCGTGGCCTGGATGATCGGCAACTCGGGGTTGAACAGGTCGGTGAGCCACGCGGTCAGCACCCAGACCCACCAGACGGCGAGCAGGACCACCCCCATCCGGGCCGCGGTCGCCGGGGTGGGGTCCGCGGCCAGGGCTCCCGCGATCCGGGAGAGGATGAAGATGTAGACCAGGTCGAAGAAGAGTTCCAGGAACGTGGGGTACTTGGGCTCGGTGCCCTTGCGCAGGATCCGGGGTAGCGGACTCGACGTCACGACGTACGCCTCCTAGGCCCGCCGGACCGGAGAAGGGGCGCTGACATCCCGGCTCTGTTCGTACCACCTCCGAACATACAAAACCGGGCGTGATCAGACAGCCGAACGGCTAGCCGGGCTGGCAGGTCGGGCACCAGTACAGGTTGCGACCGACCAGTTCGTCCTGGTGGATCGGCGTACCGCAGACGTGGCAGGGCTGGCCGGCGCGACGGTAGACGTACACCTCGCCACCGTGCCGGTCGACCCGGGGCGGGCGCCCCATCGCCTCGGGCAGGTGCCGGTCGTGCACGGTGTCGATCCGACCGGTCTCCACGGCGGGACGCATCAGCGCGCCGAGGTCGGTCCAGAGCGCCGCCCAGCCGGTACGGGTCAACCGCCGGCCGGGCGTACGCGGATGTGTCCCGGCCCGGAAGAGCGCCTCGGTCACGAAGATCAGCCCGGTGCCCGCCACGATCGTCTGGTCCAGCAGCAGCGCGGCCAGCGGCGTCGGGCTGCGCCCGATCCGGGCGTACGCCGGGTCCGGGTCGGCGTCGGCCCGCAGCGGGTCGGCGCCGAGCCGGTGCCGCAGCGCGTCGACCTCAGGCGGGGTGAGCAGTTCGCAGGCGGTCGGCCCGCGCAGTTCCAGCCAGTGCCGGTCGGTGGTCAGCCGCACCCGGATCTGCCCCACCGGAGCCGGCGGCTCCCCGTCCCCGTCGGCGAACCTGCCGTAGAGCCCGAGGTGCACGTGCAGGCTGACGTCGTTGGCGTAGTGGTGCAGCAGGTGCTTGCCGTACGCCTCGGTGTCGGAAAGGACGGTGCCGGAGAGTTGGGCGGCGCCCTCGGCGAACCGGCCCTGCGGGCTGTCGACGAGCACCTTGTCACCCGCGAAGAGCGCCCGGTGCCGCGCCGCGAGCCGGTGGATGGTGTGTCCCTCGGGCATGACCGGAAAGCCTAGCCTGCGGTGGGGCGCCGCTCCCGGTGCCGCTACCCGTCCGGGCCGGCGGCCCGTACCGGCCGGACCAGTGTCACCGGCCGGACCAGTGTCCCCCCGGCCATGGCGGAGGCGCGAGGGGACACTGGGGCCAATGGCACTTTGACTGTACGTCCGTCCAGTCCAATGTCGACTCGACCCTACGAGCCTGATCATCAGCTAGTCAACAACGCGTTGGCAAGTCCACTGCTCAGACGGGTGTACGCAGCCGCTCGGCGGTGGCGAAGGTGTCCGGGGGCAACGGCAGCGGGCCGGGCTCACCGAGTTGGTAGATCCCGTACAGCCGGTTACGGACCTCGACCAGCGGATAGGTGTCCTCGTACACGGCGAGCTTGTAGATGGCGCCTTCGAGCAGGCTGCGCAGCAGCACCTCCTCGACCGCCGGGTCGGCCGCCCCGCGAGCCGCGAAGATCGCCCGTACCCGGTCCTCGAACGCCCGTACGGCCACCTCCCGCGACCGCTCCACCCGCGCGAACACCTCGCGGGTGCCGGGCTGGAGCATCAGGCAGAGCATCAACCGCTGGGTCTCCAGGTTGGCCCTGGCCCCGAAGACCGCCCGGTCGATCACCGTGGCGAGCAACCGGTCGGCCGGCACCTCCGGCCCCTGGTCGTCCAGCATCCCCAGCATGGTGTCCAGCCAACGACCGAGCACCGCCTCCAGCAGGTCGCGTTTCGAGGCGAAATAGTAGGAGATCAGTCCCCGGGAAACCGCCGCCCGGTCGGTGATCTGCGAGATGGTCGCGCCCTCGTACCCGTGTGCGGCGAAGACCTCCAACGCCGCCCCGATGATCCGCTCCTGGGACCGGTGACGCATCTGGACGTTCACCCGCGGGGAACGAGGGGACACCGGTGACCTCCAGTTGGGAGCGCTCAACAACATAAGCATCATTGCGTACTGCGCGATAACGGCTGCTCGGCGGTGCTCCGGTGCCCGTACGACCCAATCCGACGTAGCCCTCTGCCGACCGGATCGGGCAGGATGCGAACATGCCGGTGATCGAAGGCGCACAGAACGTACGCGAGATCGACGTCATCGCGGTCGCCCTCGACCGCGACGAGCACTGGGGTGGATGGGACGAGGTTCCCGGCGACGTCATCGGCACCTGGGACGACGAGCGGGTGCACGAGGTACTCGGGCTCGTGGCGGCGCTGCCCGAGGCGGAACGCATGCGCTGCTTCCTGCCCGCGTACGCGATCCGCCTGCGCCGGGGGCGGACCGTGCTGGCCGAGGTCGCGTTCTGCTTCCAGTGCCACAACGGGCTGCTGCTCACCCCGGGCATCGCGGATACCGACATGTTCACGTTCGACCCCGACAGCAAGCCCGCGCAGGAACTGCTCCGCCGGTTCCGGGCGCTGGGGCCACCGGACCGGGGCGACAACTGACGACCGGCGAACCGACCGGGCCGGGGCGGCGCGGTCCCCGGCGTCGGTAGAGTCGACCGGTGCGCGAATCCCGGTGTCCCTGCCTGATCTGCGCCGACGATCCGGGCGGCCGGGACGGCGGGGTCGTCGACACGATCCGGGAACACGGCTGGTCGGCGCTGCGGATCGGCGGCGGTGCGGTCGAGTTCGCGTACACCGTCGGGCTGTGGCACACCTTCCGCCAGCCGGAGATCGTGATGTTCGGCCTCGACGGCGAGAGCATGCAGCACTGGCTCAACGCCTGCGTGGCGCTGGGGCGGGACCGGGGCTGGCCGGAGCCGGGAGTGCCGTTCGAGGGGGTGCTGGCGGGCTTCGCCACCCAGTTGCGGCCGGTCGACGACTCGTGGCGCGACGCGCTGTTCGGCACCGCGCACCGCTTCTACGCTGGCGTCGCGGTGCCCGTACGGCAGTTGGTCTGGCCGGACCGGGACGGACGCTGGCCGTGGGACGAACGGGCCTCGGCGAGCAGCCGGAACCGGCAGGCGTTCGCCTGGTTGCCCGTCTCCGAGCACCCGCCCGGCGCGTGGCGGCTGGTCGGCGAGTTGGAGCCGGATTTCCCGTTCCCGGTCGGCCCGGACTCCTGGGCGTTGACCACCACGGCGGTGCTGGAGGATCTACGGCCGGTGGCCCGGATCAGCCTGGACGACGGCGCCTACGACGTGCTGGACGAGCGAGGCTACGACGCCGACGACCTCTGCCTGGCCTTCCTCGGTGACCTCGTGATCGGCTACCCGGAACTCGCCAACTGCGCCGACCTCGCCGAGGGACAGGTGGCGATCACCGGTGACGACCGGGTCTGGCTCCGGGCCCGGCTCGGCGAGCACGAACGCCGGGAGAGCGCCCTGGCCTGGGAGGCCGCCAAGCCCCGGTAGACCCCCACCCGCCCGGCACCAGCCGCCCGCACCGCCGACCCCGGCACACCGTCGACCCCGGCACACCGCCGGCCACGGTCAGCGGAGCCAGGGGATGTCCCGATCGAGCCGGCGCCGCCGCCTGAGTTCCCGGCGCAGCGGAATCTCGTCGTCGACGTAGCCGTCCCAGTTGACACCCCAGTTGTTGGCGGTGTGCGGGCTCTCGCCCAGCAACTGCCGCTGCACCGGCGTACGGGCCGCCCACCACGGTCCGTCGTGGTCGAGGTGCGGGTCGTCGAGCGGGCGGATCCACCGGTACGTGTAACCGACGAACAGCATCTTGCGGGTGATGTCGGAGCGGTTGCTCGACCGGGAGTGCCAGAGCCGGCGGTCGAAGACGAACGCGTCACCGGGGTTCGCGGTGATCTCGACCGTGCCCGCCGGGTCCGGGTGGTGCACCGAGACGTCGTCCGGGCGGGCCAGGGAGTTCCTGATGTGGCTACCCGGAATGACCTTGGTCGCGCCACGACCGGTCCGGGACAGGTCGGAGAGCACGTACGCGACCTTGAGCGAGAACATCGGCCGGGGCTGGTCCACCTCCAGGGTCTGCGGGTCGGAGTTCTGCCGGTATCCGTCCTGGTGCCAGCCCCAGTACGGCCGCTCCGGCTCGGCCGCCCGCTCCGGCGGGGTCACGTCCAGGTGGTTGTGGTGGGTGTAGATGTTCCAACCGAGCAGACCCCAGACGTACGGGAACGTGACCGGGTGGGTGAGCAGTTCGCCGAAGAGTTCGTCCCGCTCCAGGAACCCGAGCAGGTGCAGGGTGCCGTCCCGGCCGGTGTTGCCGGCGCTGGCGGCCCGCTCGTGGATCCGGTCGACCGCCTGCTCCAGCGCCGCCCGGTGGTCGTCGGTCAGCACCCGGCGCAGCAGCAGGAACCCGTTCTCGTGGAACTCCTTGCGATCGACATCGCTGATCGGCTCGTACCCCGTCCGGCCGTGGTAATCGAACATTTTCCCTGGTCCCTTCCCTGACGTGCGTGACGCGTGCCAGGGAGTGAAACGCCCGGGTCGTTAGAAAGATCTTCGGAACCGGTCAGGGAGCGGTGCCCGCGCCGCGCCGTGGCCGGCACTCAGCACCACTGGATTGGATCTTCGTAGCGTTTTCACAGGTCAGCGGCGCACAGGGCGGCGTTCGGTGTCGACCCGCTGGTCAGACGGTGCTCGGGCGCTCGCTGCGGGGCAGCTTGGCGACCACCGTCTCGTAGGAGGCGTCGATCGCCTCGAACAGCTCGTCACCGGGGATCGTGGCGCCGATCCGCAGGCTGTTCCAGCCGTAGCGCCCGATGTACGGCATGACGGTGGCGTCGCGCGGGTAGCGCAGCAACCACTCGTCGGCGACCTCCCGGCTCGGGCCGCACTTCACCCCGACCGTCGACCCCGACTCCCCGCCGAGGAAGGCGAAGATCTTGGAGCCGACCTTCGCCACCACGTCGGTCTCCCACGGCTCGTCCCGCCACGCACCCGGCTTGGCCAGGCAGTAGTCGAGCACGTCATCCCATGTCACCCGAAACTCCACGTCGCCGCGCAACCCACTGATGCTCTCCGAACCCGTCCTCGGCGACCAGGCTGTCACGCCGGTACGACATCCCGTCCGGCCCGCAATCCGGTGGACCGTCGCGTACGCCGATGCGAAGATCGCCCGGTGCCGGTAACCCGTCGTGATCTCTCGCGCTGGCAGTTCGACCTGACCTGGTCGCTCTTCGAATACCACCTGGAACGGTTGGAGCCGGCGGACTTCCTCTGGGAGCCGGCCGCGCTCTGCTGGACCGTCCGGCCGACCGCCGACGGCGGCTGGGTGCCGGACTGGGCGGACACCGAGCCCGACCCGATCCCGGTTCCGACAATCGGCTGGCTGACCTGGCACGTCGGCTGGTGGTGGACGGTGGCGACCGCAGCCGCCGCAGGCCGGACGCCGCCGGACCGTACCGAGATCGGCTGGCCCGGCGCCGGTGGCCCCACCGTCGACTGGCTGCGTGAGCTGCGTACCGGGTGGGTGGCCGTACTCGACCGGCTCACCGACGCCGACCTGGACCGCACCGCGCCGTTCCCGTGGCGGGACGACCCCGAGCACACCGTGGCCCACATGCTCGCCTGGCTCAATGTCGAGCTGACGAAGAACTCCGCCGAGATCGGTCAGCTCCGTCTGCTCCGGGCCGCCGGGGCGCCGGGCCGGACAGCCACACCCGACCCGACAGCCGCCACAGGCCCGGCAGAAGGCAATTGACCGGCGCCAGCCAGCCCCGAACGCGACCCCGCCGGTTCCGACAGGGTACGCAACGCCGACGACGGAACGCCGACGCCGACACTGACGCCGACAACTGACGAGGAATCGATGCTTGCCATCCCGCTGCGCGACAACGCCGAGCTGCGTGCACTCGAACCGTGGCACGCCGAGGAGTTCCTGACCCACCTGGACCGGGCCCGTACGCACATCGCCCCCTGGGTCGGCGCGCGATTCGTCGCGACCGACCTCGACGGCGCGCGGGCGGTGCTCCAGCGGTACGCCGACGGCCGGGCCGCCGACCGGCAACGGATCTACGGCATCTGGCTCGACGGCACCCTCGTCGGCGGCACCATGTTCGTCGGTTTCGACGCCGCCACGGGCGTGTGCGAGATCGGCTGCTGGCTCGAACCGGCGGCGGAGGGACAGGGGCTGATCACGCAGGCGGTCCGCCTGATGATCGACTGGGCCTTCCGGGTACGCGGGCTGGCCCGCGCCGAGTGGCGCACCCTGCCGGACAACGTCCGCAGTGTGAGCGTGGCGCGGAGACTGGGGATGAGCCTGGACGGCGTGCTCCGGCAGTACGTTCCGGCCGGTGACGGGCGCCGCAACGACCAGCAGTACTGGTCCGTCCTCGCCGACGAGTGGCCCACCGCCACCGGCTGAGTCACTGTCGGATGGCCTCGCCGGCGATCTCGATCCGTACGGTCTTGCCGACGAGAACTCCGCCGCTTTCGAGCGCCACGTTCCAGACCAGACCGTAGTCCTCGCGGTCGATCTCCGTCGTCGCGCTGAACCCGAAGATGTCCTGCCCGTACGGGTCACGACGGGCGCCACCGAACTCGACCTGAAGGTCGACCGCCCGGGTGATCCCCTTCACCGTCAACTCCCCGTTGAGGGTGAACCGTCCGGGCGCGGCGGCAGCCGGCCGAGGTACGTTCTGCGTTCTGCCCCGCTGACCCAGCCGGTGGTTGCGCAGCCGGGCCCAGTAGAAGATCGGGTCCTCCTCCTCGCCCTGCCACTTGATGCCCGTACTCCGGTATTCGAGCGTGGGATACCGCTCGACGTCGAGGAAATCGGGACTGCTCAGATGGGTGTCCCGGTCGACGCTCCCGGTGGTGATGCTCGCCGCCCGGATGGTTGCGCTGACCGCGGAGGTCAACGGATCCTCCCCGACGAAGATCTGCGCGGTCGCCTCGCTGAACTCACCTCGTACGGGACTCACCATCATGTGCCGGGCCAGGAAACCGATCCGCTTGTGCGCCTGATCGAGTAGATAGGTGCCGGCGGCCGGGATGGTCATGCCACCCCAGGTCCGTGTGACGAAATCGGTCATCGTTGTTGCCTTCCCCCCGGCGGCACCGGGTGTTTACCGATGTGCTTCTGGAACTCACGGAGTTGTGCTTCTGGAACTCACGGAGTCCGCGCGACGCGTCGGACCCACCCGTACCCCTTGCCCAGCATAGGGACGCTCCGGAATGGCTTTCCGAGCTCCACCGAACGGCGGGTTGTCACTGGCTGCTCGCTGGCGAAACGAGGGTTTCCGGCGGTGATTTCGTACGGCATTCCGGTCATTTCCTGACCAAGATCCACTATCCAGGAAAGGTGGGCCGAATCACAATTCGATAAGGCTCGATCACGGTATGCCACCATCGGCATCCGGCACCTTCACGGGCGTGACAACGCTCACCGAATCGGCGAATTGTTGCCGACGTTTCCGCATTCCGGGGTGAACGCTCGGCGAAGGATCGTCTTCGTACCGGTCCACCGAGCACGACCGCGCCGAGCGGTACGGGCCGGCGAACCCGGCGCTCACCTGCCGGCGGGCGCGCGGTGGGCGAGCAGGGTCGCGTCCCACACTCCGACTCCCGCCACGACCAGGGTGGAGAGCAGGGACAGGGCCAGCGGCGACACGACCAGCCCCACCGGGACCAGGGCCGCCAGCACACCGATCGCGACCAGCCGGGGCGTCGAAACGCCACCGAAGACCGAGTGTTTGAACAGGGCGTGCCCGGCCAGGAAGAGGGCCGGTCCACCCAGCACCGTGACGATCGTCGTCGCCCCCGAGTGACCGTTCGGGTGGGCGATCACCAGCTCGTCGCCGACCGCCGCGACGATGATGCCGGCGACCATCGGCAACTGGAAGTAGGTGTAGGCGGAGCGGCCGATCCGCCCCGGGTCCTCGGCCCGGTCGATCACCGCGCTGGCCGCCTCGGCGCTCCGGTCGAAGTAGAGCCACCAGAGCGCCACGCTGCCGAGGAACGACACGACGAAGGCGAACAGGTGGAACGCCTCGGCCGGCCGCTCCCCGAAGACCGAACCGGTGATCAGGATGGACTCGCCGAGCGCGATCAGGATGAACAGTTGGCCGCGTTCGGCCAGGTGCCGGCCGCTGATCGGCCAGTCGGCCGGGGTGGATCTCCCGACCCGGGGCAGGTAGAAGCCGACGATGGCGGCCCAGTATTCGATCACCACGGCGACGGCCCAGAGCGCCAGCCGGGTCGAGCCGGACGAGAGAGCGCCCACCACCCAGAGCGCGCTGGAGACCGACTTCCACCCCAGCACACGCTGGAAGTTCAACCGCAGCCCGAGCCGCTGACGCCGCTGCTCCACCGACTCGTCCACGCCCCGCCGGCTCAACACGAGTACGACAAAGAGGGTGCGCCCCACCTGGATCGTCGCGTACGCACCGGCGACCCAGATCCCCCGTTCCCCGTACGCCTCGGGCAGCGACGCCGACACGATCAGGCTGAGCAGCATCAGGGCGACCAGCATCAGCCGTACGCCGAGCTGGTTCGGGTCGAACCAGTTGGTGACCCAGGAGGTGTCCACCCAGGCCCACCAGAGCGCCAGCAGCAGGAGCAGGGTCTGCACCACCCCGAGCGCGTTGAGATGGGTGAGGAGCAGATGGGTCAGCTGCGTGACCGCGAGTACGTAGATCAGGTCGAAGAACAGCTCCACGAACGTGACCTGCCCACGCCCCTCCTCCCCCCGCAACCCCCGCACACTCTCCCCAACCCCCGCCACCCCTCCCCCTCCCCCTCCCCTCTCCCACCCCACCCCTCCCCACCCCAACGCGTTGATCATGAAGTTAGCGACGGAAATCGCGAGCGAACGGTGCGCCAACTTCATGATCAACGGGTTGGGGTGGGGGGGTTGGGGTTGGGTTGGGGGGTGGGGGATCGGGGTATGGCGATGGGTGTAGGCGCGTGGGCGGCCGGCCGACTGGCGGAGGTAGCCGCGCTATGACCAGGAGGTGTGTTGTGGTCAGAATTCCCTCGCTCTCGCGGCGCGCGGAGAGGTCGCCCGAACCGGTGACCGAGCCGCTGCGGGACAACAATGGCGACGGCCGGATCGACGAACGCGACGCCACCCCGGCGGCCCGGACGACGGATACCGTGCCGCCGCGTACCGACCGTGCGGTCGCACAGGCTGACAGCGTGCTGCCGCGGAGAGAACGGGCGGCGGCGAACCGTACCGGTGACCTGGCCGGGCCGAGCGAGCGGGCGACGTACCGCAGCTCGTCGGCCGGACCGGCGGCGGCGACCGCGCCGCTCGTCGACCGCCCGCGCGGCGACGACACCACAATCGACGGGCGCCCGCTCGGCGATCCCACCCGGACCGACGGCCGCCCGGCGCGGGACAACCGAGCGGTACGCACCGACGCCGACCGGAATGGTGACGGGATCGACGACCGGACCGGTGACGGGGCGACGCCCGGCACCGAGCGGTCGGACCGTGAACCAGCGGTGGTGGTGCCCGCCGGGCCGCGACCGCGTGCCAGCCTGCTCGCCACCCTCAGTCTGATTCTCGGCGTCGCCGCCGCGCTCTTCGTCCTCACCGGCACCCTCGCCGGGTACGGCATCGCGATCGGCGCGATCGGCGCCCTGCTCGGCGTCGCCGGCATCTCGGCCACCGCCCGGCGGCACGTGGCCGGCAAGTCCGACGCGCTGCTCGGCCTGGGGCTCGGCCTCGGCGCGGTGATCGTCGGCATCCTCGCGATGACCGGCCAGTTCACCTGGCCGACCACCGATGGTGACTGGGTGCTGCGCTTCCGAGAGTGGCTTGACGCACAGTTTGTGGACCGGTTCTAGAGGGCACATATGACGCCGGAGCGGTGGTTCACCGCTCCGGCCTGGCTCACCGGCGGTGGTTCACCGCCAGGGCTCAATCGGTGACGGGGGCGGCCTACGCCGCCCCCGCAGCCATGTCCGGCCATCCTCGGCCGGCGACCCCACCGACCGGTGATGCGGTCCGGGGCCGCCGGTCGGGCGACGCCGGTCACAGGACGCAACGAATCGTCGGCCGTACCTGCCCCAGACGCAACGATCAACGGTACGACGCAAGTTCCACCAGTGGTTTGTGTCGGGTCCCGCCGCATAGCGTTGGGTATCGCGCCAGCCCGTGAGCCGACCTTGGCCGGGCGCGCCCGACCATGGGGAGCAGGGCATGACGCTGGATGCCAGCCGCCGCCACTATCTGATGTGCCGGCCCACGTATTTTGCCGTCGAGTACACGATCAACCCCTGGATGGACCCGAGCGCTCCGGTCGACCCGGCGCTGGCCATTCAGCAGTGGGAGACGCTGCGCCGCACCTTCCTCGACCTCGGCCACACGGTCGATGAGATCGAGCCGGTGCCCGGCCTGCCCGACATGGTCTTCGCCGCAAACGGCGCGACCGTGGTGGACGGCGAGGTGCTCGCCGTACAGTTCCGCGACCCGCAGCGCGCCGACGAGGCGCCCGCGTACCGGTCGTGGTTCGAGCGGGCCGGGTATCCGGTGCACGAGGCGAAGTTCGTCAACGAGGGCGAGGGCGACATCCTGCTCGTCGGCGGGATGCTGCTGGCCGGCACCGGGTTCCGTACGACGCACGCCGCGCACGCCCAGTTGCAGGAGGTCTTCGGTCGGCCGGTGGTGACGCTGCAACTGGTCGACCCGCGCTTCTACCACCTGGACACCGCGCTCTGTGTGCTCGACGAGCGGACGGTGGCGTACCTGCCGGAGGCCTTCTCGCCCGGGAGCCGGGCCGTACTGCGTCAGCTCTTCCCGGACGCGATCCTGGCCGACCTCGCCGACGCCGAGGTGTTCGGCCTGAACGCGGTCAGCGACGGCCGGAATGTGGTGCTTCCGACCCAGGCCACCGGGCTGGCGACTAAGCTGCGCGAGCGCGGATATAACACAATTGGTGTTGATTTGTCCGAGCTGCTCAAGGCAGGCGGCGGGCCGAAGTGCTGCACGCTGGTGCTGCGGGAACGAGAGGCAAGCAAGTGATCGTGGACGACATGCTGCTGACCCCCGACGCGGTACGTGACGCGGAACGCTGGACCGCGCACAACTACCACCCGCTGCCGGTGGTGATCTCCTCGGCCGAGGGGGCCTGGGTGACCGACATCGACGGCAAGCGCTACCTCGACTGCCTGGCCGGCTACTCCGCGCTCAACTTCGGCCACCGCCACCCCAGGCTGATCGCCACCGCCCACGAACAGCTCGACCGGCTCACCCTCACCAGTCGCGCCTTCGTCCACGACCAGTTCGCCACCTTCTGCCACGAACTGGCCGACCTCTGCGGCACCGAACTCGTCCTGCCGATGAACACCGGCGCCGAGGCGGTGGAGACCGCGATCAAGGTCGCCCGCAAGTGGGGCTACCAGGTCAAGGGCGTGCCGGCGGGCAAGGCCACCATCGTGGTCGCCGCCGGCAACTTCCACGGCCGGACCACCACCATCATCAGTTTCTCCACCGACCCCGACGCCCGCAACGACTTCGGGCCGTACACCCCCGGCTTCACGATCGTGCCGTACGGGGACCTGACCGCGCTGGCCGAGGCGATCGACGAGAACACCGTCGCCGTACTGCTCGAACCGATCCAGGGCGAACAGGGTGTGGTCGTGCCGCCGGCCGGCTACCTGCCCGGCGTACGGCAGCTCTGCACCGAGCAGAACGTGCTCTTCCTCGCCGACGAGATCCAGTCCGGGCTGGGCCGTACCGGCACGACGTTCGCCCTCGACCACGAGGGGGTACGGCCGGACATGTACCTGCTCGGCAAGGCGCTGGGCGGCGGCATCGTGCCGGTCTCGGCGGTCGCGGCGGACCGGTCGGTGCTCGGCGTACTGCGACCGGGTGAGCACGGCTCCACCTTCGGCGGGAACCCGCTGGCCTGCGCGGTGGCGACCGAGGTCGTACGCCTGCTCGCCACCGGCGAGTTCCAGCGCCGCTCGGCCGAACTCGGCGCCCGGCTGCACACCGCCCTGGGTGGACTGATCGGCGAGGGCCTGGTCGCCGTACGCGGTCGCGGGCTCTGGGCGGGCGTCGACATCGACCCGTCCCTGATGACCGGCCGGCAGGCGTGCGAGCGGTTGGCCGAGCGCGGCGTCCTGGCCAAGGACACCCACGGCTCCACCATCCGCCTGGCCCCGCCCCTGGTCGTGGAACCCGAGGAACTCGACTTCGCGGTAACCCAACTCCGCGCCATCCTGACCTGACCGACGCCTCTTCCCCTTCCCTTCGGAGGTCGGCGCCTCTTGTAGAGAATGAGTGGTTATCCGGCCTCGGATAACCACTCATTCTCTACAAGTGCGGGCGCCAGGGGCGCAGGGGGCGCAGGGGGCGGCGGCGCGGGGTGGGGGCGGGGTGGGGGTCAGGGGCGTTCTATGACGCGCATGGCCATTGTGGGGGCCTCGGCCATGACGGAGGTGGGGTTTATCACGCCGCCGGAGGTCCAGTTGCTGGACCGGCCAATCTGGACGCCGGGGTAGAGCTCGACGATGTCGCCGGTACGCAGCACCCGGTTGGCCTGCTGGGTGAGCGCGATCCGCTCCTCCTCGTCCATCGAGCCGCCCGGCCGGATACCCGAGCCGTTGGTGCTCACGTCGAAGGCGACCAGGTCGTTGCCGCGCAGTTCGAAGCGGACGTGGTTGCGGCTGATCCAGCGCCGCGCCTCCTCGCTCAGCCACTGGCCGAGCATGATCCCGCCGGACTCCTCCGGCGCCCGGCCGACCATCACCGGCCGGTCGGCGGAGACCACGAACCGTCGGCGGACCTGGCCACCGACCCGGACCGACAGCACCTCGGCGCCCGGACGGGGGCCGACGTCGGTGAGCCGTACCTCGTGCCGGGGGCAGCCCGGGGAGCCGGACCGCAGGGTCGGCGGCGGCTGTCCACCGCGTTCCCGGTCGGAGCGGGCCAGGTCGGCGAAGGAACCGCCGCCCCCGCCGCCACCGGCGCCGAACAGGGCGCAGCCGGGCTCGGGGCAACGCCAGAGCCGGGAGAGCAGCTTCGCCCCGGTCGGCGACGGGCCGGGCGAGGTCCAGGCCGCGCCACCGCCGGCCTGCGGCACCAGGGTCGGGCCGTTCGCGCCGGTCACCGGGGCGAGCAGGCGGCCGGGCTGGGAGCCCAACCAGGGGTAGCGGCCGATCATGCCGTCGAAACGCATCCGGCTGAGCACCGGCAGGCCGAGCAGGTCGCCCAGTTCCAGCATCCGCTCGACCGGGTTGGGCAGCACCTCGACCAGCCCGTCGTCGGCCCAGCGGCGGACCACCATCCGCTCGTTCGAGGTCAGGTCGGCGTCGGAGAGCAGGGCTCGGTGCACCACCGGGTAGACCGGGACGCTGTCCTCCTCCAGTTGCCGGCTGAGCGCGTCGATGACGACGCCGAGCCGGAGCATGCTGGCCGGACGGCCGCCGTCGAAGTCGGTGTAGCGCACCACCTCGGCCAGGTCGAGTACGGCCCGAGCGAGCGACGGGTCGGTGCAGACCCGCCCCTCGATCGCGTCGAGGACCTTGCTGATCTCGAATCTCACGCCGTTCCCCCGAGGATCTGGTCGATACGCTGCGCGAGCTGGATGTCGCGACGGGTCACCCCACCGACGGAGTGGGTGGCACACCGGAAGGTCACGGTGCGCCACCTGATGTCGATGTCGGGGTGGTGGTCGAGTTCCTCGGCCACCACCGCCACCCGATCCACCACACCGATCGCCTCGGGGAAGCTACCCAGTTCGACGGTACGGGTGATCACCGCCGGGTGCCCCGACCAGCCGTCCAACTGCTCCAGCTCGCCGCGCACCGCCTCGGCGTCCAGCACCTCTGCCATGGGCAGACCTTACCGCCGACCTGATGCACCGGGGAGAGCAACCGTGGCCGGCCCACCCGCCAGGTGCACCGGGTCAGCGGTGCCGATCAAGGGGTTCTGCGGTCGTTACCGCTCGGCGCGCAGTTCGGCGCCCACGCTGTGCAGGTGCCGCAGCGCCTGTGCGTACGAGTCGACGAGCCCGGTCTCCTCGTACGGGATGCCCTGCTCCGCGCAGTAAGCCCGGACGATCGGCTGCGCCTTGCGCAGGTTCGACCGGGGCATGCTCGGGAAGAGGTGGTGCTCGATCTGGTAGTTGAGTCCGCCGAGCGCGAAGTCGACCACCCGGCTGCCTCGTACGTTGCGCGAGGTGAGCACCTGCTTGCGGAGGAAGTCCAGGTCGTCCTCGGCGGTCAGCACCGGCATGCCCTTGTGGTTGGGCGCGAACGAGCAGCCCATGTAGACCCCCCACAGCCCCTGGTGCACGGCGATGAAGACCAGCGCCTTGACCGGGGACAGGACGGTGAACAGGATGCCGAGGTAGCCGGCGAGGTGCGCGACCAGCAGCACCGCCTCGATGGCCCGGTACCGCATCGGGGAGCGGAACAGCCCCTGGAAGCTGGCGTAGTGCAGGTTCAGCCCCTCCAGGGTCAGCATCGGGAAGAAGAGGTACGCCTGGCGCCGGGCCAGCCAGCGGCCGAACCCACGGGTTTCCCGCGCCTGCTCGTCGGTCCAGACCAGGGCGCCGGCGCCGACGTCGGGGTCGTGGTCCTCGTGGTTGGGGTTGGCGTGGTGCCGGTTGTGCTTGTCGATCCACCAGCCGTAGCTGAGTCCGGTGGCCAGGTTCGCGGTGAGCAGTCCGGCGACCTCGCTGGCCCGGCGGCTGCGGAACATCTGCCGGTGTCCGGCGTCGTGGCCGAGGAAGGCGACCTGGGTGGTGGCGATCGCGAGTCCGACCGCCACGAGCAGTTGCCACCAGGAGTCACCGACGAGGACGACCGCCACCCAACCGGCGACGAAGAGACCGACGGTGATTGCGATCTTGGCTGCGTACCAGCCCGGCCGGCGGTCCAGCAGACCTGCCTGACTGATCCGCCTAGATAGCTGCGCGTAGTCACTGCCTCGGCGGAGAGCAGGCTCCGCAATCGCGCCGACCGTCATCACTTCTCCTTGAAACGCTGGGATTTCATGACGCGCCGGGCGAGACGCGCTTGACTCAAGTGTCGCGGCCAAGCTTGCGCTGAGTAACCCTGGAAGCCCCCTAATGGAAGGTAGTGCCAGCCCTACCCTGGACCGGTCAGCTCATCCGGCCGACGGCGGCACGCCACCGGGCCAGGTCACGGCGCCGCCGCTCGTAGGTGACGGCCAGGCCGATCAGGGCGAGACCGCCGAGCGCCAGGAAGATCCACCGGGGCAACCGGTCCCAGGCGCCGATCACCTCGTACACGGCGGCGAGGGCGAGGGTGGCGCCGCCGAGCACCGCCGGTGCCTGTCGCCGCCAGTGCGCTCCGGCGAGCACCACCACGAGCGCGCCGACACCGAGCAGCAGTCGCCGCCACGGCTGGTCCCCGACGACCAGGACCGAGGCGAGGCTCGGCAGCAGCGCCGCCGCCAGCCCCGGACCGTGGGTCACCCAACTGCTCAGCGACGGCCGGGCACGCAGCGCGAGCGCGCCGACGACCAGCGCGGCGAGGGCCGCCGGCAGGGTGTACGCCTCCAGCACCGCGACCTGCGCCGAGCCGAGCAGCAGCCAGACCGCGAGCAGTTCACAACCGACGGCGACCGAGGCGAGCACCGACCGGCGCCGGGGCGGTTCACCGGGGCGCAGGGCGCGCACGCCCACCGCCACGCCCCAGAGGGTGGCGACCGCCGCCGCGTACCGGGGTGCGCCGGTGGTGAGCAGCAGCGCGACCACCGCCGCGGCCTGCCCGGCCGCCTCGACCGCGACCGCCTCCACCGGCCGCCGCCCGCGCAGCACCGCACCGCCGCCGAGCGCGAGCACCGCCACCGCGAGCACCGCGAACGCGGCCAGCCGCAGCGGCAGGTCGGCGGCGCGGGTGGCGGCGACCGCGAAGGCCAGCCCGGCGCCGATCGCGACCAGCCAGCCGGCGACCCGTGCCACCGGCACCCGGTCGGTCGCCCCGGCGCCGATCGCCGCTGCGGTCAGCACGACCAGACCCAACGCGACCAGGGTGGTGGCCTCGGTCGGCAGCGCGCCGGCCAGGCCCGCCCAGGCCAGCACCAGACCCAGCGGTACGAGCACCAGCCGGCCACCGGCACCGCCGAGCCCCGCCGCCCGGGCAGCGGGAAGTACGCCCGCTCGGCGGCCTGCTCGTGCCGACCGGCGCGGTGCTCCGGCACTGTCCGGCTCTGCCGCGGACCCGCTCGGTGCTCCGGCACTGTCCGGCGCTGCCGCCGGCCCGCTCGGTGCTCCGGCACTGTCGGGCTCTGCCGCCGGCCCGCTCGGAACGGTGGCGGCGAGCAGTGCGGTAAGACCGCCGAGCAGGGCCACCGCCGGCACCACCGGCCAGCGGACTCCCGCCCCGGCGAGGACGACCAGCGCCGCCACGGCGCCCGGTGCCACCCCGGCCAGCGCCGCCCCGGTGATCGTCCGGCGCCCGCCCCAACCGGCCAGGGTCGCGGCCACCGCCAGCACCACCAGCGCCGCCCCGGACGGCCCGTCGACCGGCCACCCGGTCGGGGCCAGCCCCGTCCCGGCGGGCACCCCGGACCAGATCCGCCCCAGCCAGCCGTACGGGCCGAGCAGCACCGCCCCGATCGCGGGTGCGACCGCCACGAGGGCCGCGAACGCCAGCACCGGTACGGCGAACAGGGTCGCCGACGCCGGCCGGGTGGCGAGTCGACCGGTGAGGTACAGCGCACCGACCAGGAGCAGCAGTCCGACCGCCGTGTAGAGCCCGACCGGTTCCCCGGTCCGACCGAACAGCGGCGACACCCCGGTCACCAGGGCGGTACCGGCGAGCGCGGTGTCGGCGTACGGCAGGTGCTCGGGGCGGCGGCGACGCAGCAGAGCCACCACCGCGAGCAGCGGTACGACGCTGGCGAGCGCGGCCCGCGCCTGCCACCACGGCTCCACCCCGGCGGCGAACAGCGCCACGGTCACGGCCGCCGGTACGGCGAGCAACGCCACGCCGAGCGCGGTCCCGCCGACCGCCCGCCGTACCCCCACCGGCCGGTCGTCGGCCAGCGTGGCGGAGAGTACGGCGACTCCCAGCCCGACGACCACGATCGCGCCGAGTACGGCGGCCGCGCTCACCGGCCGGGCGAGGCCGAGCAGGAACGCGTGCCCGACCAGCACGGTTCCCGTACCGGCCCGGACCAGCAGGGTCAATGCTCCCGGCACCGGAAGCCGTACGGCGGCGACCAGCAGGACCGTCGCCACGGCCAGTTCCAGGGCGGCGAGCGCCCACCAGGGCAGCGCCACCGCCGCCGGGACCGCGAGCACCGCCATCCCGGCCCCGAGCACCCCGATCGGCTCCCGGGCCGGCCGGGGCAGCAGCACCGCGCCCGCCAGCGACACCAGCAGCACGGTGACCGACACCTGCCAGTCGAGAGTGCTCACCGGACCGGTGCCGGTGCCGTGCCAGACCGGCAGCGAGCGGGTCGCCGCCTCGTACGCGATCGCCGTCACCATCGCCCCGAGCAGCAGGGCCAGCCCGCCGGCGAGCAGCAGGTCGCCGACCCGGGGGCCGCCGCGTACGTCGGCCGGCAGCCTCGGCCCGATCAGCGTGACCGCCCCGGCCAGCCCGGCGACGACCACACCGGCGGCGACCAGCAGCACCGGCGTGTCCCACTCGGCGACCGGCCGCAGGGCCGTCGCCGCGAGACTGACCACGACCACCAGCCCGGCGGCGGCCTGGAAGCCGGCACTGCGCGCGAGCACCGCACCGGCGACCAGGACCGCCACCGCGACCAGCAGCGGGCCGCCGGCCAGCAACGGCGTGCCGGGCCCGTCGGCCAGCAACAGCGCGGTCAGGCCGCATAGCCCCGCGCCGGCCAGCGCGACGGTGTACGCCATCCAGCCGAGCACCTGGCGGGCCAGCGCCACCCCTCCGGGCGCCGCCCCGCCAGATTCCCCACCGGCGACACGCACGCCGAGCGGATCCGGTTCACCCGTGGTTCCGACCGGCTGCGGTCCACCGGCCGCCGACCGGGTACGGGTGGCGTGGACCACGGCGAGGTCGAGCGCGGCCAGCGTGGCGAAGACGAGCGTCCAGCCGGCCGCGTCGAGCCGCCACGGTGCCGCGAGCAGCGGCAGCACCGGCTGGCCCAGCACCAGCGCGGTGAACCAGGGTGCTTCGAGTCGGGTGAGCCGCAGGTATCCGGCTGCCACGGCGGCGCCGACCGCGCAGACCAGTGCCGCGTAGGAGGCCCCCGACCAGGTGGTGACGCCGAACAGGTCCACCGACCAGGCGGCGTACCCGTCGAGCGCCACCAGCAGCAGTCCCACCACCGAGAACGTCTCGGCGGTGGCGGTGAGCCCGCGCCGCTTCGCCAGCGGCGGCAGGGCCAGCACCAGGCCGGTGATCCCGGCCAGGATCGCCGCCCGGCCGGCCACCCCGACGACCGCCCAGGTGACGACCATGAAGACGACCGCGGCGGCGCAGAGCAGCAGTCCACCGAGGACGAAGAGCAGATTCTGTACGGCCCGGGTGGACGCCTCCGGGCGTACCGGTGCGACGGGTCGGGCGGCGGTGGCCGGGGCGCCCGGCGGAACCGGTGCGGCGACGGGCGGGCGGTTGGCGTACACCGCTGTCCGGACCTGCGCGGCGAGGTCGGCGCGGCGTCGCCGCCGCTCGTCGAGCGCCCCGGCCAGCGTCGTGTACGCCTGCCGGGCCTGCTCGACCCGGCCGGTCAGCGCGACGATCTCACCGTCGAGCCGGACCACCTCGGCGGCGATCGGGTCCGGCGCCCGGCCGCAGCGCGGGCATCCGGTGCTGAGATTGGCCCCGGCCCCGCAGGCGGGGCAGGGATACGGGCTCGGCGAAGTGCTCACCCTGGCATGGTGGTCGCGGAGGTCGGGTCCGGCCCAGAGTCCGCGTACTCATCGGCGGTCCGGCAGTCGGTTCTTCTACTCAGGCCGGTGAGCCGGGCATCAGGTCCGGGTCTGTTCGTGCACCCAGGCCGTGTAGTCCGGGTTTCCCCCCTCCACCCAGTGCACCAGAACCTCGGGCACCTCGTACGGGTGCGCGCTGCGCAGGTGGTCGACCAGCGCCTCCACCCGGTCCGGTGCGGTCTTGAACTGCACCGACCATTCCCGGGTGGTCTCCATTCGGGACTGCCACCAGTAGGTGCTGTCCATCGGGCCGCCAACCTGGGCGCAGGCCGCGAGCCGGCCGGCCACCGCGGCGGCGGCGAGCAGATCCGCGACCGACCGGGAATCGACCACGGTCGTCACGATGCAGAGCTGGTCCACGCCGCGCACCCTACGCGCTGGTGCGGTGGATATCGACCCATTCGTCGATTCGTTTCCACCAGTCGTAGAGCCAGTCGATCCGCTCCTGGCGCCCTGCTGGTATTTCTTCCGGCGGCACCGACCAGAAACGCATAACAATCTTCTTATCCATCGGCAGTTCGCGCCAGACATCCGCCACCGTGAGCATCCGGTCCAGTCCGGTGTGCGCGACGAAGATCACCCCCGCGTCCGGCGCCGCGTCCAGCGCGGCCAGTACGCCGCCCGGCTGCGGCGCCAGCACGTGCCGCATCCCCTCCGCCCGTACGGCCATCTTCTCCAACCCACGGGCCCGCAGCCGCGCGATGGCCCGGATCCGGCGGCGCGGGGTGAAGTTGCCGCCCTCCGGGAAGATCACCAACGCGTCGTTGCTGTCCAGACCGACGGCCAGGTGCCCGATCTGCTCGGTGAGGGTCCGCCCCGGCTGCCGGGGGTCGACCCCGACCGCCGGGTCCTGCGCCCGGCCCGGCGCGATGAACCGGTTCGGCAGCCGGTTGAGCAGTACGTCGACCGCCGGATCCCACTGAAGGGTCTCCTTCAGCACGATCCTCGGCTCCCGGTCGAACCAGTTGACCAACGCGTGGATCAGGATGAACGAGTCACCGGGCCCGGCGTGCCGACAGAGCACCACCTGCGGACGGCCGGGCAGTGCGGTGTTCGGGTCGGCGCCGACCACCTCGATGGTCAACCGCAGCGCCCACTGGGCCTGCCAGAAGAGGAAGTCGAGAAACCAGCCGGTCAGTACGTAGTGCGCCCGCTGGAACCGGGGTGAGCGCCCCTTCCAGCCGAACCCGGAGGCGATCCAGAGGCCGAAGAGCGCGATCAGCGCGCTGGCGTCCCAGGCCAGGTAGATGGTCGCCATCCAGATCACGCGCAGCGGCCGCAGGTAGCCCGGCACCAGCGGTGAGGCCGCCGCGGCCAGCAGCAACCAGACCGGCATCGCGCTGACCAGCACGAAGGCGAGCAGCACCACGGTCGGACCGAACAGCACCCGCCGCAGCCACCGGGGCGGCAACCGCATCAGACGCCTTCGACGTGTGAGTGCAGGTAACGCCGGGAGGCCGTGTACGCCCGACTGATCCGTCGCCCGACCGCCGCCATGTCCCGGTACGCCCATGGGGTGTCGTCGCGCGGCTGCGACCCGCCGGTCGGCAGCACGTGCACGTCCACGTCGTCCGGCAGCGCCGCCATCTCGCGGGCGAACCGGTGCCGGCGGGCGATCTCGAACGCGACCTGGGCGATCTCCCAGGGCCGTCGCGGCGGTGCCAGGGGCCGTTCGATCCGGCCCACCTGGAGGACGAAGATCTGCTTGGCGCCGCTCTCCACCGCCTCGCCGATCGGGATCGAGTTGACGATCCCGCCGTCGACGAAGTGCTCCCCGTCGATCTGGGCCGGCGGCAGCAGACCGGGCACCGAGGCGGAGGCGAGCACCGCGTCGACCAGCGGCCCGCTGGAGAACCAGTGTTCGGCGGCCCGCTCGATGCTCGCCGCGCAGCACCGGAACGGCACCTTCAGGTCGGCGAAGGTGGTCTGCTCCCCCAGCTCCGCCTCCAGCAGCCGGCGCAGCGGCCGGGGCGAGTGCAGGTGCGTACGCGCGGCGAACCGGCGCAGCTGCCGGGCGACCGAGTCGCCGTACACCTCGCTCGCCTCCGGGGAGGCCCAGAGCCGCACCAGCCGGTCGGTCACCGCCTCGCTCGGGTCGGCGGCGACCAGGGCACCGTTCACCGCACCGATCGACGTACCGATGACGAGGTCGGGGCGGATGCCGGCGCGGAACAGCGCCCGGAGCATGCCGACCTCGACCGCGCCGAGTACGCCTCCGCCGCCGAGCACGAACGCGACCGGACCTTTGACCATGCCTTTCATCGTGGCACGGATGGGCACGGTCGCTCTCGGCGCGGCCCGTGGTTGTGCCCCGGTCGGCTGCCGACCCGCCGCCGATCGGGGCGAACGGGCACGGTCAGTCGGGGTAGATGCCGCCGTCGAGGGTGATCACCTTGTTGGTGAGGTAGGAGTTGGTCACCATCGCCAGCACCATCGCGGCGACGTCGTCGGCGGAGCCCAGTCGCCCGACCGGCACCGGCATCGGCGGATTGTCCGGGTTGACGGCGGTGAAGCCGGTGCCGGCGATCAGCGCCGGGGCGATCGTGTTGACGGTCACCCCGTTGCCGGCCACCCGGGCGGCGAGGTGGTGCATCAGCCCGTGCAGGCCGGCCTTGCTGGCCGCGTAGTGCGGCCCGATGACACCGCCGTTGAGGGCCGCGATCGACGACAGGAAGAGGATCCGGCCGTACCGGCGGGAGATCATCTCGGGCAGCACGGCGCGGGCCATCAACCAGGGTGCGCGCAGGTTGACCGCCATCGTCTCGTCCCAGACGTCCAGCTCGACCTGGTCCCAGGAGAGTTGCCGGCCGACTCCGGCGTTCGCCACCAGCACGTCGACGGTGCCGAACTCGGCACGGGCGGCGTCGACCGTGGCCGCCGCCGCCTCCGGCATCCGCAGGTCGGCGGCGAGGACGAGGGCCCGCTGGCCCAGGGCCCGGATCTGGTCGGCGACCCCCTCGGCCGGGGCCTGGTGGCCGGAGTAGGTCAGGACGACGTCGGCACCGGCGGCGGCCAGGCTGAGCGAGATCGCCCCACCGATCCCACCGGAACCGCCGGTGACCAGCGCGCACCGACCGTACAGATCCTCAGCCACGTCGCTGCCCTTTCCCCGACTGGGCGATGCCCCCGAGCAGGCCAAATCTAACGTGACAGCACTGCGGGCCGGCGGTGTTTCGGCCGTCCCCGCGACGCTTTCCCGGCGGCGGCGGACACATGGCACGGGTAGCACATTCCGAGGCACTTCCTTGTTCGGTAACTGAATTTCTTGTGGCCACCCGCGCTTCGGTAACATGAGCCGCCCATACTGACCGCCGCGACCGGCTCGACCGACGCGTCGGCCGGACCGCACCGGCCGGACCAGTCGATCGGCGGGACCGATCGCGAAACGCCCCTTCGGGGTAGCCCCGAACACGGTGGCCGAGGAGACCTGGAAGTGCCCCTACCGCCCGGTTCTGATGCCCTCGCCCGGCTCCGGCGCACGATCTTCCGTGCTCCGGGTCCACTGCGCTGGGTCGCCATCGGCACACTGGCCGGACTGGTCGGCATCCTGGTGCTGGTCGGGGTCGTGGTCCGGACCGGGCTCGGCAGCGTACCGGTGGTGGACGCCCGGCCGGCCGACGGTGACGACGGCAACCGGGGTATCGCGGCGGCACCGCTCGGCGTGGCCCCGAGCCCCGGCACCGCGCCGAAGCCACTGCCGGACGGCTACGTCCCGCTGGTGGTGGCCGCCGGGAGGGTGTGCCCGGCGGTACCGGCGGCCCGGGTCGCGGCGCAGCTGATGGCCGCCTCCGGCTTCGACCCGGAGGTGCTCGGCGAGGACGGCGCGGAGGGCGTCGCGCAGTTCCGGCCCGAGCTGTGGCGGGCGTACGCACCGTCGGCCACCGCCGCGGCGACCGACCCGAACGCGGCCGTACCCGCGCTCGGCCGGGCCATGTGCGCCCTGGTCGAGGAGTTCGAGCCACTCGACGGGGAGCCCTATCCGGTCGCGCTGGCCGCGTTCCAATGGGGAACCGAGGCCGTACGCAAGGCCGGCGGGGTCCCGGACGCCCCGAGCCTGCGTACGTTCGCCGAGATGGTGTCGGACTACACCGCGTACTACGAGCGGGACACCCGGCTGACGCCCCGGCCCGCCACCCCGACCCGGCGGGCCCCCTCGTCGGTCGGTCCGACCCCGAGCGCCGGCCGGACGCCGGGCACCAGCCCGACCGCGCCCGCCTCGAACACCACCAACAGCACGAACGACGCGTCGCCCACGCCGACGCCCGCCGCGCCGCCACCGACACCCGTGTGGCAGGAGCGGGTGGTACGGGCCACCAGCGTTCTGCGACGGGGCCAGTCGTGGACCTCGAACCGGTTGCAGCTCACCCTCGCCGACGACGGCGACGTCGTGCTCCGGGACCAGGGACGGGCGGTGTGGAAGGCGAACACCGGTGGCCGGGGCGGCGAACACCTGGTCTTCCAGGCCGACGGGAACCTGGTCCTCTACTCCCGGACCGGCTCGACGGTCTGGTCCTCGCGGACGTCGGGCAACAACGGGGCGACCCTCGTCCTGCGGGCCGACGGCAACGTGGTGATCTCGACGAACAACCGGACGGTCTGGCAGACCGGCACCGCGAAATGACCCGCCGGGCGGCCCACGGATAGGGGGTCGACCAGGGGTTGGCGGCAAATGCCGGGTCGGGCCATTGATCGTTGACAGAATGGTTACATTCGCGCAACCTGATACGACCCCCTCCCCAGGCAGGTGCTGCGAACGATGGCTGCGCTCCACGCGGGCGGCCTGCTCGCCCGCAGGTACCGTCTCATCGACCAGATCGGCGCCGGCGGCATGTCCGTCATCTGGCGTGCCCGCGACGAGGTACTGGACCGGGTGATCGCGATCAAGGTGCTCGCCGCGTCCCTGGCCGCCGACGCCAAGTTCCGCGACATGGTACGCGAGGAGGCACGCGCCGCCGCCCAGCTCGTCCACCCGCACGTCACGGCGGTGCACGACTACGGCGAGGAGATCGCCCCGGACGGTACGGTCACCGCGTTCGTGGTGATGGAGCTGCTCACCGGCGAGGAGTTGGAAACCCGGCTGCTGGACGGGCCGCTGCCGTGGGCCGAGGCGGTGGAGATCTGCGCCCAGGTGGCCGAGGCGCTGGCCGCGGCGCACGAACTCGGGATCGTCCACCGGGACATCACCCCGTCCAACATCATGATGACCTCGGTCGGGGCGAAGGTGCTCGACTTCGGCATCGCCACCCACATCGGGGCGCCGGACGAGGACGAGGACGGCGAGACGTTCGGCACGCCCGCGTACGTGGCGCCGGAACGGCTCGACGGCACCCCGGCGCAACCCGCGACGGACACGTACTCGCTGGGGGTGCTGCTCTACGAGACGCTCACCGGCCGGGTCCCCTACCCGGCCGAGACCTGGGACGACCTGACCGAGGCGCTGGGCAGCGGCAACCCGGTGCCGCAGCTGTCCGGCGTACCCGACCTGCCGCCGAGGGTGGCCGACGCCTGCCTGCGCTGCCTGGCCCGCGCCCCGGCCGACCGGCCGACCGCGTACCAGGTCGGCCAGCTGCTCCGGGACCAGCTTCTGGCCGGCGAGACGCTGGGCAGCTCGGCCGCGCGGCCGGCGATGGTCACCCTGCCGCCGCTCATCCCGATCGGGGGCGCGTGGGACAGGGCAACCACCGGCGTACGGGTGCTGCCGCCGCGTCCCGACCACGCCGACCCGTTCCCGGCGGCGGAGCCCACGGTCACGCCCCGACCCTCCGCCGGCGGGACCGGGACGCCGGTGGGGCACCCCGGACGCAACGGCGGGCGGACCCGGATCGGGACGATCGGTCTCGCCTTCGGCGCGGTCGCCGCGCTCGGGCTGGCCGTACTCGTCGGTGCTTTCCTCAGCGAGCCGCGCCCGCCCCGGCCGGTCGGCCTGCCGAGCGCTCCGACGCCGACCAGTTCCGAGGCCCGGCCGTCCGCCGCCGCACCGCCACCGGCCGCGACCGCGCTGACCGGTCCGGCCGGTCCGGCCACCACCGCTGCGGGCCTGCCCGGTTCGCCGTCGGTCAGCGAGGCGATGGCCCGGCTGGACCAGCTCGTCGGCGAGGGCCTGGCGACCGGTGCGATCCGCGCCGACATCGGCCTCGACCTGCGCAACCAGCTGCACAATCTGCGGCGGTCGATGGTCACCGGGCCGGTCGACCTGGCCGGACCGGTCGACCTGCTGCGCCAGGCCGTCGCCACCCGCCGGCACGAGGGCGGCATCAGCGGCCCGTACGCCGACCAGCTCGACGCGGTCCTGGCCCAGCTCACCGCCAGCTGAGCCGACCCGTCCGACGACCGGGGACCGACCGTCGGAAAGGGGCCCTGCCGGTCCGGTGACGGACGAGCAGGACCCCTTCCCGCCTCCCCGACGGGTGCGCGGTCAGGGCAGGGCGTTCAGGAACGGCTCGTGGCTGTTCTTGAACTCCCAGTTGTAGAACCGGTCCCAGTTGATCGACCAGGTCATCAGGCCACGGAAGTTCGGGTTGGTGCCGCTGCGCGGGGTGTAGCCACCGCAGTTGGTGCCCCGGACCAGGCAGTTGACCGCCTGCTGGACCCCGGCCGGTGCGACGTACCCGTTGCCGGCGCTGCTGCCGGCGGGCGTGCCGAAGGCGACCTGGTCCTCGCGCAGGGCCGGGAAGACGTTGGCGGTGTTGCCCGCGACCGGGAAGCCGGCGAGCAGCATGTCGGTCATGGCGACGTGGAAGTCCGCCCCGCCCATGGTGTGGTACTGGTTGTCCAGCCCCATGATCGGGCCCGAGTTGTAGTCCTGCACGTGCAGCACCGTGATGTCGTCGCGCAGCGCGTGGATGACCGGCAGGTACGACCCGGCCCGCGGATCCTGCCCGCCCCACGGCCCGGAGCCGTAGTACTGGTAACCGAGCTGCACGAAGAACGTCTCCGGCGCCATCGTGAGGACGAAGCCGGCACCGTAGCGGGCCTTGAGCGTACGGATCGCCGAGATCAGGTTCACGATCACCGGGGTGGTCGGGTTCTTGAAGTCGGTGTCACCGGTGTTGAGCGACAGCGAGTGTCCCTCGAAGTCGATGTCGAGCCCGTTGAGGCCGTACCGGTCGATGATGGCGGCGACCGAGCTGACGAACCGGTCCCGGGCGGCGGTGGTGGTCAGCTGCACCTGCCCGTTCTGGCCGCCGATCGAGATCAGCACCTTCTTGCCCTGCTGCTGCTTGGCCCGGATGGCGGCGATGAACTGCGCCTCGGTCTCGACGCCGGGGCACTCGGCGACCGGGCAGAGCTGGAACCGGATGTCGCCGGAGGTGACCGAGGTCGGTTCGCCGAAGGCGAGGTTGATGATGTCCCACTCGGCCGGCACGTCGGCCATCCGCAGGTAGCCGGAGCCGTTGGCGAAGCTGCTGTGCAGGTAGCCGATGAGCGCGTGCTTCGGCAGCCCGGTGTTCGGCGGCGGGCCGGTGGTGGGCGGCGGGGTGCTCGGCGGCGGCGGGGTGGTCGGCGGCCGGGTGGTGGGCGGCGGGGTCGTCGGCGGACGGGTCGTCGGCGGAGCCGTGGTGGCCGGCGGGGTGGTCGGCGGCCGGGTCGTCGGCGGGGTGGTCGGGGTGGTCCCGCCTCCGCACGCGGCGCCGTTGAGGGTGCAGTTGGTCGGGCTGCCCGGGCCGGTGCCGTTGAACCCGAACGACGTCGACGCGCCCGGCGCCAGGGTCCCGTTCCAGGACCGGTTGGTGAACGTGAACCGCTGGCCCGACGAGGTCATCGAGGCGTCCCAGAAGGTCCCGACGGTGCTCCCCGCCGGCAGGTCGAAGACCACCGTCCAGGAGGTGAGGGTGGTCGTCCCGCCGTTGGTGACGGTGTACTTCCCCTCCCAACCCGAACCCCAGTCGGAGACCTTCACGAAGGTCGCCGTCGGACCGGCGGCGAACGCCGGCATCGCCACCGAGACCGCGCCCACCCCGGCCGCCAACGCGGCCACCACACCGACAAACAACGATCTGGAGCGTCTCATCCAGTCCTCCCGACCGGTCATGGCTCGCGCGGCCATCGACAGTTGGCCAATTATTAGGACTGTTAACTGTTTCTGTAAAGCCCCGGCGAGCGTCGATGTCCGGGATCGACGCCCACCGACGCATGGTCACCGCCCGGTAAACAGCGGACGAAGAGGGTCGAGCTCCGTTGACACCGGGGACCGGCGCGGCCAGAGTTCCGTACCAAACGGGGCACTTCCGTCCGTCCAAGGAGGATTTTGGTGATAGCCCGGACAACACTCATCACGGCACTGACCGCCACCCTGGTCACCGCCATCGCCGGACCGGCCACCGCCACGGCGGGCGAGCCGATCGGCACCACCGCCGGCAGCACCGCCGTCGCCGCGGCGGCGGTCACCCTGACCGCGGCCAACTTCCGGCTCCAGGCCAGCTCGTACAACAGCCTGATCGACGACCTGGACGCCGCGCTGCCGAACGTCAGCGTGCCGACCGTGGTCGGCGACGGAAACCGGGCGGCGACCGCCTGCTCCCCCGCCGCCGCCAACCGGGTCGCCTCGTTCTGTTGGAACAGCGGCGACAACAACGTCACCTACTGGATCCCACAGGCGATCACCACCACCGCGGACGCGTACGAGGTCGGCACCTACGAGGGCGCCACCGCGATCCTGGTGAGCTGGTACGACGACGCCTCCGACGGGATCGACCGGGGCGTACGGGTGTCCTTCGTGGACTACTCGACGCCGAGCGCGCCGACCTACCGGCACGTGCTGCTGGTCGAGCCGTACGCGCGCAGCGACGGCAGAGCCTCCTTCCGCCCGGTCAACCTGCACGCCGGCGGCATGTTCTGGTACGGCCACTACCTCTACGTCGCCTCCACCAGCGCCGGCTTCCGGGTCTTCGACCTGCGCCACCTCTGGCAGACCGCGACGAGCGACGACGCCGTGATCGGCCTCCAGTCCGACGGCAGCTACCAGGCGTACGGCTACAAGTACGTGCTGCCGCAGGCGCTGACGTACACCCGCTCGACCACCGGCGGGTACGCCAACCTGACCCACTCGTTCGTCGCGCTGGACCGGACCAGTACCCCGGACAGCGTCGTCATCGGCGAGTACGCCAACCCCGGCACCGGCACCCGCCTGGTCCGCTTCCCGATCGACTACACCACTCGAATGCTGACCACCGGCGCCGACGGTTACGCCCACGGTTCGGAGGCGTACGACGTCTCGGTCACCAGCATGCAGGGCGCGACCGCGATCAACGGGAAGTTCTACCTGTCGACCAGCGACGGCAGCGCCAACAAGGGCGACCTCGCCACGTTCAGCCCCGGCGGCTCGGTGGTCATGCACACCGACGCGCTGCCGATCGGCCCCGAGGACCTCTCCTACTGGCCGGCGCGCAATCAACTCTGGTCCCTGACCGAGTACGCCGGCAGCCGCTCGGTGTTCGCGGTACGCGCCTCGGCCTACTGACCGGTCACCGGGCCGCTGTCAGGGGGTCAGGGGGTCAGCGGGTCGGTCGAGTCTGATCCGGTCGCCGGCCCGGTCGAAGAGGAGCAGCCGGTCCGGGTCGACGGCGAGCGTCATCGGGGCACCGGGGCGGGGCGGGGCGGGGGCGGGCACCCGTACCACGAGGTCGCCGGAGGGCGGCTGACCGTCGGTGGAGGCCGGGTCGTACACCGGGTAGAAGCCGTACTCGGTCCGGGCGGTCGCGGGCGGTTCGTCCGTACGCTGGTGCGGGATCATCCGGGCCAGGGTGTGCCGGAACGGGTGCCCGGTCGGCGGCTCCTCGGCGAGGACGTCGGCCAGGTGCGTCCCGGTGTCCGGATGCTCCAACCGGGATTCGGCGACCGAGGTCGGAACCCCGCCGACGTCGACGTGCACCAACGCCTCGTGCCCGAGGTGTTCCACCGTCCGGACGACGCCCCGCAGCACGGCCCCCGAGTCGGTGTCGCCGACGACCGGGGTGAGCGCGTCCGCGCGTACCGCCAGGGTCACCCGCTCGGTGTGCCGGTTGACCAGCGCGCGGGTCCGGGGATCGTCGCGGGACAGTTCGAGCAGTTGCGAGCCGAGGTCGATCAGGACCCGCGCGGGCTCGACGTAGACCGCGCCCCGGAGCAGGCTGGGACGCGGGGTGCCGAGGAAGGCGGCGACGAACAGGCTGGTCGGGTCGCCGTACACCTCGGCCGGCGTGCCGACCTGTTGCAGCCGACCCCGGCGCAGCACCGCCACCCGGTCGGCCATCGTCATCGCCTCGACCTGGTCGTGGGTGACGTACACGGTGGTCACCCCCAGCCGGCGGGACAACCCGGCGATCTCCGTACGCAGGTCGGCCCGGACCCCGGAGTCCAGGTTGGACAGTGGCTCGTCGAGCAGGAAGGCGTGCGGCCGGCGGACGATCGCCCGAGCCATCGCCACCCGCTGACGCTGCCCGCCGGAGAGACGACCGGGGCGGCGGTGCAGCAGGTCGGTGATGCCGAGCTGCCCGGCGGCCTCGGCGACCCGGGCGGCGAGCGTCCCCACCGGCTCCGCCCCGAGCCGCAACGGGAACCCGATGTTCTGGGCCACGGTCAGGTTCGGGTAGAGGGAGTGGTCCTGGAAGACCATGGCAACCCGCCGTTGGAGTGCGGCCCGCTCGTCCGGCTCCGCACCGTCGAACAGGACCCGGCCGGCGGTCGGCTCCTCCAGGCCGGCGACCAGCCGCAGGATCGTCGACTTGCCGCAACCGGTCGGCCCGAGCAACGCCACGAACTCCCCGGACCCGATCTCCAGGCTCAGCTCGTCGACCGCCACGACCCCGCCGTCGAAAACCTTCGTCAACCGATCGATGGTGATGGTGACCACGAAGACCACCTCCTGCCCCCATCGTCCGGGCCGGTACGCCAAACGCGCTACCCCGGACCGCCGTCGGCGCGTTCCGCTGCGGCGAACGTCCCGCGCGGCGAGGGCGGTCGGCGGTTACCAGGCGCCGGTGGGTGCGAGGGCGGTGTCGGCGACCCGGTCCCGCGAGGTGGTGGCCCACTGCCGGTAGACCCGCTCGTAACCCTCGGCCATCATCTCGGCCGAGAACGCGTTACGCACGTGGGCCACGCACGCGGCCGGGTCCAGCCCGCCCGCGTCGCGCAACGCCTGCGGCAGGTCGTCCGGGTCGACGCAGACCAGGCCCGTCTCACCCGGCCGGACCAGTTCCGGTACGGCACCGCGGTCGAGTGCCACCACCGGCGTACCGGTGGACATCGCCTCGACCATCACCATGCCGAACGGCTCCTCCCAGCGGATCGGCATGACCAGGCAACGGGCCGCGAGCATCAACTCGAAACAGGTCTTCCGGTCCGGGTTGCGCAGCACGGTCAGATCGGGGCCCTGCAACGGCTCGATCACGTCGGCCAGGTAACGCTGCTCCTCCGGCTCGTCGCACTTACCCGCCAGCACCAGCGACAGCCCGGCCGCCCGGCAGGCCCGTACGGCCAGGTCGGGGCCCTTGTCCGGGCTGAACCGGGCGAGCCAGAGCACCGGCCCGGTGCCGGGCTGCGACTTGTGCGGTACGTCGTCGAGCGCCATCCCGTTGTGCACCGTCGCCGCCCACGGCAGGTACGGCCGCAGCCGCCGCTGGGCGTGCGAGATCGCCACCAGTCCGACCGAGCGGTCGACGTCGGCCAGGATGTCGCCGAGTTCCCCGGTGGGCCGGTTGTGCACGGTCGCCACCGTCGGTACGGAACGGCGGGGCGCGACGAACGGGCCGATGGTGGTGTGGTCGTGCACCACGTCGAAGACGTCCGGATTGATCATCTGGTCGGCTCGGGCCAGGTGCGCCAGTTCGGGCAGCGACTGTCCGAGGCGCTCGTGTTGCAGCTCCGGCATCGTCCCGACGAATCGGGCGGCGGTGCCGGAACCCGTACCTGCACCGAAGAGGGTCACCTCGTGCCCACGGGCGGCCAGCGCGTCCACCAGTGCCGCGCAGACCTGTTCCACCCCGCCGTACCCGCTGGGCGGCAGCTCGTACCAGGGCGGTACGACCATGGCGATCCGCAACGGTGCGGTCTGGTCGAATCGGTCGATCGGCATGTGGTTCACGACGTCGAGCCCTCCCCACCGCTCCGGCTGACCCGCCGGATAGTTCGGGTTTCCCTGCTCGGCCGGGGATAACCGGCGGTGGCCGGGGATGGCCGCCGATGCCGTCGGGGACGACCGGTCAGACCGCCATGCCCAGCCGGTCGTCGACCTCCCGGACTCCCGGCGCGGACCACGCCACCCGGCGCGCTTCCTCGCGTTCCATCCAAGACCGGACGGTCCCGCCGAGGATGACGGTGTCCGCCTCGACGTCGACGACGATCCGGTCGGCGTTGTCCTCGATCACCCGAGCCAGAGCGCGCCGGATGTCTCGTTTGCGCACCTCCGGGCTGACCCGCTCACCGGCGCGTACGGAGATCAGGTTGGTCACGCCCCGCACCCCGGCCAGCCGCCCGAGGTCCCGTTCGGCCGCCTCCCGCTGGTAGCCCCACTCGACCTCGCCCCGGAGCACCACCCAGCCGTTCGCGACGGTCAC
This sequence comes from Micromonospora sp. NPDC049529, assembly GCF_055586685.1. Lineage (NCBI taxonomy): Bacteria > Bacillati > Actinomycetota > Actinomycetes > Micromonosporales > Micromonosporaceae > Micromonospora > Micromonospora sp. NPDC049529. The sequence goes on from NZ_JBVJHT010000028.1 coordinate 87,914, forward strand.
GTCGACCTGCTCCACCGGCACGAAGGAGTCCCAGTCCAGCGCCCGGCTGGCCGCCTTCGCGAGGTCGGTGTCCGTCCGTCCGACCGTTTCCGTGGGGCGTACCTCGATCTCGTTGGCCACCCCGCGTACGCCCCGAATCCGGTGTGCGGTGCGCTCGGCGGCCCATTTCCGGGCGTAGCTGTCCACCGAGCCGGTCAGCGTCACCACGCCCGCGTGCACGATCACGCCGACCTCGTTGGGCTGCACCTGCGCCTCCCACTTCAGCTCCGCCAGCAGATCCCGCTGGATGGTGGGGTCGTCGCGGGTCGCGATCACCGTGGTCATCGCCGTTCCTCCCCGGCTGGAGTCCGTGGACATCCCGTCCCGCCCAGGATCGCGCCGATCGGGGTGAGCGCCCGTCACCCCGGCGAGGTGAACCCCGTACAGAGGGGCGCGGCGGGCGACGTGACCAACCCCCTTGGTCACATCGCCCGCCGCTTGGGGAGGAGGCGCGCTTCCGGGTTACGGAAGTAGTCGCCCTCAGGTACGAACGGGTCCTCCTGCTATGACGTCTCGGCCAGCGTCACGGTTGCCGTTTTCTCCTCACCATTTCGGGTGAAGGTCAACTGCACCCTGTCGCCCACCTTGCCCGTCTGCACGGCCCCGACCAGATCGTTGGAGTCGTTGATCACCTTGTCGCCGAACTTGGTGATCACGTCGCCCTGCTGCAGACCGGCCTGCGCGGCCGGGCTGCCCTCGGTCACCCCGGTGACCATCGCGCCGTTGTCCGACTCGGTGACACCGACCCCGAGGAACGGGTGGCTGATCTTCTGACCCTGCTGGAGCTTGCCGGCCACGTCCTTGGCCTTGTTGCTCGGGATCGCGAAGCCGACGCCGATGTTGCCGTTGCTGCCGGCGGTGGCGATGGCGGTGTTGATGCCGATCACCTCGCCCTTGGTGTTGATCAGGGCGCCGCCGGAGTTACCGGGGTTGATCGGGGCGTCGGTCTGGAGCAGCCCGGAGATCGAGCTGGCCCCCTGCTGCTGTTGCTGTTGCTGCGGCTGCTGGAACGGGTTCTGCGGCTGCTGCTCTTCCTCGCCACCGGCCTGGATGGTCCGGTCCTTGGCGCTGAGGATGCCGGCGGTCACCGAACCCTGCAACCCCAGCGGGCTGCCCAGGGCGAGCACCGTGTCGCCGACCTGCATCGCGTCGCTGTCACCGAACTTCGCCGGGCTCAGGTCGCTGACCCCCTGCGCCTTGACCACCGCGAGGTCGGTCTTCGGGTCGGTGCCGACGACCTTCGCCTGGGCGTTCTTGCCGTTGGCGAAGACCACCCGGACGTTACCCCCGGTGGCACCGGCCACCACGTGGTTGTTCGTCAGCACGTAGCCGTCCGCGCTGAGCACCACACCCGAGCCCTCACCGGTGCCGGTGGTGATCGAGACGACGCTGTTCTCCACCGAAGCGGCGATCTTCGGCAGGTCCGCGCTGTTGATGATCGGCGCGGCGGTGTAGGTCCGGGTGGTGCCCGACGATCCGCCGTCCAGCGCCAGCGCCACGGCCCCACCGGCGATGCCGGAACCGGCCATCAGCACCAGCGCGGCGGCACCGATCGCGGCGAACCTGCCCAACCGGCTCGGCCGCTGCGGGTGCCCCGGCCCGTTCGGGCCCTGGGCCCAGATCGGCGGCGGGTTACCGCCGAGGTGCGGCGGCTGCGGCGGCATCGCGGCGCCGGGCGCGTGCTGACCCGGGTAGCTGGGGTTACCCGTCCAGGTCGGCTGGTTCTGGGCGGCCGGGTGCCAGGGGCTCGGCGGGTAGGAGGCCGGCACCGCGGAACCGGGCTGGGCGCCGCCGTACTGGCCGGCGTAGGAGTCGGTCGGCCGCTGGTAACCGGCGTACGGCCCGGCCGGCTGCGGCACGGCGGCACCGTGCCCGGCGTAGGGGCTGCCGTACGGCTGCCCGGTCGTCGGTCCGACCGGTCCACCGGTCGTCGGCTCGGTGCCCGCGTCCGTGGCCGGTGCGGCGTTCGCGCTCGCGTCGGCGGCGGCGAAGGAGGTGGTCTGCTGTTCGGGGGTGCCGGACTGGGCCGGGTAGGGCTGCCCACCGGCGACGGTGGTCGGCTCGGTGTCGGCCGGGCGGGTGGCCTCGGCGGTGGAGTCGGCCGGCCCGCGCTCGACGGGCGACAACTCCGCGGTGGGATACGACGGCGTGGCGTCGGCGTCGGCGTTGGCCGAAGGCCGCTGCGGGTCGGTCTCGTACTCGCTCATGGCACCTACCTTGCCCGGTAGCTCTGCGACGCACCTGGAATCGCACTGGACATTCGCTGTGAATCGCGCGACCCGACCCGGTACACGGCCGCTACTCGTTCTCGGCCGAGTCGGCCGCGGTCGGGGCGAGCGGCAACCTGACCCGGAAGGTGGCACCGCCACCCGGCGTCCCGAGCACCTCCACGCTGCCGTTGTGTGCCGTCACCAGCGCGGCCACGATGGCCAGCCCGAGACCCGTACCGGCGGCGCCGCCCGCCCGGCGGGTACGGGCCGCGTCGGCCCGGTAGAACCGTTCGAAGACACGTTCGGCCTGCTCCGCCGGGAGACCCGGACCGGTGTCGGCCACCTCGACCACGGCCAGGTTGCCGGCCTCGGTACGCAGCCGCAGGGTCACCGAGGCATCCGGTGGCGTGTGCGTCAGCGCGTTGGTCATCAGGTTGCCGAGCACCTGCCGCAGCCGTGCGTCGTCGGCGAGGACCACCAGGTCCCCGGCGCCGGGCATGGTCTCCAGCGTGATGTTCCGCTCCGGCGCGATCGCGTGCGCCGCCTGCACCGCCTCGGTCGCCAGCACCGGCAACTCCACCGGCCCGAGCACCAGCGGCCGTTCCCGGTCCAGCCGGGCGAGCAGCAGCAGGTCCTCGACCAGCAGCCCCATCCGGGCCGCCTCGTCCTCGATCCGGCGGACCAGTCGGGCGGTCTCCTCGGGCGAGCCGGCCGCGCCCTGCCGGTAGAGCTCCGCGAAGCCCCGGATGGTGGTCAGCGGCGTACGCAGCTCGTGCGAGGCGTCGGCGACGAACTGCCGCATCCGCTCCTCGGAACGGCGGGCCCGAGCCTCGGATGCCTGGGCGGCGAACGCCGCGTCCCGTGCCCCCAACTCGGCGTTGCGGGCGGCGGTCTCGGACGCGGCCCGAGCGGTGAACGCCGCCTCGATCTGGGTGAGCATCGCGTTCAGCGCACGGGAGAGCCGGCCCAGTTCGGTCTTTGGCTCCGCCGCCCCCGGCTCGGGGTCCGGCACCCGCCGGGTCAGGTCCCCGTCGGCGATCGCCGCCGCCGTCTGCTCAATCTTGATCAACGGTCGGAGGCTGGTCCGGACGATCGCCGCGCCCAACGAGGCGAGCAGGATCAGCACCGCGCCGCCGACCAGCAGGTCGATCCAGATGAGCTGCTTCACCGCCTGGTCGACGTCGGTGAGGTGCTGCCCCACCGCGGCCATCTGGCCACGGGGCAACTGGGTGTAGAGCATCCGCCAGCGCACCGTGCCGTCGTGCGCCTTGACCGTGAACGGATCACCCTGCAACTTCGCGAAGCCGTCCGGGTCCGACGGCCACGGCGGCAGGTCCGCCGGGCTGAACCGGTCCGTGTCGTACCGCAGGTCGGGCCGCTGGGGATCGTTGGTGGTGAGCACCACGATGTAGTCGGCCAGCGGCAGCGAGATCGTGCCGCCGCCCGGCGAGGCGGAGAGCGACTGGAGGCTGTGCACCGACGTACGCAACTCCGCGTCGACCTGGCTGACCAGGTAGCTGCGCAGGAAGAAGGTGGTCATCACACTGATCACGAGCAGTGCGGCGGCAACCAGGGCGAGCACTGCGGTGACCAGCTTGAACCGCAGCGGAGTGCTCCGCAGCCGGCCCTTCAGCGACGAGACCGGACTGGTCACGCCGCGGGCTTACGCAGCACGTAGCCGACGCCCCGCAGGGTGTGGATCAGCCGAGGCTGACTGGTGTCGACCTTGCGCCGCAGGTAGGAGATGTACGACTCGACGATGTTGTCGTCACCACGGAAGTCGTAGTTCCAGACGTGGTCGAGGATCTGCGCCTTGGAGAGCACCCGGTTCGCGTTGAGCATCAGGTAACGCAGCAGCTTGAACTCGGTCGGCGAGAGCTGCACCCGCTGTCCGGCCCGGTGCACCTCGTGCGTCTCCTCGTCCAGCTCCAGGTCGGCGAAGCTGAGCCGGGAGGGCGCCTGCTCCCCGGTCGCCGTACGCCGCAGCACCGCCCGGATCCGGGCGGTCAACTCCTCCAGGCTGAACGGCTTGGTGACGTAGTCGTCCCCGCCGAGGGTCAGCCCACGGATCTTGTCGTCGGTGGCGTCCCGCGCGGTCAGGAACACCACCGGAGTACGCGTACCGCTCTCCCGCATCAGCCGGATGACCTCGAAACCGTCCAGGTCGGGCAGCATGACGTCGAGCACGACCAGGTCGGGGCGGCGGTCCTTGGCGGCGGTGACGGCGGCGCTGCCGCTCGTCGCCGTGGCCACGTCGAATCCGGCGAAACGCAGGCTGGCGGAGAGCAACTCCAGGATGTTGGGGTCGTCTTCTACGACGAGTAGTCGTGCCTCGGTCTGCGCAGCCATGACCACATCATCCGCCGCCCCCCTGCGCGCGGGCTGGAGGTAGCCTGAAAACTGCCTGGGAACAGCTCGGAGTCCGCTGGGAGAAACGACGGCCCCGCAGACGTCCCGATCGCCTCAGCGCAACAGCCGCCGCAGCCCGTCGAGCGCACCGTCCAGGATCCGGATCAGCGTACGCAGTTGAGTTTCGGTGAGCCCACGGTTGTGCACCAGCGCACGTACCTCGGCGGTGAAGTCGGTGAGCCGACGGTCGAACTCCGCCCCGAGATCCGCGTCGGGCGGCGGCGGGACGGGGCGGGCGGCGGCCGGAACCGTCCAGCCGCCGTACCGGGTCTCCCGGGTGGCCGCGCGCAGCTCCCGCTTCAGGTCCCGCACCGAGCCGCGTACCTCGGTCTGGATCTCCCCGGCCAGGCTGGACAGATCCGCCACCGAGGCACGGATGTCCGATTCGAGATCGGCCAGCTCACCGTCGCGCTGGCCCAGCTCGGTCCGGCCGGCGTCGGTGATCTCGTACACCTTGCGCCCGCCGGCCGCGGTGTGGGTGACCAGACCCTCGACCTCCAGCCGCTGCAACCGGGGGTAGATCGTGCCGGCGCTGGGCGCGTAGTGGCCGAGGAACCGGTTCTCCAGCAGCCGGATCAGCTCGTAGCCGTGCTTCGGCCCGTCGGCGAGCAGCTTGAGCAGGTAGAGCCGGAGCCGTCCGTGGCTGAACACCCCGGTCATGCCGCCCCCCGCCGGTCGTCGTCGGCGAACCCGTCGTCCGCCAGCCCGTCGTCCGCGGCGAACTCGTCGTCCGCGTCCACCGTCCGGGCCAGCAGGGCGATGCTGCCCGAGGTGGAGTTCGCCCAGAGTTTGCCCTCACCTGCGCCGAGCACCCCGTGACTGTCCTTCGACCAGCTCGCCCCGCCCGTGTTGAGCTGCGGGAACGCGCTCGTGATCCGGCCGGAGGTGGTGTGCAGGTGCACCGCCAGATCGCTGTCCGCCCGCACCCGTACGGTGACGCTGCCGGAGGTGGTGCTGAGCCGGATTTCACTGCGCCGGGGATTGTCGAGGTCGCAGGTGATCGCGCCGGAGATGGTGGTGGCCCGCACCCGGGTCGCGGAACCGTCCGCGAGCACCAGTTCCCCGGAGACCGTCTCCATGGTCAGTTCTCCGGCGACCCCGAGCGCCTCGACCGGGCCGGAAACCACCTTGGCGCTGGTCCGCCCGGCCAGCCCCATCAGCGTGACCTGCCCGGAGGTGACGTCGACGCGGGTGCTCTCCCGCAGACCGGACACGATCACGGAGCCGTCGACCAGCCGCAGGTCGGCGAGGACGTGCGCCGGCACCGCGATCGACACGTCGACCCGGTACCGCCGGCCGAACCACCAGAGGAGGCGGTGCCAGTTCCGGGTCCAGTCCTGCCGTACGGAGAGCCGGCCGTCGCGGTGTTCCACGGTGATCACCGGCCGGGAGCTGGCCCTGGTGATCTCCACCCGGGCGGGCCCGTCGGCGGCGACCACGTTGAGCCGCCCTCCGATCAGGCTGACCTCCAACCGGGTGACCGGTTCGTCGAGCGTGAGCCGCTGTGGCTCCTCCACCGTCCAACTCCCCATCCCACCCACCCAACCCCATACGCCCCAACCACCCAACCCCCCAACCCTAACGCGATACATCGCGACACACCACCCCCTCCCCTCCCCCCTCCCCTCCTCCCCTCCCCCCTCCCCTCCTCCCATCCCTCCTCCCACCCCTCCTCCCACCCCTCCTCCCACCCCTCCTCCCACCCCGACTTCGTTGATCTAGGGCAAACACGTGCTAGTTGATCACTAGCCACCACCGTTTGCCCTAGATCGCGAACGCGAGGCGAACAGCGGGGTGCGGGGCGGGGGGGGCGGGCGCAGCGGGGGCGGGCGTAGGGGCGGGGCGTAGGGGCGGGGGCGGCGTGTGGAGGGGGTGGGAGGAGGGCGGAGGGGGTGGGTTATGCGGCTAGAGAGAGGTTGGTGAGCGGGGTGGGGGTGGTGGTGAGGGCAGCGGGCGGTTGGTGATGGATGTGGGTGTGGGGGCCGGCGAAGCGGACGGCGGATTCGGCTGCCTGGGCGAGGCGGCGGCGGGAGGCCGACTGCTCCGGGTGCAGTGCCGGTGCGGCGGTGACCGTGACACAGAGCCCGCGTACGGCGACGACCCGCTGCAACGACACCCAGAGGCTGTCCTCGCCGAGGAAGGCGGCGGCGGTCGTACCGTCGCGCCCCGGACCGGTGCGGTAGCCGATGGTCAGCGGCACCACCGGCGCCCCGGCGTCGATCGCCGCCTGGAACATCGCCGGCCGGAACCGTCCCCCCGCCGGGCAGTCGCCCGCCACGCGGGGCTTGCCGCACCAGGTCGTACCCTCCGGGAAGACCGCGACCACCCGGTCCGCCCGCAGCGCCTCGGCCACCTTGGCCACCGTCTGCGGCAGCGCCCGGGGCCGGGTCCGGTTGACGAAGATGGTGCCGCCCGAGGCGGCCAGCGAACCGATCAGCGGCCACTGGCGCACCTCCTGCTTGGCCAGCATCTGGGCCGGCGAGACGGCGAGCGTGGCCATGATGTCCAGCCAGGAGATGTGGTTCGCGGCGAGCAGCGCCCGCCGCCGGGGCAGCCGGCCCCGTACGTGCAGGGTCACGCCCAGCGAGCCCAGCACCAGCCGGGCCCACCAGCGCCCGGCGGCCTGCCGTCCGGCCGGGGGCAGCACCGGCAGCGCCGGGACCAGCAGTGCCCCGAACAGCAGCGCGCCGAACAGGGCGGTCATCCGGCCGGCCCGCCGCAGCCGGGAGACCGTGGGGGTCTCGTCGGGGCCGGGCAGGCAGTGCGGCCCGCAGGCCGAACGGGGCTGCCAGAGCTGGTTCATCCTTCTTCTCCGAGTCCGAGGAAGTGCCGCCGGTAGCGGGGGTGCATCCGATCCATCGAGAGCAGTACGTAGAGGTCGGCGACCCGGAAGTCGGGGTCGTACGCGGGCTCGCCGCAGACCCAGGCGCCGAGCCGCAGGTAGCCCTTGAGCAGGGCGGGCATGGCGGCCGGCGGGCTGTCGGCCCGGTCGGCGCGGGCGGCGAGCGCCGCCACCGCTGCGGGTTCGGCCAGCCAGGGCCGGTGCGGGCGGACCCGCAGCGGTGGCGGGGCCAGGTTCCGGGCGGCGACCTGCTGCCACACCGCGACCGCGTTCGCGCCCCCGTCGTCCAGTGGCAGTGAGGCGCAGCCGCCCAGCCAGCGCAGCCCGCGCAGGTGCAGGTAGCGGGCGATGCCGGCCCACATCAGGTTGATCACCGCGCCGGTGCGGTGGTCCGGGTGCACGCAGGATCGCCCGATCTCCACCAGTTCGTCGCGGAGCGGGGCGAACGCGGACAGGTCAAACTCGCCCTCGGCGTACCGCCGGCCGGCGCGGGCGGCCCGGTCCGGCGGCAGCATCCGGTACGTCCCGACGACCGCGCCGGTGCTGTCGTCCCGGACGAGCAGGTGGTCGCAGTGCGCGTCGAACTCGTCGGTGTCGAGTCCCTGGACGTCCGAGTGGAGGTTGGCGCCGAGTTCCTCGGCGAAGACGTCGTGGCGCAGCCGCTGCGCGGCGGCCACCTGGGCCGCCTCGTCGGCGATCAGCAGGGTGTAACCGCTGGTCCCGGTGGGTGCGGGAGCGGTAAGCAGAACAGCCATGGGGTATGTGTAAGGTCACTGGCTACCGTCGGCGTGTCGCGCACCGGATGCGTGGGTGTCGATCGGATGAACGGCCCTGTTCAGGCCGGACGGCCCGGGGCGTCGTCCGGGTGCCGGACCGACTCGCGGCGGTCAGCACCGGCCCGACCTCCGCCGACCGGGCGACGTCAGAGGGCTGAACGCCAGGTGAACAAGACTTTCACGCTGTGAATCGCGACACGGGCCGGATGCGGCCATGCCGGCCGATAGCGTACGGCGTAGCCTGGACACTGATTTCTGACCCCGGCCCAGGGCGGCGGCCAGAACCTTGCGTGAACCGCAGAACCCGCGTGAAAGAGGCGATCACTGGCCGTGTCGACCCAGCAGACTTCGCAGGACAACCCACTGGCGGGTTTCGGCCCGAACGAGTGGGTCGTCGAGGAGATGTACCAGCGTTACCTCGCCGACCCCACCAGCGTCGATTCAGCCTGGCACGACTTCTTTGCCGACTACCGACCGGCAACCGACACGGCTTCGGCCGGGGCTGACGGCAACGGGTCGGGCCCGAAAACAGTAGCAGCGGCGAACCCGGCACCGGGGGTGAAGAAGGAAGCGGCCAGCCCGCCCCCACCGGCCCGCCCGGCGACCGCAGCCGGTGCCGAGCCGAAGGCCGGTGCCGAGCCGAAGTCGGCCGCACCGAAGCCGGCTGCGGCGCAGTCGGCCGACGGCGCGCCGAAGGCCGGTGCTCCGGCCGCTGCCGCCCAGGCCAAGCCGAAGGCCGCGCCGGCCCAGCCGCCGGCCGCCGGCAGGTCCACCACCGCGTTGCGCGGTGTCGCGGCGAAGATCGTGCAGAACATGGACGCGTCGCTGTCGGTGCCGACCGCGACCAGCGTCCGCGCGGTCCCGGCCAAGCTGCTGGTGGACAACCGAATCGTGATCAACAATCACCTGGCGCGGGGTCGGGGTGGCAAGGTCAGCTTCACCCACCTGATCGGGTGGGCCCTGGTCCGGGCGCTGGCCGAGCACCCGGAGATGAACAACTCGTACACCGAGGTGGACGGCAAGCCGGTGATGGTCCGGCCGGAGCACGTCAACCTCGGCATCGCGATCGACCTGGCCAAGCCCGACGGTTCCCGCAACCTCGTGGTGCCGTCGATCAAGGCGTGCGAGCAGATGGACTTCCGTCAGTTCTGGCAGGCCTACGAGGACGTGGTCCGGCGTGCCCGGCGCAACGAGCTGACCATGGAGGACTACGGCGGCACGACGATCTCGCTGACCAACCCGGGCGGGATCGGCACCGTGCACTCGCAGCCCCGGTTGATGGTCGGGCAGGGCACGATCATCGGGGTCGGCGCGATGGAGTACCCGGCGCCGTACCAGGGCATGTCCGAGGAGACCCTGGCCGACCTCGCCGTCAGCAAGATCATCACGCTGACCAGCACGTACGACCACCGGATCATCCAGGGCGCCCAGTCCGGCGAGTTCCTGAAGATCATGCACGAGCTGATCCTCGGTGAGCGCGGCTTCTTCGACGAGATCTTCACCTCGCTGCGGATCCCGTACGAGCCGGTGCGCTGGATGCGCGACGTCGCGGTGACCTCCGAGGGGCAGATCGACAAGACCGCCCGGGTCATCGAGGTCATCCACGCGTACCGGGTGCGCGGTCACCTGATGGCCGACACCGACCCGCTCGAATTCAAGATCCGCAAGCACCCGGACCTGGACGTGCTCCAGCACGGCCTGACCCTCTGGGACCTGGACCGCTACTTCCCGGTCGGCGGCTTCAACGGCAAGCAGAAGATGAAGCTCCGCGAGGTTCTCGGGGTGCTGCGCGACTCCTACTGCCGCCGCGTCGGCGTGGAGTACATGCACATCCAGGACCCGGAGGAGCGGCGCTGGATCCAGGACCGGATCGAGCGCAAATACGAAAAGCCGTCGGCGGACGAGCAGAAGCACGTCCTCAACCGGCTCAACGCGGCCGAGGCGTTCGAGACCTTCCTCCAGACCAAGTACGTCGGCCAGAAGCGCTTCTCGCTGGAGGGCGGCGAGTCGCTGATCCCGCTGCTCGGCGAGGTGCTGGAGGCGGCGGCCGAGGGCTCACTGGACGAGGTCGTGATCGGCATGGCCCACCGGGGTCGGCTGAACGTGCTCGCCAACATAGTCGGCAAGCCGTACGAGAAGATCTTCTCCGAGTTCGAGGGTCACCTCGACCCGCGCTCGACCCAGGGCTCGGGTGACGTGAAATACCACCTCGGCCAGGCCGGCAAGTTCAGTACGCCGGACGGCGAGCACGCGATCAAGGTGTCGGTGACCGCCAATCCGTCGCACCTGGAGGCGGTCGACCCGGTGCTGGAGGGCATCGTCCGGGCCAAGCAGGACCGGATCGACCTGCGCCTGGAGGGCTACACCGTGCTGCCGGTGGCGGTGCACGGCGACGCCGCCTTCGCCGGTCAGGGCGTGGTGGCCGAGACGCTCAACCTCTCCCAGCTGCGCGGCTACCGCACCGGTGGCACCGTGCACGTGGTGGTCAACAACCAGGTCGGCTTCACCACCGCCCCGGAATACTCCCGCTCCAGCCTCTACAGCACCGACGTCGCCCGGATGATCCAGGCGCCGATCTTCCACGTCAACGGGGACGACCCGGAGGCCGTGGTCCGGGTCGGCCGGCTGGCGTTCGAGTACCGCCAGGCGTTCAACAAGGACGTCGTGATCGACCTGGTCTGCTACCGGCGGCGCGGCCACAACGAGGGCGACGACCCCTCGATGTCCAATCCGCAGATGTACCAGATCATCGATTCGAAGCGGTCGGTCCGCAAGCTCTACACCGAGGAGCTGATCGGGCGCGGGGACATCACCGTCGAGGACGCCGAGGAGTTGCTGCGCGACTTCCAGGCCCAGCTCGAACGGGTCTTCAAGGCCACCCGTGACGCCGCGACGCCGGGCCGGCAGCCGGCCCGCCCGCGCCGCCAGTCCGAGCCGGAGCCGCAGGTAGCGACCGCGATCAGCGCGGACGTGGTGCACGCCATCGGTACGGCGCACACCACGCTGCCCGAGGGCTTCACCCCGCACAAGCGGATCCAGCAGTTGCTCGACCGGCGGGCGAAGATGGCCACCGACGGCAACATCGACTGGGGCTTCGGCGAGATCATCGCGTTCGGTTCGCTGCTGCACGACGGGGTGACCGTCCGGCTCGCCGGCCAGGACTCGCGCCGGGGCACGTTCGTCCAGCGGCACGCGGTCGTGGTCGACTCCAAGACCGGCCGGGAGCACCTGCCGCTCTCCGCGCTGACCAACGACCGGTCCCGGTTCTTCGTGCACGACTCGCTGCTCAGCGAGTACGCCGCGATGGGCTTCGAGTACGGCTACTCGGTGGAGAACACCGAGGCGCTGGTGCTCTGGGAGGCGCAGTTCGGTGACTTCGCCAACGGCGCCCAGTCGGTGGTGGACGAGTTCATCTCCTCCAGCGAGGTGAAGTGGGGCCAGCAGTCGGCGGTGACGCTGCTGCTGCCGCACGGCCACGAGGGTCAGGGACCGGACCACACCTCCGGGCGGCCGGAGCGCTTCCTGCAGATGTGCGCCGAGGACAACATGCGGGTGGCGATCCCGACCACCCCGGCGAACCACTTCCACCTGCTGCGCCGTCAGGCGCTGTCGGAGAAGCGCAAGCCGCTGGTGGTCTTCACGCCGAAGTCGCTGCTGCGGCACAAGCTCTGTGTCTCCAGTGTCGAGGACTTCACCACCGGGAGTTTCCAGCCGGTGCTCGGCGACCGGACCATCGCCGAGCCGGAGTCGGTCAAGCGGGTGCTGCTCTGCACCGGCAAGATCTACTACGACCTGCTCCAGGCCCGTGACGAGCGCAAGATCACCGACACCGCGATCGTCCGGATGGAGCAGCTCTACCCGCTGCCGGTGGAGGAGATCAAGGCGGCCCTGGCCGAATACCCGAACGCCGAGGACTTCGCCTGGGTCCAGGAGGAGCCGGCCAACCAGGGTGCCTGGTCGTTCGTGGCGCTCAACCTGCTGGAGCACCTGGAGGGCGTACGGCTTCGGCGGATCTCCCGCCCGGCCGCCGCCGCCCCCGCCGTGGGTTCGGCCAAGATGCACGAGGTCGAGCAGACCGCACTGATCGAGGCGGCACTGCCCCGCCCCTGATCGCCGTACCGCCGCAGTTGTCGTGAGACCGGGGCGGATCGAGGTTCACTCCTCGGTCCGCCCCGGCGTCTGAAGGGACCAGCATGTACTTCACCGACCGGGGCATCGAGGAGTTGGTCGAGCGCCGGGGCGACGAGAGCGTCACCCTGGAGTGGCTCGGCGAGCGCCTGCGTGACTTCGTCGACCTCAACCCCGAGTTCGAAACCCCGATCGAACGTTTCGCCACCTGGCTGGCCCGCCTCGACGACGAGGACGACGAGTAGGGCCAACCGTCGCCGGATCGACGTCCGCCGGACCGGACCGGCGGGCTGCCCGATCTTGTAGGTTGAGGGCGTGGCACGCAGTGTCTATATCGCCGGGCTGGGGCACGGCGGCGGCAAGTCGACGATCGCACTCGGGCTGGCCGAACTCCTCTCCCGGCAGGTCGAGCGGATCGGCGTGTTCCGGCCGCTGGTCGGCGGCACCGACGAGGACGCGATCCTGGCCCTGCTGCGCGACCGGTACCGGATCGACACCCCGGCCGACGACCTCTACGGCACCACCTACGCCGAGGCGTCCGCCCTGGTCGCCGACGGACAACGGGAAGAACTGATCTCCCGGATCGTGGAGCGCTACCGGACGGTCGAGCGGGGCTGTCCGGCGGTGGTCGTGGTCGGCAGCGACTTCGACGACGCGGTCGAGGCCGGCACCGGTGGGCTCTCCCGCGAACTCGCCTTCAACGCCCGGCTGGCGACCGAGTTCGGCAGCGTGGTGGTTCCGGTCGTGGACGGGTTCGGCCAGGAGCCGGAGACGATCGCGGCGGCGGCACGCAGCGCCTACCACGACCTTGAGGACCTGGGTACGACCGTACTGGCGGTGGTGGCCAACCGGGTGCCGGGGCCGATGAGACTGCCGGAACTGCCGGTGCCGGCGTACGCGATTCCCGAGGTGCCGGCCGTGTCGGCACCGACGGTGGCCGAGGTGGCGGCGGCGCTCGGCGCCACCCTGCTCTCCGGTGACCGGGCCGCGCTCGACCGGGACGTGCTCGACTTCGTGGTCGGGGCGGCGCACGTGCCGACCCTGCTCGACCACCTGACCGACGGCGCCCTGATGATCACCCCGGGCGACCGGGCGGACCTGCTGGTGGCCGCCGCCGCGGCACACGTCGCCGGTCAGGTCTCGGTCGCCGGGCTGGTACTCACCCTCGGCGAGCAACCCGACCCTCGGGTGATGCGGCTGGTGGAACGGCTGCGCACCGGCCTGGCGGTGCTCTCGGTGCCCGGCGACAGTTACCACACGGTGGCCGCCTCCAGTCGGATCGAGGGCCGGCCGAGCGCCGCCCACCCACGCAAGGTCGAGGCCGCGCTCGGCGCCTTCGAGGCCGCAGTCGACACCCCGGAGTTGGCCCGGCGGCTGCGGGTCGCCCGGTCCGCGCGGGTCACCCCGCTGATGTTCGAGTACGACCTGATCGACCGGGCCCGCGCCGCCCGCCGCCGGTTGGTGCTGCCGGAGGGGACCGACGAGCGGATCCTGCGGGCGACCGAGATCCTGCTCCGCCGCCGGGTGGCCGACCTGACCCTGCTCGGTGATCCGGGCGAGATCCGCCGCAAGGCCCGCGAGCTGGGTGTTGACATCGAGCAGGCGGACCTGGTCGACCCGGTCGCCAGCCCGTGGCGGGACGAGTTCGCCGCCGAGTACGCCCGGCTGCGCGCCCACCGGGGCGCCACCCTGGACCTGGCGCAGGACGTGGTGGCCAGTCCCAACTACTTCGGCACCATGATGGTGCACCTCGGCCACGCCGACGGCATGGTCTCCGGTGCCACCCACACCACCGCCGCCACCATCCGCCCCGCCTTCGAGATCATCCGTACCGTGCCGGACGTGTCGGTGGCGTCGAGCGTCTTCTTCATGCTGCTCAGTGACCGGGTACTGGTCTACGGCGACTGCGCGGTCAACCCGGATCCGGACGCCGCCCAGCTCGCCGACATCGCGCTCTCCTCGGCCGACACCGCCGCCCGGTTCGGTGTCGAGCCCCGGCTGGCGATGCTGTCGTACTCGACCGGGGCGTCCGGGGCCGGTGCCGACGTGGAGAAGGTGGCCGCTGCCACCGAACTGGTCCGGGCCCGCCGGCCGGACCTGCTGGTCGAGGGACCGATTCAGTACGACGCCGCGATCGACCCGGCCGTCGCGGCGGCCAAACTGCCCGGCAGTACGGTCGCCGGCCGAGCCACGGTCTTCGTCTTCCCCGACCTGAACACCGGTAACAACACGTACAAGGCGGTGCAGCGCTCGGCCGGGGCGGTGGCGGTCGGCCCGGTGATGCAGGGGCTGCGCCGCCCGGTCAACGACCTGTCCCGGGGGGCGACGGTGAAGGACATCGTGAACACGGTCGCGATCACCGCGATCCAAGCTGCGGCGACCGGTGCGTCGGACGGCCACCGGCCCACCCTCTCCCGACCGCTACGCGACCGGCCCGACCGCCCGGACGGGGTGGTGTCATGAGCCGGATCCTGGTGCTGAACTGCGGTTCGTCGTCGCTGAAGTACCGCCTCTACGACGGTGTCGACGTCGGTACCGACACACCGGTGGCCGGCGGTGTCGACTCGTCCGTGGCCGGCGGCGACGGCGGGCCGGCGGTGCTCGCGCAGGGTGTGGTCGAGCGGATCGGCGAGCCCGGCGGCGGGCCGGCGAACCACGAGAGTGCGATCCGGGGGGTGCTGGACCGGATCGACCTGACCGGACTGACCGGGGTCGGGCACCGGGTGGTGCACGGTGGGCAGCGGTTCGCCGAGCCGACCCTGGTCGACGACGAGGTGTTCGGGGCGATCACCGATCTGGTGCCGCTCGCCCCGCTGCACAATCCGGCGAACCTGACCGGGATCGCGGTGACCCGGCAACTGCTGCCCGGCGTACCGCAGGTCGCGGTCTTCGACACCGCGTTCCATCGCACCATGCCCGAGGCCGCCGCCGTGTACGCCATCGACACGCAGACCGCGCATCGGTACGGCATCCGCCGTTACGGCTTCCACGGCACCTCGCACGCGTACGTCTCCCGGCGTACGGCGGCGCTGCTCGGGCGGCCGTACGAGCAGGTCAACACGATCACGCTGCATCTGGGCAACGGGGCGAGCGCGTGTGCGGTCGCCGGTGGCCGGAGCGTCGCCACCTCGATGGGGATGTCGCCGCTGGCGGGCCTGGTGATGGGGACCCGCAGTGGTGACCTGGATCCGACGGTCGTCTTCCAGCTCCGGCGGGTGGCCGGGATGTCGGTGGACGAGATCGACGACCTGCTCAACCACCGAGGTGGGCTGCTCGGGCTGACCGGCGCGAACGACATGCGCGAGGTGTTGCGTCGCCGGGCCGCCGGTGACCCGGCCGCTGAGCTGGCGTTCCAGGTCTACTGCCAGCGGATCAGGTTCTACGTGGGCGGGTATTTCGCCCTGCTCGGCCGGCTCGACGCGGTCACCTTCACCGCCGGTGTCGGTGAGCACGCCGCACCCGTTCGCGCCACCGCCCTGACCGACCTGTCCGGCCTCGGTATCACCGTCGATCCGACCCGCAACAACACCGACACCCCCACCGACCGCCTGATCTCGTCCCCCGATTCCCCCGTGGCCGTAGCCGTCATAGCCACCAACGAGGAATTCGAGATCGCCCACCAAACCGCCACCCTGCTCACCCGCCAACCCTCCGGTTGATCATGAAGTTGGCGCGCCCGGCACCGACGTGTCGTCGCGCCAACTTCATGATCAACTAGGTCAGGAGAGGGCGAGCCAGGCGAGGAGGGCGATGACGACCGCTGCGGCGATGACGGCGCCGACGATCAACGGGAGGTTCGCCGACGGTTTGGCGGCGGCGGGCGGTGGTGGTTCGGCGGACGGGTGCGCGAAGGCACGGAACGCCTCGGTGTTGCCACTGGGGTCCTGGTAACTGTCAGGCATGCCGATGACCATAGCGAACGGCCCGCAAGGGGCCGTCGTGTCCCGCCCGCCGCGCACGGGCGGCTTTCCCCCCGCGCGACCCGTCCGGGGCCTTACCGGCCACCGAGGCGGCCGCCAACACCGACCGGCTGGCCGCCGTACCACAGCCGGACGGGTGGCCGCGTAACGCACAGCGCACGCTTACGGTCATTGTGGTGCGCGGAAACGACCGTGAACCGGGTCCTTCATCCTGCCCGGTCGGAGCCGCACACCGGTCACGGGCGGGCGGTCGCCGCCCCGGGGCGAGTGCACCGCCCCGCCGAGTGCCGGAGAGAGAACGTACGCGGTCGGCGTGCGTACGCTCACCTCCGGCGGCGCGGTACCGCCCGCCCGTACCGCACTCATTCCCGGTCGCACTCATTCCCGGTCGCGCGGTACCGCCCGTACCCGCGGCGCACGTCGCGGGGGGGGGGGGGGGGAGGGGGGGGGGGGGGGGGGGGGGGGGGGGGGGGGGGGGGGGGGGGGGGGGGGGGGGGGGGGGGGGGGGAGGA